>CABYHW010000006.1 GCA_902518705.1 uncultured Alphaproteobacteria bacterium | reverse complement strand
GAAGCAATTTCTTCTGGTTGGGCCAATCTACCCATTGCCTGTCTCGCTATAAAGTCTTCACGAGCTTTCTTTGGATCAGCAGCCATGTTTACTCTTCCTTCCCAAGAAGGTGTTTCTACAGTTCCAGGAAGTATTGCATTACATCGAATTCCTTTTTTCACATAGTCAGCCGCAACTGCTTTAACAAAACCATTTAAAGCTGCTTTAGTTGCTCCATATATAAATCTATTTTCAACACCCTTAACATTAGAAGCTGCAGATGATACTATGATTATATTTCCTTTTCCTTTTTCTAACATTTTAGGAACTAAATTGTAGCTCATTAGATAAGCTGAATATACATTTACATTCACTGATCGATAAAATTCTTCATCATCACATTCCAATAACGTTCCATGATGAACAAAACCTACTGCATGAAAAAGAACATCAACCAAATCAATACTGGAACAAAATTCTTCAACTGCTTTTTTATTAGTTGCATCTAATTTTTGAGTTTTGATTAAATTATTTTCTTTGTTTAATTCATTAAGTTTTTCTTCATTAATATCTGTAGCAATCACAGTAGCACCTTCTTTTGCAAACATCATTGCAGTAGCTCTACCAATCCCTTGTGCCGCAGCTGTTACAATTATTTTTTTATCTTTTAGTCTCATATATTATTCTTCCAATATTCGCCGTTAGGAAAAGAGAACTCATTAACAGACTTTTCTTTCATTTCAATAGAATATCCATGATCAAGTGGAGGCATATAATTTCCATTTTCAATTTTACATGGGTATATGAAGTGTTCATGTAAACTGTCTTGATATTCTACTACTTTATCATTTTTAGAACCATTAATTAAAATATAATCAATCATACATAAGTGTTGGACATACTCACAAAGACCGACACCACCTGCATGAGGAAAGACTGGGGCATTAAATTTATGTGCCATTAACAATACGGTTATTATTTCATTTATACTTCCCAATCTGCAACTATCAATTTGACAAATGTTCATTGCACCAGATTCGAGAAATTGTTTAAACATGATACGACCTCCACAAGCTTCTCCAGTTGCAAGTCTTACGTTTCCAACTTCTTTTTTTATTTTGGCAAAACCCATTACATCATCTGGACTTGTAGGTTCTTCTACAAAAAATAAATTAAATTTTTTGTATGCATTAATATGTTTAATCGATTGTTCTACGTTCCATTGTTGGTTTGCATCAACCATTATAAAGCAATCATCACCAATTGTTTTTCTAATTAACTCAAGTCTTTTTACATCTGCATCTAGATCTAAACCTACTTTGATTTTAAAATGCTTCCAACCTTTCGCCATATATTCTTTGCATAATTGAATTATTTTTTCATCTGAATAGCCAAGCCATCCTGCAGCAGTTGTGTAAGATGGATATCCTTCTTGCAATACTGTATCGATACGTTTTTGTTTATTATTTTGATTATTTGACAAAATCGCCAACGCTTCCTCTGGAGTTAAAACATCTTCAATATATTTAAATGTTAACCAACTAACGATTTTTTCAGGCTCGCTTTCTACAACTAACTGCCACAAAGGTTTTTTGTGCTTCTTAGCAATTAAATCCCATAAACAATTAAAGATTGCTGATACAGCCATATGAACAACTCCTTTTTCAGGTCCTAACCAACGTAGTTGACTATGATCAACACACTTGAACCAGAGCTTACCAATATTATTTTCTAAATCATTTAAGTCCATATTTTCAAAAATTGGAAAAAAATGTTTTATACATTCAGCAACAATGTCATTTCCTTTACCAATCGTGAAGGCAATACCATATCCTTTTAATTCTGATTGATCAGTAAAAGCCGTCACATACGTTGCTGAATAATCAGGATCTGTATGAATGGCATCAGATCCAGTTAAATCTTTTGAAGTTGGAAATCTTACATCTTGAACACTAAATTTAGTAATCTTTGTCATTTTAAATTTTTTTGAAAGTTGTATTATCTATAAAATCCCAATCTAAATCAATGCCAAGACCTGGCTTAGAAGGTAAATGAGCATAACCGTTTTCGACTTTGATAGAATCTTTTAAACCAAAATTAAAATATTCATAAGGAACGAGTACTTCAAAAAATTCAGAATTTTTTATAGCTGCACAACAATGTAAGTTAACAAGTTCTAAAGGATGATAAATAGCTGTATGAATTTCACACTGAACACCAAAACTTTCTGCTAAGTGTGCTGTTTTCATTGTAGCCGTAATACCTCCACTCCATGAAACATCAGCTCTTACCATATCAACAACCCTTGTAGAGATACATTCCGCAACACTGTAAGGATGTTTTGCTATAACCTCTGTTCCAATAATAGGAATATCTAATATTCTAGTTAATTCCCTTAGATTATGAAAATTTTCATCAAATAAAGGCTCCTCGTACCAATAATAATTTAATTTTTCTAACTCTCTTCCAAAACGTAGAGCTTGTTCAAAAGTATAAGGGGCAACCGGATCACTCATAAGCTTAAATTCATCACCAACTGCTTCTCGTGTTTTTTTATGAGCTTCCAAATCAAAATCATATTTTCCAGGAGGATGAAGTTTATAAGCATTGAAACCTCTCTTTTTATATTCCAAGGCTTCCTTTGCGTACGCTTCAGGCGAATCTAAAACAAGAGAACTTCCATAAATTGGAACCTTGTCTCTATAAGCACCCAAATACTTATAAAGAGGTTGACCTGCTTGCATAGATGAGAGAAGCCAACAATTAACATCAAATGGTCCGTAACTATATATTGGTGCATGGTTCCACCATCTGTCAGCAGTTCTATATTCATGCCAATGTTGCTCACGATAAAGTGGGTCTCTTCCAATAAAAAAAGGTTTAAAAATTGAATTTGCGATTTCACCAGCCATTTCTGCACCCCTCCCTGCAAACCCAAAAGTTGAGCTAGATAAACCTTCATCAGTATGAAATGTGATAACTAAGAATTCTAAATCTGATTTTTTCCCATCTCTCATTTCTGAATCTTTCATGACAGGCTCTTTGTGTCGACACATACGAATTTCTATATCTTTAATTTTCATGAGATACCAAATTCTTTCATAATACTATTATTGTCGTTCCCAATTTTTGGAGCTGCCTTACTTGATTTAAAGATCTCTCCATCAATTTTTATAGGGCAACGAAGTGTTTCAATATCAAGTCCATCATCTCTTTTAATTCTTTGAACCATATCAAGTATTTTAAATCCTTCGTGTTTAACCATTGTTTCCCAATCGAGTACTTTAGCGCACCATATATCAGCTGGCTCAAGAATACTTAACCAGTGTTCTGTTGTTTCTTTTTCAATCCAATCACCAATTTGTTTTTTAATCTCATCTCTTTTTGTGAACCATTCTTTTTGATCGTCCAAACCTTTTATTGAATTAAGATTAAGCAACTCACCAAGTTGTGGCAGGGGTGTCATTGCTATTGCTATATATCCATTAGAAGTCTTATAAATTCCATATGGAGCTGATAGATATGCATGAGCATTATTATAAGAACTTCTTTGTGGCTTTCTGTTTCCATCATTAAAATATGTCGTAAGAACTTCAAATTGAAAATCTAATAAGGCCTCAACTAAACTTGTTTCTACATGAGATCCATTATCCGTTCGAAATCTTTTGATAACCGCTGCTAGTATTCCTTCAACAAGTGTATGTCCTGCCAACATGTCAGCAACTGCCAAACCCATTGGGGTTGGTGCTTCACCTCCATTACCATTTAACCAAACTAAACCTGTTCTAGATTGCGCTAATAAATCTTGTCCAGGTAATGAACTCCAAGGTCCATCAGATCCGTAACCAGAAATAGTTCCATATACTATTTTTGGATTTATTTTTTTTACATTTTCATAATCTAAACCAATACGTTCTATTACTCCTGGTCTAAAATTTTGTGTAATTATATCTGCCTTCTCAATTAATTTTTTTACTAACTCTATATCTTTGGCATCTTTTAAATTTGCTGCAAAGCTCTCCTTATTTCTATTAATTGCATGAAATAAAGTGCTATCACCTTCGAGATCAGTATCGCTGATATATAAATTTCTACAAAGATCACCAACTTCTGGTCTTTCAATTTTAATTACTCTTGCTCCTAAATCAGCAAGTCTTAAGCCTGCATATGGCCCTGATAAAAATTGGCTAAATTCTAATACAGTTAGTCCTTCTAATGGTTTAGTCATACAATAGTTTATTCTTTGAAACTCTTATTGTACATATCAGATAATTTTTCACAAACACTTTCAGCTGAAATTTCTGTTTGTAAATATTCATTAATTAGATCACCACTTTTGTCCTGAAATTCCATATAGCCATTATGTCTTGGTCTTACCCATGCTAAATCAAGCGTTTTACGAGTTCCTTTAAAAAAATCATTTGTTTCTAAATTTATTTGTTTATCTTCCCAAGCTTCAGAATTTCCTGGCTGTCCACCACTTTGGTAAAAAAGTGACTTTTGACATTCAGCACCTGCTATCCAAAATGCGTATTCAATTGCTAAATCCTTGTTCTTGCTTACATTTGAAACTGCAATACCTGTGCCACCTAAGTGTGTTCCTGCTGGACCTTTTCCAGATAAATCTAAAACGTCAGTGTATTTCAAAATATTTTGTCTATAATTTTTTCTTGAGTAATTTGAAAAACCATAAATATATGGACAATAATAGAAATCATTTGTTTCTGTCATTAGTTCAGCAGTTTCAATTGGATCCATATTTAAACAATCACTAATTATTTCACTAGAGATAGCTTTCATCATTGTAAGGGTTTTAACAGCAAAATCTTTTTTGATAAAATTATTTTGTTCAGGAATTAATTCTTCAGTAATGTTGTTATAAATACTATAAAAACTACTAATTGCATGAATTGGTTTTAAAGGCCAAAGAATTTTATTCTCTTTTGCTAAAGAAACAAGATCATCCCATTTAGAAGGAAGTGCTTTAACTAAATCTTCTCTGTAACAGGCAGTCTGTGAAGCAGCATCTATGGCAAGAGCCCATTGTTTGTTATCTATAAAATAACTCTCATGCGATTTTCCAACTGTTTGCTTTTTTAAATCGTTTAATTGAGATTGATATTCATTGAGATTTAAGTTTTGTAAAAGTCCTTTGTGAGCTACTTCACCAACATGAGGATAGTCTATTACTATCAAATCATAATCATCAGTCATGTCTTCTATAGGCCTATCTGCAAAAGCTTGTAATGGTCTTTTATCCCATTCAATTGAAACTTTATTATTATGAAATTCCTGAAATTTTTTAGATGTAGCAACCATTGGATCAAAACCTCTAGAATGATCCCAGGTCATTCCCTTTAAGTTAATCATTTTTTTTCGTATTTATCTTTAAAGTCCTCTGGTTTTTTATATAAAACTGAATGTAGGTGCTCACAATATAGAACGATTTCGCCTTCACCTTTAAAAACTTCGTAACTGGTTCTTACTAAGCCCATTTTTTCATATTTTGGTTTTTTTTCCATATTAGTTCTAATTGTATAAATTGTATCTCCAATAAAAACTGGTTTGATGAATCTTAAACGGTCATATCCATAACTAAAAGAATTTACACAATTAGTTGCAACTAAACCCAACCCATAAGAAAAAACCATAGCTCCTGCTACTAATCTTTTTTGGAACATACCTTCATTTTTAGCAAAATGTTCATCACCTACATATGGATGCATATCTAAAACCATACAATTAAATTGCATGGCCTCTCCTTCAGATATTGTTCGGCGAAGAGATCTAATTTTATGACCAACAATTACATCTTCATAAAACCAGTTTTCAGAATTCCATACTGGAATTTCTCGATGCTCATTGGGCATATCTTTTGGAAAGGTTGACTCAATTCCAACAGTGTTTTCAAATTTATTATCTTTATTCATTTTTACAATTATGCTACCTTATTACAGAGAAATATTTATTCAATAGAAATGGTAGAAATAGAACAATTCTTCGAAGACTATGAACTTGGTGCTGAAAGAGTCACTGTTGGTAGGACCATCACTGAAACTGATATTGTAATGCACGCAATGCACTCTGGAGACTTTTATCCTCATCACACTGATGCAGAGTTTGCTAAAAAGGGTCCATTTGGTCAACGAATAGCACAATTTAGTTGTACTTTTTCGATAGGTATCGCACTTACAGCTTCGATAGTTAACAAGCGAGCATTCACCTATGGATTTGAAAAACTTCGTTTTCCTAATCCTGTTTTTATAGGTGATACAATTCACACTAAGGTTACAATTAAAGAAAAAAAAGATGATCCAAAAAGACCTCAATATGGTCAGGTTAATGAGGCGTGTGAAATTCTAAATCAAAATGACAAATGTGTTTGTTATTCTGAACATATACTTTTGGTTGAAAGAAAAATTACTTAAAAAACGCTATACTTAATATACGCTTCTTGTGGATCCATTCCTTCTCTAATAGCTTTTCTAACTTGGCTTTCAGTATTAATTAATTTTTCTGATTTTTCCAAAATATCTATTACCTTATCTTGGGGAATAATAATAACACCATCAATATCTGCCATTACATAATCACCGTTATGTATTTCCACATCTCCAATTTTAATAGTTTCTTCAAATTTAGTAGGCTTCCAATAAGCAACGACATCTTTAGGCGTATAAAATTTCGACCAAACAGGAAAATCGATTTTGTTTATAAATTCTAAATCTCTACACCCGCCATCAGCAATGTAGCCTCTAATATTTTTCTTTTGTAAAGTTTCGGCACTCAACTCACCCATTAAAGCTATATTATTATCGTTTGGTTGACAGATAAGAACTTTATCTGATGGAGCCTTAGATAAAAGACCAGTCCAAGCAAGGAGTGTTTCGTGATGAGAAAAACTAGTATTTGATTCTCCTTCAATAGTAAAAATTTGCCCTGCGATTTTGTGTTTTTCCTTATTAGGTTTAATATTTGGATTCAAAACAAAATTTTTAAATCCATCATCTCTCATGACATCATGGATAACACTACTAAAACATTTTGATAATCTATCTGAAATTTCAGTAGAACTTGTCATATTGCTAAGCCGCTATTCTCATCGAATAAATATGTTCTATTTAAATTTAAAGCAAAATCTAAAACATCATTTGATTTAACTTGTTCTGGTGTAAACATTCTACTAACTATTTCTATTTCACCAAAGTTTGTAAAAATCAAAGTTTCAGTTCCAAGTGGTTCTGCTAGATTAACCGATGATTGCATTTCCCAAGCACTAGATGGTTTTTGTCCAAATTTTAGTGGCACTATATCTTCAGCTCTAAACCCAAAAGAAATATTTTGACCTTCACTTACAGAATTTTGTTTATCTTTAGGCACTGGTACTATAATTCCGTCGTTTGTCTTCATCAATAATTCATTATTTTGTTTCACTATTGAAGCCTTAATCATATTCATGGAAGGAGATCCAATAAAAGTGGCTACAAATTTTGTAGCTGGTCTCTCAAATAGGTCTAATGGTGTTCCTATTTGTTCAATTATACCATCTTTCATAATTACAATTCGATCAGCTAAAGTCATTGCTTCAACTTGATCGTGCGTAACGTAGACAATTGTTGTTGATACTTTTTGATGTAATCTTTTAATTTCTGTCCTCATTTGATTTCTTAATTTTGCATCTAAATTAGATAAAGGTTCATCAAATAAAAAAACATCTGGTCTTCTTACTATTGCTCTTCCCATTGCAACTCTTTGTCTTTGACCACCTGATAATTGTGATGGTTTTCTTTGTAAAAATTCAGTTATATCTAAAATTCCTGCAGCCTCGTGTACTCTTTCTTCAATTTCTTTTTTAGCAAGTCCCGCAATCTTTAATGAAAATCCTAAATTTTCTTCTACTGTCATATGAGGATAAAGAGCATAGTTTTGAAACACCATCGAAACATTTCTTTCTCTAGGTTCAAGATTATTCATTTCTTTGTCACCAATATTGATAATACCCTCATCTATTTCCTCTAATCCTGCAATCATTCTTAGAGAAGATGATTTTCCACAACCTGATGGTCCAACTAGAACTAAGAATTCTTTATCAATAATTTCTAGATCAATTTTTTTTACTGCTTGAACTTTTCCGTAAAATTTTGAGACACCTTGTAAGCTAACTTTTGCCATTATCCTTTTACTCCTCCAAATGTTAATCCTGTTACTAAATGCTTTTGAACCATAAAGGTTAAGATTAGTGCTGGAATAATTATAAAAACTGCAAGAGCGCACATACCAGGCCAATTTATTGTAAATTGCGCAGTGAAGTCCATAAGTCCAACAGTTAATGTTTTTGAATCTGTACTTCTTGCTAGATTTGAAACTAATGCATATTCATTCCATGAAATTAAAAATGCAAATATTCCAGCAGATGCTATTCCTGATCGAGATAGTGGTAACTCTATATGCCAAAAAGCTTGAAGTTTAGTACAACCATCTGTCATTGCTACTTCTGACATCGCTCTTGGAATTTGTCTAAAAAAACCATCAGTTAACCAAATTGTAAATGGAATATTTAAAGCAACAAAAACTAATATAATTCCTATATGTGTATCGATTAAACCAATTTTTGAAAATATAATAAAGATAGGTAAACTTAAAGATATGCCAGGAATTGTTCTAGTTAACATAATTAATAAAAAATATTTATTTTTGTGCTTAAAATTATGTCTCGCAAAACCATAACCTCCTATTGTGCCCACTAACACTGCTATAAAAGTACTTGTAAAAGAAATTATAAGTGAATTTCGTAAATAACTTAAAACAGGGATAGGACTTCTACCCATTGATCCTTCGGAACCACCAAAGAGCATAGTTTCAAATTGAATTAAATTTAAATTACGCGGTATCCAAACAGCAGGTTTTGCCATAACATCTACTTGAGGTCTAAATGCTGTAAGCACTACCCACAAGCCAGGAGTCATAATTAGAATTATTAAAACAATGGCTGAAAACCAAATTAGAATATTATTGATTTGTTTTTTATTCATAACTTAACCTCTGCCTTGCCTCTATTAATTTGTAAAAAAAGAAAAAAGTAAATGCAATCGAAAGAAAAATTGAAATATATGACATTGCATTAGCCATTCCCATCTTAGCATCTACGTATCCAGTTCTCGAAATTAAAGTCCATAGTAATTCTGTTCTTTTAGCAGGACCGCCACCAGTCATCATCTGAACAATATCATAAGCTCTTGCAACATCTAATGATCTGATTGTCATAGCAATAAATACGAAAGGCATCAAAAAAGGTAATGTGATATTTTTAAATACTTGCCATGAGTTGCATCCATCAACTTTGGCAGCCTCAATAGGGTCTTTAGGTATACCCAATAAACCTGCTAATAATAAAATAGCAAATACTGAAGTACTTGACCAAATTTCAGCAGCCATTATTGAAACGTTTGCTAAAATGCCATCAACAAGCCATGGTATTGGTTGTATGACTCCAAACTCTCTCAAAAAATTATTCATTAAACCAATATTGTCATTAAAAATGTACTTCCATTGAAATCCAACTAGAATTGGAGAAAACATCATTGGAAACATCATTAGTGTTCTCAATGTTCTCTGTCCGTATGTAATTTTATTTATTAACAGTGCTATTCCTAGACCGAAAACTAATTCTAAATTAAGAGCAATAGCTAAAAATAAAACTGTTCTTCCAAAAGCTATCCAAAAATCAAGATCTCCAATTAATCTTTCGTAATTTCTAAATCCAACAAAACGATAAAGAGTATCGGGTTTTGTTAACTTAAAAGGTGTAAAACTTGTCCATAAAGATAGGAGCAATGGTAATAAAACAACACAAGTAAGTATTATTAAAGTGGGCATTAGTAAAACCCATGGTCCGTTTAGAAATTTTCTCATGATAGATATAGAAACCTAGCTCTTGTAAAGAGCTAGGTATTTTATTAATTGTTAGAAGTAACCAGCGTCTTCCATAATTTCAGTTGCTTTCTTAGAAGCAGTAGCAAGCGCATCTTCAGGAGATTTGTCCCCAAGAATAGCTGCTTGAAGTTCTGGATATAGAGCGTTAGTGAATTCAATCCACTCAGGAATTAGTGGTGGAGTGAATGCATCTTCTGCTAATGACATTTTGAAAGTTTCAAATACCATTAACATAAACTCATCACCTTCAGCTTTCTTCTCAGCAATAATTGCGTCCCAAATAGCTGGACGAGTTGGTGATAGTCCACCTCTTGCTTCAATCATTTGTGCTTTATTACTTGTTAAAGCCCATAAGAAAGATGCAGCTGCTTCTTTATCCGGACATGACTCTGTCATTGAGAAAGAGTGTGATCCTGACCAACCAGTTCTTAAACCACCAGAACCCATTGGTGCACGTACAAGTCCAATATCACCAGCAACTTTTGAGTTTTCTGGATCATTAAAGAAACCTGCCCATCCTGCCCAGTCAAGATTCATAGCAATTGTTCCACTTGCAAAACCTAAACCAGTGTCATCCCAAAGATAGTTTAAAACACCATCAGGAACTGCTTTTGCATTATACAAATCAATGAACCATTGAAGAGCTTCGACACCTGCAGGAGAATTGAATATTGGACGATAATCTTCGTCAAATAATGCTCCACCATTTGCAATTACTAGCTCATAGAAACGACCTGCTATCGCTTCTTCTTTACCAACATATTGAGTTCCGTAGAAATCAGGTGGGTTTGAGAAAAAGATAGCTTGATCTTTAACTTGATCCCAAGTTTCAGGTGGTGTTAAATCATAGCCATACTTTGCTTTAAAGTTAGCTTTGTTATCAGCATCTTCATATAAACTTTTTTGATAATATAAATTACTAACATCACTATGTCTTGGCATTTGCACTAATCTTCCATCAACAGTAGAGTGCTCTAAAATTAATGGTGTATAATCTGCTAAAACAGATGCAGGCATAATATTATTTAAGTCTGTGTAAATATTGCCATATTGAGATGCAAAACTTGTGTGGTTAGACGCTACACAAAAATCTAAATTGCCTGAAGCAATATCTTTCTTAATCTCTTTGTCTAATTCAAAGTGATTTTTTTGTGTTACGATTTCAATTTTTCCACCTGTGTTTTCTTCCCACCATGGAATTACTTCGTTGTATAATCCTTCGTATTGACCTCCGCCGATCAGTTTAACTCTTAGAGTTACACCAGAAAAATCTCCCCATAATTCAGTTTCTGCTTTAGCTGAAAAAGAACCAAAAAAAGATACGGCAAGAACCAATGATAAAAATAATCTTAACATCATTCCTCCATAAATTTGTTAATTAATATTACCATGTTGCAATTATTTGGTAAAAATACAATAACTTTAGGGAAAATTTTTTTAATAGTGAACTATTGTCCCAGGTTGAATATTTGACTCAAGACAAGCATATACAAGAGCCATTGTATTATAGGCATTATCAACGGAATGAGTTAATTCAGGTTCTTCTCCTGACGCATATCTTTGTAAGCTAGACATAGTGCCTATAAATGCATCTGGGAACCAAGTTCCAACATTCTTGACTTTGGTCCATTCAGTATCTTTTGTAGAAATTTCAATCTCTTCCGGTTCACCGTTTGGATAGTTAAGTAGTAACCCAAATTTGATGTAAGCTGCTCCATCCAAACCTTCAACCCTGGCATACGCATGTGAGTGTTTCATACCATGTGAAGAATTATCATGAGTATGATTTATAGATAAACAACATCTAATATCATCTTCATATTGAAGAATTATACTTGATCTAGCATCGGCTAAGTTTGGTAAGTTAGGATGTTTTACTGATTTACAATGTACACTTGTTGGATTCCCAAGAACTGATCGTATCCAATCCAAATAATGAATAGAGTGGAGTGGAACTTCAACATTATCTAATGTTTCTAAAAAAGGCCAAAGATGCCAAGGGGTTCCTACGCTTAAACTTATTTCTAATTCTGTTAATTTGCCTAACATATTTTTATCTATTGCTTCTCTTAAAGCAATCATCATCGGACTAAATTTTAATTGAAGATTAACACATGCAATAATATTTTTTTCATTAATAATTTCTTTAATTCTTTTTGCTTGAGTCATACTATTACCCATTGGTTTTTGTAATTGGCAAATAGAATTATTTGGAATCTTTTGAACAATACCTAATAGAACTTGAGGAGGAACTGCTATATCAAAAACTACATCTTTTTCTGCTAATGCTTCTTCTTCACTAGAGTAAATCTTTTCAATAGAATAATTTTCAGCACATTTTTTTGCTTTTTCTATATCAGGATCATAAATTCCTCTAACAGGAAAGTTTGCCTTTTTATAAGCTGGCAAATGAGCGTCGCTTACTATTCCACCAGCACCAATGATTACAATTGGTTTTTTATTTTTTGGAAGTTCCCAAACAGTATTTAAATTTGCTATATCTTCTGTACTAATTTTTTCCATAGAAAATATTTTTTAACTAAATTTTTTAAAAAAGCAATAAATCATACAGTAATAAAAATTAAGATCAGAAAAAATTATGAATAACTGATGATTTTGTTTCATTTCATTGTAAGTTCTATGTTAAGTTAATTTGAAAAATCAAGGAGGTTGTATGGCTATACAAAGATATGGAATGGCTGTCAGGTTGAAAGATGAGAAAAGACAATATTATATTGACAATCATGCAAATGTTTGGCCTGAAGTTTTAGAAGAGTTAAAAAAAATTAATGTTCAAAATTATAGTATTTTCTTAAAAGAAGATTTTATGTTTGGCTACCTTGAATATACAGGGAATGATTTTGATGGTGATATGGGAAAGATGCAACAAATACCAATTGTAGATAAATGGACTAAACTAATGATAGATTGCTTTAATCCTTTCCCAAATAATGATGACAATGAATCCTGGGTTATGATGGATCAAATTTTTTTTATGGAATAATTGATGACTGTTTTAGTTACGGGTGGTTTAGGGTTTATTGGATCTAAGGTTGTTTTGCAATTACTAAAAAAAGATATTGATGTTTTAGTGACTGATCTAGATATTGTAAAAAATAAAGACAAACTTGAAAGTAACATATTAAAAATTGGGAAAAATAAAGACAAAGTAAAATATCAAAAATTAGATATTACCAATTATAAAGAAATTGAAAATATTTTTCAAAATAACAAAATAGATTCAGTTATTAATTTAGCGTATGGAATAGGAACTATATGCGAAGAAAATCCATTGCTTGCAAGTAAAATAAATATTGTGGGTACTACTTCAATATTTGAAATGATTGTGAAGTATAAAATTAGACGATTAGTATTTGCAAGTAGCGAAACTGTTTATGGTGCTCATCAAGAATTCTTTGGAAACAGAGCTGTAACAGAAGAGGATTACTCAGGCATTAATTATCACTTTTATACATATGGTGTGATGAAACTCCTTAATGAATTTATGGCTGAAAAGTATATCAAAAAACATGGATGTAGTATTGCCTATACTAGACCATCAGTTGTCTTTGGTTATGGTAGGCAGAATACTGCAATAAACTGGGCTGAAGATTTTGCAGCTAAACCTGCTATGGGACAAGCTGCTCATTTACCATTTTCAAAAAAAAATAGAGACAATTGGATTTATGTAGAAGATTGCGCAGAGCAACTTGTTCGTTTAGCATTAAAAGAAACTCTAAACTATTCTTGCTTTAATACAGGTGCAGAAACTTTAGATGGTTCGCAATTAGAAGCAACAGTTAAAAAAATAATCCCAGATGCTGAAATCTATTTTGATGAAAATGTAAAATCAACACCATTAATTGATGATCAAAATGACGAAAGAATTCGAAAAGAAATAGATTTTAATCCAAGATCTTTTGAAGAAGGTGTTAAATGTCTTATACAAGATGTGAGAGAAAGTAATTGATATATGAGCTACACAACAACAGTCACGGGAAGTTACCCAAGGAAAGAAGTACAAAAAGATACACTGCGTAAATCAAGTGTTTCAGAAGAAGAGTCTTTTGAAATGATTAAATGGGCAGTTAAAGAACAGTCTGATCTTGGGCTTGATATTATTACTGATGGTGAAGGATACAGAGAAAATATGTATTGGTTTTATCAATTACGATTGGATGGGGTAGATGCAATAAATAAAATTCGAAAAGACTTTACACTTGGTGGTTCAATGAAAGGTGTAGATTTAAGTAAGACTCATGGAACAAAAGGTTTTGGAATTGAGTGTGCAGTTGTAAAAGATGAAATTAAAAACCTAAGAACTAGTTTAGCAAAAAAATGGAGAGTAGCGAGAGAAAATACACCTTCTAACGTCAGAGTAAAACAAACAATTACAGGACCTCATATGTTAGCAAGGTTTAGTGTTAATCAAAGACCTGATTTATATCCTGATGACATTGCTCTGGCAAAAGCTTATGCGAACGCATTGACCCAAGAACTAGAAGAAGTCGTTAATGAAGGCTGTGATTATATTCAATTTGATGAACCCGTTTGGACAGAAAATGTAAATGAAACTAAATGGGCTGCTGAAATACTAAACGGAATTATTGAAAAATTTCCTAATGTTGATTTTAATTTGCATGTATGTGGTGGAAATGCTCACAGGAAAAGAGGTTTTTTTGGAAAATATACAGATATGATTGAAGCATTTAAAATTTTAAAAGTTGATGAAATACATTTAGAACACTGTAGCTTACATTATAAAATGTTGGATATTTTCAATGATTGGAAATTTAATGGAAAAGTATCTCTTGGAGTAATTGATCAACGAATTGATAGTACAGAAACAGAAGAAGATATTATAAAAGCTATAAAACCTGCACTAGAATATTTTCCAAAAGAAAAAATATTATTAACCAGTGAGTGCGGATTTGGTCATGTACCAATTGATATTGTTAAAAATAAAATAAAAATGTTGGTTGCTACCGCAAAAAAATTATAATTAAATTTTATAGATTCTTTCAGCATTAGAACTTGCAATTTTCTTTGCCTCATCATCTGAAAGATTACCTAAAATGGTATGTGTAACTTTAATCCACTCTTGAATACCTTTACCAGCATTGACTACTGGATAATCACTCCCCCAAACCATTCTATCGGGACCAAAACATTCTAAAGAATGATCTACGTATGGCTTTATTGTTTCATAAGAAGAAGTGCCAGGTGCACAATAGGCCATTAAACCTGATAATTTACAAGTAACATTTGGAAGTTCAGAAAGAGATTTAATATCTTTACCCCATTCATCGATCTCTCCAGATGCAATAGGCGGAACCCCACAATGATTCAATACTAAATCCATCTGATCACATTCCTTTGCAAATTCTTTTGCAATTTTTAGCTGTGTTGGAAGAAAACAAATATCAAAGGGTTTTCCAGCTGAACCAATTTTTTTTACATTATTTCTTAATACCGTATTTTGAGAAAATTCATCAGGCATAACATGAAAAATTCTTCTATATCCAACTACATTCATATCAATGGTTTCCTCCAACCATTGATCAAAACCATTTTCCTCTTCTGGTCTTATTGAAACAATTAAACCCTTCATATTACTATTGGGCTGATCCATTATAGATTTTATAAATTTTGTTTCTTTTTTATAATCAGAGTCATCTACTCCTGTTTCCATGAATATTGTACCTTTGATTTTAAACTCTTTAGTTAGTTCTTTGTAGTCCTCCAATGTAAAATTTCCTTTATCTATAGGCGGAAATTCATTTGCCCAGCTATATCCAACTTGGTCCCGATACATTAAATGCTGATGGGTATCTATTAATTCCATAAATAATGTTTAACACATATTGTTGAGGATGAAACTATTTTTGTTAATATATTTTCAAATAATCTAATAATGATTTATTATAAAACAAATGAATGTTCTTTTATCCGGTGGAGCTGGTTATATCGGAAGTCATGCCGCTCTTTCTCTTCTAGATGCTGGTCATAATGTTCATATTATTGATGATTTATCTACTGGTAACGAAAGTCTTATTCCTAAAAATACATTTTTTACAAATTGTAATATTAATGATGAAAAAGTAATTTCTGAGCTTATAAAATCTAATAGCTTTGATTTATTAATGCACTTCGCTGGTTTTATTCAAGTTGAGGAATCTGTAAAATATCCGCAGAAATATTTTAATAATAATACTGAAAATGCAACTAAACTGTTTGAAACTTGTAAAAATAATGGATTAAATAAAATAGTATTTTCTTCAACAGCTGCTGCATATGGATCAGTAAATGAAAATAAATTAATAGATGAAAATACAAATTTAAATCCTCAAAATCCATATGCTGAATCTAAAATAAAAACAGAAAATTTTTTATTTGAAAATAAAGATGACTACAAATTTATTATATTACGATACTTTAACGTTGCTGGTGCTGATAAAAAATTAAGATCAGGTCAAATATCTAAAAGATCAACACATTTAATAAAAATTTTATCTGAAGTAGTTGTAGGTAAAAGAGATCATATTGAAATATTTGGAAATGATTATAATACACCTGATGGAACAGCTATCAGAGACTATATTCATGTCTCTGATCTTGCTGATATCCACTTAGAAGTTGCAAAATATTTATTAGAAAGTTCAGAATCTAATTTATTTAATTGTGGTTATGGAAATGGTTTTAGTGTTTTAGATGTTATAAATACTGCAAATAAAATTTCAAAAGATAAAATTGATTATAAATTTTCAAACAGAAGAGATGGAGATGTTGAAAAATTAATTGCAGATACATCAAAAATATTAAAACATATTGATTGGAGACCAAAACATAATGATCTAAGTGAAATTATAAATTCTTCAATTAGATGGGAAGCAAAAATTAATGAATCAAATACATAAAAGAATTTTTATAAGAAATGATAAAAAAGAACTTTATCTTTATGGGTATAAGGAACACGAAGAGTCCCCAAGCCAAGAACTTGAGATAACAGAAATTCCTAAACCTCATATGAGATGGAACCCTTCAAGAGAAGAATGGGTTACCTACTCAGCAGGAAGAAAAGATAGAACTTCATTTCCACCAAAAGAATATTGCCCACTTTGTCCAGGAGCAAATTTAAATTATCCAACAGAAATACCATTTTCAAACTTCGAAGTTGCAGTCTTTCCAAATCGTTGGGCTAGCTTTAATCACAATGGAGAAAATATATTTTTAGAAAAAATTTTTAGTAAACCTTCAAAAGGAGAATGTGAAGTTGTTGTCTATTCCCCAGCACATCTTGATACAATTTCTGAAATGCCTTTAGAACGAATAGAATTATTAACTAAAGTTTGGATTGATAGATATACGGAGTTGCAAAAAAAACCTGATGTTAAATATGTTCTACCTTTTGAAAATAGAGGGGAAGAATGTGGTGTTACTCTTCATCATCCACATGGTCAAATTTATGCTTATCCTTTTATTCCTCCTGCAATTAAAAAAGAAATAAGGGCATTTAAAAAAGAGAACTTTTTAATTAAAATTATGAAGGATCTGGAGGAGAAATATTATGTGTATCAAAATGATAATTTTATTGCTGCTGTACCGCCCTTTGCTAGATATGCGTATGAGATATGGATAATACCAAAAATTCAAATTGAAGGACCTTGGAAATTTAATGATAAGCAAATTGAAGATTTTTCTAAATGTATTCAGCAGGTTGTGAAAGGATATGATATTTTTCTAAATAAAAGATGCCCATATATAATGGGTTTACATGCTTCTCCTGAATTAAATGATAATCAGTTTCATTTTCACGTTGAATTTTATCCACCTCTACGACACGGAGATAAACCAAAAGTATTAGCAGGCTCTGAATCAATGGCTGGTGTTTTTATTATGGATGTATTGCCTGAAGATTCTGCTAAAGTGTTACGAAAATTTATGAAATGAAAACAATAGAAGAGAAAATTAATTATTACAAAGAAAGTCTAGATTTATTTGATGATGGAATGGATAAGTACAAATTTTTAATTGATCAGGCAAAAAATGCTAAAAATTTTCCTGAAGAATATAGAAATGACTCCTTTAAAGTTTCAGGATGTCAGGCACAAGTTTGGTTAGTTCCAAAATTAAACAAAAATTTACTCTCCTTTTATTACGACTCTGATGCCTTTATATCAAAAGGAATGGTAACTATTCTTTGTGATATTTATGGTAATAGAAAACCCGCTGAAATTAAAAATTCAGATTTTGATATGTTAAATATTTTAGAACTTGATACTCTATTAACTCCTGGAAGAAGAAACGGGGTTTATTCAATGTTAGAAAAAATAAAAGAGTACGCAAATTCTTATTCATGAAAATTAATTATGTTTTATGAACCAAAAAAAGGAGTGCCTTTTGATATTGATCCATTTAAATCACTCATTTTTCCAAGACCAATTGGGTGGATCTCTTCAGTAAATAAAAAGGGGATAGCTAATCTAGCTCCTTATTCGTATTTTAATGCTGTTACTGATGAACCTCCGCAAATTATGTTTTGTTCAAACGGTGGTTCATCTCATTACAAATATAAAGATTCTTTATCTAATATTTTGTCTACAAAAGAGTTTGTAGTAAATTTTGCCACTTCTTTAACACGAAATCAAATGAACAATAGTTCCAAAGATTTTAAACCAGATGAAGATGAATTCATTTTATCAAAATTAAAAAAGAAAAAGTCAAAACTTGTTAGTGCACCGTCTGTTAAAGAGAGTCCTGTAAATTTAGAATGTACCTTGGTAAAAAAAATTAAACTTAAGTCAAACTCAAAAAAAATCTCAACAATGATTATTGGAGAAGTAATTGGAATTTTTATAAATGATAAATTTATCAAAAATAATAGAGTAGATAGTGTATCAATGAATTATATTGCCAGAATGGGATACAGTGAGTATACAACAGTTACCTCTAAATTTAATTTAAAAAGAAAATAAAAACTTATTTTATTTTACCGAACAACTTCATGGACTAAACTTTAAAAACCAAGTAATATTAATAAAATAATTTGGGAGTATGGCGGAACTGGTAGACGCGCCGGATTCAAAATCCGGTCACTTAGGTGGTGTGGGTTCGATTCCCTCTACTCCTACCAACAAAAATTAGCCTCTATCAAATTTCAGATTTAAAAAAGTTGCCCTGTGGTTGCCCTGTAATTCTATAAATTTTTTTGATCTTAATTTATTTAAAATTTCTTTCCCAATAATGATAAATTATTTTCTACTCTATCTCTATTTAAACTTCTTTTATTAATAAATTCTCGTAAGGTTAGCGCACCTTTAGATAGATTGCATTTGGCGCAAACATAAACCATATTTTCTGGTGTAGCTTGTCCACCTAAAGTTACTGGGTAAATATGATCTGCGTGAGGCTCAAGTCCCAGTGTTTGCTCACAATATGGGCATACAGGAAAAATATTTTGCTGGTCACTAATTTCTTTTTTTATCTCTTCACTTAAATCTCGGGTCTTTTCCTGAAATGCATATGCTTGAGCTTTGAATTTATCTGCTTTTTCATTCGCTCTTTTAATTTTTTCTTTTTCCTTTTGTTCCTTTTTTTCAATAATTTGATAAGCACTAACTACAGGTTTTAAATCTGCCCTTATTGTATTTAAATCACTTGTAATCCTATCTTTTACAAATTTACAATAATCTAAACTATCTTCTAAAAAAGAATTTGGATTATTTCTTTTAATTGTAAAAGCATAACTAGAATACTTAGAATTTGTTAGAAAATTTTCATTATCAATATCTTCAATTTTTAAATCATATCTATTTATTTCAGAATTTAAAAAATTAATATTGTATTCAAGATCTCCTTTTATTTTGTTTTCCCAAACGAAATTAAATGTTGGAATCTTACCTAATTCTTGCTGGGCAATTTTTGTAGCTGTTGATTTACATTCCTTAAGAATATTCTTCATCTGTGTTTTAATAGATTGAAATTTGTTTTTAGCTCTGTCATCATATTTTTCATCACCTAACATTCTTTCAAAAAACCCTGTTTTTTCATCTTCTAAAACTTTTACATAACTGTCTTTTAGGTCATAGAGCGTATCAATTCTTGATTTTAGTCTGTTATCTAATCCTTCTCTGAAATGTATAATTTTTCTTTCAAAGAATGAAACCTCTATAAGTTTCTTATCTAATTTTTCTTTTTTATTTTCTAATTGTTCCTTTTTTTTGGCTATGTTTGAAAAAGAAAAATGTGTGTAATCTTTATAAGTTTTAATTTTTTTTTGATATTTAGGATATCTTTTCCAAGCCATATTTAAATATGTTTAATCGTTTACACAACTAAAGTTAGTATAGCTTGAAATATTTTTTTTTGTTTCGTTATTCCAGCCTGAGTCACTCTTATCTAGATTCCAAGAACCTCCTAGATAGAATATTTTGAATAAGGTGCTACCCCCATATCTTTCTGGTTGTACTATTAAAACACTCTCTTTTCTTCCATATGGTTTTGACTCTGTGAATATCTTTGAAATAATTTTTTGATCTAAATTCATATCATTTCTGACTTTACTTTCTCTCATATATTGCAAATCTTTGATTTCATTTGTTTTAAAATTAATAGTTATTGCTCTGGTTGATCCTTTATCTTGTCTGAAATCATGAGAAGAACATTCCATATTTTGACAAACATTAAAATAATGCATTTCGCAAAACAGTTTATCAGCTTGTTCCCAAACTGGCTTATCTGTATCTACTGCAAAAACCTTTAAAGAAAAAAAGATAAATAAAATTAAAGAAAAATATCTCATTAGGATACCTTACCATTATGAAAAGATATTGTTAAGAGTTCAAAATATAAGATTATTGAGATTAAGAAAAGTTGCCCTGTGGTTGACTTGCAATCTTATTTTTATGCAACAAGCTCGTAGACTTAGTTATAAAAACCAAGTATTACTTAGAAGCTAAACTAGGAGTTTAATGGGGTTGATTTATTTGAAGGATTCAAAATCCGGTCACTTCGGTGGTGTGGGTTCGATTCCCTCTACTCCTACCAAGGTTAATTACAATGAATTTTCTAAGAAATATCTATGATTGGACATTAAAAAAAGCTGAGCACAAAAATGCAAAGTGGTATTTAAGTTTAATTTCATTTGTAGAGAGTTCATTTTTTCCAATTCCGCCTGATATAGTTCTAATACCAATGGTTTTAGCTTCTAAAGCAAGAGCCTTATTTTATGCATTGATCTGCACCATCTCTTCTGTTCTTGGTGGAATACTAGGATATGCAATAGGATATTTTTTTTATAATTCAGTAGGTATTTATATTGTTGAGTTTTATCATCTAGAGAATTCCTTTAGTATTTTTGAAAATTACTACAAAGAATTTGGTATTTTAATTGTTTTAGGCGCAGGTATAACGCCCTTTCCATATAAGTTTATTACAATTGCGAGTGGTGTATTTGGACTAAATATTTTTTTATTTATTATTATTTCTATTATTGGACGAGGATTAAGATTTTATTTGATATCAATACTTCTGTATTTTTTTGGTGAAAAAATTAAGTTAATTATTGATAAATATTTTAATATTTTAACTATTGTGTTTTTTATTTTACTTGTTGGAAGTGTTTTTATAATTAGATTTATATGATAATTCGTAATTGGAACAAGCTTTTATTTGTAATTTCGTTTGTCTCAATATCATCAGCATTAGTTGCAGAATATTTTTTTAATCTTCAGCCGTGTGAATTATGTTTAAAGCAAAGACATCCTTATTATTTAATTTTAATATGTTTAGTCTTCATATTTTTATTGAAAAATTTAAATAAAATTTGGCTTTACGTTGTAATTCAATTTGCATCTGTTTACGGACTTTTTTATTCTATATGGCATGTTGGAGTTGAAAACAATATTCTTAAGGGACCAGCAGGTTGTTCAGCAATGCTGACAAGCAGTAAGAGTGCTTCAGATCTTAAAGCGCAGATATTATCAAAGCAAGTGATCAGTTGCGATGAAGTAATTTGGAGTTTTTTTGGAATTTCTGCTGCTTCAATTAATACACTTGTTTTACTAGTTATTTTTATTTTTAATGCTATTTATTTATATAGAAATAATGGCTTTAAAAAAGAAAAGGGAATCTAAAAAAAATTCTTCATCTGGTAAAACAACACATCGAGAAGTTTTAGAAGAAATTATAAGAGTTGATCATGCTGGTGAATATGGAGCTACCAGAATTTATGATGGTCAAATTGCAATATTTGGAAAAAGCTCAAAACTTGGAAAGACAATTCAACATATGGCTGATCAGGAGCAAGAACACATAGATAAGTTTAACGAATTAATATTAGAACACCGTGTTAGACCAACTGCTCTACTACCATTATGGAATGTTGCTGGTTATGCACTTGGAGCATCAACTGCTTTAATGGGTGAAAAAGCTGCAATGGCATGTACAGTTGCTGTTGAAAAAGTTATTGGCGAACATTATCAAGAACAATTGGATCTTTTAGGCGATGATCACAAAGATTTAAAAAAAACAATTTCTAAATTCCGAGATGATGAACTAGAACACCATGATATTGGAATAGAGCATGATGCAGAAAATGCTCCGGGTTATAAAATTATGTCAAAAGTAATTGAACTTGGATGTAAAACAGCAATTGCTATCTCAAAAAAAATTTAATTTTCTAATTCTGTATCCCAGTATAAATAATCTCTCCAAGTTTCATGCAAAAAATTTGGTGGAAAATTCCTACCATTGTTTTGTAATTGAATTGATGATGGTCGAAGGGGTTTTTTAAAAAGTTTCATATCTGTATTGTGAATTAATTTTCTTCCCTTTTTTAAATTACAGGACGTACAAGCAGAAACTACGTTCTCCCATGTAGTTTTACCATTTAAGCATTTAGGCACTAAATGATCAAATGTTAGTTCATTAGCAGGGAAACGATTAGTACAATACTGGCAAGTAAAATTATCTCTTAAAAATACATTAAAACGAGTGAATGCAGGTCTTCTTTGAGGCGTTACATAATCTTTAAGTGCAATTACACTTGGTAACTTAAAAGTAAGATTTGGAGAATGAACTTCATGCTCATAATTTTCAATCACTGAAACTCTTTCAAGAAAAACGGCTTTAATAGCATCTTGCCATGAGCATAAGGAAAGTGGGTAATAGGATAGTGGTCGAAAATCAGCATTAAGAACCAAAGCTGGATTTTCTGCAGTACTCATTTTAGTTTTTACTCACCCAAGTCATATTATTAAGATAATAATATAATATTAAGATTCGATTACTTTAAATATTTTTTTTAATAAAATTTTGGAATAAAGTTATTGTTTCTTGCGACATAGTATGCTCATCATTTGGTAAAAGGTGAGATTCAAATTTTAAATTATAATTTTTTAGAATTTCAACTGATTGATTAAAATTAGAAACAGGTAGTACATTATCTAGTCCACCATGTGAAATAAATATTGGTGTTTCTAAAAATGAATTTGTAGGAACAAATTCTCTTGAAATTATTCTTGAAGAAATAATTGCTATGCCAGCTAATTTTTTATTTAGAGATTTACCCAATTCAAACGCCATTATTCCTCCTTGGGAAAAGCCCATAACAAAACAATCACCCATCTCAATGTTTAAATCATTTGTAAGCAGAGATATTGTATTAGAAATTTTTTTAACATTTTCATTTATTAAATTTCTAACATTTTCAAATTCTTTTGGACCAACATCAGAAATATAAACACCGTTCAGATATAAATCAAACCATTGATAACCCATTGGATTGCCCGGCATAATACTTGGTGCATTTAAAGCTACATAGTGCATTCCCCATTCATCTTGGTCTAAAGGTTCTGCTAAATGAATAAAATTAGCAGCATTATCACCATAACCATGAAGCATTACCATTAATTTCTTAGGTTTATCGTGTTTTGATATTGATGGGCCTAATAATATATTGTCCATAATGACCTTATGTATGAATTCTTGCTTCATTCAAGAAAAGTTTTATATAGATAAATATATGGGTACAATGCAGATAGTACTAGTTTTATTTATGGCTGCAACTCTAGCAGTCGTAGTTATTGGTGTTATAGCCATGGCAGTAAATGGAAAGCTTAATAAAAATCATAGTAATAAGCTAATGCGTTTAAGAGTACTTTTTCAAGCTATAGCTATATTTGTTTTTGTTTTAATTGTCTGGCTGGCAAGAAATTAGGATTTAGACTCTAGAAAAATTTTATAATATTTAGTATATAGTTGACAGGTTTATATGGGCATTCACTTTAATCACAAATCTAAAGCGGGAGACCGCAAAATGCAGAAAGAGCTTAAACTAAAAATGAAGGCTGAGGAACGTAAAAAGAAACGTGAAGAGCAAGAAAAGCTTAAAATGGAAGAGGAAATGCGTAAACTTGAAGAGCTTACAAGGCCTGATAAAGAAGAAAATCAGTAATAGCAGAAATATCAATATCTAAAAATTTTTTAAAATTTACTAACTGGGTAAAGGATAATGTTCGGCTATAAATTTCTTTAGAATTTCTAATGTTTGATCTGCTTCTTCAAGGAGCATCATATGACCACAATCTTCAATAATCTTTACTTCCGAGCCTTTAATATAATCAGCAAGAATTTTTCCATCTTTTAAACGGCACATTCTATCTTGTGCACCTAATATAGAAAGAGTTGGTAAATCTAATTTTTTAGCAATATCAGGTCCGTTTTTATAATCATCGCATGCTCTAAAATCCACACCTAAGGTATCTTTAATTTCTTTATTTTGAACAATCATAGAGCCAACATTTAGGTGATATAAACCGGGAACAGGATGACCGCCAAAATGTCCTGCTGGACCGTGCGCAAAATCCATCATAAGATCAACAGCCTTAGGATTACTCTCTTCAGCAAGCCTTAATAATTCAGGGTTCATTGGAATTGCAGATGCGCCACCCATAAGAGTTAACGTTTTAATTTTTTCTGGATGTTGTGCAACACATTCCATTGTTACAAGACATCCTTGAGAATGTCCAACTAGTGAAGCTTCTTTACATCCAACTGCTCCAATTACATCACCAACCCAGTTTCCCATTTCTTCAATAGTTTTTAAACTCTCACCAGAAGATAATCCGTGACCTGGTAAATCAACAGCTAAAACGCTGTATCCACGAAATGCAAAGTAGCGTGTTTGTAAAACCCAGACCATGTGACTTAGTCCACTACCATGTACAAATATAATAAGAGGTTTATTTTTATCAAAAGGTCTGCCTCCAGTGGAGGCAAACGTATCAATACCGCGAACTTTAAACTTCATTTATTTGTTTGCTACTAAACGAGGTTTTTTTGCTGCTCTGAATCCATCTTCAAAATCGTTTACAATATCTTCAAAGTCTTCTAAGCCAACAGATAATCTAATCATATCATGAGATAATCCAGCAAATTTTAAAGTTGCCTCATCCATTTGTGAGTGCGTTGCAGATGCTGGGTGTATAACTAGTGTTCTCGCATCACCTACATTTGCTAAATGAGATGCAAGTTTAACATTGTTAATAAATGCAGCTCCAGCCTCCTTGCCACCTTTAATTCCAAAGGCGATCATTGACCCCGTACCCTTAGGTAGAATTTTTTCTGCTAGCTCTTTATCTGGATGTCCTGGTGCGCTAGCATGTGAAACCCAAGCAACACTCTCATGATTTGATAAATACTCAACCATTTTCAAAGCATTAGAACAATGTTTTTCCATTCGAAGAGAGAGAGTTTCTAACCCATGTAAAATATTCCATGCATTTTGTGGTGCTAAACAAGGCCCCATATCTCTCATACCCTCAGCTCTTGCCATCATTGTAAAAGCTGTTGGACCAAATTCTTCTGCAAATGATAATCCATGATAGCCCTCATAAGGTTCTGTCATAGAAGGAAACTTATCATTTTGCATCCAATCAAAAGTTCCACCTTCAACTAATATTCCTGCCATAGAAGAACCATTCCCACTCATCCATTTAGTTAGTGAGTGTACAACAAGGTCAGCTCCGTGTTCAAAAGGTCTACACAAATAAGGAGTTTGATAAGTACTATCAATTATTAGTGGGATACCTGCTTCTTTTGCTATGTTTGAAACTTCAGGCATGTTCATTAGTTCATTACCTGGATTACCAACAAGCTCACCAAAAATACCTTTAGTATTTGGCTGAATAGCTTTTTTAAAACCTTCTGTATCTCTTGGTTTTACAAAAGTTGTTTTAATACCAAACTTTGGAAGTGTTAATCTAAATAAATTTACCGTTCCACCGTAAAGCTGAGAAGAGACAACCATGTGATCACCAGCGTTACAAAGAGTCATAATAGTTAAAAATATTGCACTCATTCCAGATGCGGTTGCAAGAGCAGCTGTTCCCCCTTCAAGTGCACAAACTCTTTCTTCTAGGACTTGTACTGTTGGGTTGGACATACGACTATAAATATGACCACCTCTTTCTAAATTAAACAGTGCTGCCGCATGATCAACATCATCAAACATATATGAAGTTGTTTGATAAATTGGTACTTGTCTTGAGCCAGCATTTTTACTTGGTTGATAACCAGCATGTAGACTTAGTGTGTCAAATTTATAAGTTTTTGGATCCATTATAACTCCTTTGCTTTTGTTCTTAATTCAAACTTTTGTATCTTCCCAGTTGAAGTTTTTGGTAATTCACCAAAGATTACATGCTTTGGTCTTTTAAATCCAGCCATATTTTCTTTGCAAAACTGAATTATATCCTCTTCTGTGGCATTTTTTCCTGGTGCTAATTCTACAAAAGCACAAGGTGTTTCACCCCACTTCTCATCTGGTTTGGCGACTACTGCAACCAAGGAAACA
Organism: uncultured Alphaproteobacteria bacterium; assembly: GCA_902518705.1. Lineage (GTDB taxonomy): Bacteria > Pseudomonadota > Alphaproteobacteria > HIMB59 > CACPNW01. The sequence continues at coordinate 34,079 of CABYHW010000006.1, read as the reverse complement.
GCTGGATGTTTTGCAACAACATTTTCCACTTCCACAGATGAAATATTTTCTCCACCAGAAATTATAATATCTTTCGATCTATCTTTTATTTGAATATATCCATCTGGATAGACAACAGCTAAATCACCAGAGTGAAACCATCCTTTTTTCATGGATGTTTCAGTCGCCTCTTTATTTTTGTAATATCCTTTCATTACAACATTTCCTCGAATTAAAATCTCTCCCATGGTTTCTCCATCCATTGGAACTTTTTCATAGGTCTCCGGATCTGCGACACAAACTTCTTCAGTATTTGGATAACGAACACCTTGTCTTGCTTTAATATCAGCTTTTTCAGATTTAGATTGTGATTCCCATTCTTCATTCCAAGCGCATTGAAGAATATGGCCATATGTTTCAGTTAACCCATATACATGCATAACTTCAAAACCTAAGTTATCCATCTTTTCAAGAATTGCACTCGTTGGTGGAGCTCCAGCAGTTAATACGTATACTTTATGATTTATTTCTTTTTTATCTTTCTCATCTGCGTTAGCAATTAAACTTAAAACTATAGGAGCGCCTCCAAAATGAGTTACTTTATATTTATCAATTAAATTATAAATATCTTTTGCAACAATATATCTGCAGCAAATAATCTTTGCATGTATTAAAGCAGCTGTCCAAGGATAACCCCATCCGTTACAGTGGAACATTGGAACTGTATAAAGAAATGTTAATTTATTAGGCATGTTCCATGCAGTAACACTTCCTGTTGACATTAAATATGATCCACGGTGGTGATACACAACACCTTTTGGTTTACCAGTTGTGCCTGATGTATAGCTTAGTGATATTGCTTGCCATTCATCTTCAGGTAAAGACCAATTATAATTGTCATCACCCGTTTGTAAAAACTCTTCATATGTCATTTCTCCAATTTGTTCACCCTCACCATCTTTAAAGACTGCCTGATCATCATGAATGTCAATAATAGGAATATTCTTCCCATATATTTTTAAAGCTTTTTTCATTGTAGGTGAAAATTGAGTATCAGTTATAAGAAGTTTTGCATCACTATGATCTAGAATATAGGCAATTGTTTCTGCATCAAGTCTGGTATTGATCGTATTAATAACACCACCAGTCATTGGAATAGAATAATGTGCTTCGAATAATTCTGGAGTATTTGCAGCTATAATTGAAACGGTACTTCCTTTTGTAATTCCTTTTTTTGCTAAAGCACTAGCAAATTTGGTACATCGATTATAGGTTTCAAGCCAAGTGTAACTTCTATTTCCATAAACTAAAGAGTCATAGTTTGGATAAATATCTTTTACGCGAGTAATAAAACTTAACGGTGATAATGGGACAAAATTGGCTGAATTTTTATCTAAGTTTGTATCAAAATTACTCATCTGTCTCCTATAAGGATCAAATACTACAAGAAATTAATTTAATTTACTAATGGTTTTCCAGTTTCAAGTGTATGTTTTATTCGCTCTTGAGTTTTAGACATCTGGATAAGTCTCATGAAAGCTTCTAATTCAAGATTATAAAGATCATCCTCACTTAATTCATTATCAGTATTTGTGTTTCCACCACTAAGTACAAAAGCAATTTGCTTACCAACTTCTAATCCGTGGTCTAAAATTTTATTTTCATTATATAGTGCTTCAAGTTTTTCAAACATTTTATCTCTGACAGCACTACCGCCTAAATTGAATTTAGGTTGAGATGGTTTTTCATATCCTCCCTCTATAGTATTTAATAAATCGATAGCCGTTGATAATTGTCTGTCTCTGTTTATTACTACCTTATCTTTTTCTAAAAAGAATTGATTTGGAAGTGCTTCATTTGGTGAAGTAGCGGTGATTGCATAACCAATTAGATCAAAAACTTTCAGAGACGCATGTTCAGAATTTTCTTTACCTTCAGGAGTTTGTAACCAACGCCACAACATTTCTTTACAACCCCCACCAGCAGGAATGAGTCCAACTAAAGATTCAACTAGTCCAAGAACAACATTTGTATGAGCAACATTGTAGTCACAATGCAATACCACTTCAAAACCACCTCCAATAGCAAGGCCTGATGGCGCAGCAATAAAAGGCTTATCTGCATATTTTATTGTTTTACACGTTTGTTGGAAATCAATTATAAATTTTTCAATTTTAGACCATTCATTATTTTTAGCAAATTCCATCACATAATTTAAATTTACACCAGCAGAAAATTGCATTGCATCATTAATCACAATTGTACTTTTATTATTTTGCGCAGCTTCTTTTAAAGCTAACATAGAGTCAGTATCTAAAGCGTTTGCCTTAGTAGTAAATTCAACAACCTGATATGATGATGCATTTTTAACATTAGCAGAAGGGTTCTCAAAAGTTTTTTGTAAATTTAACGATCTTAAATTATCAATACTTGAATCCAAATATCCAGGTCTTTTGTTAAATTCAAAAATTCCCTTTAAATCTTTAAAGAATTTAATATCAGTATTTTGATCAATAAAATTTTTTGTATCGATATTTGAAAGCATTTCAAAAGGGCCGACAGTCCAATTAAAACCTAATCTTAGTGCATCATCTATGTCTATATATTTTGATGATACATCAGGAATTAAATATGCAGCATATCTAATTACTTTTGTCAGAATTGATTTTGCATATTCACCGTATTTGTCTTTTCTTTGAGTAAGTTTGTATATGTCAATTTTATCTCCAATACCTAAATTAATTTTCTTACTTGGGTGATACTGGCCAGTTTCTAAATTAATAGCTTCAAGAATTTTTTTTCCATCAGATTTATTCATTCTATAAAAACCACCCTTACCTTTTCTTCCTGTATACCCAGTTTCAATAAGTTTTCTGACCAATGGAATCTCTTGTGCAACCTCATGGAAAGGATCTTCTTTTGGGAGTTCTTTGATAAAACTTTTTAAAACATCAGCCATCAAATCAATACCGATTAAATCGTATAGTCCAAAAATTCCAGTCTTTGGGATACCCATAGGTCTTCCAAATACTGCATCGGCCTCTTCAATTGATATCTTCATTTTAAAAGCTTCAGTCATAGCAACTTGCATTGCATAAACTCCAATTCTGTTTCCGATAAATCCTGGGGTGTCGTTACAAATAATTACACCTTTACCAAGTTTTTCATCACAAAATTGTTTTAATAAAATTATTTTTTCAATGTCATTAACTTCTTCAGTTACTATCTCAAGCAATGCCATATAACGAACTGGGTTAAAAAAATGAGTAATGCAGAAATTTTTTTTCATTTCGTCTGACATATTTGCTGATAAAATTTTTAATGGAATTGTAGATGTATTAGATGAAATTATAGAATTGTTCTTTCTTGTAGTCTGAATTTTATCATAAATGTTGTGTTTAATATCTATTCTCTCAACAACAGCCTCCACAACCCAATCAGCTTCAGCGACTTCATTAAAGTCGTCCTCAATATTTCCAACCGTAATTAATTCTGATTTGTTTTTTTCTACTAAAAGTGGGGGTCGTGATTTTTTAATTCTTTCTTTAGCGTTTTCTGTAATTTGGTTTCTAGATCCTTCTTTTGAAGGTAAGTCTAGAAGAGTTACATCAATACCAGCATTTGCTATTTGGGCTGCAATTCCACTTCCCATAGTGCCAGATCCTATTACTACTACTTTTTTAATATTCATATGAGTTCTATAAAGCTGAGCTTATATAAGAAAAATTTGCCGTATGAAAATAATTTAAGCATAAGAGTGGAAATTAATATAAATATCTCTTATAGGCGCGCAAAATGAAAAAAAATCCTTCAAGAAATGTCCATTTTTCAAAAGGACCTAGTGAGATTTTAGATGCAATTAATTCGTCTATAGATATCGATAAACGTCTGTATAAAGAAGATATTACTGGGTCAATAGCGCATGCTAGAATGCTCGGTAAACAAAAAATAATAAATAAAAGAGAACAAAATGCAATAGTCTCTGGGCTTAAAGCAATTGAAAGAGATATTGAAAAAAATAAGGTTGTATTTTCAAAAAAACTTGAAGATATTCATATGAACATAGAAAGTTTATTATTTAAGAAAATTGGAAAAGTTGCAGGAAAGCTTCATACTGCAAGATCTAGAAATGATCAGGTAGTAACTGATTTAAAATTATGGGTTAAAAAAGAATCTAAAATTTTAGATAGTGAACTAAAAAAATTTCAGAGAACTTTAATTAATATTGCAACCAAAAATACTGAAACAATTATGCCAGGTTACACTCATTTACAGATTGCTCAACCAATAACATTGGCTCATCATGTTTTAGCTTACGTTGAAATGATTGGTAGAGACAGAACAAGACTTGAAGATTGTTTATATCGTCTTAATGAAAACCCATTAGGAGCTGCTGCACTTGCAGGCACCTCTTTTCCTATTGATAGAAAATATACATCTAAAGAGTTAGGCTTTAGAGAGCCAACAAAAAATGCCATGGATACAGTCTCAGATAGAGACTTTGTAATGGAATTTTTATTTGTTCTATCATTAATTGCTGTTCATTTATCAAAAATAGCAGAGGAAATAGTACTTTGGTCAAATCAACAATTTGATTTTATAAATTTACCAGATGATCTTTCAACTGGCAGTTCAATTATGCCTCAGAAAAAAAATCCTGATGGCGCAGAACTTGTTAGAGGAAAAACAAGTATTATCATTAGTAATTTAAGTACAATGCTTAATATTATTAAAGGGTTACCACTGTCTTATAATAAAGACTTACAAGACGATAAACAAATAACATTTAATTCATACGACAATGTTTCTTTGTGTATAAAAGTTATGAATGAAATTTTATCAAAATCTACATTCAACAAAACTAGAATGAAAGAGTTGATTGATAATTCAAATGCAACCGCTACAGATTTGGCTAATTGGTTGGTTCAAAAACTTAGATATTCATTTAGAGATGCTTATATTGTTACAGGAAAGATTGTTTCTTATTGTTCAAAACAAAATAGAAACATAGATTCATTATCTCTTGATCAATTAAAAAAATTTGACAAAAATATAACAGCTGACGCAAAAAAAGTGCTATCAGCTACTAACAGTATTAAATCAAAATCAAGTTTTGGGGGTACAGCTCCTGAAATTACTAAAAAAATGATAAAACTTGTTATAAAAAAATACTTATAATGATGAGATTAATATTATTATCATTTTTGTTGTTTACTTTTAGCTGTGGTAAAGTTGGTCCTTTAAGTTTACCTGAAGATCAAGTAGACAAATCCGTAATTACATATCCATGTGATGAAGCATGTTTAAAGAAATTAGAGGAAGAGAAAAAACGTCAACAATCCGTTATTATAAATACTGAATAAATGTTAACTTATAAAAATAACGACCCGTATATTGAGGGTACTTCTCTAGATGACTTAGTTAAAGTTTGTCAGACACCTTTTTATGTGTATTCACAAGAAAAAATTATAAATCAAGTAAATAAAACTAAAGAAATTTTAGGTAACAATATTTTTTATTCAATTAAATCTAATTCAAATCAAGCTATTTTGAAATTAATGAACTCGTTAGATATTGGAGCAGATGTAGTGTCAGTTGGTGAATTAAAAAGGGCCTTGGAAGCTGGTTTCGATCCGAATAAAATAATTTTTGAAGGTGTTGGTAAATCTGAACAAGACCTACTCTATGCTATGCATAAAAATATACGTTTAATTAATACTGAATCTTTAGAAGAAATAAAACTACTGGATAATTTAGCAAATGAAAAAAATAAAATCGTTGATATTGGTGTTAGACTTAATCCAGATGTTGATGGTGAGACTTTAAGTAAAATTTCAACAGGAAAAAAAACTGATAAGTTTGGTATTGAATTTGAAAATTTAGATAAAATTATCAAATTAGTTAAAAGTTGTAAAAATTTAAATTTAGTTGGTATTAGTTGTCATATTGGAAGTCAAATTAGTAAAATTGAGGCATATAAAAATACGTTTTCTCAAATGAAAATGGCTGCAGATAAGTTTATTGAATCAGGTATTAATATCAAGCATGTAGATTTGGGTGGAGGTTTTCATGTTAAATATGAAGATTCTGATCCTGACTTTAATATTGAGATGGTAAAAGAAGAACTTGATAATTGTTTTACGCAAACAAAATATGAATTATCGTTTGAGCCTGGTCGGTATTTAATTGCTGAGGCTGGAGTTACGGTTACTTCTATTGTTACAATTAAAAATAATGGAGGTATAAATTATTTAATTGTTGATGCAGGAATGAATACATTGATACGACCAGCCATGTATGGTGCACATCATGAAATATTAGCTATTCATGTAAAATCAGAGGAATTTATGGATTATGCTATTGCTGGTCCAATTTGTGAAAGTTCAGATGTTTTTTTAAAAAATATTAAATTGGCTAAACAAAAAATTGGCAATCTACTGGTTATAAAAAATACAGGAGCTTATGGAAAAGTAATGTCTTCAAATTATAACTCTAGGCCACTGCCCTCTGAAATTTTAGTAAACAAAGATAATTATGCAATTATTTATTCTCCAGAAAAAATTGAGAAAATAATTGAAGCTGATATTATTCCTAGCTGGTTGTAACTAATTTAAAGTATTGTGTATAATTTTAGCTAAGTCTGAAATTATCAAATTTAAATTAAAGAAAAATTCCCTAATATAGAAATCAATAATAATAAAAGTATTTACACCGTAAGATCGATAAATCCATATTGCTAAAATTACAACTATAGCTAGAGCAATTACTATGGTTGAATTAATAACACTTGGTTTGTCTTGTCTTACAACTGTACTTGGTAAATTTCTGACTGGACCTTTTTGTAATTTTTCTTTTTGTTTATTATTTTTTAAATTTTGATCTAATTCTTCTTTTTTTGTAGATGGGACTGATGTTGAAATGTCAGTATCATCTAATTCTTGAAACCATTGATGATTACAATTTGCACATTCAACCATTCTACCATTTGGTTTAAGATCTGCAGAATTTACTAAATACTTGAATTCACAATTAGAGCAAACAATGAACATAAATTATATATAGATCAGTCAGGCTAGTATATAAAACAAAATCATTAAGTATGTTAATTTTAAAAAGTATAATATTTTATATTTCCTTGAGTATATGGACTGTGTTGATGGGTATTGTGTGTCTACCTTTTCTATTATTACCAAGTTATTTACTTAAATATCCAACCAAACTTTGGATACGTGTTATTTTTGTTTTTCTTAATCTTATATGTAATATCAAACATAAAATTGAGGGTTCAGAAAATATTCCAAATGAAAGTGTCTTAATTGCATCTAAACATCAGTCCACATTTGAGACACTCGCACTCTATTACTATTTAAAAGATTGTTTTTTTGTCCATAAAAGAGAGCTTTTCTTTATACCAATTTTTGGCCAATATTTATTCAAGTCTAATATGGTTGCGATTAATAGAGATGGTGGGACAAAAGCTATGAGAGATATGTTACAAAAAGTTCAATCAAAATTATCTTTTGGATCTTCAATTATTATATTCCCCGAAGGAACAAGAAAGCTGCCTGGTAGTAAACCTGACTATAAGACAGGTTTTATTGGAATTTATAATCATACAAAAAGAAAAATCCTTCCTGTAGCTTTAAATTCAGGTTTATGTTGGCCAAAACAATCATGGGTATTAGAAAAAGGATTAATTACTATAAAATTTTTACCGACAATTGATGAAGGTTTAGATAAAAAAATTTTATTAAACGAAGTTCAAAATAGAATAGAAACTGCTTCAAATTTGTTATTGGATAACTAATTCTTTTCTGTGGGATCAAAAGTTCCTGCTTGACCAATCTCTTCAATAATTTTTCTAATTTCTTTTGATTTTATAAATTTTTCTTCCAAATATTTTAAATCATTATTTCTTATTGCTTTTTGATAAGTAAGTAGATCTTCACTAAAACGGCCAAGCATTTCTAAAACGGCTTCTTTATTTTTTTCATAAACATCACGCCACATTACTGGATCACTACCTGCCAATCTTGTGAAATCTCTAAAACCTGCAGCTGAATACTTAATTACTTCATCTTTCATTTGAGATTCAAGCTCTGTTGCAGTTCCTACGACAGAATATGCAATGAGTTGAGGAATATGTGATGTCATAGCTAGTACTCTGTCATGACGATTAGGTTCCATGATTTCTATATTCATTCCAAATGACTCCCAAATATCTGAAATTGATTTTGTTATCTCACTCTGATTTTCTATTGGTGTCAAAATACAATACCTATTCTCAAACAGCTTTGCAAAACCAAATTCGGGTCCACTTTTCTCTAATCCAGCAATAGGGTGAGCAGGAACAAATAAAATTTTTTTATTATCAATTGATTCTTTAAAATCTTCTATAACACTTACTTTTGTTGAACCAACATCTGTTACTAGTGTTGTTTCATTAACATAGCTATTCAATTGCTTAAATATGTCCCTATATGAACTTAAAGGTGTACAAATAAAAATAACATCAAATTGTTGATTATATTTATTTAAATCACTCTCTATTGCATCCACAAGATTTAAATTTTTTGAAATACTTATTACCTCACTATCTCTATCAATTGCAAAAATTTTTTCTGATAATTGTTTTTCCTTGAGCGCCCTCGCTATAGATGATCCAATTAATCCCATACCAATGACTAAAGCTGAATCATAAGTTATTTTAGACATTAAATTTCTTCAAACTTTCAACTGTCAAATTCATTTCTTCTTTTGTACCAATACTAATTCTCAAAAAACTAGGCAGATTATAACTATTTAAACGCCTTATAATAATGCCATCATTCATAAGATGATTACTAATTTTCTCAGCTTCTTCTTCTGAAGTTTCAATTAAAGTAAAATTACCCTCAGTTTGTCTGGTTTTAATATTTAGAAGTTTGAGCTCTTTTTCAAACCAATCTTTAATTTCAGAATTTAATTTAACAGAGTTTTCAATATGTTCTTTATCCTCCAAAGCTTTAATTGCAAGAGACTGTGAAATAGTTGTCGTATTAAAAGGAGGTTTTATTTTATTGATTATATCAGCTATTTTTTGACTGGTATAACACCAGCCTACTCTTAAAGCTGCTAGTCCATATGTTTTTGAAAATGTTCTTGTTAAAATAATATTCTCATATTCATCCGTTAAACTAAATCCTTTATCATAATCCTCTTTTTGCACATATTCGACATATGCCCCGTCTATAACAACTATAATATTTTTAGAAATACTATTCATTAATTTAACAAGTTGATCTCTAGACAAATAAGTTCCAGTTGGATTATTAGGCGATGCAATATAAATTACTTTAGTAGCGTCATTTGTTTGATCTATGAGATTTTCAATATTTAAATTGAAATTTACATCTTCCTTAATTTTTTTTGGAACTGCACCAACTACTTTACTCACAATTGAATACATCTCAAAGCCGTGGTTTGCATGGAGAATTTCATCACCATCTTGACAAAATGCTAAAGCTGCAAATAATAAAACTTCATCTGAGCCAGAGCCAAGAATAATTCTGTTACTATCAATAGAAAAATTTTTAGCTATTGCTTCTCTTAATGATGATCCATCAATTTCTGGGTATCTATGTAAATCATGATTAATATTTTTTGTTTCTAACAATTCAATTACTTTCGGTGAAGCACCATAGGGATTTTCATTTGAAGAAAGTTTGATAACTCTTTTATTGTTATATAACTTTGCCTTACCACCTTTATAAACATTAATGTTTTCTATAGATCTTTTTGATTGAATATTTTCTTTAGTTAACTTCTGAAGTTTTTCAGAAGATTGAAAAATTTCTCTCCAAAGTCTAACAATAGTATCTTTCGGATAAGATCCTGTAAATTTAGAGCTTAATCTGTCGAGAATTTTTTGTTCTCTATTTAGATCAACAACTGAATTATCTTTTTTGTGTTTTCCTATTTGTAAAACAATTTTAGATCGATTAGATAATAAAGATAAAATTTCATCATCAATGTTATTAATTTTGCTTCTTAAATTGTCTAATTCTTTATTTTTCATAATTTCGCACGTTTCTTTACAAACTATCTTACGATAAATCAAAATAAAGTAGTATTTAATTTAAAAAATGACGATTTATTGACTTAGAGAGATATATAAATATAAGACCTATTATCACCGATTTGAGACAGCTTGCGGGTGGAGCAATAATCAGCTAAAGCGTTTACACTCCTCCTTCATTCTTTCAAACAGTGTTAGACTAAAAAGATATGAAAACAAAATTTACTACTGACACAAAACTTGAAAGCGAAATAGCCTATTTCGAGAATATTAATTTAAAACTAGAATCAGGAGATATAATAGATAGTTTTAAACTAGCATTCAAAACATATGGCAAATTAAATGCTTATAAAACTAATGCTATTCTTGTTTGCCATGCTTTAACTGGAGATCAATATGTTACTGGGAATAATCCCATTACTGGGAGAGAAGGTTGGTGGTCTAGAATGGTTGGGCCTAATAAACCAATTGATACAAACAAATTTTTTGTAATTTGCTCAAATGTACTCGGCGGTTGTGCTGGCTCAACTGGTCCTAAAGAGTTACAAAATGGAAGTGATGTTGCATATGGTGGTAATTTTCCTTCCGTAACAATAAAAGATATGGTGAAGGCTCAATCTTTATTGATTGAAAGTTTAAATATAGAAAAGTTATTTTCTATCATTGGTGGTTCGATGGGAGCAATGCAAGCACTTCAATGGGCAATCGATTTTCCAGATAGAATTTTAAATATAATACATATTGCGGGCGCTTTAAAACATTCGGCTCAAAATATTGCATTTCATGAAGTTGGGCGACAGGCAATAATGAGTGATCCTATTTGGAAAAATGGAAAGTATTTTGAAAATAATGAAGTACCAGAAAGAGGTCTATCAGTAGCAAGAATGATTGCGCATATCACATATTTATCCGAAAATGCGATGCATAGAAAATTTGGAAGAAAACTTCAATCAAGAGATATTATTTCTTTTGGATTTGATGCTGATTTTCAAGTTGAGAGTTATTTGAGATATCAAGGTAAATCATTTGTTGAAAGATTTGATGCAAATTCATATCTTTATTTAACAAGGGCTATGGATTATTTTGATCATGATGAAACATTTAGAAAAAATATTGAGTTTAGTCATAATCCAAATAACCATTTAAAATATTTAATTGTCTCATTTACCTCGGATTGGTTATTCCCTACAATAGAAAGTAAAATGATTGTAAATCAATTAAATTCTCTATCAAGAGAAGTAAGCTTTCTAGAAATTGATACTGATAAAGGACATGATAGTTTTTTATTAGAGGAACCACAGTTAGATGATGTAATAAAAGGTTTCCTAACAAACAACTTTGCGAAGATAGATGAATAAAATTAATAGCATAAGAAAAGATTGGTCTCTTATTGAAACACTTATCGCAGAAGATAGAAAAATCCTAGATATTGGATGTGGTGATGGTGGTCTTATGGAACAATTAGAAAATAATCGTAATGCGATAACTCATGGCATTGAATTAAATAGAGATCTAGCTGCAAATGCTATCGCAAGAGGTTTCAATGTTGTACATGGAAATGCCGAATTGGATTTGTCCCAATATTCAAATAATAGTTTTGATTATGTAATTTTAAGTCAAACTTTACAAGCAATGATGAAGCCCAAAGATATTCTGTCTGAATTATTAAGAATAGGATCAAAAGCAATAGTTTCTTTTCCTAACTTTGGACATTGGAAAATAAGATTACAGCTTTTAATATCTGGAAAAATGCCAGTAACAGAAAGTTTACCTTACACATGGTATGACACACCTAACATTCATTTTTTTACAATTAAGGATTTTTTGAATTTGTGTAATGAAATGAATATTGTGATTGAAAAAAGTATTGGATTAACATCAAAAGGAAAGCAATTTGATATAAGTGAATCAGTTACTGGAGTTAATTTTTTCACACACGAAGCTATCTTTTTATTAAGTTATAAAAATTTTGAACCAATAAAAATTAAATCATCAAAAAAAGTTTTTGCAAAAAATTCTGTTATTGCAAATTAGTTATTAGATGAAAGTTGAAATTATAAATCAATTAAAAGATAACTATTCTTTTGTTTTATATAATGACACGCTTAAGAGCTGTGTTATAGATCCTGCTGATAGTAATCCTATATTAAATTTTGCTCTTGAAAACAATTTAACCATAGAAGATATATTTATTACACATCATCATAAAGATCACACATCAGGTGTAAAAGGAATACTTAATGCTTTTCCAGAAGTTAATATACACTCTCCAAGTGCTCAGATTGAAAATACAAGATTCGTTGTACGTGATGGAGATGAAGTCAACTCCTGCTTAAATACATTCAGAGTAATAAAAACACCCGGGCATACATTAGATCATATAATTTACTATGATGAAAACAATGATGTTTTATTTTGTGGTGATACACTGTTTAGGCTTGGTTGTGGTCGTGTGTTTGAAGGAACATTAAATGAAATGTTTAACAGTTTAAAAAAAATCAATGAGTTAGGTAAAAATACAGTTATTTATTGTGGTCATGAATATACAATAAGCAATTTAAATTTTCTTGAGAAAACACTCAAAAAAGAAAGCGTGTATTTGACAGTTAGAAACAAAATTAATGATGATTTAAATAATAAAGGAAAATCCGTACCTTTTTTATTAGAAGATGAAAAACAATATAACTTATTCCTGAATCAAAATTCAAAGTTAGGTACTATAATTAAGAAAGAGCTAGGTTTTACAGACTTTGAATTATTTGCTTATTTACGAAAAGCAAAGGATAGCTTTTAAGGTCTTTTTTCCTATATTTACGCCATATTTTTAATTTGACTATTAGCATAGTTCACTATAAACCCCGCCATCAAAAGATATGTTAGCAATTTTCAAAACTGGTGGAAAGCAATACTCAGCAAGAGCTGGGCAGATACTTAAAGTAGAAAAACTTGAGGGATCCAAAGGCGATAAAGTATCTATTACTGATGTATTAGCGATTAGTGATCAAAGCACAAATAGCTTAGGCGCGCCATTACTAAAAGATGCTTCAATTGAAGCAAAAATTGTTGATCAAATCAGAGATAAAAAAATAATAGTTTTTAAAAAAAGAAAAAGACAAAATTACAGACTAACACAAGGTCATAGACAATATCTAACTGTATTAAGAATAGAATCAATTTCTTATGGTGGTAAAAAATCCACGGCTGAACCTGAAACAAAAAAAGTTAAAAAAACTGAAACTAAAGTCACTAAAGAAAAAATTGAGTCTAAAGAGGTAAAGGTTGCAAAAAAGAAGATAGTTACAAAAAAAGCAGTAAATAAAGCTTCACCTACTAAGAAAAAGTCAGTAAAGAAAACTGTTAAAAAAACTGTTAAAACTAAAAAAGAAGATAAATAATGGCAACGAAAAAAGCAGGTGGTAGTTCTAGGAATGGAAGAGACTCGGCGGGTCGAAGACTTGGAGTTAAGAAATTTGGCGGTGAAAACGTAATAGCAGGAAACATTATTATTAGGCAACGAGGCACAAAGTTTCATCCAGGTAATAATGTTGGCATAGGTAAAGATCACACAATATTTGCTACAATAAATGGAAAAGTGGCTTTTAAAAAAACAAGAGTAAGAACTTTTGTATCAGTTGTTCCCACAGAACAATAATCCTAATTAATTAAAAATTTATTATGAAATTTTTAGATCAAGCAAAAATATATATTGCATCAGGCAATGGTGGAGATGGCTGCGCTAGTTTTCGTAGGGAAAAATATATTGAGTTTGGTGGTCCTAATGGAGGCGATGGAGGTAAAGGTGGAAATATTATTTTTAAAGTGGATGATAATTTAAACACACTAATTGATTTTAGATACCAACAACATTTTAAAGCAAAAAAAGGTGAAAATGGAAGGGGAAAAAATCAAACAGGAGCGAATGGAAGCAACATGATTATTAAAGTTCCACCTGGAACAGAAATTTACAATGAAGATAAAACGGTATTGCTAACTGATCTAACAAAAATTGATGAAGAATACATTTTATTAAAGGGTGGTAATGGCGGTTTAGGGAATAATCATTTTAAATCCTCAGTTAACCAAGCTCCAAGAAAATTTACAAAAGGTGAATTAGGAGAAGAACGATGGATATGGTTATCACTCAAATTATTTGCAGATATAGGAGTAATAGGCTTACCTAATGCGGGTAAATCAACTCTGTTATCAACAATTTCTAATGCTAACCCAAAAATTGGTGATTATCCATTTACAACCTTACATCCTGTACTTGGTACCGTGATGCGCTTTGATAAAGAAATTGTATTAGCAGATATCCCAGGTTTGATTGAAGGTGCTCATGAGGGAAAAGGTTTGGGAGATAAATTTTTAGCACACATTGAGAGATGTAAATATTTACTTCATTTAGTAGATATAAACGACGACAATTGGTTCGACAACTACAATACTGTAAGAAACGAAATTTCAAAATATAGTGAAAAAGTTTCTTTAAAAAAAGAAATAATTGTTTTTACCAAAGTTGATTTACTTCATGAGAATATAGAAGAAAAAAAAATTAAGATTAATCAAAAGTTAAATTCTGAAATTCTTTTTATATCATGTTTTAATAATGAAGGTATAAATAATCTAATTGATTATTTATTCAAATATAATGAAATCACAAATGATTAATAAATATAAAAAAATAGTTGTAAAAATTGGTTCAAATTCAATTGTTGATTCTAAGACAAAAAAAATGAAATCTAAATGGCTAGATAATTTATGCAAAGACATTGCAGAGTTGAATAAAACAAAAAAAATTGTAGTTGTGTGTTCTGGTGCTATTGCACTAGGTGCGAAAAGTATTTCAAATACAAAGTTAAGAAAACTAGAAGATAAACAAGCAGCAGCTTCAGTTGGTCAAATTGAATTAGCACATCAATGGAGAAACAAATTAGGAAAGTACAAGATAGGTGTTTCTCAGATTCTTTTAACACTAGAAGACAGCGAAGAAAGGCGACGATATTTAAATGCTAGAAATACAATATCATCCTTGCAAAGCAAAAATATAATCCCAATCATTAATGAAAATGACACTGTAGCTACTGAAGAAATTCGATACGGTGATAATGATAGACTTGCAGCACGAGTAGCGCAAATGATTGAAGCTGATTTATTAATTTTATTAAGTGATATTGATGGGTTATATCAAGGTAATCCAAAAAAAGATAAAGATATCAAAAAAATTTCAGAGGTATTTAAAATTGATAAAAAAATTGAAAGACTTGGTAATTATAAATCTTCTGAGCTAGGAAGTGGAGGAATTGCCACAAAAATTTTAGCAGCAAAGATATGTGCGGGAAATGGATGTGCTACAATAATCACAAATAGTGATAAAAACAAACCAATCAGCAATATTAATAAGAAAAATTCAACAATTTTTTACCCCTTAACTTCTACAAACTCGTCCAAAAAGAAATGGTTATTAAATCATTTAAAACCATCAGGATCAATTATTATTGATACAGGGGCTAAAAATGCAATTTTGAAAAATAAAAGTCTTCTTCCTGCAGGTGTAATAGATATCAAAGGAAGGTTCAAAAGAGGGGATGTAATTTCTATATTAGTCAAAAATGGTCAGAAGATAGCTATAGGCATATCAGCTTATGATTTTAATGATGCAAAAAAAATTATTGGAAAGAAAAGTGAAGAAATTTATAAAGTTTTAGGTTTTGAAGGAAGGGATGAAGTGGTACATAAAGATAATTTAGTTAGGCTTTCTGCATGAGTATTGAAAATAATATTATTGAATTAGGCAAAAGAGCAAAAACTGCTTCTCTAAATATGAAGGTTTGCAGCAGTGATCAAAAAAATCTTGCTTTAACAAAACTCACTAAAAATTTAAATAAAAACAGAGATAAAATTCTTGAGGCTAATAAGATAGATTTAGAAAATGGAGAAAAAAAATCTTTAACTAAACCTTTAATGAATAGACTTACATTAACAGATAAATCTATTGATGGATTGATTACATCAATTGAAGATATAATTGAAATACCAGATCCTATTGGTATTACACTAGAAAAATGGGAAAGGCCTAATGGATTGCAGTTTCGTAAAATTTCAACACCGCTTGGTGTATTAGGTGTAATTTATGAATCCAGACCGAATGTCACAATTGATGCTTCTTGTCTTTCCATAAAATCTGGTAATTGTATAATTTTAAGAGGTGGTAGTGATAGTTTTCATTCCTCTAAAGAATTGGTAAATAATATTACAAATGCTTTCACGGAAGCTGGCCTCCCAGAATATTGTGTTCAAATGATTAATACACCTGAAAGAGAAGCGGTTGATCATTTACTTAGTATGAGAGATTATGTTGATGTAATTATTCCTAGAGGTGGTAAAGGTTTAATTGAAAAAATTAATTCAGCAAGCAAGATTCCTGTTATCAAACATTTAGACGGTATATGTCATGTGTATGTAGATAAGGATGCTGATTTAAGTATTGCAGAAAAAGTGGTTTTTAATAGTAAAATGAGGCGTCCTGAAATTTGTGGTGCTGCAGAAACACTTTTAATTGATGAAAAAATTAAAGATGAAGCAATAAAAATATTAAAACCTCTAAAAGAAGTAAATTGTGAAATTCGAGGTGATGAATATATTCAGTCTTTAGATAGTGATTTTAAAACTGCCAGTGAAGAAGATTGGTCATTAGAATATTTAGATAAAATTTTATCAGTAAAAATTGTGTCAGGAGTTGACGAAGCGGTTAAGCATATAAATGATTATTCTTCTGGACATACGGAAAGTATAATTACAGAAAGTGAAAAAACCTTTGAAAAATTCTATAATAAAATTGACAGTGCAATAATATTAAAAAATGCATCTACACAATTTGCAGATGGTGGTGAATTTGGTTTTGGTGCTGAGATAGGGATCTCAACTGACAAAATACATGTAAGAGGACCAGTGGGAACAAAACATTTAACTACATTTAAATATGTAGTTAATGGCAATGGCCAGGAAAGATCCTAATTGAAAAAGATCGGACTTCTTGGAGGATCTTTTGATCCACCACATCGAGGGCATCTATTTATTTCAAATGAAGCAAAAAAAGTATTACAACTTGATGAAATTTGGTGGTTAGTTACACCTCAGAACCCATTGAAGATTTCAAAACCTGCAACATACGAAGAAAGATTACAAAATTGCAAACAAATTACAAAAAATTTTCCTATAAAAATATTAGAAGTAGAAAAAAAAATTAAATCTCAATATTCTTATCAAACAATTAAATTTCTTATTCAATATTATAAAAATATTAAATTTTTTTGGTTAATGGGTGCAGACAATTTAGTTAATTTTCACGAATGGGAAAAATGGCAATCAATTTTTCATATTATCTCTATTGTTATTTTTAGAAGACATGGATATAATACAAATGCTTTGAAAAGTGTTGCAGCAAAAAAATTTATTCATAATAAATATATAGCTCAAGACATAGAACATGTTTCAAAAAAAATTCCTGCATGGACTTTGATACAAAATAAAGAAATTAAAATTTCATCATCTGAAATTAGAAATCAAAGAAATAAATTAAGAGGCAAATATTAATAAAATTACTTCATTAACAGAAAATATTGTATCAATACTAAGTGATGCAAAAGCTGAAGATATAAAAGTTATTGATTTATCAAACAAATCATCCGTTGCTGATGCCTTTGTGATTGCTACTTGTAGATCAACTAGACATTCAGATGCTACGGCAGACGAAATGGTAAAAAAATTAAAAAGAGCAGGGATAAAATGTCCGAATCCTGAAGGAAGACCTCAATGTGACTGGATAATTGTTGATGCAGGTGAGATCATTGTTCATTTGTTTCGACAAGAAATCAGAGAATTATATGCATTAGAAAAATTATGGGGAGTAAGCTTTGATTCTTCACAAACTAAACTAGCTTAAAATATATGATAATTTCAAAAAATGCATTTTTAAAAGTAATACTACTGCTTATGCTCATTACACTTCTTGCACCTAAAACATATGGATCTTCTTCAGATGAAGAAAAATATAAATATCTAGATCTATTTGGGCAAGTATTTGATAGAGTAAGATCATCCTATGTAGAAGAGGTTACGGATCAAGAATTAATTGAAAAAGCGATTGATGGAATGTTGTCTGGTTTAGATCCTCATTCTGGTTTTATGAATGAAGAAGTATTTCAAGAAATGCAAATGGATACAGAGGGTAAATTTGGGGGATTAGGTATTGAAATAACCATGGAAGAAGGTTTTGTGAAAGTCATTGCTCCGATAGAAGATACACCAGCATATGAAGCTGGGGTTCTTGCAGGTGATTACATTATTCAAATAGACGAAACACCTGTTTTTGGTCTAACTCTAAATGAAGCTGTTGAATTAATGAGAGGTAAAAAAGGTGAGCCAATAGTAATTACTATTTCGAGAGCAAATACTGAACCCTTTGAGATTGAAATTATTAGAGATTATATAAAAATTAGATCAGTAAAAAGTGAAGTGCTTAATAATATTGGATATTTAAGAATAACATCTTTTAACGAACAAACAGAAAGTGGACTTCTTGATGCAATAAAAAAAATTGAAAAAGAAAATCAAATAAAAGGTTATGTTTTAGATGTACGCTCTAACCCAGGGGGTCTTCTTACTCAAGCAGTTAAGGTAACAGATATATTTTTGGAAAGAGGAGAAATTGTTTCAACAAGAGGTAGGGATAAAAAAGATATTAGAAGATATCGTGCAAAGAAGTCTGATAGAACTAATGGTAAACCACTTGTTGTAATTATTGACGGAGGTTCTGCATCTGCATCTGAAATTGTTGCAGGCGCACTACAAGATCATAAAAGAGCAATCATTATTGGTACACAATCTTTTGGTAAAGGATCAGTACAAACAATAATTCCCTTTCAAGTTTCAAATAGTGATAATCTTACTGGTATAAGATTAACGACAGCTAGATATTATACTCCCTCAGGTGAATCAATACAGGGTAAAGGTATTGTTCCAGATATAATTATTGAGCAAGGAGAATTTGAATCTTTTGATTATAAAAGATTTTCTGAATCGGATTTAAAAGATTCCCTTGATAAAAACAATGAAGAAGAATTAGAAGATAATGAAGATAATGAATTAAGTGAATTTGAAAAAAGGTTAAAGCTTGACTATCAACTTCGTAGAGCCTTTGATCTTGTGCAAGGTGTTAGTCTCTTTAATGAAATTCAAGAATAATAATGCAAAAAAAATATAGAAAGTGTGTGGGAATGATGATTCTCAACACAAAAAATCAGATTTTAGTTGGCAAAAGATTAGATAATCCTAGCGGGTATTGGCAAATGCCACAAGGTGGTGTTGATGAAAATGAAAATCCTGAAGAAGCAGTATGGAGAGAAATGATGGAAGAAATTGGAACTAATAAAGCATCCCTAATTGCTTCATCTAAAGAATGGATATCCTATGACATACCAAGTGAAATTTTAAGCACTTTACCCTGGGGAAATGAGTATATGGGTCAAATTCAAAAATGGTTTTTATTTAATTTTAATGGTGATGATAGAGATATAAATGTAGGAACAGATAATCCTGAATTTAGTGACTGGAAATGGATGAATTACGACGAAATTACTCATAATGCAGTACCATTTAAAAAAAATGTTTATCAGAAAATTCAAAGTGAATTTAAAAATGTTCTAAAAGATGTTTAATGAAAATCCTGAATTAATAATCACAAGCTTAGATAAAGAAATATGGGACGAGGAGTTAGAAAACTTTGTTCCTAAGAATATCTTTGATGTTCATACCCATATTTATAAATGGAGTTTTAATAAGGATCCTAAAAAAAATATTAGTGAAAGAAATTTTCAAGGAAAATATTTTAGTGAAGTATCTATGAGATTTGCAGATCAAGTAGATCAATTACTTATGCCTAATAGAGTTGTAAATAGATTAAGTTTTCCTTTTCCATTTAAATATCCGTGTAACTTTGAAGCTTCAAATGAATATATTTTAGAACAAACTAAAACACATACTGAAAATAAGTGCTTAATTTTAATTAACCCAAATATGGATAAAAATTATATTGAAGAGCTTTTATTAAAAAATAACATTAAAGGTTTTAAACCATATAGATTTTATTCAAAAACAAACGATACAATTAATTGCAAAATTTTAGATTTTATAACTGAAGAGCAAATAGAAATTGCAGATAAATTTGGACTTATAATTATGATGCATTTGGCAAAAAAAGATGCAATTGCCAATGATGATAATATTAATGACCTAATTTATTTGGGTGATAAATATCCTAATGTTAAATGGATACTTGCTCACTGTGCTAGAAGTTATTCTGCTTGGGCTTTAGAAAAGGGAATTAAGAAAATTAGAGATTTAAAAAATATTTGGTATGATTGTTCTACAGTATGTGAATCTGATTCAATTGACGCTCTGTATCAAGGAGTTGGTCTTGAAAAAATAATGTATGGATCTGACGATATGATAGGGAGAATGAGGGGAAAATATATTACTTTTGGGAAAGCTTGGTCTGGAATAAATTCTGATAATCACAATTTGGCTCTAAGCCATTGTGATGATCGAATGACATTTATTAGATACGAACAATTAAGGGCAATGAAAAGAGGCATTCGAAATAGCAAAATAACGGAAAGTGAAAAGCAGAATCTTTTTTATAATAATGCAAAAAATTTAATAGATTCTGTTAATTTTAGAAATTAAATCTTATCATAAAAACTTACAGTTATAGCTTCTAATTTAGCTTTTGCTATCAACAGTTGCTCTTCTGATTCTTTACTTTCATTACTACCTAGTTCTTCAATTTCTTTTTCAATTGAAGACTTGTCTAAAGAATTTAATTCAACTACACTTTCTGCAAGAACGATACATTTCTCAGGATTAATTTCAGCAAAACCACCTGATACAAAAAATGATTTAACTAAATTTTTATCCTCACTATAGACCATCACTCTGCCAGGTCTTAATGAGGACATTACTTGACTATGTCCAGGTAAGATACCCAGATCACCATCTTTACCTGGAACAATAATAGTTCCAACATCATCATTAAAGATGAGGTTTTCTGGAGAAACTAAATCAAAAGAAATTGTCGCCATTATGCAGCTTCAGCTTCTAATTTTTTAGCTTTTTCAATAGCTTCATCAATACCGCCTACCATATAAAATGCAGCTTCTGGCATATGATCATATTCACCTTTTACGAGTCCATCAAAACTTTTTATGGTATCTTCAAGATCAACATATTTTCCAGGAGAACCTGTAAAGACTTCTGCAACAAAAAATGGTTGGCTCAAAAACTTTTCTATTTTTCTAGCTCTTGCAACTGTTAACTTATCTTCTTCTGAAAGCTCATCCATTCCTAGAATAGCTATTATATCTTGAAGACTTTTATATGTTTGTAGAACTCTTTGTACTTCTCTAGCAACTCTGTAATGATCATCACCAACAACTTGTGGATCTAAAATTCTAGAAGTAGAGTCTAATGGATCAACTGCTGGATATATTCCTTTTTCAGAGATAGCTCTATTTAGAACTGTTGTTGCATCCAAATGTGAAAAGGATGTTGCAGGTGCAGGATCAGTTAAGTCATCTGCAGGAACATATATTGCCTGTACTGATGTAATAGATCCTTTTTTTGTAGTTGTGATTCGTTCTTGTAAAGCACCCATATCTGTTGCAAGTGTTGGCTGATATCCAACTGCAGATGGGATACGTCCTAGAAGAGCTGAAACTTCAGAGCCTGCCTGTGTAAATCTAAATATGTTATCTACAAAGAATAACACATCCTGACCTTCTTCATCTCTAAAGTATTCTGCTTGAGTTAATCCTGAAAGAGCAACTCGAGCTCTTGCTCCTGGTGGTTCGTTCATCTGACCATAAACAAGTGCAACTTTTGAATCTTTCCCTTTTAAGTCAATAATTCCTGACTCAATCATTTCGTGGTACAAGTCATTACCCTCACGCGTTCTTTCTCCAACTCCAGCAAATACCGAATATCCTCCATGAGCCTTGGCAATGTTATTAATTAATTCCATAATTAAAACTGTCTTACCAACTCCAGCTCCGCCAAATAATCCAATTTTACCACCTCTTGCATAAGGTGCTAGTAGATCAACTACTTTAATTCCTGTTACTAGAACTTCAGTTTCTGTAGATTGATCAACAAACTCTGGCGCTGGTCTATGAATAGGATAAGATTTACTCGTTCCAATGTCGCCTCTTTCATCAACTGGCTCTCCTACAACATTCATAATTCTACCTAAAGTTTCCGGGCCTACAGGCATTGAAATAGGGGCACCTGTATCAGTAGCTGTTTGACCTCTAACTAGTCCATCTGTTGTATCCATGGCAATTGTACGAACAGCATTTTCTCCTAAATGCTGAGCAACCTCTAGCATTAATCTTGTTCCGTTGTTGTCAACTTCTAGAGCGTTCATGATTGCAGGAAGTTCACCATCGAACTCTACATCAACAACAGCTCCGAGAACTTGTGATATTTTTCCAGTTAAATTATTAGCCATATATCCCCCTTTATATTGATTCAGCTCCAGAAATAATCTCTATTAATTCTTTTGTAATGAACGCTTGTCGCGTTCTATTATACTTTAACGTTAAACTATCTATCATTTCACCTGCGTTTCGGGTTGCGTTGTCCATAGCGGCCATTCTTGCCCCCTGTTCCCCTGCATCACTTTCTAAAAGTACTTTAAATATTTGAATAGAAACATTTTTTGGAAGTAAATCCTTTAAAATTGTTTCTTCATCAGGCTCATAATCATAAATTGCATTTGAAAAATTATCTTTTTCTTCTTCTTTTTCAGAATTTGAAACGTCTAATGGTATTAATTGCTGTTGTCTTACTTCTTGCGAAATAGCTGATTTAAATTTGTTAAAAACTAATATGCATTTATCAAATTTACTATCAAAGTATAATTCTTGAAGCTTATTAGAAATGTTTAATGCAGAATCGTAACCAGTACTTGAAATATTTAAGTCGACAAAACTCTCTATAATTTGATCCTTCATTACCCTATTAAAAAAGTCTCTACTTTTTTTCCCAACTGGCATTAGTTGAACTTTTTTTCCATTACCCTCAAGTGATTTAACTAACTTAAAAGTTTCTCTATTTATGCTGCTGTTAAATCCACCGCATAAACCTCTATCAGCACTTACTGGAACTACGATATAATTCTGATCATTGCCAGTGCCTGTTAAGAGTTTGATTATACCTTCCCCAGATACGGCAGATGATGCAAGAGAGGAAAGCATCTCCTCTAGTCTTGATGAATATGGTCTTGCCGCTTCAGCTTTTTCTTGTGATCTACGTAACTTACTTGCAGCAACCATTTTCATTGCTGATGTAATTTTTTTTGTAGATCCAACTGAATTGATCTGAATTTTGATATCTTTTAAACTTGGCATAAATTAATTACTTGCAAACTTTCCAACCAAATCATCTAAGATTGATTTTAATTTATCATCATTTTCTTTAGATAATTCTTTTTCATTGGCAATTTCATCTAATAAATTACTATGCTTATTTCTAATCTCATTTAAAACTTCTGTTTCAAACTTCACTACATCGCCTACTGCAACTTTATCAAGATATCCGCGTACACCTGCATAAATAGATATAACTTGCTCTGAAACCGTTAGCGGTGAATATTGACCTTGTTTTAAAATTTCAACTAGTCTTGCACCACGATCAAGTAATTGTTTAGTTGAAGCGTCTAAGTCAGATGCAAACTGTGCAAAAGCAGCCATCTCACGATATTGAGCTAACTCTAGTTTTACAGGACCAGCAATTTTTTTCATTGCTTTTGTTTGCGCAGCAGAACCAACACGACTTACAGAAAGACCAACGTTAATCGCAGGTCGAATACCAGCAAAGAATAGGTTGGTTTCCAAGAATATTTGTCCATCAGTAATGGATATAACATTCGTTGGAATATAAGCAGATAAATCCCCTGCTTGAGTTTCAATAATTGGAAGAGCGGTCAAACTTCCACCACCATGTTCATCACTCATTTTGGCAGCTCTTTCTAAAAGACGACTATGAATGTAAAATACATCTCCGGGATATGCTTCACGTCCAGGAGGTCTTCTTAATAAAAGAGACATCTGTCTATAAGCAACAGCTTGCTTTGATAAATCATCATAAACAATTAATGCATGCATACCATTATCTCTAAAATACTCACCCATTGTACAGCCAGTATAAGCAGATAAAAATTGCAATGGTGCAGGCTCTGATGCAGTTGCAGATACAACAATTGTATATTCCATTGCACCATTATCTTCTAGCGTTTTTACAATTTGAGCAACTGTTGATCTTTTCTGACCAATTGCAACATAGATACAATATAACTTTTCTTTTTCATTGTCTGATTGATTTACAGATTTTTGATTTAAGATTGTATCAATAGCAACAGCAGTTTTACCTGTTTGTCTGTCACCAATTATTAATTCACGCTGTCCTCTTCCGACTGGAACAAGAGCATCAAGTGCTTTAATACCTGTCTGCATAGGTTCAGATACACTTTGACGAGGAATAATACCTGGGGCTTTTAACTCAATTCTTCTCTTTTCAGAAGATTGAATAGGACCTTTACCATCAATAGGATTTCCTAAACCATCAACAACACGTCCTAACAATTCTTTTCCAACAGGAACGTCAACAATTTCTCCTGTACGTTTAACTGTATCACCTTCTTTAATTCCAGTATCATCACCGAAGATTGAAACACCAACGTTATCCATTTCAAGGTTGAGGGCCATACCTTTAATGCCGCCTGGGAATTCTACCATCTCTCCAGCTTGTACTTGATCAAGACCATACACACGTGCAATTCCATCTCCAACACTTAGTACTGTTCCAACCTCAGCAACATCCGCTTTAGTTTCAAAATTAGCTATTTGGTCTTTAATTACAGAAGATATTTCTGCAGCTTTAATTTCCATTATGCCCCCTTCATTGCAATTTTAAGTTTATTAATTTTATTTGCTATAGATGTATCAATCATTTTGGAACCAACCTTAACAATTAAACCACCAATAATGCCTTCATCGACATCAAAATTTAAAGATAATTTTTCACCTAAAGATTTTTTAAGTTGATTTGTAATATTATTTTTTTCATCATCAGATAATATGTTTGCTGATGTTATGTCAGCAGTAATATCACCTCTTTTTTCAGAGTTTATTTTTTTAAATTGTAAAATAATAGAAGCGATATTTGAAATTCTTTTATTGTTATCAAGAACTTTTAAAAAAGTTGTCGTAAGATTATGTAAATTTGCTTCAAAAAATAATTTTAATAAAATATTAAGTTTCTCATCTGAATTTACTAGTGGACTTTTAATAACCTGTCTTAATTCTGAACTTTCTTTCAATGCTTTATTCAATAATTCAAAATCTTTTAGAATATCATCAATGCATTTTTTTTCAGAAGCAAGATCATAGAGAGCAGCTCCGTACCTTTCCGATATAAGATCTCCAGATAACGTGTTAGATGCCATAAATTAAGTTCATAAGAAGTTTAGAAATAGGCTATTAACACATCAGAAAAAGTAGGTAAACTGTCAGTTTGTGCGTCAAATGAGTTAAATCGAAGATATTTTTAAAATTGTGGGTAAATTACATGAATGAGTAGGGATCGACATCAATAATTAACTTTACAGAAGAAGGTAATTTAGTCTTTTCGACAATTTTTTTTGTGAATTTATTAAGATTTTTTCTACTATTGCTCTTCAATAATATTCTGTATCGATATTGTCCTCTAAGCAAAAAAATTGGAGCTTCAACTGGACCTAGAATTTTAATATTTTCACAATTTTGATCTTGTTGAGCCAGTCTTGAAGCTTGTTTAAGAACTAGAGCTTTTGTATGACTAGAAAGAATTATTGAAGTCATAAAACCAAAAGGAGGAATATTAAAATTCTTTCTCTCTTCTAAAGCTCTTTCAATAAAAGCTTCTCTTTCTCGAAGTTGAATCGACTTAATTATTTCTTGATCTGGAAAATATGTTTGAAGAAAAACTTTACCAATTTTTTTTCCTCTACCAGCTCTTCCTCCAACTTGCTGAAGTAGGTTAAAAGTTTTTTCTATAGCTCTAGGATCACCACCAAATAAACCTGCGTCCGCATCAACTATTGCTACTAATGACAAATTTGGAAAATCATATCCTTTTGCCATAATTTGTGTAGCTACAATTATATCTATATCTTTGTTGTTTATATCAGTAATAAATTTTTTAATTTTGTTTGGTGTGTTAACGTTGTCGCTAGACATTATGGAAATATTTTTTCCATGAAAGAATTCTTTTAGCTCCTCTGCAACTCTCTCAACTCCAGGACCAACAAATTTTATACTATCTTTTTCATTACATTGAGGACAATTTAAATTTAATTTTTTTATAGTTCCACATTGATGGCATAAGAAAACCTTTTTGTGTTGATGCATAACCATCCATGATGAACATTGATCACATTCATATCTGAATCCACAACTGTTACATAAGGTTAATGGAGAATATCCTCTACGATTTAAAAAAATAAGAGTTTGTTCCTTATTTTCTAAGCACTGAGAAATAGAATCTATAATTGATTGTGATATCCATTTATCTTTATCAAGTTTATTTTTATTTAAATCAATTATAGAAATTTCAGGTAATGGAGTTCCAGAAAATTGTTTTGATAAATAGACTTGATCATATTTCTTAATTTTAACATTATTTATTGTTTCTAAAGACGGCGTTGCTGAAGCTAATAATATAAAATTTTTTTCAATTTTAGCTCTTACAATTGCAAGATCTCTTGCTTGGTAACGTATATTGTCCTCTTGTTTATAACTAGAATCATGTTCTTCATCGACAACAATTAATCCTAAGTTTGTAAAAGGAAGAAACAAACTTGAACGAGCGCCAATAACAATTACTGGATCTCCAGTAAAACATTTATGCCAAATTTTTTGCCTATTTTTTTTTGTAATTTTAGAATGCCACAGACACACTTCCATTCCAAAACGCTTCTTTACTCTTGTCTCTAATTGCGGTGTTAGGCTAATTTCTGGAACCATTATTAATATTTGTTTTTTTTCTTTTAAAAATTTATCTATTATTTCAAAATATACTTCAGTTTTACCAGAGCCTGTTACACCTTCTAATAAAACAGGTTTGTTTGATTTTTTAAATGATTGGGTAATTTCTTTGAATGAATTTGCTTGCTCTTCACTTAAAGACACTAAAGAAGGTTCAGTGTTATTGAAACTATCTAATTTATCTTTATCAAATTCAACTATATCATTATTAATAAGAAATAATTTTAAAACTGCTCCTAGTGGAGCTAAGGTATAACTTGCGATCCAATTTATAAAATCGATTGCAGAATTCTGAAGGATAAGATCATTACAAATTTTTGTAACCTCTTTAATTTCGTATCCAGGATTATTAACATTCTTCTTCCAAATAATTCCAGCTTCTATTTTTTTTCCAAATGGGACCAAGACTACTTGACCAATTTCAAGTTGCTCATTTGTTGAAGAATAGGTGAAAACTTTGTCGAAAGGTCTTGTTACTACTATATCGTACAACATTATATTTATGTATTTTTTATATGTTAACTTTCTAAATAACTTGTATATGGTATACAACAAACAATGAAATTTTTTATAGACACTGCTGATATACCTGAGATTGAAGAGTTAATGCCTAGTGGATTAATAGACGGTGTTACAACAAACCCATCTCTAATTGCAAAAAGCGGTAAAGATATGGGAGAAACAATTAAAACAATTTGTTCCATAGTATCTGGTCCAGTAAGTGCAGAAGTCACAGCAACTGAATATAACAAAATGCTTGAAGAAGGTGAATACTTAGCATCATTAGCTAAGAATGTTGCTGTTAAAGTTCCTCTTACACCTGCTGGTCTTCAAACATGCAAAGCTCTTCGAGAAAAAGATATCATGGTAAATGTAACGTTGTGTTTTAGTGCTGCTCAAGCATTACTAGCCGCTAAGGTTGGTGCAACATTTATTTCTCCATTTGTTGGAAGACTAGATGACATTGGTGAGAAAGGAATGGATCTGATTTCAGATATAGTAATAATGTATGAAAATTATGGATTTGATACGGAAGTATTAGTTGCTTCAGTAAGAAATACTCAACATCTTATTGATGCAGCTGTGATTGGTGCCCATGTTTCAACTCTACCACCTAAAGTTATTCACGAGTTATATAAACATCCTCTCACAGATAAAGGGCTTAAAGCATTTCTTGATGATTGGGTAAAAACAGGACAACAAATTTTGCCAAAATAATCATCATGGCAAATGAAGATGAAATTAGAGAAAAAGAAATAATAAATTTTTTAAAAAAAAATAAAAATTTTTTTATTAAAAATTCTGAATTAATTAATGAACTAAATTTTCCAAATCTAGATAATAGTTCAGATAAGGTTATTGATTTAGAGGCTTATAGATATAAAAAAATATCACAACAAAATATAGACTTACAAAATCAAATGACAAAAGTACTACTTGCAGGAAAAAGTCATTTAAATGCTCAAAAAAGAATTCTTAAATCCACGATTAGAATTTTAAATATTAAAAGTTTACCAAAATTAATAGGCTTAATTAACAATGATCTTAAAATAATTTTAGGTTGTGATGAAATGAATTGTTTTATTACAAATGAAAATATTAGTGTAGAAAACTTGTCTCAACTTGATACTAAAATTGCAAATAGTTATTTTAAAAACAAAATGGTTACTAATTTAAATCAAAATCCAAAAGGTTTACTTTTATTTTTTCCTAATAAATCAGCAATGGTAAAATCATATATATTATTAAAAATTAAATTTCATGAAGATAGTATTATCTTGGCAATGGGATCAAAAGATAAAAATAAATTTACAATTGATATGCAAACTGATCTTGTAGAATATTTAATTAAAATTATAGAAATTAATTTATTGAATATAAAATAAAAATTAAAGGAGAATAAATGAAAGGTTATAGATTTATTACAGATGATGATACTATTGATTTTTGTCAAAGAGTAACAGAAGCATTATCTAATGGCTGGAAATTACATGGAGAGCCAAAAATGACTTTTGATCATAAAAGAAAAGTTATGAGGTGTGGTCAAGCAGTTGTAAAACAGTCATCAAAAAAATATAAAACAGGTATGGATCTAGCTAAAATTTAAATATGTATGGCTCTGCCATCAACACTTAGAGCTGCTTCTTTTACAGCTTCACTAGTTGTTGGATGAGCGTGACATATTCTAGCAATATCTTCTGCACTGCCACCAAATTCGATTGTCGTAACAATTTCTGCAATCAGTTGTCCAGCATCATGACCGATTATATGTGCACCTAAAATTTCATCTGTTTTTTTATCAACCAAAATTTTAACAAATCCCTCTGATGCAGAAGTGGTTAAGGCACGACCATTTGCCATAAAAGGAAATTTTCCAACCTTAAAGTCTTTCTTTTCTTGCTTGAGTTGTTCTTCTGTTTTCCCTACAGATGCAATCTCTGGATTAGTATAAACAATGGCTGGGATAGCGTCATAGTTTATATGAGGTTTTTGACCATTTATAAATTCAACACAAGCAACTCCTTCTTCTTCGGCTTTGTGTGCTAGCATTGGTCCTGGTGCTACATCGCCAATTGCGTAGATTCCATCAACGGAAGTTTGAAAGTTTTCTTTAATTTCAATGGATTTTTTTTCGGTTAATTTAATCCCTATTTTTTCGAGACCCAGTCCCTGTGTGTTTGGTCTTCTTCCTACTGACATTAAAACTATTTCGTAGTTTTCTTTTATTTTCTTTTTATCTGATGTTTCCATTTCAACATCTACGCCAGACTTACTAGATTTTGCAGAACTAACTTTATGAGATAATTTAAATTCTAATCCTTGTTTAGTTAACATTTTCATAAATTCTTTTGCAATTTCACCGTCCATAGTTGGAACAATTCTGTCAAGAGCTTCAACAACTGTTACCTTTGAGCCTAATCTACTCCATACTGATCCCATCTCTAGTCCAATATATCCACCACCAATAACTAGTAGTGATTTTGGTATTTTAGATAAAGAAAGAGCACCTGTTGAAGATACTATTTGTTTTTCGTCAACAGGAACATTTGGTATCTCAATTGAAGATGATCCTGTTGCGATAATAAAATTTTTAGCACTGGCAGTAATTTCATTTTTTCCATTTGTAATAGAAATAGTATTTTTATCTACAAATGAAGCCATGCCAGGAATATGTGTTATTTTATTTTTCTTAAATAAAAATCCAATCCCTGTTGTGAGCTTTTTTACAATCTTTATTTTTCGATCCATCAAAACATTTAAATCTAAGTCTATCTTTGATGTTTTTATGCCATGCTCTGAAGCATGATTTGAAATTTCAACGAATTTTTCAGATGAATTTAATAATGCTTTAGAAGGTATGCATCCAATGTTTAAACAAGTTCCACCAAGTGATGGCTCTTTTTCTACACAAGCAACCTTCATTCCAAGTTGAGCTGCTCTGATTGCAGCTACATATCCACCAGGTCCTGCACCAATTACTATTAAATCAAAATCTTCCATTTTATATTCCTAATACTAATTTGGATGGATCCTCTAGAAGTTCTTTCACCTTCACTAAAAATCCAACACTTTCTTTTCCATCAATAATTCTGTGATCATAACTTAATGCAACATACATCATTGGCCTAATAACTATTTCATCATTTACAACTACTGCTCTTTTTTGAATATTATGCATCCCTAAAATTCCAGATTGAGGTCTATTGATTATTGGGGTGCTGAGCATTGATCCGTAAACACCACCATTTGAAATTGTAAAAGTTCCACCAGTTAAATGATCCATGGTCAACGTTCCATCTTTTGCTTTTGTACTAAGATCAATAATTGTAGTTTCTATTTCTCCAAAACTCAATTGATCGGCATCTTTAAGTATTGGTACGACTAATCCTTTTTCAGTTCCAACAGCTATACCTATATCAAAATGGTTTTTATAAATTATATTTT
This sequence comes from uncultured Alphaproteobacteria bacterium, assembly GCA_902518705.1. Lineage (GTDB taxonomy): Bacteria > Pseudomonadota > Alphaproteobacteria > HIMB59 > CACPNW01. The sequence goes on along the minus strand of CABYHW010000006.1, from coordinate 2,960 downwards.
CATCTTTAATTTCAGCATTCACAGCTGGATACTCTTGCAAACTTTTTACTACAGCTTTTACAAAAAATGACATGAAACCTAATTTGACCTCATAGCGACTTTGAAATTCTTGGTTTTTTGTTTTTCTAATTTCCATAACTTTGGACATATCTATTTCATTGAAAGTTGTAAGTATGGCTGCTGTATTTTGAGCCTCCTTTAAACGTTTAGATATTGTCTGTCTAATTTTAGACATTTTAATTACTTCTTCTCTTTGACCTTTTTTAGTGCTTGTTTTATTTGAAGAAGAAAGATGAGAAACTACATCTTCTTTATTAATTCTTCCATCGGAACGGAATGAGGTGACATCTTCAAGTTTAATATTATTTTCTTCAGCTATTTTTCTTGCAGATGGTGAAGATTTGGCAGGTGAAGATTTGGTTTCAACCTTAACTGCTTTTACTTCTTCTTTTATTTTTTCTCCTTTAGTTTCAGTTTTTTTAGGACTTGGTGTTTTGCCTTTTGATTCATCTAAGATTCCTAAAATACCACCAATTTCAACATCAGTGCCTTCAGAAACTTTTATTTCTTTTAGAGAACCTGCATGAGGTGCTGGTACTTCAACTGTAATTTTGTCTGTCTCAATTTCAACTAAAGGTTCATCTGCTTCAAAATTATCGCCTATATTCTTAAGCCATTTTGAAACAGTTGCTTCCGTAATTGACTCTCCAAGTGTTGGAACTATTAATTCAGTGCTCATTAATTAAATGCTTAATAACATTTACGTCAATTTATTCAATTGGCAGATTAGTCTTTAATTTTGTTGAAATACCTGCCCAAGATTTGCTAATTTTGCTAATCGAATCTTCAGTTGCCATTTTTAGAATAGTTTCTTGGTTACTTAAGTGTCTTTCTAAAGAACCAGCGGCAGGAGACGCAGCTGGACTTCTGCCAACATAGAATATCTTTTCTTGTTTAACTTTAGATTCCTGCATAACACTTTCCAATCTACCTTTCACAAAACCCCAGGCACCCATATTTTTTGGCTCTTCTTGTGCCCAAATAATTTCAGCATCCGTATAATGTTTTAATTCATCTCTAAAGTTTTCATAAGGAAATGGATAAATCTGCTCTAATCTTATTATGGAGAGATTTTTAATTTTATTTTTTGCTATGTGATCTGCAAGTTCAAAATATATTTTACCAGAGCAGATTATTAATCTTTTATTTTTCCTTTTTTCTTTAACTGATAATTTATCAGTAAGAATTCTATGAAAAGTTGAACCATTAATATAATCCTCAATATTAGAAACGTTAGATTTATGTCTAAGTGTAGATTTTGGCGTAAATATAATTAGAGGCTTCCTAAAATTTCTATGTAGTTGTCTTCTTAAAACATGAAAATAATTTGCAGGACTTGTGCAATTAACAATTTGCATATTATCTTCCGCACACATCTGTAAAAATCTTTCTAATCTTCCACTTGTATGTTCAGGGCCTTGGCCTTCGTGACCGTGGGGAAGAAGCATCGTTAAACCAGACATTCTCAACCATTTTCTTTCTCCAGAACTAATAAATTGATCAATCATAATTTGTGCGCCGTTTGCAAAATCACCAAATTGCGCTTCCCATATAACAAGTGTCTTAGGATCAACTTGTGAATATCCATATTCAAAACCAAGAACACCAAACTCTGATAAAAAACTATCTATAATTTCAAAGTAACCTTGCTTGTTTTGAAAGTGTCTTAATGGAACATAACGGTTTTCGTTTTCTTGATCGTATAGCACACCATGTCTATGACTAAATGTTCCTCTTCCAACATCTTGTCCGGATATTCTAACACCGTATCCCTCATCAAGAAGTGTTGCTAAAGCTAAACTTTCAGAGGTTGCCCAATCAATACCTTTTCCATTGATGACACTTGCTAATCTGTCTCCATAAATTTTTTTTATTCTTCTATGTGCATTGAAATCTATTGGTATTTCATGAATTTTTTTTGCTACATTAATTAATTTTTTTTCTTTTACAGAAGTTTTTCCCTTTCTCGCATCAAATGTTGCAGTAGATAAACCTGTCCAAGTTCCCTCTAACCAATCTACTTTATTTGGCTTATAATTTTTAGTTGATTCAAATTCTTTATCCAAAAAATTTTTAAAAGAATCTACAATATCTTTAGCTTCTCCTTCTGAAAGAGTATTATTCTCGATTAATTTTTTTTCATATTTTTTTCTTGTTGTGATCTGTTTTTTGATAGCCTTATACATAAGTGGTTGAGTAAAAGAAGGTTCATCAGCTTCGTTATGTCCTGACCTTCTGTAGCAAAACATATCTACAACAACATCGACTTTAAATTTATTTCTAAATTCTGTTGCAAGTCTACATACATGAACTACTGCTTCTGGGTCATCGCCATTAACATGAAATATTGGTGCCTGAACCATTTTTGCAATTTCAGTACAATAAGGTGCTGATCGTCCATATTGAGGCATTGTTGTAAAACCTATCTGATTATTAATTACAAAGTGAATGGTACCACCAGTTTTAAACCCTCTTAATTGTGACATAGCAAATGTTTCAGCTACTACACCTTGTCCAGCTATTGCTGCATCTCCATGGATTAATAAACCGATAACTTTATCAGTTGTTTTATCTTTTGCTAAAGTTTGTTTTGCTCTTACTTTTCCTGCTACGACTGGGTTAACTGCTTCTAAATGAGAAGGGTTAGAAGTTAGCGATAAATGAATTTTCTTTTTTTCAAATTCACGATCAGCAGAAACTCCTAAATGATATTTTACATCACCCGAACCAAGTACCTCATTTGGATCGTTTAAAGAGCCTTGGAATTTTGATAATATTTTTTTGTAAGGCATTTCTAAAACACTTGATAGAAGTGTTAGTCTACCTCGATGAGCTGTTCCAATAATAATATCTTCAATTCCAGACAAACATGCCTGTTTAACAATTTGCTCTATCCCAGG
>CABYHW010000005.1 GCA_902518705.1 uncultured Alphaproteobacteria bacterium | reverse complement strand
CTGCTGTATTTTTAGCATCTGAAGAAGCAAAATATATTACAGGACAAATGTTATACGTCGATGGTGGAATTTTAGCTAATCAATTAAATTGGGATGAGTCACTTTTATAAAAAAATTTAAAAAAGGAGAGAATATGATTAAAATAATAACCACTGGTGCAAAATCAGTTTTACCTTTTAGCCCAGCAATCAAAGCAGGAGATTTTGTATATGTTTCAGGCCAAGCATCTGTTGATCGAGAAAATGGGTCAGTCATTGAAGGAACATTTGAAGAAGAAATGAGACGTTCAATTGAAAATTTAGAAGTAATTTTAAAAGAAGCAGGTCTGACCTTGGATCATGTTATTAATGTAAAAGGTTACGTAGCTGATCAAAAAGATTTAAAAGAATATAATAAAATATATCCTGAATATTTTAAAGATCCGCTACCAACAAGAAGTACAATTGTAAAAGTGCTGCCTACTTTCTTAAAATTTGAGCTTGATTGTGTTGCTTATGCACCAAATACTAGACAAGAAGGATAATTAAAAATAAGTTAATATTCCATCAAGAACATTATAGTCATCATCAACAACTGGAATAAACTTCCATTTATCAAATGCTGTGCATGGATGTGAAATACCAGAACAAATCATATCCCCTACTTTCCATTGATGATTATCAGCAAGTTTAACAAAGGCATGCTGATCATTTGTGCTAAATATTTCTGCTTCACCAATATCTAAGAAACCTTCACCAGGTCTAAATCTTTTTATAGGTTTTGGTAAACCTGAATCATAGGGAGCATCTCGTTTTCCCATGGTTAGAAAGGCAAGATTATTTTCAGGAATTGATTGTACATACGACCAAATTTCAAGAGCTGGTTGTAGAGATTGATCCCATTGTCTATTGGAATCACTTTTAGCTGTTTCAAGTGCATCTAAGTAAGGCCCATGATCATGTGTAATATAACATCCACTTCGTAATAGTACTTTAATAGGAACACTGAGTTTGATTTTAGAAAATCTTTCTCCTACAATATCAAAATGAGTTGATCCGCCAGCCGTAATTAATAATTCATTTAGATGAGAGTAATAATTTGAAGGAATATCATTAATAATATCCTCAATCTTTGAACAAAATTCATGCACAGCATTTGAACCTTTCATAGCAACAGCCGCTATGCCCTCATAAGAAGATATACCTGCAAAAGTAAAATTCTTTGATGAGTCCTCTCCAATTATATTAACGAGTTTTAAAAAATCTTCTTTTTTACGTATACCTGTTCTTCCATTTTCTGCACCTATTTCAGGCAATAAATTTATTGGATTGGTTAAATTTTGATCACCAAGATTTTTTTTAATATTTAAAAACTGTTCAATAGAATCAACAAAACAATAAAAAGAAAAATTTTTATTTTGATTAATATATGATGCTATTGTTTCTAAATGCGATTTACCTAAAAGTTGATTAGCAAGTAAAACTTTATTAATACCAAAATCAAACATAACTTGAATTTGGTTAATGGCACCAGCTGTAATGCCCCATGCACCATGTTTTATCTGCTCAGAAAAAATCTGAGGGGCCATTGTTGTTTTACCATGAGGAGAAATATGTAAATTGTGTTTTTCTAAATAATTTGAAAAAGTTTTTAAGTTATGAAGATAATTTTTTTGTTTTAATACCATTAATGGCATTGGCATATCTTCTTTCAAAATATTCCAATTTTTATTTTTAAGTTCTTTAAGTGGAAATGGCTCACTTGAGCCTGGAATACCTTTAATTCGTCTATCTAAAATAGTATTTTGAATTTCACTCAAATCCATTAAGAATTTATTTTATCAAATGTATTTATAAGCTCCTCTGCATAGTTCGTTAGTCCTATAACGTCAGAACCGATATTTAAGAGATTATATCCCATATCGATATATTCAGAGGCAATATTTGGTCCACCTGGTGTTGCTGCAATTTTATTATGTTTCCTTGCAAGTTCTGCAACTAGTTTTCTTACTTTAGAAACTTCTGGATGATCCATTTGTCCAGGAACACCTAAAGCTAGTGAATAATCTCCAGGCCCAAAGAATAAACCATCAACACCTTCCATTTCTGCAATTGCTTCTATATGATCAAATGCTTCTGGTGTTTCAATTTGATAAATTACGAGTCTTTCTTCATTAGATTTTGTTAAATACTCTTCAATATCTAATCTGGCATACTTACCATCATTATTACCTCCATCTAAACCTCGGTGTCCTATAGGAGGAAATTTTGTGCTATCTCTAACAAATTTTGCATCTTCATAGTTTTTAATTTGTGGAATTACTAAACCAGCACAATCTATTTCTAATCCTCTGATATAAGAACTATAACTACCTCTAGATACTCGTAAGATTGCATCAACATCATATATTTTAGCAGCATTAACTTGATTCTCTGCTTGAGTGTAATCCAAAGATCCGTGTTCCATATCGAGCCAAATTGCGTCTGGTTGAGCAAGAGAAAAAATTTCGGCAACTTTTGTATCTGAGGTATTACATTTTAAGGTTATTGCTACTTTACCTTCATTTGTAGTTCTTTTGATTCTACTTTCTCTAAAAGTATCAAAAGGTTTTTTGCTTACTTTTGCCATTGTTCTATCATATCTCGTCATAATATTTCTCCCTTTATTTATTTTGCAGTATATCCACCATCAACTGCAATTATTGTTCCTGTTAAGTAAGCGGATGAGTCTGACGCTAAAAAAATAATTGGCCCTTTTAGATCAGTGCTATTAGCCATTCTACCTAACTGCGTTCTTTTGCTATAATTCTCTACAAACCTATCTGGATGTGAAGGAACTTTGAAACCTCCTGGTGCCAAACAATTTACCCGAATATTATGAGGTCCTAACATACTTGCTGCCCATCTTGTAAAATTGTGCATTCCACCTTTTTCATAAAAGTAGAGAGGTGAAGTAGCAGGTTTGAAATCTGTACCTTCATAATTGCCATTTTCTACACCAACAGTACCCATCATTGATCCAATATTTATAATAGATCCAGATTTATTTTTTTTCATTCCTTCAGCAAACATATTTGTAATTTTAAATAATGCTGATGCATTTATTCTTAAACTTTTATCAAAGTCATCTAGACTATTGTCCCAACCAAGACTGCCATGCTCTCTGGAAACTGCATTATTTATCAAGACATCACATTTTCCACTTTTCTCAATAATGTCATTGTATAATTTTTCGATTGAGTCATCCTCAGATAAATCTAATTGTAATGCAGTAACTTTATAGCCTCGTTTTGTTTCTTCTTCTGCTACTTGTTGTAAACTTTCAATATTTCGTGAAGCTATATATGTATCTGCTCCAGCTTCAGCTAATGCTTCCACTATTTGTCTCCCGTAAAGTCCAGCACCTCCAGTAACAAGTGCAACTTTACCTTTTAAAGAAAAACTTTCTAAAACATTCATCTAACTAACCTCACTTAAATTAATTTTAATTCCACCCTCTTCTCTACTCTTTATACCAGCAGCAACAAGTTGCATTAATTCTTTGGTTTCCTCCCATGGAACTGGTTTTACACCTGTTCGTAAATAATGAACGTATGACTCTAATTGTTTTTTAAATGCATAAAAAGTATCATTTGATTTTATTTGTATTCCACTTTTAGTTCCAACTAAAGAAACAAGACCAAAACCTCCAATCATATCAAAGACATTAGCAATATTGATATCAATACCTTTTGAATGATGTAAATGAACAATATTTCTATCTTTATCTCCTAGATTTTGTATTGAGGTAAAGCCTGGACCAACTATTGGATATAATGTTTCTAAAGCGTGTATCCCATATTTTTCCCAACTTTTTGCCATAGTGACATTAATGTATCTTAAATCACCTAGTTCGTAAGTTGATTGATGGTATGGCTCGTACTCTTTACAATATCGCATTGCAGAGGAACTAATTATCGGCTTTCCTTCATCAATCCACTGTTGAAAAATTTTTAGATCAGTAAAATTATCGCATAGTGGTTTATCAACAAAGATTGGTACATTTGCCTCAACGAATGGTTTACACCTCTCAACATGCTCTGAACCAATATCAGTTGCAACTAAAACTGCATCGACTTGTCCAATCACATCTTTTGGATCTTCAACAATATTTTCAATTTCTGCAACTTTAGCGACAAGTTTTGCATCCTCAGGATTATCTGTCCATACATGTGAAACTTCTACATCTTTTATACCTAGAGTATTTTTTGGTTGCTTTGAAATATAATCAATAATTGCTGCATAAGGACATTGTGCTAATGCTTCAGCGTTATATCGACCGTTAATAATTATGCTCCATGAGTAAGGATGTCCATTTCCTTCCGTCATTCCTAGCATTGCTAATTTGATTTTTTTATTTTCTATGGGAAACTGAGTCATTAATTAATATCACTTACCACGCTGTCCAACCACCATCAACTATAAGTGAATGACCCGTCATATAACTTGATGCATCAGATAAAAGAAAAATTGTTGGTTTTGCGGTTTCGATAGGTTTACCAAAACGTTTTAACATTGTAGAATTTTTTAAATTACTCAAAAATTTTTTATTATTGTTTGCAGCCTTAGTTATGTTTGGAAAAGGCCCAGGTACAATTGCATTAATACGAATATTATTTTTACCATAATACGAGGAAAAATATTTTACCATTTGGTTTAGACCAGCTTTTCCAGCACCATATTCAATGGGATTAGGATTAATATTTTTTGGATACATTTCCATTTTTGGTGATACTAATCCATACATTGAAGCAAACATTACGATACTTCCACCTTTTTTCATTTTATTTGCCACACCTCTCATAAGTAAAAAAGAGCCCGTTAAATTAATTTGATTAGCTTTATTAAATTTTTCTGCAGTTAATTCAGATAGCTTATCAGAAGTTGATCCAAATGTTGCGTTAACTAATCCATCTATATATTTAAATTTTTGATAAGCTAATTTAATATTTTTAGAAATTGACTCAGGCTCAATCATATTTAAGTGAGAGAATATAATTTTACTTTTAGGGTATTTTTTTTGTAATTTTTTTATTACTAATTTAGATCTTTTGATGTCTTGATCGGCTAAAAATATATTTCCTTCTAGTTTCAATATTTCTTCACATAAAACTGAACCAAGATATCCACTACCTCCAGCAATAAAAATATTTTTATTTTTCAAACTAATCATCTTAACTGATTTTAATTATTTTTTTATCTTTCCAAGACAATTTAGCAGCTAATACAACTTTTAAATTTAAATAAGCTTCTTCTAAAGTTGCTAAATCACAATCCTTGCCTTCATAACCATCTAAAAATCTGTTTGCCTGTAATAGAAAATTATTCTGATGTACTTCCATTGGATCTTGACCCTTCATATAATCTTTCTGATCTTTCCAAACACCACTATCATCATCAGCAAACATTAAAGTAGAATGATCAAGTTTAATATTACCTTTAGTGCCAACAAACTCATATGTATTAATATTTGGTTTCTGAAATTGATTAACAGTTATGTTGGCTAAACATCCATTAGAAAATTTTATATTAATAAGACAAGTATCCTCAGTTTCTGTACCCTCTAATACTAATCTGTCGTACATACAGCCTACCTCTTCAGGAATGCCCAATATCCAAATTAATTGATCAATCATATGAGTAGAAGCATCAAGTATGGCTCCACCGCCGGTTTCTTCTTTTGCATAATAAATAGTTTGATAATCTGGCCTATATTTAGGAAACTCTTGAGAAGAATTAATATAAGCTAATTTAACTTCTCCGATTTTATTATTCATAATTTGATCTTTTAAGGCTCTGGAGACAAAGCTATTTCTTCTTGTATATCCTACACGAACAAACAATTTTTTTTCTCTGACCTCTTCTATAATGTTTTCCAGACCATCAATTTTTGTAGAAAGAGGTTTTTCTACCATAAATGATAGATTATTTTTTATACAAAACTGAATATGTTCCAGATGCCAATTAGCTGGCGAACATATTATTGCTATATCAAATTTTTGATTAACTTCATCAAGAGAATTAAATGTATGTTGAATTTCAAATTCACTATTTAAGTTTTTTTGTTTATTAACATCTGGTTCAACAATAGAAATTTTAGCTCTGCTAGTTCCCAAATAACCTTTAATATGTCTTTTACCAATTCCACCCGCTCCAATTATTAAAATATTATAAATCATTATTTATATAAAACTAACTTGACCACTTTATAATAGTATGATGTTATACGAATAAGTAAATTGATAATATAAATAAATTCAAAAAAAAATGACTCTTAATTTTGAAGAATATAAAACGAAACTTTATTCAGCTGTATTAGCTGATACATTAGATAGTTTGGGTTATCATAAGCAAACATTAACACCTGGTATCAAATCAATAAAACCAGATGTAATTATATGTGGGCTTGCGAGAGTTGGTTTGTATATGCCTATTTATCATGATGATGAAAATACAAATGTTTACGAGCATGAAATAGCATTGATTGATAGTTTAAGAGAAAATGAAATTGCTGTTTTATGTTGTCATGGAAATGAAAAGATAGCTCCATGGGGAGAATTATTATCAACTCGAGCAACTTATTTAAAATCAGCAGGTTGTTTAACAGATGGCTGTGTTCGTGATACAAAAATGATTAATGAAATTGGTTTTCCAGTTTTTGCAAAAGGCACTAATCCTGTTGATACAAAATTTAGAGGTAAAATGATGATGGCAGATGTGCCAGGCGAAATAGCAAATGTCTATGTTGAAAGTGGAGATTTGGTATTTGGCGATAATGATGGTGTTGTTATTTTACCATCTAAAGTTATTGATGAAGTAATAAGAAAAGCTCTAGAAAAAGTAAGTAGTGAAAATACTGTTAGAGATGAACTAAAAAAAGGTGATAGTTTAACAGCCGTATTTGAGAAACATAAAATTTTATAATTTTATATTATTATTTTCAGCAACTGCTACCCATAAATTTGGATAAGTTTTAAGAAAAGAATTTTTTGCATTTTCAGCTGTAAGTTTATTTTCAAAAACTGAAAAAATACATGATCCACTACCTGTTAGTCTTGTAAAAATAGTATCTTCTAAATTATCCATCTTATTATAAATAGCATTAAAATCAGGCTCGAGTTTTTTAATTACTTTTTCAAAATCATTCCCGTTATCGTTATCATTAATTTCTTCAATATCTTCCTCGACATTATAATCAAAATCAGAAGGAATGAATGTGTCGTACATTTTTTTTGTGGAGCAATTAAAATTAGGTTTTGTTATTAAGAAAAAATATTTTGGGAAGACAATATTTGAGATTAAGTCTCCTCTTCCTCTTACCAAGCTATCGTGTTGATTAAGAAAGAAAGGAATATCAGAACCTAAATCTGTATAGTCAAAAATATTTTTTTTATTAATAATTTCTAGATTTTCTAGGATCTTTATTACCGTTGCTGCATTTGAAGATGCCGAGCCCAATCCAGCTTGATAGGGAAAGTTTTTTGTAATTGAAAACGAAATGTTGGGAGGTGAGATATTCAAAAAACTAAATATTTTTTTTATAATACAATCATCAAATATATTATTTTCTGGAGCAAATGCACCATTGTATGCAACATTAAATTGGTTGCTTGGTTTTACCTCTATTTCATCACATAAATTAATACTGGTTATTCCTGTTCTAATATTATGGTAATTATCTTCTCTTCGATTTAAAATTTTAAGAAATAAATTTATTTTTGCAGGCGATTTCTCAGTAATACTATTATCCATTAAATTTTTCTAATTTAATTTTTACATTTTCTTCAATTTCATCTTCAGGTTCAGCTAATTCTAGAGCTTGTTGCCAGAAATGAATAGCTTCTCTTTTTCTATTCATAGCATAATAAATATCTCCGAGATGGTCTAGAGATATTGCTTCACCTGGCGCAATATCTATTACCATTTCCATTAAACGAGCAGCTTCTGAAAGATTATTTTTTTTAAAATGTGCCCAAGCAAGACTGTCAATAATATAGAAACTCTCAGGGTTAGCTTCATATGCTTCTTCTAACATTTGCAAAGAACGATCTAATTTCATTTCTCTTTCAACCCAACCATATGCAAGATAATTTAATACATTTGGACTATCAGGTTTTATTTCAAGTGATTTTAAAAAATCTTTTTCTGCCAAATCCCAATCACCTAATTGTTCAAAACATATCCCTCTCATATAATATATATTCCAAACGTCACCGCGGTTTTCTTCAATCATCTGGTTATAAATTGATAAAGCTAAATCATATTTTTTATTGTACCGATAAAAGTCACCAAGAATTTTTTTAAGAGAATAATTGTTATTGTTATTTTGTAGAATAGATAAAATTTTATTTTCAGCATCTTCATATGAACTATTATATAAATAATTTATTGCTAAACTACTTTGTGCATCTAAATAATATGGACTTTCCTTCCTTATCTTCTCCAAAGTATCTCTTGCCACTTCGAATTGACCAACTTGATCAAATAGTTCAGCCTTAATAATTATTGCTCTTTCATTTTTAGGATCAGTTAATTTGGCAAGTGAAGCATAAAATAATAAGAAATTATAATTTAAACGTCTTTGCTCATTGTTTGAAAAAGATGATGCAACAATTTCAACAAGTGAACGACTAATGGTAGTACCATCCTTAAGTCTATTATTTGTGAAGAAAATAAAATCTAGTAATTCATTTGGTTGATCTAAATTATCTCGTAATTCTTTTATCTGATTAAACTTTTTATCTAAAAATAAGGATGAAATTTTAATTATATATGCTTCTTGATTATTTTTGTTTTTTTCCAAAATTTTATTAGCAATATCTTTGGCTAAATTAATGTCTTCGGTAATAATTGCCGCTATTGCTTTATCAAGTAGTTGGTCTTGTGATAGTTTTATTTTATCGGCATTAAAATTCAATAATGTTGCAGGATAATCATAATTTTTAAAGGCTAGTTGTGAGATTAAAAAGTTAGAACTATTTGTTGCAAAAACACTAGTATTGAAGGAGATAAGAAGACAAATAAAAAACCATTTTTTAATCAAATTAATCATTTTAAATATACTAGAGTTACACTATGAATAGATAATTGTAATTTTGCATGAATCAATCAAATAAAAAAAATTTAGAATTCATAGTTAATTCTGGAGTAAACTATTTTCTTCAAGATTCTCCAAGAAACTGGTTTGAAAATGAGAAAAAATCTGAATTACCTGATCCCAATATCAATGCTGGGGATAAAAAAAAGAAAATTGATGATGTGATTCAAGACCTTAAAGATCACAAATCTAATCTTCAAAAAACTGCAAAAAATTTAGTAGTCTATGATGGAAATTTAAATGCAAAAGTTATGTTAATAGGTGAGGCTCCAGGAAGAGATGAGGATCAGCAAGGTATTCCATTTGTTGGGAGAGCTGGGCAACTATTAAATAAAATGCTTTTAGCAATTAATTTACAAAGAGAAGATGTCTACATTACTAATGTCGTTAATTGGCGCCCGCCTGATAATAGAACACCTAATGATGAAGAAATTTTAGAATTTTTACCATTTTTGCAAAGACAAATTGATATTATTAAACCAAAATTTATCTTTCTATTAGGAGGCGTTGCAGCAAAAGCTATTTTATCAACGCCTCTAGCGCTTGGAAAACTCAGAGGTAAATTGCATGAATACAAATCACTCAATTTAGATGAATCAATTCCTACAATAGCTTCCTATCATCCTGCTTTTTTACTGCGATCTCCTCAGTATAAAAAACATTCTTGGGAAGATTTACAAATGCTACAAGAGAAATTAAAAAATGTATCATAAAAAATTTTTAATTTTTTGTTTTTTTGTATTCTTTATAATTTTTTCAAAACAAGTCTACTCATACCAACAAGATATAGTCACCAAATACGATGATATATTCTCATCAAAGGTTCTTAGTGAAGAAGATGTATATAACTATCAACAAGCATACAAGTTTCAAGATATATGCAAATGGAAAAGTGCAAACAATTTTATTTTAAAAATTAAAAATAAATCTTTATTAGGACACATCTATGCACAAAAGTTTTTGCATCCAAATTGTTATCGATCAAAGTATTTAGAACTATATTATTGGCTCAAAAAATATAATGACCACCCACAAGCAAAACAAATTTATAAATTGGCTATTCGAAGAATGCCAGAGGGTTATAAAAGCCCGACTAAACCAAGCATTCCAATTGGAATAGAGTCAGAACAGGTAACCAGTAAAAAGACTAGTAAATATAAAAGTTCTAAAAAACTCTCTAACAATCAAAGAACTGAAAAAAGAAAATTAATTAAAGGAATTAAATCAAGAGTTAATAAAGGATGGCCGACAGGTGCAGTACAATTATTAAATCAAAGAGATGTAGATCTATTATTAGATCAAGTTGAGATAGATCAACAAAAAGAATTAATCGCCAAAGGATATTTCTTAGCAAATAAAAATGACTTGGCAATTCAATACGCTTCTGAAGCTCTTGTAAATTCTGCAAAATATGTTCCTTATGCGGCTTGGACTGCTGGTTTATCTTCTTGGAGGCTAGAAAAATATGAAGATGCTGCAAAATATTTTTCTCTCTTTTCGATTAGTTTAAAAGATGATGCGTGGCATCAAACGTCAGGAAGTTTTTGGACAGCTAGATCATATGCAAAACTTGGTCGTTATGATGATATTAATTTTTGGTTAAAAAGAGCATCAAATAATCCAAATAGTTTTTATGGAATGCTTGCATTAGAAATTTTAGGTGTAGATGAAAAAATAGAATGGGTAGAACATACTGATCTAAATAAGAATAATAGTACTATTTTAAATATACCAGCAGGAAAAAGAATGCAGACACTAATACAGGTTGGATTTGCTGATGAGTTAGAAAAGGAAATTGTGCATATCAATTCCATTTTAAATAGAGAAATAGCAAAGGAGTCTATTCAAATTGCTGAAAATTTTGATCTAGCCTATACGCAATTAAAAATTGTCAATAAGCTCGAAAATTTTGGAATGGATGTTCCAACCTACCTCTATTACCCAACAAGTATCTGGAAACCAAGAGATGGTTTCAAATTAGAAACAGAATTACTTCACGCCTTTATGCATCAAGAATCTATGTTTAATATTAAAGCTAAAAGTAAAGACGGTGCCATAGGTTTAATGCAGGTATTACCTTCAACGGCAAAATTTATCACCAAAAGCAAAGACGTTAAAAGAAGTAATAGTAACATTCTTAAAAATCCAGAGATAAATTTAGAGGTTGGACAAGAATACTTAACGTACCTTCTTGATCTAGAGCAAGTTTCAAGAAATCTTATATTTCTGGCAGCAGCATATAATGGTGGTCCAGGAAATTTACAAAAATGGAAAAATGAAACAAATTATATGGAAGACTCACTTTTCTTTATGGAAAGTATTCCTTCAAGAGAAACAAGGTGGTTTATTGAAAAAATCTTAACAAAATATTGGATTTACCAAAATAAAAATAATAAAGAAATGCGTTCCCTAAAAATGCTAGCAAATGGAAATGATCCACTTTATTAATAAGTTATGCCAATTGATACTTCTCTAGATTTTGTTCCTATAAATATTGCTGTAATTACAATTTCAGATTCAAGAACTAAAGAGAATGATACATCTGGAGATACATTAGAAAAGCGCATTACTGATGCTGGTCATACAATGATTAAACGTACAATTATCCCAGATGATGTTTCCCAAATAAAAGATACTTTAGATACAATGTCAAAAGAAGAAGAAATTGATTGCATTATTACAACTGGTGGTACTGGTTTAACAGGAAGAGATACAACACCAGAAGCTATTAATGCTATTGCCAGTAAACATATTGATGGATTTGGAGAATTATTTCGTCAAGTTAGTTTTGAAAAAATTGGTACATCGGCAATTCAATCACGTGCAGTTGCAGCTTTAATAAATAGTACCTATGTTTTTTGCTTACCTGGATCAACGGGCGCATGCAAGGACGGCTGGGACGAAATTTTAAAATATCAATTAGACATTAGACATAAGCCATGTAATTTTGTTGAAATCATGCCAAGATTAAATGAAAAATAGTGACTGATTTTTCTATAGAAAAATCAATCAATGGACCTGTAATTGGTTTAGATGAAGTTGGCAGAGGTCCATTAGCAGGTCCAGTAGTTAGTTGTGGATGTTATTTTTCTAATTATGATGATTTAGAATCAGAAATACCCATAACTGATTCAAAAAAACATACGGCAAAACAGAGAGAAAAATTATTTATATATTTTAAAAAATTACAAAAAGAAAGAAAACTTCAATATTACTTAGGTTATGCGAGTGTAGAAGAAATCGATACAATTAATATTTTGGAAGCAACAAAACTATCGATGAAAAGAGTAATACATAAATTTAATTTTGAAAATCCCAATCTTATTATTGATGGAAATTTTTCATTGAATTATCAAAATGAAAAATCCATTATAAGTGGTGATAAAAAATCTTTATCCATTGCAAGCGCATCTATTATTGCAAAAGTTCACCGTGATCGACTGATGAGTATGCTTGATTCTAAATTTAAAGTTTATGATTGGAAAAAAAATGCGGGATATGGAACTAAAAAACATATTGATGCAATACATAAACATGGGATAACTAATTTTCACCGAAAATCTTTTGAGCCAATTAAATCTCTATTAAAAAAATAAATTTCTGAAATTTATCCATGCAAATACTGCATAATAAATATCATTTTATTATGCTTCAAAAAGATGCGACAAATACTAAATATAAACTAGATTTCATCATTCCTCCCATTTGATGAACTATTCTAGGGGTCTACGGACCCCTTTTTTTATGTTTTTTGCCAAATTTTATGGTTATCCCTACCTAAAGATTCCCCCTGTTGATAACTCAATTGACCTGATTCCATATCTGCTTAAAGATTCTTTTTATCAATTATGAAGAAAAATCAGATCATTTTAGGCGATTCAATTAAGAAAATGAAAAAACTAAAAGATCATTCGGTTGATCTTATTTTTGCTGATCCGCCATACAATCTTCAATTAAAAGATACATTATACAGACCAGATCAAACAACAGTAGAAGCTGTTACACAAGATTGGGATAAATTTAGCACATATAAAGAATATGATCAATTTACCAATGCATGGCTTAATGAATGTAAACGTGTTTTAAAAAAAGGTGGAGCGCTTTGGGTCATAGGGAGTTATCATAATATTTTACGTGTAGGTTCTACAATCCAAGATGAAGGCTTATGGATCTTGAATGATATTATTTGGCATAAAACAAACCCTATGCCAAACTTTCGTGGTACACGTTTCACAAATGCCCATGAAACACTTTTATGGTGCACAACATCAAGAGAGGCAAAATACACATTCAACTATCAAAATCTCAAAGAACTAAATGAAGGAAAACAAATGCGTAGTGACTGGTATATTCCTATTTGTTCAGGGAAAGAAAGATTACGTAAAGATAACAATCAACGATCACACCCAACACAAAAACCAGAAGCTCTACTCTACCGAATTCTATTAGCCTCAACAAACAAAGGTGATCTTGTTCTTGATCCTTTTTCTGGAAGTGGGACAACTGCGGTTGTTGCAAAGAAATTACAACGTAACTTTATTGGAATAGAAAAAGATAAAGATTACGTTAAACTTTCAAAAGAACGATTAAAGAATACAAAAGTGTTAAAAGAAGAAGTTGTGACTATTGCCAAAAGTAGAAAAGAATTACCAAAAGTTCCTTTTGGTGAATTAGTCGAGCAAGGAATTATCCCACCCGGCGCCGTATTAACAGATAAAAAAGAACGCTTTAGAGCAACGGTTAGTATTGATGGTACACTTAAAATAAAAGATTTATCAGGTTCTATTCATCAAATGGGAGCAAAGATACAAGGACTACCAAGTTGTAATGGATGGGATTTTTGGCATGTAAAGAACAAGTCTAAATCAATCCTACTAGATGAAATACGATCTAATTACCGTAAAGATAAACTAAATTAGTATTTTTAAAAATTGTACGTGAGTATTAATTCTGCTTCTTGATTAGAATTATTACTAATAGACTGATTAGCATTAAACCCTAAATCAAAACCATATATATTTTTTGATATACCAAGTTTAGCCTCTGTGTTTTCATCACCAGCTAATGACAGACTGTATTGTGTCTCACGATTTGATATAAAGTTAATAGCAAAATCTATAGTATCTCTACGTTCACTCCTGTTACCTTGAACCCTACTATAACTAGAGTTAATATTTAAATAATCTCCAGCAATAAATGTTAACCCAATCATAGAGCTGATTAAATGATCTGAATTAGCTTCTTGCGTATAAGTATAAATTGTTGAAGTGTCTGTTACATAATTGATCTTGGCATCAGATTTGTTACTAAAATCAGTAATAAATTTAAGCGATCCAAATGGTTGAAATTTATTTTCATTAAACTGAATATTATCACTAACTTCAAAACCAAATGAGGCTAATCCACTCTCAATTCTCTGACTTGCATAATACAACGCATTTAATCCAGTCTCCTTGTAGTCATCAAGTTTAGTATAACCTAAATCAAGACGTCCAATTGGTGTTATATTAAAATCACCTTTATCAATTGTTTTACCGTAATTGATAGAGCCAAATATTTGTGTTCCATCCCGCGTCCCAGTTAATACATTAGAATTATGGACTCTTTTCAAATCACTTTCTATTAACCCTATGCCTAATAGTGTTTCGATAAAATTATTATTATCAAGTGGCCTTGCTCGGTAAATAGAGAAATTTATATTTTCACTATCAACACTTGTTCCATTTGTTCCAATATCCGTATCACTTTCACCATACTGAATAGCAAAACCAAGAAAATCACTATCACTTAATTTTTTATCAAATCCTAATGCTACTGCTTGACCTTCAGTTTCTTGTTTTGATGAATTTATACTATCACCAATTTTTGATACATAAGTTGATCCAGATGTCCATGCAGACCAATTACCTGGCATAATGGAATTGGCATTTTTTTCTATATTATCATTTGCTAATGAGGCAAGAATGTTATTATCAATATCTAATTGTAAACCTTGGCTCGACAAAGAATCACTTAATCTATTTTGTCTTAAAAATCGTAAACGATTTGAGACAGTATCAATAGACTGACTAATATAGTTTTTTGCTAATTCACTTTGCGCATCTATGGAGCCTACAACATCTTTAATTGTTGTTGGATCCAACCTATCATCGCTAACAGTAAAACTTAAAGCCGTTGTTGATGTTATACCAGCATAAGAAGCATCACTTCCGTCATCAAAAGCTGTGGCATCAATTAAAACATAATATTCAACATTATATTCAAAATCTGAGCTAGGATTAATTGTTATGGCAGTTGTTCCAGTACCTGTTACTTGACTACTGGTGACATCTATTGTTTCAACAAGAGAATTATCAGATGTTTTATAAATTTTTATATTGCCACTTTCTACATCCATCGGTTCACTAAAATTTAGAATTATATTAGCATCTATTAAAACACCAGTAGCATTATCTGCTGGTACTGAAGAACTAAGAGTTGGCGTTGTTAAATTATAGGCTGCAGGTAATGAATACTGTCTCACCCTATTGTTATCGTTTTGAGCAATAAATAATTTTGTTCCTTGATTATTTAATGCAATACTCCAAGCTTTCGTCGTACCTGCTGCAAAAGTATCTGCATATTTAGCAGTTGAAAGATCATAACCTGTAGTTAAGACATATTCATCAATTTCCTCACTATCCAAAATGAACATTGTCGTTCCATCAGGACTAAATATCAATGATCTTGGATCACCGCCAGTATTGCTTGAAATAGATAAAGTACGCACATATGTGACTGATGATAAATCAAATCCAGTTGATAAACTGTATTCATCAATCTCACCTCCATTAGCAGAATCAGTAGTAAACATTTTAGTACCATCACTGTTAAATGCTAAACCCACAGAACCTGGATTAGTCGCGTTACGATTTGATAATTCATAATCAACACCATCACTGGTTGCTGTTGTAACATCGAAAGCTGTACTTAGAGAATACTGTCTCAAATCAAAACTGCTGTGAGGCGCAAGGAACATTTTTGTACCATCATTATTAAATCTAATATCTTGAGGAGCAAGTCCGGCATTAAAGCTATCTAAACTTGTCCCAATTGTTGATGATAAATCAAATCCAGTTGATAAAGTAAATTGAGCTACTTTCCCGCCAGTTATGAACATTTTAGTTCCATCATTATTGAAAGTTATGCCTCTTATATATTGTGCCTTTCCTGTAGGTACATCATAATAGATATTATCGTATGACGTGTCAGCTGCTATAATAGGGCCAATATGAATACAATTGAAAAATAAAAATAGGAAAAGGTAAATTAAGTATTTATTTATTTTGACCACGCTTACAAACATAAAAACTTTTAATAATTTTTGGCCTTTTTTATTTTAAAATAGGGCTAGTGACCGACCTATTTGTATAATTGTGTCTTTTTAATTATTTTTTTTAAATTTAATAGAATTATTCATGGATACGACCATAAATTCTAGGCATATAGAAAAATAAAGTGATTGCTCTTGCAATAAAGAAAAAACAAAGAGATAGCCATAATCCTGTATTGCCAAAACTTGCTATTAAAAAGAAAGAGACAACAATATAGATGGCGACAGATACGATCATCGCATTACGCAGTTCTGTTGTTTGCGATGCACCAACAAAGATACCATCAAATTGAAAACAAAAAGAAGCTGCAAAAGGAATAATGATTACCCAGTAAGAAAAGTTAAAACTAATTTCTCGAATGTCAGGTAAATCTGTCATCATAATGATGAAATAATTTTTACTAAAGAAAAAGATTACACATATTACTAAGCCAGTTGCTGTACTTAAGATAAATGAATTTTTTATGACATCTCTTAAGAGTTGTTTATTTTTTGATCCAATAGAATACCCAACAATACCCTCTGTAGAGAATGCATAAGCATCAAGAACATAAGCTGATAACATAATAAAATTTAGCAAAATGGTATTTGCTGCTACTGTTTCTTCACTGATAGAATTACCAAGATAAGTAAAATATAAAAAGGCAAAAGCAAGAAGAAGAGACCGGATAAATATATTAAGATTAATATTAAAAATATTTTTTACTTTACTGAAATTAAAAATTTTTTTTGAATTAAATTCTAATTTAGTCATCTTGCTTAAGTCATAGAATGTAAAGACTAAAAAGATAATTGTTGTCAGCGTTGAAGCTACGAGTGTGCCTAAGGCAACACCTAAAACATTTAAATTAAAATATAAAACAAAGACTAAGCTTAAAATTATATTGGCAATAGAATAAAACCCGACAATAAGACTTGATGTTTTTGTTTTTTGTAAACCAATAAACAATCCTGTGATCACAAAAATCGTTAGCTCACCAAAAGAAGAGTAAATACGAAAAGTAAAATAATCTTTAAAATAAAGTTTTGTTTCCTTTGATAAATCAAAAATAGATAAAGAAATATTATATATGTATGTTTGAAGAATAACTAACAAGAGGGAAATAATAATGACAAAAGTAATATTACGTAAAAAAATATTTATGATTTCTTCATAATCTTTTGATCCATCTGCCTGTGCAATCATTCCAACCGTACCCGATCGTAAAAAACCAAAACTCCCAAAAAGAATGGAAAAGACACTTGCCGCAATACTGGTCGCAACCAAGTAACTAGCGTTATCAAGATTGCCCATTAAACCGGTATCAACAATAGCCACAAAAGGAATGACTAAATTTGCAAAAAAAATAGGGATAGATAATTTAAAAATATTTTGAATGGATGATTTTGAAGACATTTTTAATGTAACAAGAATTTATATTAGTAAAATTTGATAATAAGTAATTAAGGCTACTTTCTTATCAAAATATTTACTATCTTTATTTATCAAATCTTATAAAGCATTACATACTTTAAATGAAAATTGGCAGATACAAATACGAGTTTGATTTCTTTAGTTGGATCAAAAAAACGGAGCTAGTAGAGCTAGAAGGTGTAAATCCATCCGACGATCCAGTACGCCCAGAACTTGATAATGACTTTCGTACATCAAAGGGAAGAAAAATTTTTGGCCTCAAATACAAGGATGATATTGAGGGTATTGCCTGCTTTGCCTTTACGAATGAAATACCAACTACTATTAAAGAAATGGATTTGATGAGTGTTGAAGAAGATCAAGCATCTATACCAATTGCTTATACGTTATGGTCTTTTAAAAAAGGGGCAGGGAAAAAAATTATGAAAGAATTGCAAAAATATATCAAATCAAAAGAGCAATTTGAAAGCATCATTACTATTTCGCCTTTGACTCCTGTTGCTACCCACTATCATATTCGAAATGGCGCAAGGTTAATTAAGATTAACCCTACAACACAGAATTTCGAATATAAAATTTAAGACGTAGGGGTTCAAAAAGCATAATTTGAACTATTTATTTTACAAATCGAAACAAAATAAATATTGTTGGAAATGGCCTACCAGATAAATACTAATTATTCCGTTACTTTTGATGATGTTCTGCTTTCACCAGCGTATTCGGAGATAAAACCAAAAGATGTAGATACATCGATTACCATTGGAAAAGTCAAATTACACATTCCCATACTCTCCGCTGCTATGGATACCGTGACAGAGAACAAAATGGCGATCAATTTAGCACTTAATGGTGGTCTAGGTGTTATACACCGAAACATGCCAATAGATAAACAAGCAGGTGAAGTTAACAAAGTTCATAGTTTTAAAGTTGATTCAAAAAAATTTCAAAATGCTGTGATTAATACTAATGGACAGATTGCAGTAGGAGCTGCAATCGGTGTTGAAAATAATGCGTACTTACGACTATTAGAATTATTAAATGTCGGCGTTGATATAGTCTTTATCGATGTTGCTCATGCACATACAAAAACAACTTTACAGTTTATAGAAAAAGCTAAAAAAGTTTTAAAGAAAACTCCTCTTATTGTTGGAAATATCGCTACAAAAAAAGCTGCATCAGATTTAATTAGTGTTGGTGTTGATGCTATTAAAGTTGGTATTGGCCCGGGATCAATTTGTACTACAAGAGTTGTAACAGGTGTTGGTATTCCTCAGCTTTCAGCTGTGATGGATGCATTTCAAGTGGCCAAAAAATTTAAAGTTCCAGTAATTGCAGATGGAGGCATAAAGACATCAGGTGATATTGCGAAAGCTATAGCAGCTGGTGCAAGTGCTTGTATGATAGGCTCTTTATTTGCCGGCACTGAAGAGTCACCAGGGAAATTATTAACGATTAAAGGTAAAAAATATAAATCATATAGAGGTATGGGCTCTGTAGGAGCAATGCAAAAAGGATCTTTTGATCGATACTCCCAAGAAGAAACAAAGAATGCCAAAAAATTAGTAGCAGAAGGTGTAGAAGGAATGGTTCCATACAAAGGTACAATAGAAGATGTAGCCTATCAACTTGTTGGTGGTTTAAAATCTTCTATGGGGTACACTGGTCATAAAACGATTAAGAAAATGCAGGGAAACTGTAAATTTGTCTTTATTTCAAAAGCAGGAGCCCGCGAGAGTAATGTTCACGATGTCATTATGTAATAATGTATCGAATCATCTTTGAATTGATACAATAAAATAAAAATGACGTCAGCATCAACAAAACATAAAGTAGCAATTGTGATGGGTAGTAAGTCTGATTATACTACCATGAAAAATTGTGAAAAAATTTTAAAATTACTGAAAGTTAAGTTTGAAACCAAAATTGTTTCTGCGCACCGCACACCAGAGAGGATGTTTAAATTTGCTAAAGCAGCAGAAGATAATAATATTTCTGTCATTATTGCCGGTGCTGGAGGTTCTGCACATTTACCAGGAATGATTGCATCATTGACAACTATACCTGTAATCGGTGTACCAGTAGAAAGTCGTAAATTAAAAGGATTGGATAGTTTATTATCAATAGTACAGATGCCAAAAGGTATTCCTGTTGGCAGTGTAGCAATTGGTGAGGATGGAGCAATGAATGCCGGTTTATATGCAGCTTCCATCATTGCTCTTACGAATAAAGAAATTAAGAAAAATCTAAAGAATTATCGAAGCAAACAATCAAAAGCTGTTAAACAAAAACCATAAGTCATGAATGCACCCACACTTGGCATTATCGGTGGCGGACAATTAGGAAGTCTTTTAGCAGATGCTGCAAAAAAAATAGATATACAAACCGTCATATTAAGTGATGATCCTGATGCACCCGGGAAACACTTTGCTACTAAATTTATTTTTGGTCAGTATGATGATGATACAACGGTAAATAATTTTATTAATGCAGTTGATCTTGTTACATATGAATTTGAAAATATTCCCTTCGCAATATTAAAAAAAATTAATGAAAAGAAAAAAGTTTTACCAAAACCTGAAATTAATCAACTCATTCAACACCGAGAAACAGAAAAAAAATTTCTCAATGACAATAATATAACAACAACAAAATATGTAACTATCAAAAATGGAAAAGATTTGAGTGAAAATCTAGACTTGCTTCCTGGTTTGTTAAAAACAACAACATTAGGATACGATGGTAAAGGTCAGTATAAATTAAACACTGTAGATGATGTTATGAACGAAATTGATTTTACAAAAGAATACATTTTAGAAAGACTCATTCATCTTAAAAAAGAAATTTCAGTCGTCATTACCCGTTATGATCAAAATAGTTATGAGATCTATGATCCTATCGAGAATGTTCATGAAGAACAAATTTTAAAATATTCAAAAATACCAAGTGATATCTCTGAAGACATACGAATAAAATCAATTGAGTGGGCAAAACAAGTTGTAGAAAAACTAGATTATATTGGAACGTTATGTGTAGAGTTTTTTATTGATACTGATGATAATTTATATGCTAACGAAATTGCTCCTCGCGTTCATAATTCTGGACATCTGACAATGAATTCTCATAATATTAGTCAATTTGAAAATCATGTACGAGCAGTATGCAGCTTAGAGAAGATTGAGACTAAAAAATTGTATAACGCCAAAATGATAAACTTGATTGGTGATGATATTACACCTTATCGCAGTAAAAAATTTAAGGATAACGAATTTTTTTATGACTATTTAAAAACAGAAATTAAAAATAAAAGGAAAATGGGTCATATAACAATTATTGAAAAATAATTTATTAACTTAAATTAAATTGATCAGTTAACTGCGTTACTAACTCGTATTTATTAGCAACATTTACTAAATCATCTCCTTCACGAAAAGATTGTTTATCTAATTGTTTATTGGGATCTCCTCCAGGCCATATTCGCCAACTATCATTATCAACGACATCAGATAAAACTAACGAATTATCGGATACTTTAAAGCCAAGCTCAAACTTAATATCGACTAAATGTATAGGACCATCAATCGTCTCAATAGTTTTCCATTTGTCTTCTATGAGCTCAAAACTTGGAAGAATAATTCCATTAATAGCTATTTCTAATTCTTTATCAGACAATAATTTTTTAGTCTTCATCAAGCTTTTGCTTGTTATAGGTTGTTTGGCAGAAAATAATTCCCATTTTTCTCCAGCTTTTACAAATGGATCCGTAAATACACCCTCTTCCCATTTTCCATCTTTCAAAAATTGTCTTCTCGCTTCACTCTCATCCATTTGAACAGGTTCTGTAACATGAGGAGGCATAACAACCGCTTGTTTATGAAATATTTCCCAAACTAAGCTTTCAAATTGATGAGGATTACTTTTATCTTTTGCAAATTGAGTGTTTCTACTTAAATAACTACCCCATGCATAACGTCTTACTACAAATTCTAAAGGAAGCATATTGCAGTTGTAACTTAAAAGGCTATTTGGCGAATCTTGTTCAATAAATGATGTTGCAATACCTGCCTTGGTTAGCATACTAAAAACATTACTTGTTTGTTTTGTCTTTTGTATTCCAATATCTTTGATTTCCTCTTTCTTCGCTGCGTCCCCGCCTGTTAAAAAATCTTTTGTTACAATTCGAATAATATTGTGATCATTTGTTTTCTCAATAATTTTTGTTTTTCCTTCAACTAAAAATGAGTTACTCATCAATATATCTCCAACCAATATCTTTTCGATAATATCCTTCATCCCAATTAATTTGATTGATTATATTGTGAATAGTTTCTCTAATAGTTTTTAAGTCTTTGCCCGTAGTAGAAATATTTAATACACGTCCACCATTAGAGTACCATTTGTTTTCTTTAAGTGTTGTTCCCGCATGAAACAAATACTCATCTTTTGTTAAAGTAAGATTTTCTAAATTATTAATGGATGTGAATTTTTTATAATCCTCAGGATAGCCATTAGCAGCCATTACTATTGTCATGGAATATTCATTTTTCCACTTAATTTGCTCCATTTTATTTAAAGTTCCTTTTGCCGAAGCATAAAGGAGTTCTAATAAATCTGTTTCTAATAATGGAATAATTGCTTGCGTTTCTGGATCACCAAAACGAACATTAATTTCGAGTAAATTTGGACCCTTATCTGTTAAAATTAATCCAGCATAAAACATTCCTTGGTAGTTGATGCCTTGTTCAGCAAGATGTTGAACAATAGGCTCAACAAATGTTTTGGATAATTCATTCATTTTATTTGATGAAATAGAAGGAACAGGTGTGTAGGCTCCCATACCACCAGTGTTTAACCCTTTTTCTCCTTCTAAGATTTTTTTATGATCTTGTGCTGTTGTAAGTGGCAACACAAATCCATTTTTATCAACAAGTGAAAATAAACTTACCTCTTCACCAACTAAAAATTCTTCAATAACAACAACTGAACCAGCATCACCAAAAGAATTATCTTTAAAACATTTAATCAGTGCATCTTTTGCATCTTCCATTGTTTGACAAATAATAACTCCTTTTCCTGCTGCTAAACCATCAGCTTTAATAACAAGAGGATAGGATTGATTTTGACAAAAATTCAAGGCATCATCATAGTTGTCAAATACGTCATAAGCAGCTGTTGCTATATGTAATTTTTTACAAATATCTTTTGTAAATTTTTTTGATTTTTCTAACTCAGCTCCCATCTGATCAGGGCCAAAGACAAAAATAGAATTATTCATTAAAAGGTTGGATAATCCTTTAGTTAAAGGTAGTTCTGGACCTATCACGACAAGATCAATTTTACTTTCTAGACAAAATTGAAGAATAGCCTCATGATCATTAACATCTGTGATAATAGAAGAAGCAATTTCACTGATACTATCACTTCCAGGAATACAATATAAATTAGAACAATTAGGAGATTGTTTTATGCCATAACATAATGCGTGCTCTCTTCCACCATTACCAATGACAAGAACGTTCATGAAAAAAAATAATTCATTAATTAATTATTTGAAGCAAGACTTAAAAATGATAGTTTTTTTAAGCTTTCGTCATTCAAGTAATCTAAAGGTCTGACTGGATACTCTCCTGTAAAATAATGATCAGTAAATTGAGGATTATCATTATCTCTCTCATCATAACCAAGAGCTTGATACAGACCATCTAATGATAAAAATTTTAATGATTTAGCTCCAATATATTTACGCATTTCCTCTAAATTTTTGTTTGCAGCCAATAATTCTTCTTGGGTTGGAGTATCTACACCGTAAAAATCTGGATATTTAATTGCAGGTGAAGCAATACGCATATGGACTTCTTTTGCGCCAAAATCATAAAGCATTTTTATTATCTTTGTGGATGTAGTTCCTCGAACCAATGAGTCGTCAATTAAAACAACTTTCTTTTTTTTAATAGAACTTTGGTTAGGATTTAGTTTTAACTTTACACCTAAACTTCTAATTTGCTGAGTTGGCTCAATAAATGTCCTCCCCACATAATGATTTCGTATTAGTCCTAATTCAAAAGGAATACCAGACTCTTGACTAAAACCAAGCGCAGCAGGAACACCAGAATCTGGAACTGGTACGACTACATCAGGTTTTATATCAGTTTCTTTTGCTAAGTATGTACCTAAATTTTTTCTATATTCATAGGCGGTTTTATTTTTTAAAATACTATCTGGCCGCGAAAAATAAATATATTCAAATACACATGGTTTGATTTGTTTTTTTGGAAAAGGTCTTCTACTTTCAACTTTATTATCGTTAATAACTACAACTTCTCCATTTTCAATTTCACGGATAAATTTTGCACCTATAATGTCTAGCGCGCAAGTTTCAGAGGCAAGGATAAATGCATTTTTAAATTTACCTAAAACAAGTGGTCGAATACCTAATGGATCTCTTGCGCCAATCAACTTACCATTAGCAATAATTGATAAAGCATAACCACCTTGAATTTGCATTAAAGCATCAATAATTTTATTTAAAATATCTTTCTTTTTTGAACGAGCTACAAGTTGAACAATTGTTTCGGTATCTGATGTTGTTTGAAATATTGCACCTTCGCGTACCATTTGCTCTCTTAAAAGGAGTGCATTAGTTAAATTACCATTATGAGCAATACTAATAGCTCCACCATGAAGATCAGCATAAAAAGGCTGTATATTCCTTATTGTTTCACCACCCGTTGTTGAATAGCGATTGTGTCCTATTGCAATTTTTCCCTTTAACTTATCTAATGAATGTTTCTTCGTAAAATTATCGCCAACTAATCCAAATTTTCTTTCTGAGTGATAGGAGTTGCCATCATAGCTTACTATTCCACAACCTTCTTGACCACGATGTTGCAACGCATGCAAACCAAGAGCTGTTAAGGCAGCAGCATCTTTGGTTCCACTTATTCCAAAAACACCACACTCCTCATTAAATCTGGGAACATGAGATTGCCTTACCTCAAATTTTTTTAGGAAATTTAATCGATTTTTCATCTTACTGTTGTCTTGTTAAAAGTTTTTTTGCAACCATCTGTAATGCTCTTGGATAAACCTTATGTTCTTCTATCAATATTTTCTTTGAGAGTGATTCGGTATTATCTTTCTTCAAAATCTTTACTTTTTTTTGCAATATAATCTTTCCAGAGTCAATTTTAGCGTTAACGTAATGAACACTACAACCAGAATAACTCGATTTAGCCTTTATGGCCTGATCTTGAGCATTTAAGCCTTTGAAAGCTGGAAGATAAGATGGATGAATATTGATTAATCGCGATCGCCACTGCCTTACAAATTTTGAGTCTAAAACTTGCATAAAACCAGCCAAACAAATGATATCTATATTTTTTAGATACTTCATGACTTTGTTTTCGAAATTTTTTCTTGGAATAAAATGTATGAATGGAATTTTATTTTTTTTAGCAATAGTTAAACCTTTTGCTTTGGAGTTATTAGAGACTACTAATTGAACCTCTACTAAACTTTGTTTTTTCAATGATGATTGTATTAGTGATTCTAAATTGGAACCTCTTCCCGATATGAAAATAGCAACTTGTAATTTTTTCAACTAATTGTGCACCTTGATGATTTGTTAACTTCTATTTTCCCAATTTCAAAAATATCTAAATTTTCATCTTTTATTAATTGTTCAAATTCTTTGTAATTATTTTTTGAAATAGTCATTATCAAACCAATTCCACAATTAAAGGTCTTAAACATTTCTTCGTCTGGAATGTTAGCTAAACTTTGAAACCATTGAAAAATTTCTTCATCACAAATAAATTTTTTATCAATCCTTGCTGATAAATTTTCAGATAGCATTCTTGGTGCATTACCAACAACACCTCCGCCTGTTATATGCGAAATACCGTTGATAAGATTTGTTGTTAAAATTTTTTTTAAAAAAGGAAAATATAATTTTGTTGGAGCCATTAAGGCTGCTGCATTTGTTTCGTAAGATGATTTAAATTCTGTTTTTTTTTGTAGATCTATATTTTTTTCTTTTAAAACCTTTCTAATGAGGGAATATCCATTTGAGTGAAAACCCGAAGATCTAATCCCATATAGAAGATCATCTTCTTTCATGATATCTCTTTTAGGTAAAATTTTTTTTCTCTCCACTGCACCAACACAAAATCCAGCAAAATCAAAATCATCTTTTTTATAGAGCCCAGGCATCTCTGCTGTTTCACCACCAATAAGAGAACAATTATTTATCTTACAAGCTTCAGTGATGCTTTTCATAATTTTTAAAAAAGAATTTTTATCAATTTTGGAAGAAGCATAGTAATCTAAAAAAAATAATGGCTCTGCCCCATGGCAAAGAATATCATTAAGGCACATACCAACAAGATCATGACCCAAGCCATCTAAAATGTCAGTTTCAATCCCTAGTAATATTTTTGTCCCTATGCCATCTGTACCAGAGACCAATAAAGGATCTTCATATCCACAATTTTTAAGATCAAAAATACCACCAAATCCGCCAATTTTATCAAAATTTCCGTTTCTGTTAGTTGATTTGCTTAGCTCAGAAATATCTTCAACAAGGGCATCTGTATTTTCTATATCAACACCTGCTTCTTTATATGTTGTCATATTTAATTAGTTTTAAACGAATCGTTAACGAGTAAACTATTAATATAGTAAATTAAGTTGATTCGTACTCATAATGACAAATACAATTCAAATTCTCTCCATTGAGAAGACAGGGAAAGAAAGTTCACTACAAAAAGAACACAATAATAAATCTATCAAAATTATAGATGGATATTTCTTTTCGAGAAATCTTGATGATCAAAAGTTTACTAAAATAAGTAAACTTATTTCTAATGACGTTTCTCAAACAATATTAACAAAAAAAAATGTAAATAAGGTTTTATCTAGTTATTGTAATTTCAACTGGGTTGTAGAAATAAAATTTTTACCAGGTGTAACTGATAATATAGCTACAACTGTAAAAGAAATAATCAAAGATAATCTAAAAAGTAGTTTTAAAAGCTTTGAACTTGGTTCAACAAAAATTATTTTAATAAAAGGAAAAAAAGAAGATATTACCAAAATATCTAAAAATGAAGCAAATCCCTTAATTCAAACAATTAAGATTTATCCATTTAAACAATATTTAAATAATTTTAAAAAAAATCAGTTCAAAATAGAAAAGGTAAAATTACCGAAAAAAAAATATAGTAAAAAAGAAATAAATTTAGATATTTCTGACTATAATCTCAGCCTCATTGGTAAACTTGGTATTGAAGAAAATGATAAATCTAGAAGAGGAACACTTGGCTTAGATCTAGAATCTTTAAAAACCATAAGAAATTATTTTTCCACTATAAAACGTAAACCAACAGATGTAGAAATTGAAACATTAGCTCAGACTTGGTCCGAGCATTGTAAACACAAAATATTTTCAGCTAAAATTGATGATATTCAAGAAGGTATATTTAAAAAATATATTAAAGGCGCTACTGATAAAATTATTCAATTAAGAAAAGATAATTTTTGTGTTTCTCTTTTTACGGATAATGCCGGTGGAATAGAATTTAATAAAGATTGGATTATTTGTCATAAAGTTGAAACACATAATACACCCTCAGCCTTAGATCCATTTGGTGGTGCAATCACTGGAATTGTTGGTGTTAATAGGGATTGTCTTGGATTTGGAAAGGGAGCAAAACCTATAGCGAATACGTATGCATATTATTTAGCAGACCCGAATAAAAAATATCAATTGTATCGTCAAAAAAATAAGAATCCAATGCTTCCAGCAAATTTTATTGCGAAGGGTATTATAAGTGGTGTTAGAGTTGGGGGAAATTGTTCGGGTATTCCTACTCCTCAAGGTAATGTATATTTTGATGACCGGTTTGCAGGAAAGCCCCTTGTATTTTGTGGAACAGTTGGGATTATTCCGAAAAAAATTAGAGGAAAATTATCACATAAGAAGAAAGCTAATCCAGGGGATATCATACTAATGGCTGGAGGCAGAGTAGGAAAAGATGGTATTCACGGTGCAACATTTTCATCGGAGGAATTAGATCCTAATAGTCCAG
Source organism: uncultured Alphaproteobacteria bacterium (assembly GCA_902518705.1). Classification (GTDB taxonomy): domain Bacteria; phylum Pseudomonadota; class Alphaproteobacteria; order HIMB59; genus CACPNW01. The sequence goes on along the minus strand of CABYHW010000005.1, from coordinate 37,357 downwards.
TTTCTGCAGTACAAATTGGTGATCCTATAACACAAAAGAAAATGTCTGATGTCATCATTAGAGAATTGCGTGATGAAAATCTTTACTCGAGCATAACAGATAATGGAGCTGGAGGATTATCATCATCAATTGGAGAAATGGCAAAAGAGAGTGGTGGTTTTATAGTTAATCTTGAAAAAGTTCCTCTCAAATATAATGGATTATATCCTTGGGAGATTTGGGTTTCTGAATCGCAAGAAAGAATGACACTAGCAGTACCTCCAGAGAACGTAAAAAAAGTTATAAATATATTTAATGCAAGAGGTGTGGAAGCAACAATAATTGGTAAGTTTATTAAAAAAGAAAAAGCCATAGTAAAATACAATAAAACTGAAATTCTCAATTTAGATATGGAATTTCTTCATGAAGGTTATCCAAAATTAAATTTAAAAACATCTTTTCCAAAAATTAAAAAAGAAAAGAAAAAAATAATTAAGAAAAGATCTTTGATAGATAAGCTACATAAACTTCTCTCTAGTCCAAATATTGTATCAAAAGAATTTATAGCCACACAATATGATCACGAAGTACAAGCTACCTCTATTATAAAACCATTACAAGGCGAAGGTAGAGTTTTTGGAAATGCTACTGCTATTAAACCTCTATTTGATGATGAAAAATCAATAGCTCTTTCTCAAGCTGCATATCCTCAGTACGCCGAAACAAATCCTTATGATATGTCTGGGTGCTCTATTGATACAGCATATAAAAATTTAATTGTAAGTGGTGCCAACTCAAAAAAAATTGCAATTCTTGATAACTTTTGTTGGTGCAGCTCGGATGAACCTGATCGCTTATATCAATTGAAAGAAGCAGCAAAAGCTTGTTATGATTATGCAGTTGCTTATCAAACACCTTTTATTTCAGGAAAAGATAGTATGTTTAATGATTTTAAAGGTTTTGATAAAACTGGAAAATCAGTAAAAATTTCAATACCTCCAACATTGCTGATTTCTTCTATTGGAGTGGTAGATAAAATTTCACACTTAACAAAAATTACACCCGATGATGGTGATATACTTTTAGTTTTAGGAAATACCCGTAATGAATTACAGGATAGTGTTTATTCCAAAATTATAGGTTATGAAAAATCAAAAAATCCAGTTGTAAATAGCAAGGATGCACTTCGCACATATAGAATTTTTGAAAAAGCAAATAAACTAGGAATTATAAATTCTGCAATTGGAATAGATTTGGGTGGAATTGGAATTGCAGTTACAAAGATGGCAATTGCTACAAAGAAAGGTTTAACCATTGATTTAAAACTAAAAAATAAAATCTCGGTTGACCAATTTTTATTTTCTGAATCACAAAGTAGAATTCTTGTTTCCATGAAAAAAAATAAGTTAGCCAATTTTAAAAAAATATTTAAAGGTTCTCATTATACAATTATTGGCAAATGTACGGGCTCAGATGTAGTCGAGTTTAAAGATAACAAAAAAATTATTAGAGGTAAAATTTCAGATTTTGCTAAGTCATACAAACAAAATATTAAAGGGTTATGAACGTATTAGTCTTATCAGGTTATGGTATTAATTGTGAAAATGAAACACTACATGCTTTTGAAGTAGTAGGCTTTAAAGGAAAAATTGTTCATATTAATGATCTAATACAAAATCCTAAACAACTTAATAACTATCAAGTATTCGCTATACCTGGGGGTTTTTCGTATGGCGATGATACAGGTTCAGGAAATGCAATGGCGAAAAAAATTCTGACCAATTTGTATGATCATTTAATAGAATTTTCATTAAAAGATAAATTAATTATAGGCATTTGTAATGGATGCCAGATATTAATTAATCTTGGGTTAGTTCCAAGCCTAAATAAAAAAGATCCAGAAGTTGCAATGATTGAAAATAAATCTGGGAGCTATGAGTGTCGATGGGTTGATTTAAAAGTAAATAATAATAAATCACCATGGCTAAAAAATATTAATATCTTGAACTTGCCTGTCGCCCATCAAGAAGGGCAATTCATGATACCTATTAATATACTTAAAAGTATCAAAGCTAATAACCTTATTGGCTTACAATACATTAATAACCATAAAAAATTAGCAAAAGGTCAGTTTCCCTTTAATCCTAATGGATCTAGAGATGATATAGCTGCGTTAACAAATCAAAATGGGAATGTTCTTGCAATGATGCCTCACCCAGAAAGAGCATTGTATCATTATAATGTTCCTAATTGGCAAAACAATACTTCTAAAAAATTCGGTGATGGGTATAAAATTTTTATGAACGCAAAAAAATTCTTTGCATAAATTACACTGCTATATCTACTATTTTTTTCATAACAGTTGGCATTCTAGAACTAGAATAAGATGATTTCTTTATCCAATTACTTTTTGATAATTTTGCTTTTTTAACATTTCCATAAAAAATTTCTGTTTCTAAATCAAAATGACTAAATGAATATTCAAATGAACCTTTAGGTTGTAATTTTGTTTTTATTTTTTGTATGTCTTGATCAGTAGTTAGCAATTTTTTATTTTTAACCCAGACATCATTTGGTACTTCAAGCATAGAGGCTAACATTCCTTTATTTGGTCTACTTCGTACTAGGATTTCATTCTTTTCATTCACAATTACATAAGCTCTTGTGTACTTTATTGGCTTGTTACTTTTCTTTTTTTGTTTAAGAGGAATTTTTTGCTGTAAATTCTTTTTATATGATTGGCAAAATTTATTAATTCCACAAATATTACATTTAGGGTTTCGTGGAAGGCAGATCTCTGATCCGTAATCCATAAAAGACTGAATTAAGTTTGAAGAATATTTATCTGAGATGAATTTTTTTCCTAAATCTTTAAGTTTATTTTTTACTTTATTAATTGGTTTATCGATAGCATGTAACCTAACCAAAATTCTCTCAATATTAGCATCAAGTGGCATGACTGATTGATTATATCCTATTCCAAGAATTGCTTTTGCAGTATAATCTCCAATACCAGGAAGTTGGATGAGTTCATCATAAGTTTCTGGTATTTTATTTTTAAAATTATTTTTAATTATTTTTGCAGACTTTAATAAATTTCTCGCTCTTGAATAATAACCAAGACCTGACCAGAATTCCAAGATATTTGGCTCTGAAGTTTGCGCTAATTTATTTAGTGAAGGCCATTTTAAAATAAATTCATTAAATTTGTTTTTTACGGTATTTACTGTTGTTTGTTGAAGCATATACTCACTTACAAACACAAAGTATGGATGAGGTAAATTTAAATTATTTTTCTTCCGCCATGGTAATTTTCTGGCATTCATAGAATACCATTGAAGTAAAAACTTTATTACTTGTGTTTCGTGTTTAAACATATTGCTTTCATATTTAGGTACTATAAATTATTTATGCGTATGGACAAAAAAAATATAAAGCAAAAAAGAGCATTTGTTCCACAATCTATTGGCGATACTCTGAGGAAGGTTAATAGAAAATTTTCCTCTAAATATAATCGAACAGAATTTGTAATTAACTCTAAATGGCCAAAAATTGCAGGTAGTTATTTTAAAGAATATTCAGAACCATTAAATGTTTCAAGGGTGCGTGATTTTGAAAATGATTTAGGTGAGACGGTATATAAAAATTATCTAAATGTGAGTGTTGCACCGGCCGCAGCCATTGAGTTTCAACACTTTAAGGACACTATAATTGAAAAAATTAATACTTATTTTGGCTATAAAGCTATAATGGACTTGAGAATTCATCAAAATTACATACCTAAACATACGTATATGAAACAAAGTAAGAAAAAACAAATAAACAAAGATGACATAAGATTTGTTGAAGAAAACGTAAAAGAATTTCAAAATTCAGATTTGAAAAAATCACTATTAAATTTAGGTAATAAAATTACAACTGAGGACAAATGATGAAAATTAGAATTTTATTTATTTCTATTATACTGTCACTACTTTTTATTAATGCCAAAGCAGGTGAAAATTCAATACTAGATGTTAAAGATAATGATTTTTATATTGGAGAAGAAAATGCTCCAATCACAATTATAGAATATGCTTCAATGTCTTGTAGTCACTGTGCAGATTTTCATAATGATACTCTGGCAGAATTAAAAAAAGAGTTTATTGATACTGGTAAAGTTAAGTTTATTTTTCGTGATTTTCCCTTTAATTATCCGGCTCTTGCTGGAAGTATGATTTTAAAATGTGTGCCAGATGAGGTAAGATACGATTATATGAATGGCCTTTATAAGCTTCAAAATAGTTGGGTTAATAGAGATCATTCCAAAACAAGATCTGAATTATATAAAATTATGCAAAGTGGCGGTATGCAACAAGAAGAATTTGATGCATGCTTAAGTAATGTGGATTTAGAGAATCAATTACTTGAGGGTGTAATGGAAGCGCAAAGAGAATATAAAATAGGCTCCACTCCGTCATTCATTGTTAATGGAGTTTTATATTCCGGGAATAAAAACATAAAAGAGTTTAGACAAATCATCGATAAAATATTATCACAATAATTGATGATTAATTTTAGGACCCTTAAGGTCAAAGGCTTTAAGTCTTTTGTTGAACCCACAGAAATTTTGATTGAAAATGGCTTAACAGGTATTGTTGGTCCAAACGGATGTGGTAAATCGAATCTTGTAGAGGCTTTTAGGTTTGTTATGGGAGAACTTTCTCCAAAACAAATGAGAGGAAGTGAATTAGACGATGTTATCTTTAATGGAACAGATGATAGACCTGCATGGGATATTGCCGAGGTTACTATAGATTTAGATAATAAAGCAAGAAAAGCACCAAGTATTTTCAATGAAAATGATACTATTGAAGTAACTAGAAGAATTTGGCGAGGTGAAGGCTCAGAATATAGAGTTAATGGCAAGGAGGTGCGATTAAAGGATGTACAATTACTATTTGCTGATGCAGCAACAGGTGCTCGTTCAACATCGATGGTTAGTCAAGGTAGAGTTGGAGCTATTATCGCAGCTAAACCTGAACAAAGAAGAACATTACTGGAAGAAGCTGCAGGAATTACTGGTCTTCACTCTAGACGACACGAAGCTGAATTACGATTAAATGCTACTGAAAATAACTTAGAGCGTGTAAAGGACGTATTAAAAGCACAAGATGAACAACTAACAATATTAAAGAAACAATCTAAACAAGCTGAAAGATACAAATACATTCAAAAGGATATTACTAAAGCAAGAGCAAGATTATTTTATAAGAAATGGATTGATGAAAAAGATAAATTAAAAAATGCCAATGAAAAAATTCAGTCTGAAACTAATGCTGTCAATGAGCAAACACAAGTTGTAGCACAAATAAATGTTGAATTTGAAAAAGTTCAAGAAAGTCTTCCAAACCTTAGACTCCAAGAAAGTAAGATTGCAGCTGAGCTGCAAAAATATTCAATTAGTTTAGAAAATCAAGAAAAAGAAATTGAAAGAGCAAATATTGCAGTAGATGAAACAAAGGTCCGTATAGAACAAATTAAAAATGATATTGATAGAGAAAAATTTTTATTTGAAGATGCAAAACAAAATCTTCAAAGGGTACAAGAAGAAAAATCAATACTTTTAAAACAACAAGGTGATCTTTTTATTCAAACTGATGATGATCTAAATAATGAAAATGTTTCTAATAAAAAAAATAATAACCCAATAATTGATTATCTAGACTTTGAAGATGGTCTTGAACAAGCAATTGCTGCAGTTTTTTCAGATGAGTTAATTGCATCTATCGATGAAGAACAAAGTATTTTTTGGAGAAAATTAGATGTGGAAGTTTCTCCCTTTAATTCAGAAATTACTAAATTTTCCTCTCTAATCAAAGCTCCAGATAATTTGAAAAAGAAATTAGAATTTGTTGGATTAATTGAAAATAAAGAAAATGTTTTAGAAATTCAAAAAACTTTAAGACCAGGACAGATATTAGTAAGCAAGCTAGGAGAAATTTGGAGATGGGATGGGTATGTATCTAAAGGTAAACAAAATAATTCTACTAAAGCTATATTAGAGCAACTAAAAAATAGAAGAATAAAGCAATTAAGTGCAGAAGAAAAACAATGGAATGATATTTCTGCAAAAGCTAATCAAAGAATAGAAGAATTAAATTCAAGGCAAAGTTCATTAATTGGTGAATTATCTAATCTGCAATCTGTTCCTGAAGATGTATCGAGTGAAAAATTAAAAATACAAAAATTGATTGATGAAAATAAGAATTCTTACGAGCAAATAGCTGAGCAACTTCGTCAAACTGAGCAAAATTCTAATGAAATCAATAAGAAATTAAAACTTGAGGAAATTAAATTAAATGAATTGAGAGAAGAGAGAATTAGAACTGAAGGTCAAATTAATACAATTAATGAAGCAATTAAATTATTATCTACTCAAGTAAAAGAAAGATTGAGTGTAGATCTAGATGAGCTTTACAACATTGGAGAAATCAATCCAAATAAAGTTTTAGGTGAAACTTATGATTTAGAAAAAAAATTAGAAAGACTAATTGCTGAGCAAGAGCGTTTAGGTGGTGTCAATCTTCTCGCAGAACAAGAGTCAAAAGATTTAGAAGAAAAAGTTAATACGATAAAGAAAGATCAAAGCGACCTTTTAAGCGCAATTGCAAAACTAAGAGAAGCAATTGACTCACTTAATACAGAAGGTAGACAACGCTTACTTGCTGCATATGGAATAGTAAATGAAAATTTTCAAAAGTTATTTACTAGGTTGTTTGGTGGTGGAAAGGCTTATCTAAAGTTTACAGATGAGTCAGATCCTCTTCAAGCTGGTTTAGAAATATTTGCTAGTCCTCCAGGAAAAAAATTACAAAACCTAAATTTACTCTCCGGGGGTGAGCAAGCTCTTACAGCATTATCATTATTATTCGCTGTATTTTTATCAAACCCAGCTCCAATTTGTGTACTTGATGAGGTTGATGCTCCATTAGATGATACTAATGTTGATAGATTTTGTTCATTAGTGGAAGAAATAGCTAAAACTTCTTCAACAAAATTCTTAGTAATAACTCATCATAGAATGACAATGGCAAGAGTAAATAGATTATTTGGTGTTACTATGCCTGAGAAAGGTGTATCACAATTAGTTTCCGTTGATCTTGAAAAAGCAATTGAGATTAAAGAGCAAGACGCTACAAATGAATTATAAAAATAAAAATTTAGAAGAATTAGGTAAAAAAATTGATGATTTAGATAATCAAAATAAAGTACCTAATATAAAAAAAAAAGAAAGTGGTGCAGGATTTGGTTTTAAAATTAGTACAGAAATTATCGCTGCACTAGTTGTTGGAGTTGGAATTGGGCTTATTGTGGATAATTACTTTAATACTAAACCAATAGGCTTAATTATTTTCTTCATATTTGGCGCATTAGCTGGATTTTTGAACGTTTATCGTGTAATGCGTCGCATTGAAAAGCAAAGGTAATTTTAATATTCAATATCAATTATGGCCGCAAAAGATAGTCCTCTAAAACAGTTCGAAATAGATCCAATATCTAATATTGAACTTGGTGGTTATAACATTTCTTTCACAAACTCATCTTTTGCAATGCTAATTACTGTTTTAGTGATTACTCTATTTTTAACTTTAACAGTGAACACAAGATCAATTATCCCCTCTAGGATGCAGCTTATCTCAGAGCTGATGTATAATTTTATTGCTCAGTTACTGTCAGATACAGTTGGAGATAATGGAAAAAAATACTTCCCATTTGTTTTCTCTTTATTTATGTTTGTTTTAATTGGCAATATGGTTGGTATGATACCATACCAATTTACTTTCACGAGTCATATTATTGTTACATTTGCGTTAGCAGCAGTTGTATTTATTGGTGTAACTATTCTTGGATTTATTAACCATGGCATTAAATTTTTTACTTTCTTTTATATACCAGGTGTGCCGTTTTACATGCATCCATTGCTTATTCCCATTGAGGTAATTTCTTATTTATCAAGACCTATAAGTTTATCAGTTAGATTATTTGCAAACATGCTGGCTGGTCACACACTACTAAAAGTATTTGCAGGCTTTGTAGTTTCAATGCCGTTTTTTACAGGAGTTTTTCCTTTAGCTTTCATTGTAGCTTTAACAGGATTAGAAATTTTAATTGCTTTTTTGCAAGCATATGTGTTTGCAATACTGACGTGTTTATATATTAACGATGCTTATCATTTACATTAATTTAAAATAGGAGGACTTATGGAAATTGAAGCAGCAAAAGTAATCGGAGCGGGTTTAGCCGTTATCGGTGTTATTGGATCAGGTATTGGAATTGGGAATATTTTCTCATCTTTTATTCAAGCAGTTGGAAGAAATCCGGCAGCAAGAGGTGAAGTTTTTACAATGACAATGTTAGGTTTCGCATTAGTTGAAGCGATTGCACTTTTCGCGCTAGTTATTGCGTTAGTTATTTTGTTTGGATAGAACTCAATAATTAATTAATGCCTCAATTAAATCCAGAGTTTTTTGTTTCACAGCTCTTTTGGCTAGCTGTATTTTTTACTTTTCTGTTTGTATTTTTATGGAGGGTGTCTCTTCCAAGAATAGCTACAGTTTTAGAAAAAAGACAAAATAAAATAGATGAAAATTTATCCTTAGCAAAAGAGCTTCAGGAAAAGGCAAAGGAAATTGAAAAAAAAATTAACGATCAAATAAATAAGGCTAAACTAGAATCAGATGAAAAAATTAAAAAAACTATCAATGCTTTACAAGAAGACATTTCTTCTCAACTATCTTCACTTGATAAAGACTTAGAAAAAAAAGTTTCTGATGCGGAAAGAGAAATTTTAAAAAGTAAAGATCATCAAATGAAAAATATTAATAATGAAATATCTAGTATTACAAAACTGACTATTGGTAAAATAGCAGATATAGAATTGTCAGACAATGAGTTTAATAACGTTATTGAAACATATAAAGGTAGTTTTAATTAATGTTTTCTGATCCTCAATTTTGGGTAGCAGTATCTTTTATCTTATTTATTGCAGCAATTTTTAATCCAGTAAGAAAAAGTCTTACATCTAGTTTAGATGCACAAATAAAAGCTATAAAAAAAAATATTGATGAAGTAGAGAATTTAAAAAATGATGCGCAAAAAGCTTTGGATGAACTAAAAGAAAGAGAAGCTAAGGTAGAAAAAGAAATCCATAATCTAAATTTGGAATCTGAAAAAAAAATTGCTGAATTAAAAGATGTTTCTATCTCCAAATTAACTGATCAAATTAAAAAAAGAAAAATATTGGCCGAAAATAAAATTGAACAATTAGTTAGGGATACAAATAGCTCTATTAAAATTTATATATCAAATGTAGCGATTGAAATTACTAGAAATATTTTAGAAAAAAAGCTTACGAATGAACAAAAAACGAAGTTAATAGAAACATCTATTAAGGACTTAAATAGTATTCTAAATAATTGAACCATTTTTTAAATTTTAACAAAACCAATTGTAATTTTTTCTACCTTTTCACTTTTATCAACTGAAATATTTAAATTAACAATAATATCTTTTGTGTTTAAATCTAAATTTTCCTCGAGCATATTGATATTTCTATTTCTTATAAAATAATATCTATCGATCAATTTATCGTTACTGTCATAAAGTAAAGTAAACAATGATAGGCTTATTTCTTGATTTATTAAATTTGTTGGCTCAAGTAGTATTAATAAATCAATAGGATAATTATTTTTATTTAAATCTGAAAAACATCCCTGTGAAAAATTATAATTGTTTAATTTTGCTCTATATTTAATTTTATCAATATCTAAATTTACTATATCCCCATTAACATAAACACTATTTTCCGAGGAAAAGAATATCTTTGGACACTTAATTAAGGCAATTTTTTGAGGTTTATCAAAAGTACTTTGACATCCAAAAAATAAAAATAATAATAAAAATATTAAGTTTTTTTTCATAATTATTGTATTACTATAAAAACAACTTTGAATACAATAAAGTAAGTAAAATGCATCAAAAATTAAACATTTATTTAGCAGGACCCAGAGGTTTTTGTGCTGGTGTTGATAGAGCGATAGAAATGGTGAAAGAAGCTCTAAGAAAGTATGGAAAACCAGTTTATGTAAGACATGAAATAGTTCATAATAAATTTGTTGTTGAAAATCTTAAATCTCAAGGAGCTATCTTTGTTGAAGAATTAGATGAAATTAAAGATAAAAGTAGACCTGTAATTTTTTCTGCTCATGGAGTGCCAAAAAAAGTTCCTAAAGAAGCATTAAAACTGAATTTAATTTATTATGATGCTACTTGTCCACTAGTTAGTAAGATTCATAAAGAAGTAGAAAATTTTGATAAAAAAAATCTGCCTGTAATTTTAATTGGACATCGTAACCATCCAGAAGTCATAGGAACTATGGGACAAACTAATAGTGAAATATTCTTAGTTGAAAAAGAAGCTGATGTTAAAAAGTTACCTTTAAATGTTAATGATCAAATTGCATATGTTACACAAACTACATTATCTGTTGATGATACAAAAGGCATAATAAAAGAAATTAAAAAACATTTCCCAAACATTATTGAACCAAAAAAAAATGATATTTGTTATGCAACAACAAATAGACAGGAGGCAGTTAAAAAAATAGCAAATCAATGTGATTATTTTTTAGTAATAGGGGCAAGTAATTCTTCAAATTCATTAAGATTAGTAGAAGTTGCAAAAAAGTATGGATCAAAAAAAGCTATACTAGTAGAAGATGTAGACTCAATAAATTTAAATATTTTTCAAGAAAGTAAAAATATAGGAATAACTGCTAGTGCATCTTCACCAGAAATATTAGTCACAAAACTTATAAATAATTTAAAAAATAATTTTGAGATAATTGTAAATGAAGAACACTATGAAAAAGAAGATGTTTATTTTAAAATTCCTCAAAAATTAAAAGTTTAAACTAATGGCAGTTTTCACAAAGTTAACTATAAAAGATATAGAAAGTTTTATTTCTAATTATTCTATCGGAGATCTAGAAAATTTTGAGGAAATTATTGAAGGTATTGAAAATTCAAATTTTAGGATTTTTTGTGATAATACTGCCTATATTTTAACAATATTTGAAAAGAGAATAAATTCGAAAGATTTACCTTTTTTCCTTAATCTCAAAAAATTTCTAAATAATAATAATTTTAAATGTCCAAAACCAATATCAGATAAAAGTGGAAAAGATTTAAATAAAATAAAAGGTAAAGATGCTGTAATAATTTCCTACTTAAAGGGTGAAAGTGTAAAAAATATTAGCAATAATATTTCTAAAGAGATTGGAAAAATGGTTGGAACATTACATATGATTACATCAAATTTTAATGAGAAAAGGGTAAACAATCTAGATTTAAAAGACTGGAAAGATATTTATAAAAGATGTCAAAATAATACTTCGGATAAATTTAATGAAGTAATGACTGTATTAGAAAAAGAGTTGGTCTATTTAGAATTAAATTGGCCAAAAAATGTACCTTGTGGCATTATACATGCAGATCTTTTCAAAGATAATATTTTTTTTATAGATGAAAAAATTACTGGTGTAATTGACTTCTATTTTGCTTGCTATTATTTTTATATTTATGATTTAGCTATTATAATTAATGACTGGTGTTTTAAAAATAATGGAAGAGATTTTGACAGGCAGAATTGTAAAATAATAATAGAAGAGTATGAAAATATTAGAAAGTTAAGTGACATTGAAAAAGATTCATTTAATACTTTGTTAAGAGCTGCAGCTGTTAGAATATTATCAACGAGATTACTAGATTATATCTTCCACCCTCCTAATGCAATTGTCATTAAAAAAAATCCATTTGAGTATTATAATATTTTAAAATGGCACCAGCAAAATAATATTTTTTGAGTAATGATTAATATTTATACTGATGGTGCATGTTCTGGAAATCCAGGTATAGGTGGATGGGGTGTTGTAATTTTAGATAATAACAAAGAAATTTTAATATATGGTGGAGATCAACTTACAACAAATAATAAAATGGAGCTTACAGCAGCAATAAAAGCACTAGAATATTTTAAGATGAAAAAAGATTTGATTATTTATACAGATAGTAAATATGTAAAGGATGGAATTGAATCCTGGATTATAAATTGGAAAAAAAATGGATGGAAGACATCAACAAAAAAAACAGTGAAAAATAAAGAATTATGGATACAATTAGATAATCAAATAAATAAACATAATGTAACTTGGAAGTGGGTTAAGGGTCACGCAGGTTTCGAATTTAATGAAAAAGCTGATGAACTAGCAAGGAAATATATTGAAAGTAATATTTAGTTTATTTTTTATTTTTCTGTATTGTAAACAGAGTGTTGCAAATGATTTATGGATTATAGATAAAAATATTTCTAGTATAGAATTTGAAGTACCAGTTTTGTTTGCAAAAAATGTTACTGGTAAATTCAATACATTTGATGGTTTTGTTTCATTAGATTTGTCTAATCAAAATAATAATAAAGCACTTATAAATGTTAGTATTGATAGTTTAGGCTTAAATTATAAACGATATAAAGATTTAGTACTGAGTGAGGTTTTCTTTGATGCTAAAAAATTTCCTTTAGGTCTTATTGATACAAATAATTTTAATTTTAATTACGAAGATAATAAAATTAATTTAATAGGTGAATTAACAATAAAAGGTAAAAGTCAAAATATCCCTATTGATATTGAAATTATAAAATTGGCTAGTGATTTGGTTCAGGTAAAAAGTGAAATATTTTTTTCTAGGAATGAGTTTAATATTGGCACTGGTAATTGGAAGAATACATCAATTCTTAAAGATGAAATAATAATAAAAGCAAATATTTTTCTCTTTAAAGAATAGTTAGTTTATCTAAGCGTATATCCGCCATCTATAACTAATACTTCACCTGTAATGTAACTTGAAGCAGGACTACATAAAAAAAGTGCTGCAGTTGCAATTTCATTTGGCTTACCCATTCTTTTAAGAGGTGTCATACTATTCCAAGTTTCATACCAATGTTCGTTTTCTTTAGTCAACTTTGTCATTTCTGTATCAATGTAACCAGGAGCAATAGCGTTTACACGGATATTATTTTCAGCAAAATCACTTGCTAAACTTTTTGTTAACATATGTACTGCAGCTTTTGATGCATTATAAGCCACTTGAGGTTGAGGAATATTTGATACTAATCCAGATATTGAGCCTATATTTAAAATCACTCCTTTACCTTGTTTTTTCATTTGTGGTAAGACAGAACGACACATCCTAAAAACAGAATCAACATTTGTATTCATTATTTTATCTAATAATTTATCATCAAATTCTTCCATAGTACCATGTTGAGCAACACCAGCATTATTAACTAAGATATCAATTGAATTATATTTTTCTAAAACAAAATTTATAATATTTTGAGGCTCATTAGGATTAGTAATATCACCTTGTAAAAAAGAAACATCATAATTTGCATCTTTGAGACTTTTTAGACCAGAATATTTATCTGTTCTACTAGTGACAATTATCTTTGCACCAGCCTCTCCAAGAGCGTGTGCAATAGATAGACCAATTCCTCTTGTTCCACCTGTTACAATGGCAACTTTATTAGTTAATTTAAAATGATCAAAAATCATCAATACATACAATATGTTAACAAAGTAGAAATTTCATTAAAAATTATAATAATTTATATTTAAAAATATGCTATTTATTAACAAACATGAAGGCATTAGTTTTAGAAAAAAAACTTGAATTGAATTTAAGAGATATAGATTTACCAAACAAGGTTGGTTCAAATGATGTAAAAATCAAAATGCACACTGTTGGAATATGTGGTTCAGATGTTCACTATTATAAACATGGAAAAATTGGGCAATGGCATGTTAATTCGCCAATGGTTTTGGGACACGAAGGATCAGGAACAATCATCGAAGTAGGTACAAATGTTAAAAATTTAAAAATCGGTAACAGAGTTTGTGTTGAACCTCAGATTGTTAGTAAAAGTACAAAAGAATATAAACTTGGTATTTACAATTATGATCAAAAAGTAAAATTTTGGGCTACACCACCTATTCATGGTTGTTTAACACCTGAGGTTGTATTTCCAAGTGATATGGTTTTTAAAATACCAGACAATCTCTCTTATGCTGAAGGAGCAATGGTTGAGCCTTTAGCAGTAGGTATGCAAGGAGTAACAAAAGCAAAAATAAAACCTGGTCAAATTGGATTAGTAATGGGATGTGGGCCAATTGGGTTGGTTACAGCCCTTGCCGCTCTAGCTGGTGGATGTGCAAAAGTTTATATTGCTGATATTTTAAGTGAAAAATTAAAAATGTGTGATTATTATCCTGATCTTATTCCCATAGATATATCCAAAGAAAATTTAGAAACAAAAATTATGGATGAAACTAATGGATGGGGAGTTGATAGGTTTTTCGAATGCAGCGGAGCAGTAAAAGCATATGAGGCTATTTTTACTTGTTGTTCACCTGGCGCAAATGTTGTTTTAATTGGAAATAATGCTGAACCAGTACCAATGAATTGGGCTATACTATTTTCTAAAGGTCTTGAGTTTCAAACTGTGCATAGATATTCACATCAATACGAACCATCCATAAGACTACTAGAACGAGGAAAAATTGATGTTAAACCAATGATTACTCATACCTTTAAATTTGAAGAAAGTGTTGAAGCATTTTTACGAGCAGCAGAACATAGACCCACCGATGTAAAGCTTCAAATTAAAATTGATGAATAGAAATGAACTAGTTATTTCATCGTTTGATAGAGAAAATTGTAAAACAGGTATTGTTCATCTTGGTGTAGGAAATTTTCATAGAGCTCATCAAGCTAACTATATAGATGAATATATTAATACATCTAATAATATAAATTGGGGAATATGTGGAATTAATTTAAGAGAAGAAGATAGCAAAAATTTTGAAAATCTAAAATTAAGACAAGGGAAATATATCCTGAAAACAATTTCTACATCAGGAGATGAAAAATATAAAGATATCAATTCAATTATAAAATTAATAGACTGGAGTAAGGATAAAGATGAAGCAGAGGGTATTCTTTCAAATCCTGATATAAAATTAGTTACAATGACAATTACCGAAAGTGGTTACTATATAAATGAAAAAAATAAATTAAATCTAAATTTAGAACTTATTAAGAATAATATTCAAGGAAAAGAAAACAATATAATTTACTCTTTTCTTATGGCAGCCTTAAAAAAAAGAATGTTATCTATAGATAAAAAAATCACATTGCTATGTTGTGATAATATTAGAGAAAATGGAAAAATGTTACAAGACTGTTTAAAACAATATTTATCAGCATCTAAAGAATATAAACTTTTAGAATGGATAGAAGAAAATGTCAGTTTTCCGTCTTGTGTTGTTGATCGAATTACTCCTAGAACACCAGAATTTTTAAAGTCTGATATAAGGCAAAAATTTAATTTGAAGGAAAATTGTGGTGTGATATCTGAGCCCTTTATTCAATGGATAATAGAGGATAACTTCATAAATGAAAGACCAAAGCTAGAAGATGTTGGTGTAAAGTTTGTGAAAGATGTTTTTCCCTATGAAGAAGCTAAAATTAGAATTCTAAATGGAGCTCACTTAGCATTAAGTTATTTTGGAGCACTTAAAGGTTATACAACTTATGATGAAGCAATATCAGATAAAAATTTAGAACAATTTTTCTTTGAAATTCAACAAAAAGAAATTTTACCAGCACTAGTTCACAAACCATTTGATTTAGAAGAATATATGATCACAATTTATGAAAGGTTTAAAAATAAAAATATTGCTGATAAATTAGAGAGAATTGCAATGGATGGTGTAGGTAAATTTCCTATATTTATATTACCTACTATACGTAATTGCTTTGAAAAAAAAATTATTCCTGAAAATTGTATTGATGCAATTGCAAGTTGGTATGTTTTTATGTTGAAAATTAAAAATAAAAAATTAAGTTTTGAATATTATGAACCAAGTTGGCAATGGATCAAATATTATCTAGAAGAAGATAAAATTATTGAATTTACAAATTGTGTAGAACTATGGGGTAACACACCAAAACAATTTCCTTCGTTTTCTGAAATTTTAAAAAAGAAAATAAATTTTTTGAAAAATATTTATTAAAAATTTAAATTTTTAGCAATTTTATAATTGCTGTTATATAATTCTTTCCAAATAGCATACCTTCGTAACAAGATATCCATGTTATGTTTCTTAGGTTCATAAGTTTTACTTATTTTTATTTCACTAATAATATTTTCTTTATTATCAATAGTAGCATCCTGATACATAGCTAATCTTGCTACGCCAAGTGCGGCACCAAATTCGCTTTGATCACAAACACTTAACTTTCTATTTAAAAGTGCTGCAAGCAATTCAATCCAAAATGAACTTTTTGAACCACCTCCAACCATAAATATTTTATCAAAGTTATTATTAACTTTCAAAATAGAATTTACTCCATCTAATATTCCAAAACTGACACCTTCAATTACTGCATACTGTAAATCTGTTGCAATTGTAGTTGTTTTTATAGAATGGAGTGAACCTCTAATATGCGGATCATTATGTGGAGTCCTTTCTCCAGACAAATAAGGTAAAAAATATGATGAATTTTTTATAGAATTTTTATCATTATAAAATTGCTCTACATTATTAAGTGTATCAGCAATTGAAGTATTGGTAATAGCACAAATCCAATCTAAACAATTACTTGCACTTAACATAACTGACATCAAGTGCCATTTGTTTGGTAAACAATGACAAAATGAATGCACTGCATCTCCAGTATTACTTAAAAAATTTTCAGTGGGGGTAAAAAAAACGCCTGAAGTACCAAGAGATATAAATGATTGATTTTTATTTGTTATACCCATACCAGTTGCTGCGGCAGCATTATCCCCTGCTCCACCAACAACTTTGACATTATTATTAAAATTAAATTTCTCTTTTAAATCTTTTTTTAAAAATCCTGTCTGCTCATTACCTTCCACAAGATTTGGCATGTGTTTTTCTTCTAAAAATGAACATGATAAAAGTTTATTAGACCATTTTCTATGTTTTATGTCTAACCATAATGTTCCAGATGCATCTGACATTTCAGAAAAAAATTCACCGGTAAGAACAAATCGTAAATAATCTTTAGGGAGTAAAACTTTAAAAATTTTTTTGAAATTATCTATTTCATTATTTTTTATCCAATTTATTTTTGGTGCAGTAAAACCAGGCATAGTAATATTTCCTGAGATTGATCGTACATCAAAATTTTGTTTTTCAAATTCTTCACACTCTTGATATGATCTTGTATCGTTCCAAAGAATACATGGTCTAATAACATTTCCATACTTATCTATTAACGTAGCTCCATGCATATGACCTGATATTCCTATTGAAATAGTTTGTGAAAATTCTTTTGGTTTTTTTGACTTTAAAGCCTCCAAGCATTCCATTGTTGAGTCAATCCATTCTTGTGGATTTTGTTCACTAAAACCATCTTTAGGGGATTGTACAGTAAGACTTGAATTAGCAGATGCAAGGATGCTTTGATTTTGATCTATTAAAATCATTTTGATTGATGAAGTTCCAAGATCAATTCCAATAAACATAGAGTAAATTTATTACATTAATTTTTTAATTGATACAAAGAAATTCAAACTACTTGTAAGAATATCTAAATATAAATATTCCTGATGAAACAATAATGATTGCTCCTATTATTGTAAATATATCTGGGATTTCTCCATACACTAATAAGCCAAAAATTATTCCCCAAACAATTATAGTATAATTATAAGGCGCTAAAATACTTGCAGGCGTAACACTCAATGCTTTAATTTGTAAAAATAAACCAGTACAAAAAAAGATACCCAAAAAAATAAAAAAGATAAAAGAAAATGAATGTAGAGGTTGCCAGAAAAAAAATGATAGAACAAATGTAATGATAGCACCTATAAGGCCATTGTAGAATAACATAGTTTCATTATCATCATACTTAGCATTTAATCTTGTTGCTATTTGAAATAGTGAATAGAAAAAAGCAGCACATAATGGGATAATTAGATATGGATTAAATATAGTTAGTCCAGGTCGCATAATTAGAATAACTCCACAAAAACTAATGAAAATTGCTAACCAAGTGGCTACATTTATTTTTTCTTTTAAAATAAAATAAGAAAAAACTAAAACTAAAATAGGGGCTAAAGATCCTATTGTGTGAGCATCTGCCAGAGCTAAGTGCCTAAAAGACAATACAAAAAAACAAGATTCACATACAGATAAAATACATCTAGTTATCTGTATCTTGTAATTATTTGAAAGATAAAATTTTTTAACTTTATTTTTTTTGGCAATAAAAAAAGAAAAAACAAAACAGAAAGTAAATTTAACAAATAATAATACAAAAACAGAGTGATATTGAACTGCTGTTTTTTGAATTGTATCCAAAATACCAAACGATAAATAAGTTAAAAGTGTTAATACTATTCCATAGGTATATGGATTTGATTTCATGTTCATTAAAGATTTTTAAAAATATTATTGTAAAAATCTTTTTTAATATTCTTATCTGCATCTAAAATTTGCATCATTAAAACAGCTGACAAACTATTTTTTGGATCTGCCAAAAAATAAGTAGCGGCATAGCCTGACCATCCAAATTCTCCAACTGGACCTAACTTATTTTGAGAGGTATTATTCATTAAAACTCTAAATCCTAAACCCCAACCATATCCATCTAGATCATTTTCATAATCTTCATCTTTATTTGTATTAATTGATGTGATTTCAATTGGAAATAACTCTTTATTTAAAGAATTATTTCGCATTAATTCTAAACTTTGAGAATTAATGAGCTCTTTTCCATTTTTATTTTTACCATCGATAAGCATTGTAGCAAATTTTTCATAATCTTCAGCTGTAGAAAACAAACCATGGCCTCCTCTGGAATAATTTTTATTATTTGTTGGATACCCGTATAATATTAACTTTCTTTTATCGTAATTTAAATTTGTTAGTTTTAATTTATCACTATTATATTCAAATGTTTCAACTAACTGACTATTACTATTTTCATCAATATAAAAATTTGTATTATTCATTTCTAAAGGTAAAAAAATATTTTCGTTTAAAACGTCAAAAATTTTATCTTTTGTTACAACTTCTATAATTTTGGCTAAAACATCAATAGATATAGAATAATGCCATTTTGAACCAGGTTCATATAACAGAGGTAATTCAGAAATTTTACTTATCTCTTCCTCCAAACTTGAAGATGCAGAATGAAATAAATGTCTATCCTCATATTCTTTAGCTAAAAAATTATCACAACTGTTATATGTAAAGCCTGCTGTATGTTGTAAAAGTTGTCTAACTGTAGGCTTATTTTCTATAGAAGTTGTATTGTTTAAGCTACTCTCAATACTACTAAGTTTTTTTAAATTTTTAAAATCAGATAAATGCTTATCTATAGTATCATCAAGAGATAAGAAATTTTTTTCAATTAATTGCATTGCAGTAAAACCAATAATTGGCTTTGTCATTGACCAAATTCTATAATATGAATTTTTATTGAGTTTATTTTTTAACTCCAAATCTTTGTAACCAATTACTTCATGATAAATGTTATTTTTATGATTTATTATCCATTCAGCTCCATTACATCTGCCAGCATCAATATGTTTTTGAAAATCTAACTTAATATTATCCATAACTGGATTAGGTTAGACTCTTTATCTTTTCTATTAGCTCTGAATTAACTTGTCTTGGACCTTTATCTTGCCTATTAGTATGTCTTCGTTGTCCAGGTAAACGCACACCGTCTAAAGATGTCATTTGTTCAAAAAATTTCTCAGCATGTTCGTTCCAATTTTTCCCTGCTATAAGTTCAGGAGATAAAGCCATCATAAATTCACCTCCTCTTGCAGGACCGCCATCATTATTATCTTCTTCTTTAGCTTCAAAGCTAAATAAATCTCCTACTAAACCTGCAGCTAATAACTCAATCATCATTGCTATAGCAGAACCTTTATAATCACCAAAAGTTAGAAGAACTCCTCCATTAGCAATTTGTGATGGATCATCAGTTTTTTCTCCTTCTTTATTTAAACCTGTTCCAAAAGGAACTTTATGACCATCTCTTGCTGCAACTTGAACTTCTCCCATTGCCATTGTGGAAGTTGCCATATCGTAAACGACAGGAGTATTATTTTTTCTTGGCCAAGCAAATGATATTGGATTGGTTCCAAATAGTGGTTTTTTTGCACCTGCTGGAGCTACACTTGGCTTATATGCAGTACAAGCAATTCCAATTAAATTATTTTCAGCTAACGCTTCAGTTTCATGCCATAATGCTGCAAAGTGGTGTGTGTTAGTAATAGTTAAAACACCAACACCATGTTTATTTGTCGTTTTTATCAATTCAGGCAAGCCAACTTTTATTCCTACAGGAGCAAACCCATAATCACCTTCAACACGAATTGCATTTTGTGTAAGATAAGTATTAGAAGGTCGCGAAACTCCATTTACTTTTTTACTTTTTAGAGAAGCTACATAACCAGGAATACGAAACAATCCATGAGAAACACTTCCATCTCTTTCAGCATGTGAAACTGTTGTTGCTACAGAATCAGCATTGAAATGATCACATCCATGGGCTGATAGTGCTTTATATGCTAAATCATATATATTTTTTAATTCTAATGCTGTGGTATTCATTTACTTTTATTGAATATTTAATATTATTAATTAATGGATAGAGGATTATTAGACAATTTAAAAGATATTTTACAAGAAAGAATATCATTTTCAGAAAGTGTAAGAAATAATCATGCAAAAGGTGAGGACGCTTACGATCCTGTTCTACCTAGAGCAGTTTTATTTCCAAATAATAATGAAGAACTCTCAAAAATAATAAAAATTTGTAATGAATTTAAAGTACCAGTAACTGCTTATGGTACAGGAACATCATTAGAAGGTCATGTCGTTGGAAATGATGAAGGTTTTACAGTTTCAATGGAAA
Source organism: uncultured Alphaproteobacteria bacterium (assembly GCA_902518705.1). Taxonomy (GTDB): domain Bacteria; phylum Pseudomonadota; class Alphaproteobacteria; order HIMB59; genus CACPNW01. Next base: position 16,312 of record CABYHW010000005.1, on the reverse strand, counting down.
ATTTTAACAAAATTATTTCAATAAATGAAGCTGATTTTGATTGTCGAGTACAAGCAAATGTAACTAGGGAACAATTAAATGAAACTTTAAAAGATAAAGGGGTTTTTTTTCCAATAGATCCAGGTGCAAACGCTTCTCTTGGGGGTATGGCAGCCTGCTCTGCTTCAGGAACGATGGCAGTTAGGTATGGAACAATGCGTACAAGTGTTCTTGGTTTAACCGTTGTAATGGCGAATGGCGATATAATTAAAACAGGAAGTAGAGCAAAAAAAACTTCTGCGGGATATAATTTAACAAATCTTTTTGTTGGTTCAGAAGGAACACTTGGGATAATTACTGAGGTTCATCTAAGGTTATCCCCTATACCTGAAAGTATCATTAGCGCTGTTTGTCAATTCCCAGATCTAGACTCTGCTGTTTTAACGGCACAAGAAATAATTCAGTATGGTGTTCCAATTGCAAGAGTAGAATTATTAAATAAAGATCAAATGGATATAAGTATTAAATATTCAAAGTTAGAAAATTTAGAAAGTTTGCCTACACTTTTCTATGAGTTTCATGGGAGTGAAAATTCAAATAAAGAATCGATTGATGTAGTGGAAGAAATTTCAAAAAATAATAATGGCAGTGAATTTAAGTGGGCAGCAAACACAGAAGAAAGAAACAAAATCTGGAAAGCAAGGCATAATGTATATTATTCAGTAAAAGCAGAAGGAGATAACATTAGAGTTTATGTCACTGATGTTTGTGTACCTATTTCAAACATTGTGGAATGTATTAAATTTGCAGAAACAGAACTTAGAGACACTGGATTAAAGGCACCAATGGTTGGTCATGTAGGTGATGGAAACTTTCATGTATCTATTATCTATGATCCTGGTAAAGAAAATGAATATAAATATATTAGATCATTTAGTAATAAATTAATTGATAAAGCGCTAGAAATGGATGGAACTATAACGGGCGAGCACGGTATAGGTCTTCAAAAGAAAGAGTATTTATTAAAACAACACCCAGATAATATTCAATTAATGAAATTGATAAAGAAAAGTTTTGATCCAAATAATATTTTAAATCCTGGTAAGGTTTTTGATTTATAAAAAAATTAATTTAATGGCTATGTCTTTTTACTTCAGCACCTCTTTTTCCAATTAGAAAATCTAAATCTGCTCCTTTGTCAGCTTGCATTACATGTTCTACATACATTTTTTGATAACCACCTGTGATTTCTGGAACAACAGGTGAATAATTTTCCAAACGTTTTTTTATTGTTTCATCATCAACTTTTAAATTCATTGTACCTTGATCAACATCAACTTCTATTTCATCACCATTTTGAACCGCTGCTAAAGGACCTTTAACAGCAGCTTCTGGAGCTGTATGAAGTATTACTGTACCATATGCTGTTCCACTCATTCTAGCATCAGATATTCGAATCATGTCTCTCACACCTTTCTTAAGTACTTTTTGTGGTAGTCTCATATTTCCAACTTCGGCCATACCAGGATAACCTTTCGGCCCACAGTTTTTTAAAACTAATATTGAATTTTCATCAACTTCTAAATTAGGATCATCAATCTTTTCATGAAACTCTTCTACGCTTTCAAAAACTATAGCTTTTCCAGTATGTTTCATTAATTCAGGCGATGCTGCTGATGGTTTAATAATTGCACCATTTGGAGCAATATTACCCCTGAGAATTTTAATCCCTCCATTTTTTGTTAATGGATTTTCAAATTCTTTGATAACTTCATTGTTCCAACATTTTGCATTCATATTATTCTCAGCTATAGTTTTTCCATTAACAGTCATTTCATTTTCTTCTAATAGATTTTTTTCCATTAATCTTTTTATAACTACAGGAACACCACCTGCATAATAAAAATCTTCCATTAAGTATTTTCCAGAAGGTTGTAGATTAACTAATGTTGGAATGCCATCTCCACATTTATTCCAATCTTCTAAATCTAAATCTATTTCCATTCGACCTGCGATTGCAGCTAGATGGATAACTGCATTTGTAGATCCCCCTATTGCTCCATTGACCTTGATTGCATTTTCAAATGATTTTTTTGTAACAACTTTTGACATAGTTATATCTTCCTTAACCATTTCAACAATTCTTTTCCCTGACATATGAGCTAAAGCATATCTTCTTGAGTCAACTGCAGGTATCGCAGCATTTCCGGGTAGCGACATCCCTAATGCTTCCACCATTGATCCCATTGTAGATGCAGTACCCATAGTCATACAATTACCTTTTGATCTACTCATTGAAATTTCTGCATTAATAAAATCTTCTTCTGTAATTACACCAGCGTTTAAATCTGCATCAAGTTTCCAAACACCAGTGCCAGAACCTATTGTTTCACCTTGATGATGTCCATTAAGCATTGGGCCGCCTGAAACACCTATTGTGGGAAGATCTACACTAGCAGCTCCCATCATTAATGAAGGTGTTGTTTTATCACACCCCATTAATAATACGACTCCGTCTATTGGATTGCCCCTTATCGCCTCTTCAACATCCATACTTGCTAAATTTCTAAACAACATAGCTGTAGGTCTTAAATTGGATTCACTTGCTGAAAAAACAGGGAATTCAAGAGGAAAACCGCCAGCTTCATAAACACCTTTTTTAACAGACTCTGCTATCTCTCTGAAATGACCATTACATGGAGTTAATTCTGACCAAGTATTACAAATTCCAATTACAGGACGACCATCAAACAAATGATTTGGATGACCTTGATTTCTCATCCAGCCTCTGTGAATAAATGTATCTCTTCGATGTGATTTAGAATTATACCAATTAGAAGATCTAAATTTATTTTTTTTATTCATGTGTGAAAGTTTTAGCTAATTAAAGTAAAAAATCAAATTTTAAATTTATTATCTTCAAGGCCAGGTACATTAACATTTAATGCAAATAAACTACCATCATATTGATTTTTACCTGAATTAGTAGCACTTGTAATAAATAAAGTTTTAAGATCACTTCCTCCAAATACACAATTTGTTACATTTTCAACAGGCAGTTCGTAAATTTTATCTATTCTTCCTTTGGGGTCTATTCTCACTACACATGATCCACCCCAACGACAATTCCAAATAAAACCATCACTATCAATAGTTGATCCATCTGGAGCACCTCTATCAAAATCGAAGAAGTTTTTTTTGTCTGACAAACTACCTTCATCTAGGTTAAAATTGTATTCTAGTAATGATCCCTCAGTTGTATCGGCAAAATAAAATTTCGTGTTATCTGGACTCCAAACAAATGTATTAGGTATACCTAGATTTGTTTCAACAATATTTACCTTATTATCAGATAGACAATATAAACTACCAGATTTAGCATTTAAAGATTTTGCACTTCCATCTTGATTAAAATTATTTTGCATCGTCCCAAACCAAAGTCTACCTTTAGCATCTGATGCACCGTCATTAGATCTATTTGTTGCAATATCATCTTCAACATTAATTATTCTTTCATATTTTTTAGATTGAAAGTTAAATTTATTTACGCCATTATTTGAGACTAAAGCAATTTCATTTTCTGAGATTATTGACGTCGCTGTTACAAAATCAGGTAAATCAAAAGTTTCTAATTTTACGTTATCTAAATTAATTCTGAATAAAACTGATTTTGGTTTTATATCTACCCAAAGTAAACTTTGATCAATTGAAGACCAAGTAATACCTTCTCCTAAACTATTTTTTACATCTTTATATAATTCGACCTTACTCATATTTTAGATCAATATAATAAAAATTAATATTTATGAAGGTAAGTTTAGAGGTAATGGGCTTTATCTTTGATACGAGCCATTACTTCTTTTGTTGCCTCTTCAGATCCATCATGGAACGTGCCCATTAGTTTATCTAAGAAACTAGTATTTCCACCTGAGTAATTGCATTCAAAATATTTATGATGAATATAATGCATATAATCACCTGTTGGAATTGATACACCATTTTTGAAAGTCATTTTTTCATATCCTGTATGTCCAGGTGTAGGTGCTAAACCAGCATGAAATACATGATACATGGCAACAAGAGGATGTGAAGGGATTATCCAATGAACTAAGATACCTGAAAAATATAGTATGTGCTCTATTGGATGCATAGACATACCTGACCAAGCACCTGTATTAGTATTACGGTGGTGTACTTTATGTGCAATTTTATAAAGTGGTGCCCAGTGCAATAGTCTATGAGTTAAGTAAAAATGTGCGTCTCTTATAAATGGAACAAGAAAGAACATAAAACAACAATATATTGGATACGCCTCCCAGCTTACATACGGGATAATTTGATTTGCAAATGCCCAGAATGTAATTACTTCATAAGCTGTCCATAATGGAATGGCACTACAAAAAGTATAGAATAAGTTATCTTTAGTCTGATCATTAAATAAAAAAGTTGAGTTATTTTTTTCTAGAGGTCGTGGGTTATATTTAAATGAAGTTCCTTGTGTCTTCAGTCTTAAATGAAAGAAGCCTGTCCAAAGTAAAATAATAACTGCATTTCTGAAAAATATATATGATATCCATCCTATTTCAAAAGTCTTCATTGTCTCTAAAGAAGGAGTCAAAAAAAGATATGTAGCAACTGTTATTGCTGCAAAGACAAAGGTCCATGGGAAAAAAATCCCCGGAAATTTAAAAAAATACTTAAAAAATTTTATAGGGTTAAAAAATATATCTTTAGGTGGGTTAATACTTATTGTACCAAATGGTTTCCAATGACCTCTTTTATCCCTTGTACCAAAATCACTATCATTTAATTGATTTACCATAATATATCTATAGTATATTTTGAATAAAAAAAAAGAGACTAAATTGTCGTATCTGGAACCTTCACATCAATAAAATAATTTTTATCTTTAGATTGCTTAAATATTGCTGGGATTATTGATCTATAAGCAGAAATTATTCCGTTATGAGGTTCTGGCATTTGATTTTTAACTATTTTGTGAAATTTTTTTAGATTATGGCAAGGGATTTTTGGGAAAATGTGGTGCTCAATATGATACTCCATATTTGAATACAAAAAACTAAAAAAGGGATTCATAATAACGGTTCTTGTACTTTTTCTATGATCTTTAATATTATCAGCTAGTCCAGCATGTTGAGTCATGCCGCATATCATTAATATAGTATTACCATAAAATGGAGGTAAAATTATCATTATTATTGGTAGCCATGATTGTAACAAAACTGAACATAAAATTACAAGCAACCAAAAACTTAAATATAATCTTGAACTATTAATAATTTTTTTTATCTCCTTTTCAGGTACTGTAACTTTTACAACAGGAGTAATTATCCCAAATGAATGTTTAATAATTTCAAAATGTGTAAAATGTCTTATTTTTTGAATATTAATTATTGGACCAAGAGGTAAAAAATTTAAAAGAAATCTTACAGGTTCTGTTGGTTTTGGACTATTATTTTCATAATCGTAGACCTCTTCATGTGTAAATATAGTGTAAGTATGGTGATGAAAATGACTCCACTTCCATCTAACTGCTTCAAAACCACCGAGTAAAGAAGTTATATGATAAAAAAATTTATTTAACGCTCTTGTTTTAAAATATGTTTCGTGATTTGTTTCATGTTGAATGCTTATGATCTTACAATAGAAAATATTTCCATAAAGCAAAAGAGCAGGTATTAACCATAAAGTACCCCAACTTAAAATACATAGATATCCACATAATATTAGAGCAACAATAAATATAGATATATCTAATAAACCTTTTATATCCGATCTCTTAGAAAGTTCCTTTAAAGTTTTCTTATCTATTTTTGGTTTATACCAAGTTTTTAAATCAACTTCACCCGCAAACATTAATCAAAATTTTTCTGAAAGCTTTAAAAATTTTTCAAATTCACCTTCATCAATGTTAACTGTGATTTTAGGATCATTAAATTTTTTGTTTACCGTATCATCGTGAAACTCTTTGAATGCACTTACTCTTTCAGCTTGTAGTTTTGAAAATTCTTTTTTAAAATCCCTATAAATTCGCGCATGTCTTGGAATTTTTCCCTGAGTATATCCGAGTACATCATTAGCAAATAAATATTGCCCATCACATCCAGAACCACTTCCCATTGAGAGAGTCATGATATCAACTTTTTTTGTAATAACTTCTGCAACTTTTGGTGGGACTACTTCAAGTTCAACTCCAATAGCACCTGCTTCTTGTAACTCAAGAGTATGTTCTAATATTCTTATGGCTTTATCTGCTGTTTTACCTTGTGCAACAAATCCTCCAATCCAAGTAGCATTTCCTGGAACTAATCCAACATGACTATTAATTGGAACATACTCATCTCTTAATGCTCTAATCCATTTGTAACTCCAATTACCACCATAGATAACATCTGCACCAATGTCTAAATACTTGTGTGATAGTTTCATTGCTTCGTATTCAGAAGCTACTCTTACTGCTCCTCCGGATTGCATAAAGCAAGTTGGTGCAGCCTCGCGAATTCGCTTAAGCTCATCAAAAGAATTGAAAATACCAAATTGTGGAGCATCATGAGAAGTACAAATCATGTCAATGCCTGCCTCTTCAGCTGCTGCAGCTTCATCAGCATTATGCACAAACATAACACTTAGTTGTCTTTTACCTTTGCATTGCAAATAATCATAAACTGTAAGTTTTTTTCTGCTCATAAAATCTCCAAAAAAATAGTTAATCTATCTTAATGAAAATTTTGTCATTATCAACTTTAACTGGATATGTTTTTAAATCCTCACACGCTGGTGGACTTAAAGCTTCTCCGGATTTAATATTAAAAATTCCCTGGTGCATTGGACATTCAATTTCATCATCCATAACCAAACCATCTTCAAGATGTACCGCCTCGTGTGTACAAATTCCATCAGTGGCATAAAAACCATCTGTTAGCCTATACACACAAAAAGTTTTATCTTGATGATCGAATCTGATGAGATCCTCTTCTTCAATACTATCTGTAGACCCTACTTCAATCCAATTTTCTTCAGACATAGATTGTATATAATAGCTATTTTATGAAAATAAATACAAAATAATTAAATTGTTATTTTTGTATAAGTTTATTTAATTTTAGATTTTGATCTGAGAGAATTTGTTTATCTACAATGGTATCTTTCTCAGTTAATTTAGAAGTTATTCTAATGTCACGTCCTACTTTTCCTATGACTCCAACACCACATGCTCCTCTTATTTTGTTATTTTTTAGGAAAAAATAAATAACACCATTATTAATATCATTACCTCTTTCGATGATTTCATCATACTCATCACAAATACCAGTCAGTTGAAGATTCAAATTAAATTGATCAGACCACATCCAAGGAATTGATGTATATTCTGTTTTTACTCCAGCAATATTTTTTCCAGCACATATTCCATGATTTTGTGCATGTTGATAAGACTCGAGTCGCATATTTCTTTCATAGAATGGATGATAAAAATTAGATACGTCACCTGCTGCATAAACATCTTTAATAGAAGTTTCACAAAATTGATTAGTTACTATACCATTATCAAGCTTTAAATTTGTATTTTCAAATAACTTTACAGCAGGGGTTGAGCCTATACCTGCAATTACAAAATCTGTTTCTATTAAAGAATTATCATTTAATAAAATTTCATAAATGCCATTTTTTTTAGTTATTTTTTCTATCTGTTTATTTAATATTATTTCATTTCCATGTTCTAAATGAGTGTTTTGAACTAAATCAGCAATTTGTTTGGGTATAATTCTTCCCATAAGTTGATTACCAATTTCGATAACAATTACTTTCTTTTGAAGCTGAGATAAAGATGAGGCAATTTCTAAGCCAATGAAGCCACCGCCAATAATTGTTATTTTATTTTTATTTGAAACTATTTCTTTAATTTTTTTGGCTTCTTCTAAATTTCTTAGATAATAAACATCATCCTTTAAATTATTATCTAAACTAAGTTTTTTATTTTCAGAACCTGTTGAAATAAGCAAACTATCATAAGAGTAAACATCATCATTTTTTGCAAAAAGTTTTTTATTTTCAAAATCAACTTTAGAAATTGATACATTTTCAAATTCTATATTTTCATTTTTTAGTATGTCGCTAGAATGAAAATAAAGATCTTCTTCATTTTTTTTATCTAGCAAAAAATCTTTAGATAGAGGAGGTCTTTCGTATGGTAATAAATTTTCCTCACCTAAAATTTTAATATTTGATTTTAAATCATTTTGCCTAATTTCTCTAGCAGCATAGATTCCAGCTTGACCACCGCCTAAAATTATAATGTTATTTTTCACTCAGTCTAAGCGTTGCTTGGAACAGATAATGGAATTTGATAGTCAGGATTTTTTGCTTGTTTTATGAGTGCTGGAATAATTTCTTTATAAGCCCCAAGAAGACCTTTTCTAGCAGGTGGTAATTGTTCTTTAATCATAGCATGCAGTTTAGGTAAATTATGTGAGGGAACTTGAGGGAACATATGGTGTTCAACATGATATTCCATATGCCAATATAAAAAACTTAAAACTGGATTTAAATACACTGTTCTGGTTGTATATCTATGGTCTCTTTTATCTTCTCTAAGTCCTGCGTGTTGAGTTAGACCCATAAGCATCACAAGGGTCTTTCCATAAAAATTAGGTAATAAAACATATAGAACTGGAAGCCAACTTTGAAAGTAAACTGAAGAAGCTATGCTTATTATCCAGATAGAGAGATGACTCCACGCAGATAATCTACATTTCCATCTTTCATTTTCCGGAATGCAAACCTTCATTACATCAGTAGTAACACCAAATGCATGTTTTATAGTTTCCCATTGAAGAGAATTTTTAAAGAAAATAAAACCAGAGAATGGAACGTAGTGAGAAAAAAATACTATTAAATCAGTTGGTTTTTTTACATGTATTTCAAAATCTACAGGATCATTGAATTGAGTATATGTATGATGATGGTAGTGAGAATATCTCCATCTGATAGGTTCAAAATTATCCATGAAACTAGCAATATAATAAAAGAAATCATTCCAGAATTTAGATTTAAAAGCAGTTCTGTGACCAGTTTCATGCCATATAGCATCACTGCATCCCCAAATATTTCCATATATTATAAAGAATAATAATGACCACCAAGTGCCCCAAGTGACATACGCAAGATATCCAAAAAGAAATAGAGATGAAAAATAAATAATCATATGCTTAAAACCCTGCCAATCAGATTTCTTGCATAATTGCTTGAATTCTTTTTTATCTATATTTGCTCGATACCATTTACCTAAATCAACATCCATGGTCAAAAATAACACTTTTTGATAATCTTATAAATATAAAAATTGCTTTATATTGGTAAATAAGTGCGACTATTTTATCTATCAAAAGAAAGGTGAATTTAATTTGTAATAAGAACTTTAATACTTTAATTTAATTGTATTATTGATTTATTTACTTATAAATTAATGCATAAAATATTTGGAGGAATTATGAAAAAAATCTTTGCAGTCATTGCTTTATTTTTTGCTTTTGCATCTTCTTCAGCAGTAGCAAAAAATGATTACAGCTGTGATAAGAAATTTATATTTTTCCCAGGTGGTCCAGAAGGTGGTCCATTTGGAACTATCGTTTACAATGGTGCAGTAGCTGCTGCTGAACACACTGGTTGTGAAGTAGATTACTACTGGTCACAGTGGAATTCAGAAATCATGATTAAACAATTTAAAGAAGCTGTTGCTTTACAGCCTGATGGAATTGCAATCTATGGTTTTCCAGGAGACGCTGCAATGAGACCTATCATTCAAGAAGCTAGAGAAATGGGAATAGTAATTACTACTATGAATACACCTCTTCCTGATCTTGAATCAGAATATAAAACTGAAGGTTTTGGTTATGCAGGCGCAGATCTATTTGATGCTGGATTTAATCTAGGTAAAAAAGCAGTTGAAGTTTGTGGTCTACAAGCTGGAGATAAAGCTTTTATCTGGGGTCTTGCAAGTATGCCAAACAGAGGAGAAAGAACTAAAGGTGCAATAGCTGGTGTTGAAGCAGCAGGTGTTGAAGTAGTTTATCAAGAAATTCCTGATAATGTAAACTCAGATGCATCACAGGGAACTCCTATGTACGTTGCTACTTATAGTGCAAATCCTGATATCAAAATGGCTATTACAGATCATGGTGGATTAACTGCAAGTTTACCAACATATATGAAGGCTGCAGGTCATGGTACTGAAGAAGTATGTGGTGCTGGATTTGATTTATCAGCTCCAATTGTTGACGGAATTAATTCTGGATACATTGACGTTGTAATTGATCAACAACCATTTATCCAAGGATATATGCCAATTGTTCAGTTATTCCTAAGTACAAAATATGGAATGGCTGGATTAGCAATGGATACTGGTGCTGCATTTGTTACAGCTGATAACGTTGATGCTGTTGCTCCATTAGCAGCAGTACAAATCAGATAAATTAAATAATATAGCCTGCCTTATTTTATAAGGCAGGTTTATTTTTATGGCTGAAGAACTCTTAAAATTACAAAATATTTACAAAAACTTTGGAAACGTAAAAGTTTTAAAAGATGTGAATATCAAAATAAACAAAGGTGAAGTAGTAGCTTTAATCGGTGATAACGGAGCTGGAAAATCTACACTTATTAAAGTTATAACTGGAGTTCATAGTCCAAACTCGGGAAAAGTTTTTTTTAAAGAGAAAGAAGTACAAATTAAATCAGTTGCTCAATCAAGAAAAATGGGGATTGAAGCAGTGTATCAAGAAAGAGCATTATGTGATCAGCAAGAATTATACAGAAATATCTTTGCAGGAAGAGAAATTACAAATTCATTTGGTTTTTTGGATATAAAAAAACAAAGAAAAGAAGCAGAAAAAATTTTACGCGACTATATAGGCTTTACTTCAAAAGCTATAACAGTTGACTCTCAAGTAATGGGACTTTCTGGTGGTGAAAAACAAGGTGTAGCTTTCGGTAGATCATTGTATTTTAATTCTGATTTAATCGTATTAGATGAACCAACAATGGGATTATCGATACAAGAAACAGAAAAAGTTCTTAATTTTGTAAAAGGTTTAAAGAATGAAAACAAATCTGCAATATTTATCGATCATAATATTATACACGTATATGGAGCTGCAGATAGATTTATTATTTTAGATAGAGGTGAGGTTGTTGGGGAATTTAATAAAGAAGATATTTCAAGAGAAGAACTTGTGCAAAAAATGATTCAACTTCATGAATCAGGAAAAATAAAAGTGGAAGATTAAATGAATAATTTATTAAATAGTTATTTTGTAAAAACTCACAAACTTGAAATTAGTATTACTATAATTGCTGTAGTATTATTCCTAATTTATTTTCTTGGTGCACCACATGTATTTACAAGATTTCCTATTTATAGAGCTTTTATGCAATCAATGCCTTTTTTTGGAATTATTGCTATATCAGCAACATTTGTTGTTACACTTGGTGAAATTGATTTATCATTTCCATCTATAGTTGGAATTACATCTCTCATATTTGGAATTATAATGACATCGACTGATGGTAACTTTTTTATAGCATTTATTTTGGCAACTTCACTTGGAATGTTTGCGGGATTAGTAAATGGATTACTTGTTACTAAAATTGGTATACCTTCAATAGTTGCCACTATAGGTACATTATTTTTTTGGCGTGGATTAGTTAATGTAATTTCTCAAGGTAGCGGTATTGCAATCGTCGATGTAGCAGATGGAACATGGCATCATATGATATTTGTTGAAAAATTATTTGGAAAAATTCCAATGCAATTTATTTGGTTCATTGTATTAACTGGATTGATGCAATGGGTTTATCGATACCATAAATTTGGAAATCATATCCACTTTGTAGGCGATAACAAAGCAAGCGCTCAAATGATGGGAATTAACGTCGATAATGTAAAAATTATTGCTTTTGTTCAACTAGGATTTTTCTCTGCATTAGCAGGAATTTTTACAATGTATGAAATGTTATATTTCTGGCCTACACAAGGTGAAGGTTTGATGTTAACAACGCTAGCAGCCGTCTTTGTTGGTGGCACTTCAGTCTTTGGTGGTAAAGGTACTATTTTTGGAACTTTTATTGGAGTATTAATTATTGGATCATTAGAATCAGGAATAGTTGCTTTAGGTTTATCTGGTTTTTATGTAAAATTTATTAACGGACTCATGATTACAGTAGCCGTAACAGTTTACGCTTTAATACAAAGAAGAAAAAATTAATAAGTAGCTCTACCTCCACTTAAGTCAAAAGTTGATCCAGTGGTATAAGAATTTTCTTCAGAAGACATCCATGCAACTAAAGAAGCTAATTCTTCTACTAACACAAATCTATTTCTTGGAATTTTTGATAGCATATAATCAATATGTTCTTGCGTAATTTGATCAAAAATACGTGTCTTAGCAGGTGCAGGGGTAACACAATTCACTGAAATATTATTTTCAGCTAATTCCTTTCCTAAAGATTTAGTAAGTGCAATAACTCCTGCTTTTGCTGCACTATAAGGCATTGCATTAGGATTACCTTCCTTACCAGCTATGGAGGAAATATTAACAATACGTCCATAATTATTTTTGATAAAATGAGGAACTATAGTTTTACAGCAATAAAATACTCCACTTAGATCTATGTCTATAACTTTTTGCCATTCCTCGAGTGGATAATCCCATGTCTTAAAATTTGGTCCAGCTATTCCTGCATTATTTACTAAAATATCAATTTTGTTTTCATGCGTAAGACTTTTGGCAAATGCATTCTCTACACTTTTATAATTTGAGACATCAACTTCAATTTTTTGAATATTTTTTAGATCAACTTTATTTAAATATTCTGTATCTTTATCCCATATTAGAACTCTTGCACCTGATTCTATAAATCTTTTTGTAATTGCTAACCCAAAGCCTTGTGCTCCACCCGTTACAATTGCTACTCTATTTTCTAAATTAATTTTATTCATTGGATTTGTTCTAAAATATATTCAGCTGAACTAACACGGTATTCACCATCATTTTCAATAAACCTGTTTGTAATAATATTGTTCTCAATGATCATGGCAAACCTTAGACACCTTAAGCCCATATAGTTTTTTGTCTTATCAGATATCAAGTCAAAATATTTTGTAATCTCAGCATTTCCATCTGCAATTCCACTGATCTTTTCTCCATCTGTGTAACTCAATAACCAAGATTTCATAACATGTTCATCGTTTACAGAGAGACAATAAATTCCATCAATTTTTTTATTTATAAATGAATTATATAATTTTATATAACCAGGAAGATGTTTCTCAGAACAAGTTGGTGTAAATGCTCCTGGAACGCCAAATAGGATTATTTTTTTATTTATGAATTCATTTTTTAATGAAGATATTGTTGAAACACCTTTTGTAATAATAGGCACTTTAAAATCATCAATAGTTTTATTTTTCATTTAACTTTATTATATGTTTCAAATATTTGTTTCTCAGTCAATATTTCATTCATTACTATGCCTTCTGGAAACTTTGAAGAGTAAAATGCATTAAAAGGTATACCAAATTTATTATATTTTTTTAAAAATTTATTTATTTTTTCATTTGGTTGTGTCCAATCAGCTTTTATCAATGTAATTTCTTGTGAATCAAAAAATTCTGAAATTGCTTCTGAGTTTAAAACATTAATTTTATTAAATTTACAGGTAATGCACCAATCTGCTGTTATATCTAGAAAAATAATTTCATTATTAGCTATTGTTTCAGGAATACTTTTTAAATTAAAATCTAACCATTTATTACTTTTATAATTATCTTCATTAATTTTTTGAAAAGAATTTAATAATGGAGTTAAAAAGAAAATAAATATTAAAGATATAATTAAAGGTAATTGATAAGTTCTAAATTTTAAAATTGCAGATATTAAAGTCAATAAAACAATAAATGTGACTATAAAAAAATAATTAAAATAATTATTTAATACACTTAATAGCCAAACTATTGTTGTTAGTAATAAGATAGATAAAAAATATTTAAAATACATCATCCATTTTCCAGATCGAGGTAAGAAGGAAATTAAGCCTGGAAAAAAAGCTATAACCAAATAAGGTAAGCTCATTCCTATACCCATAAAACAGAATATTAAAAATAGATACGTTGTTGATTGAGTAAATGCAGCAGTGACAGCTGTTCCTAAATAAGGTGCAGAACAAGGTGTAGCAAGTAGTGTAGCAAAAAAACCATTAAAAAAATTCTTTGTATAAAAATTATTTCCTGAATTTAAAATTTTTGATGAATATAAAAAACTTGGTAAATTTATTTGGAAAAGACCAAGTGTGTTCAAAAAGAACATTGATATAATTATCAAAATGAACATTAAAAAGTAGGGTTCTTGAAATTGCATACCCCAAGATATTGAAATATTGATTTGTTTTAGGATCGCAAAAAATGCACCAAGTAATAGAAAAGAAGTGATAATACCCAGTACAGTTATAAAAAAACTACTTTTTATCTTTTTATCTTCAGTACTAATTACAGATAATAATTTTAATGATAATACTGGAAAAACACATGGCATAAGATTCAAAATAAAACCGCCTAAGAGTGAAATTAATAGTAAGTATATAAGACTAGTATTTATAGAAATATTTTTATCTACATTTTCAATTTCTACATTTTTTTCTACTTTAAAGCTGTGATTATTATCATAAAAAAATATTTCTATTGGAAATTTTTTTTCATTAAATTGATCGGCACTAAAATATAGAGATGTATTCAATTTTTGGAAATCAAGAGAATAATTATTTATTGGTTCTACGATAGGTAGTCCAAATGGTGTGTGAATAAAAATTTTTGGATCGTCAAAAAAAGAATTAGTGGATATTTCTATATCAAAAATAACGTTATTGTTATTTTCAACAGCATTAAATGAGAAATTAGAAATAGGTGTAAAATCAATATTATTATTTAATGTGGTAGATAAAGCTTTTTCAATTTCAAAAAAATAATCTGTGTATACACCATCTCCAGATGGTAAGTTTAAAAATATATCCGCATTACCTGGAATGCAAACATCTCTGCAAACTAAATAATTAATATTTAAATTTAAATTTGTTTGTTTTTGATTATCTTCAATATCTACAATCAAAGGGAATATAACTTTATTTTTATATCCAATTGATTTTAAACCTAGTATTTCAAATTCTATTGGTTCTGGCCATAATATTTTAATATTTTTCACATTAGATGAATTGTTCCATATAATTTTTTGAGGAAAGCCTCCTCCTCCAGGAGATTTCCAATATGTTTTCCATTCCTCCTCTAGTTCATATTCTAATGCTAAAATTAATTGGTTATTATTATTTGAAGCAGTCATTGGTGAAATTAATCTAACTTTTGATTTTTCACTAATTGCCCAATCTGAAGATAAGGAGTATCCAGCTGTGCTAAATAGTCCAAGAGCAAATATTATTGCAATTTTTAACAGATTTATAACTTTTATTACCTTGTCCATATAAAATAAATCAATACAATATTGAAAAATAATAATTAACGCGAATATATATACTATATGAATTTAACTGGTCAGTTCTTAATTTCAATGCCTTCATTAGAAGATGATAGATTTGAAAAAACGGTAATTTATATGTGTGCTCACTCAAAAGATGGGGCTATGGGTATAATAATCAACAAAAAAATTGATTATGATCTTTACCCCGATTTGCTTGAACAATTAGGTATAGACAAGCCAATAGAAGATAAGAAACTTTACATTCGCTATGGTGGTCCTGTTGAAAGCGGCAGGGGATTTGTTTTACATTCTGACGAAGTTATTCAAAAAGAGACACTAACAATAGATAAAGGGGTGGCTTTAACTAGTACTTCAGAATTTTTTGAAGACCTTTCTAAAGGTAATGGTCCAAAGAATAGTATTCTAGCTCTTGGATACGCAGGATGGGGTCCAGGACAAATTGAAAAGGAATTAGCATCAAATAGTTGGATGACGCTAAAAGCAGATAGTAATTTTATTTTTGACGAAAAAGTAAATAATAAGTGGAAGGATGCATTTAATTTATTAGGAATAGATGCAAGTAAACTCTCATTATTCTCTGGAAATTGTTAATTATAGAACAATATCAAAAACTCTTTCTTTATCTTTTTCTAAAACTTTTTTTATTTTAAATTTTGCAGTTTTTGTAAGTTTAGTTCCTTTACTTGTCACAAATGATTTCATTTTAATTACTTCTTTTTCAGGCATTTTTCTTTCATATTTTAAAATATGTTTCTTTCCACTAATAATAAATG
>CABYHW010000004.1 GCA_902518705.1 uncultured Alphaproteobacteria bacterium | reverse complement strand
TTTGAATTACTTCATTTAAAACATTATCTTCATATTTTTTTTTAACAATATTAAGTGGAGCTTTACCTTTTCTAAAACCAGGAATATTTACAGTAGGCAGTATTTGATTTATTTTTTTGTCTACTTCAATATCAATTTCTTTATAAGGAATTTCTAATGAGTATTCTTTATAAAGCTTTGTAGATTTTAATTCTTTTGTATTCATAATTTATCAAACCTAATGGTAGGCCGGAAAGGACTTGAACCTTCACACCTCGCGGCACTAGAACCTAAATCTAGCGTGTCTACCAATTCCACCACCGGCCCTATTATCATTAAGCCTTTTATGTACAATAAATTAAAAAACAATAGAGAAAATTAACTAATTACTAATTGGGGCGAACGATGGGATTCGAACCCACGGCATCAGGCACCACAAGCCTGCGCTCTAACCAACTGAGCTACGTTCGCCATATAACTTAATTAAAAGTTTAATTTTTATATTAAATCGCTATATCAAAAATATGGAAGTTTCAAAAAGAATATTTAATTTAGAAACAGAAACAGCTTTCTCTATTCTTGCGAAAGCTAATAATCTTGCTGCTAAAGGTAAAGATATTATTAATTTAGGAATAGGACAACCCGATTTTCCTACGCCAACAAATATTCAGGAAGCTGCTATTAAAGCAATTAAAGATGGTCATCATGGTTATACTCCATCAAATGGAATACCTGAATTAAGAGAATCAATTTCGGAGCTAGTATTCAAAAAATACAAATCAAATATTAATCCAGAAAATGTTTTAATAACTCCAGGAGGTAAGCCTGTAATTTTTATTTCAGCTTTATTGTTAGGTAGTGAAGATAGAGAAATAATTTTTCCTGATCCAGGTTTTCCAATTTATAGATCTATGATTAAATACAGTGGTGCAAAAGCTGTACCATTAAAGCTTTCTGAAAAAGATAACTTTGAAATTAATACTGAACAATTAAAAGAATTAATTTCTGATAAAACAAGTTTGATAATAATAAATAATCCAAACAATCCAACAGGATCATATATGAATAAGAAAAAAATTACTGATCTTGTTAATTTACTAGAGCAGTACCCAAACGTCTTCATTTTAAGTGATGAAATTTATAGTAATATTATTTTTAATAATGAACAAATGCCATCATTATTAGAATACGAAAGTATAAGAGAAAGACTAATAGTTCTTGAAGGATGGAGCAAAACATATTGTATGACTGGATGGAGATTAGGTTGGAGTATTTGGCCAAAAAATTTAATTGAACATGCTAACAAAATATGTGTAAATTATAATTCATGCGCTACATCAATTTCGCAATATGCAGGATTAGAAGCAATAAAAGGTTCTCAGAAAGAAATAACAAAAATTGTTAGTGAATTTCAAAAAAGAAAAGAGTACGTTTTTAATGAATTGAATAATTTAGAAAAAATTTCTTGTTTTGAACCAGGTGGTGCTTTTTATGCATTTCCCAATATTTCAAAAACTGGATTGAATGGAAATAAATTTTCAGAAATTGCACTTGAAGAAAAAGGGGTTGCATTGGTTCCAGGCTCTAGCTTTGGAGATAATGCTGGAGAATTTGTTAGAATAAGTTTTGCTAATTCTCTAGAAAACATTAAAGAAGCAATTAAAAGATTATCAACGATATGAAAAAAATAGAAGCAATCATTAAGCCGTTTAAACTTTCTCAAGTTAAAGAAGCTCTCCATGAACTTGGAATTTCGGGGATGACATTAGTTGACGTAAAAGGTTTTGGAAGGCAAAGAGGATCAACCGGTGGAATTGATCCTAGTGATGGGTATGATGATGAATTTTTAGCAAAAATGAAACTAGAAGTTATCGTTGAAGACAATCAAGTAGATGATGTTATTGAATCAATAAAAACTAGTGCTTATTCAGGAAAAATCGGTGATGGTAAGATTTTTGTATCGAATATTGAGCAGGTAATAAGAATAAGAACTGGTGAAAAAGACAGTGATGCTGTCTAATTCTTCTTTACTTTTAGATAAAACCAAGTAATTAAACAATAATCGTTCAACTCTTTTAGAGTCGGAAGTAGGCATTGTGCCGAAGGAACGCATGCAAAAGTTATAAATCGTTCAACCTATTATTATATTAGGTCGGAAGTAAGCATAAAGCTGAAGGAACGCGCATCAAAAGCGGATTTCATAACTAGAGCATGATTTAACCGGGTAACGCTGGATGGCATACCCTTTTGTTGAAGTAAGGAGATAGATATGAAATTAAAAAGCTCGACTCCAAAAGATTTAATGTCTGAAATTAAAGATATGGACATTAAAATGGTTGATATGCGCTTTACTGATATACCAGGAACAACTCAACATTTTACAATACCAATTAAATTTTTAGACGAAGATATATTTTCTGATGGACTTGGTTTTGATGGATCTTCAGTAAGAGGTTTCCAAGAAATTCAAGACAGTGATATGATTGTTTTGCCAGATGCAACAACTGCATACATTGATCCATTTTTTTCAGAAAAAACTTTGGCACTACATTGCAATATTAAAGATCCTGTAACTTTGGTTGATTATAGTCGTGACCCAAGAAATATTGCTAAAAAGGCTGAAGCATATTTAAAATCATCTGGTATTGGCGATACAGCATTTTTTGGACCAGAAGCAGAATTTTTTGTGTTTAATAACGTTCAGTTTGACTCAGGATCAAACTTTGCATTTCATGAAGTTGATTCTGTTGAAGGTACTTGGAATAGTGGTGCTGATGAAAACCCAAACTTAGGTCATAAGCCTAGACATAAAGAAGGTTATTTTCCTTTACCCCCAGTTGATACACTTCAAGATGTAAGAACTGAAATGGTAATGACAATGCAAGACATTGGTCTTACAGTTGAAGCACATCACCATGAAGTTGCAACAGGTGGACAATGTGAAATTGATTTAGAATTTTCGCCTTTACTAAAAATGGCTGATGATATGATGAAATATAAGTACGTTGTTAAAAATGTTGCTAGACAACATGGAATGACAGCTACATTTATGCCTAAACCTTTATTCGAAGATAATGGTTCAGGTATGCACGTTCATCAAAGTGTTTGGAAAGATGGTGACACATTAATGTATAAAGAGGGTAACTATGCTAACCTAAGTGATTTAGCTCTAAATTATATTGGCGGTATACTTAAACATGCACCTGCTCTTTTAGCTTTTTGTGCTCCTACTACTAATTCTTATAAAAGATTGGTACCAGGCTTTGAAGCTCCGGTGAACATTGTTTACTCTCAAAGAAATAGAACTGCATCTGTTAGAATTCCTGCTTATTCTCAAAGCCCTAAAGCAAAAAGAATGGAATTTAGATGTCCAGATCCAAGTGCAAATCCATACTTAGCATTCTCAGCAATGCTAATGGCAGGATTAGACGGGATTAAAAATAAAATTAATCCTGGTGACCCAACAGATATAAATCTCTACGCTGCTAGCGATGAAGTTTTGTCTAAAATTCAATCTACACCTGGATCTTTAGCTGAATCTCTTGAAGCTCTTGAAAAAGATCATGCATTTTTATTAGAGGGCGATGTATTCACCAAAGATGTAATTGAAACTTATATTAGCTATAAAAAAGAGAGTGAGGTTGACCCTATTAATATTAGACCTCATCCACACGAGTTTAAATTATACTACGACGTGTAGAATTATACTTATCTCTATAAAGAAAACCGCCTTAGGGCGGTTTTTTTTATGTTTTTACAACAACACTTTTGATAAGAAATATTTGTGGCTAAGAAATCTACTTATAATGCCAAAGATATTGAAGTACTTGAGGGTCTTGAGCCCGTTCGTAAAAGACCAGGTATGTATATTGGTAGTACAAACCAAGATGGACTTCATCATTTAGTTAACGAAGTACTAGATAATAGTATAGACGAGGTTTTAGCTGGTCACGCAACTGATATAAGTTTTCAGTATAAAAAAGATGGTTCGATAAAAATAAAAGATAATGGAAGAGGTATTCCTATTGATTTTCATCCAAAATATAAAAATAAAAGAGCGCTTGAAGTAGTTTTAACTACACTTCACGCGGGTGGTAAATTTAATAGTAATGCTTACAAAACTTCTGGAGGATTGCACGGGGTTGGGATTTCTGTTGTTAATGCATTAAGCTCTTTATTAAAAGTTCAAGTCTTCAAAGATGGAAAAGTATATCAACAAGATTATTCGAAAGGGAAAGTTAAGACAAAAATAAAAATTGAAAAATGTAGCAAAAAATTAAAAGGTACAGAAATTTCTTTTGTCCCAGATGAAAGTATATTTGAAGAAACACAATTTGTTCCAAAAAAATTATATAATTTTATAAATATGAAATCAGTATTAGTAGGAGGCACAACTATAAACTTTGAAATTGATAAAGAATTAATAAAAGATAAAACGCCTAACAAAAAAAGTTTTTTTTATAAAAAAGGAATTGAAGATTATTTTCAATTAGAATACGCAAACAACTCTAAATTATTTGAAAAAAATTTTTTATTAAAATCAAAAATTAAAGATAATGAAAATTTTGAAACTTTAATTTCATTTAATACAAATGAAAATTCAAGTTTAATGTCATATTGTAATACCATTGAAACACCAGATGGTGGCTCTCATGAAAATGGTATTCGTAATGGAATTCTAAAAGCTATAAAACTTTATGGCCAAAAAAATCAATTCTCAAAAATCAGTAATATCAATCACAGTGATATTTTTGATTACTCTAACGTTATTATTTCTATCTTTATTAATGATCCAAGTTTTGAAGGCCAAACTAAAAAGAGAATAATAATGCCAAATTTACAAAAAGAAATTGAAACAAAAACACAACAAGAATTTTTATTATGGTTAAATGCTAACAAGAAAAATTCAAAAATACTTTTAGATAATTTAATTGAAAGAGCTCTTCAAAGAACTGATTTAACAAAAATTAAAGAGTTAGATAGAAAAAGTATTAAAGAAAGAAATCGTCTTCCAGGTAAATTAGTAGATTGTTCGAGTAAATCAATAAAAGATTCTGAAATATTTATTGTTGAGGGTGATAGTGCTGGAGGTTCTGCTAAGCAAGCAAGAAATAGAGAATTTCAAGCAATACTTCCTTTAAGGGGGAAAATATTAAATGTTTATAATGTTGGGCTATCTAAAATTGCTGATAACAATGAAATACAAAATCTTATTCAATCTTTAGGTTGTGGTATTGGAAAAAACTTTGAAATTTCAAAACTTCGATATGAGAAAATAATTTTAATGACTGATGCGGACGTAGATGGTTCACATATTGCAACTCTACTTATTACTTTTTTTTATAAATATATGAAAAGTTTAATTGATGAAAATAAACTATATCTAGCAATGCCTCCTTTATTTAAAATTTATAACAAAAATAAATCTTTTTACGCATATGATGAAAAAGAGAAAGATAAATTAATTGAAATAGAATTTAAGTCTGACAATTATAACATTACAAGATTTAAAGGTTTGGGTGAAATGCCAGCTGATCAATTGAAAGAGACTACAATGGATCAAAACAAAAGAAATCTAATATTGATTAACTCTGAAAAAGCTAAGAAAGATATGAAGAACACCGAAAGTTTATTCGAAACCTTAATGGGAAAACAAGCAGAGTTACGTTTTAAATTTATTCAAAATAATGCTAATTTCATTAAAAATTTAGACGTCTAATTTATGAAAAAATATTTTTTGGTAATAGATCAAGGAACAACAAGTTCAAGAATTGTACTGTATAATAAAAAATTTGAAATATTCGATATTGTCCAAAAAGAATTTAAACAATATTTTCCCAATGAAGGATGGGTAGAACATAATGCAACAGAAATTTGGGATGATGTTAGAAATTTAATTTCAAAAATATTAAGAAAAAATAAGTTAAATTCAAAAAATATAACTTCAATTGGAATTACTAATCAAAGAGAAACAACAGTTTTGTGGAATAAGAAAACTGGGAAACCAGTTTACAGAGCAATAGTCTGGCAAGATAGAAGAACAGCTAATCTCTGTGAAAATTTAAAAAGAAAAGGGATTGATAAAAAAATTCAAAAAATAACTGGTCTAGAGCTTGATCCATATTTTTCAGCTACTAAAATTAAATGGATTATTGATAATGTTAAGGAAGTAAATAAGAATTTAGAAAATAATAATTTACTTTTTGGAACAATAGACACCTGGCTATTATGGAAATTAACAAAGGGAAAATCTCACCTAACAGATATATCAAATGCCTCAAGAACCATGATTTATGATTCTCAAAAAGAGCAGTGGTCTGACAAAATTTTAAAAATATTTAATATTCCAAAAAATATCTTACCAACTGTAGTTGAAAATGCATATGATTTTGGCTCTACTAAATTATTTGGTGATTCAATACCAATTGGAGGTATGGCTGGAGACCAACAGTCAGCAACAATTGGTCAAGCTTGTTTTAAAAGAGGGCAATCAAAAAGTACATATGGTACAGGCTGTTTTCTTCTTATGAATATTGGAGAAAAATTTAAATTATCTAAAAATAGATTACTAACAACTGTCGCTTTTAAAATAAATGGTAAAAAAATGTTTTGCTATGAAGGAAGTATTTTTGTAGCAGGCTCTGCCATACAATGGCTTCGCGATAATTTAAAATTTATAAAAGATTCTAGTGAAACTGATAAATTGTATAAAAAAGCTAATAAAGATGAAAGTTTATTTTTTGTCCCAGCCTTAACTGGACTTGGCGCCCCATATTGGAACCCTAATGCAAGAGGAACATTTTTTGGCATCACTAGAAATACGTCTAAAGAAGATATCATCAAAGCAACTTTAGACAGCCTATCTTTTCAAACTTATGAATTAATTGAGTGTATGGAAAAAGATTCTAAGACAAAGATTAGTGAAATAAGAGTTGATGGAGGTATGGTTAAAAATAATAGCTTTCTACAAAGTTTAGCAAATATTTCTCAAATTAAAATTATTAGACCAAGTAATGTTGAGACTACTTCACTTGGAGCAGCATATCTTGCAGCAATTCAATCTGGATATTTAAAAAATACAAGCCAAATAAGTAAACTTTGGAAAATAGATAAAACAGTAAAAGCAAATATTAACAAATCTATTTCAACTTCTAGTATTAGTAAGTGGAAATCAATTATAAATGTAGTCAATAATTTTTATTAAGATTTAACCAATTTGAAAGTTCTAAAGAATGGATTTCTTCATCAACTACATCATCATATAAATGTAATTGTTTTTTCTCAAAATTATCAGGGTTTTTTAAAATCATTTTTTCGTTTTCAAATTCTGATAAATTTTCATATACTTTTTGTTCCAACAAAATATCTTTTCTCATTTCCATAAGTCCGGCCATCCATTTTGAATTAAATTCTGGATGGTATTGCACTGCCCAAACACTTGATTGATTTACTTCAAAGCTTATAGATTGGAATTTACTGATCTTATTTGAGGCTAGTACCTTAGTTTCTTTTGGAAGCTTTTCTGCTTCATCATAATGCCAACAGAGTGCATTAAATGATTTTTTTTTGTTTTTATACATGGGATGAATTTCACCATCTTGATTTAATGTAATATTTTTAGCTAAAACTGCTTCAAGGCCATTTGGATTTTTTCTTACTTTACCTCCTGCGGCAGTTACTAAAACCTGAAGCCCCCAACAACTACCAAATATTTTATTCTTTTTTTTAAATAATTCTTTAGCTAAATCTATTTGATTAGTTATGGATTTTGTCATGTTATATATATTAAGTAAGCTTCCTGTCCAAGCAACCGCTTCGAAATCGTCAAGACTTATGCCTAAAGGAAGATAATTATTATGAACAGCAGGATGAATTGTTGTAATATTGATAGTTGAAGTAGAATATTTTTTTAAAATTTTTTCATATACTTGAAATTGAGTATCCATACCCAATTTTGTATATCGATCAGAAGCTTCTTTTTCATTTCCATCGACTAATAATATATTCATATTCATATTCATATTCATAATTATCTTTATTTTTCATCTATCATGAAATATGTAAAACTTCATGAAAATTAAACTTGGTATCGCGCCTATTGCCTGGAGCAATGATGATATGCCTGAACTAGGAGGTGACACTCCTATTGAAAAATGTTTAGAGGATGCAAGCACATCTGGATTTTCAGGTATTGAATTAGGTGGAAAATTTCCGAGAAATCCTGGAATAACAAAATATCTTTTAGAAAAATTTAATTTAAAAATGCCAGGTGGTTGGTATGGCGCAATGCTTAGAGAAAGAAGTGTAAAAGAAGAATGGATAGCACTCCAAGATCATTTAAATTTATTAAAGTTAATTAATGCGGATGTTTTTGTTTTTGCTGATGTATCTGGATCAATCCAAGGCGATCAATCAAAAGCTCTTAGTAAAAGACCAATACTTGAAAAAGATGAATGGGATAGCTACTGCAAAAAAATCAGTGAATTATCTGATATGCTGATGGATGAAGGAATGCCAATGTCGTATCATGAGCATATGGGAACTATTATACAGTCAGAGGAAGATGTAGATCGATTCATGAATATGACAAATCAAAATACATTTTTGCTTTACGATACTGGACACTTAATGTTTGCTGAAGCAAATTACGAAAGAGTATTAAAAAATTATATTTCTCGAATTAACCATGTTCATTGTAAAGATATTAGAAAAGATGTTTTTTTAAAATCTATTAAAGATGACTTAAGTTTTAGAGAGTCTTTTTTAGATGGTGTTTTCACTGTTCCAGGAGATGGTTGCATCGATTACGATCCATTAATTAAGATACTATATGAGGCAAAATATCAGGAATGGTTAATTATTGAAGCTGAGCAGGATCCTAAAAAAGCAAACCCTCTTGAATATGCAAAATTAGGACATAATTACTTGCATAATATAATAACAAATAATGGGTATATTCTTTAAAATAACAATAAGTACTTTAATTTCATTCATTCCTTTATATGTTCTAGCTCACAAAGTAACTTTAGAGGACAAATCGTTAGAAAAGATTGTTAACGAAAGAATGGCAATAATGCAAAAAATTAAAAGCACATCATCGAAACTTTACAGATTATCAAATTCAGATCAATATGAGGAAATGTTAGAGCTTAATGCAACTCTTCTTCACTCAGCATCTGAATTTAAACATTTTTATCCTGAAAATAGTCAAGCAGAAGGAGCTAGTGATAATATTTGGAGTGATCGTGAGACATTTAATGAATATAACCAAAACTTTGTAGACGATATCGAAATGATATCTTTAAGTATAGAATTAGAAGATAAAGAGATGATAAGTGATGCTATTAAAGCAATGGCTGCAAATTGCAGCACTTGTCATAAAAAATTTAGAAATTAATTATTTAATCTTAAGTGTGGATTATATTTCCATTCTAAATATTTAACAAATTGAACCATTAGAAAATTTAAAAAAAGATAAAGAATTCCTGCAGCAATAAATGCTTCAACAGGTGCAAATGTTTTAGCCATTATCTTTCTAGCAATACCTGTCATTTCCATGTAGGTTGTCAGACTAACTAAAGAGGTTGCTTTAACCATTAGTATTAATTCATTACCGTAAGAAGGTAGAACTTTTCGTATAGCTATAGGTAGAATAATTTTTCTTAAAAGTAAAAATTTTCCAAACCCAAGAGATAAGCCTGATTCAACCTGACTTTTCTCAATTGATTGTATGCCACCTCTAAAAATTTCTGCTCCGTATGCAACAGTATTAATTGTAAGGGCTATAACTCCACACCAAAAAGGTTCTTTTAATGCATACCACAAAAAACTTTCTCGAATAAATTTTACAGAACCTAAACCGAAATAAATTAAATATATTTGAACAAGTAAAGGGGTTCCTCTAATGACAAAAATATAACTAGCAATTGTTCTTGATAATAATGTAATTTTAGAAACTCTTCCTAGAGCAAATAATAACGCTAAGACAAAACCAATTGGTAATGAAATTAATAATAATAAAATTGTATTATCTAAGCCAGATAGGACCAAAAAGAAATTTTTATAAATAAGAGAATTTTGAATACTATTTAAAAATTCAATCATGTCGAAAATCCTTTTGAATAATTTACTTCTAGCGTTTTAAAAACCCTGCCAGAAATTGTTGTTAAACATAAATACAATATTGCGGCTGTTATTAAGAAAGTTAAAGGTGAATGCTCAACGTTAGAAGATATTCTAGATTGACGCATAATTTCAACAAGACCAGTTACGGAAATAAGGGAAGTATCTTTAAGAGTTATTTGCCATACATTCCCTATTCCCGGTAAAGCATGTCTTATAACTTGGGGCGAAATAACTTTAAAAAAAATACTAAATTTATTCATACCCAGTGCTCTTGCAGCTTCTATTTGACCCTTAGATATAGCCAAATAAGAAGCTCTTAAAACTTCACTGGAATATGTAGCTGATATTACTGCAATGGCTATTGTTGCAATTGTAAGTGCGTTTAGTTCTATATATTTATTATATCCAAATACTTTAGCAATACTCATAACAACAGCATTGCCACCAAAGAAAATTAGATAAATAACTAATAATTCAGGAACACCTCTAATTACAGTTGTATAAAAATTTGCAATAAATCTTGTTATTCTGTTTTGTATTATCTTTGCCCATACTGTAATAATTGCTAAAAAAAGACCCAAACCCATTGATAAAATGCTTACTAGTAGAGTCATAAGTGTTGCTATAAGAAATTCATCGCCCCACCCTGCATCGCCAAATACAAGTTTGTCAAATTTGAACATATAAAAGTAAACAAGTAATGATGAAAAATATACTTGTCTACCTTCTAATATATGAAATTTTAAATCTGAACTTTTTCTATTTCTTCAATCACTCTAGAGACAGGTATTTTATTAATATTTTTTGAGTTAAAATCACTTGAAGATATAGAAAATAGATTTGGATTTTCAGGAGTAAATTTTCTAGAATCTTTTGGACCAAAGAGTTTAATTAATGGGCAATATCCAGTTGATAACATATGACTAACTCCACTATCGTTCGATATGGCTAATTGTAAATATTTGGTGGTAGCCATAATAATTTCTATATTTTGAAATCCAGTAATATGATCCTCGATAAATATTGAGTGAGGAAAGATATTTTTTAATTTTTCTTTTAAATGAAGTTCATCAGGTCCAATAAAAAAAACTATAGTCTTATTATTTACTTGAAGATAGTTACATAAATCGATGTATTTCTCTAAAGGCCAAATCTTATTCTTTTCTCCAGCACCAGGTGCAATTCCTACATAGCTTTTATGTTTTAATAAAATATTACTTATGACTCCTTCGAGATTTTCACTGATTGGAATTTTAAAATCATTTCTATT
The DNA here is from genome assembly GCA_902518705.1 of uncultured Alphaproteobacteria bacterium. Classification (GTDB taxonomy): domain Bacteria; phylum Pseudomonadota; class Alphaproteobacteria; order HIMB59; genus CACPNW01. The sequence goes on along the minus strand of CABYHW010000004.1, from coordinate 64,239 downwards.
TTTTTTAATAACTATTAAATCTAATAAATCTAAAATGTAGTTTAAATAATACTTTCTTTTCTTGTTACTTTTAATTTTTTTAGAAGAAAAAAAACCATTAGCTGATCCAGAAATAAAATTTCTATGCTTGATTCGTTTTAATGCTATAGTTCTTATTACTGATTTTTGTGTATCTAAAATATAATCAAAAAATTCATTTTCTAATTTATATCTTTTTGATATTTTATTCCAAAAAAATGGACTAAGATCTGCTTGATCAAGAATCTCATCAATATAATTACTTGCAATGAATTTAAGAGTGCTTGAATAAACAGTTTTACCCTTATTAGTAAGCCAATATAATTTATAGTCTGGAAGTCTTGTTTTAATTTCGTGAAGAAGTTGTAATTTAATTATTCCATCTCCAATTTTTTCACCATTTGAAAAAACTAAAATTTTTTTAGTCATAATAGAACACTTTAACACAAATTTTTTAAGAGTCTAATTTTGAAGAATTATAGGATTAAATAGCGTAAATAAAACAAAACATTTCGAGGGTGATTAAAGGTAACATTTACGACCTAATTACCTAACCAAAAATTATCAAAACTTAGACTTTTCTCTAATAAAAGCTGTGTAGTTTATCTTTGCAAAAGCAAAAAAGTTACCCTCAAAAAAAAGTAAAAAAAAGTGGTGCCCAAGGGCGGAATCGAACCACCGACACGAGGATTTTCAGTCCTCTGCTCTACCAACTGAGCTACCTGGGCACAAGACATCAGATAAAGTATTTATAATTAAATTCAATTAAAAATAAGATAATTAATCAGATTTTATTTGCAGCCCATGTTCATCAGTTAGCCATTTCATCAAATCAAGACTAGCGCATTTTTTTGAACAAAAAGGTATAAATGGTTCCTTAGAAACCTTTTTACATGTTGGGCATTTAGATTTTTTTTTTAAAGAAATGATATTATTTTTTTTAGATTTTTTTATTTCCATCTAAAAGTAATTCTGCCTTTTGTTAAATCATAAGGTGTCATTTCTACTGTTACTTTATCACCAGCTAATACTCTTATTCTATTTTTTCTCATTTTTCCTGATGAGTGAGCTAGAATTTCATGATCATTTTCTAATTTTACTTTAAACATTGCATTTGGAAGAAGTTCTAATACAACTCCTTGAAATTCAATCGATCCTTCTTTTGGCATATTTTTATAAGCTTATAGTAAAAATTATTTCTTTTGTCTAATTTTAACTGACAATTTATGTCCATCTAGACCTTCAAGTTCTGACATTTTTTTAGTATCTTCCGAAAGAACATTAAAAGATTTTTTATTCATCTCAACAACAGAGGTTCTTTTCATAAAATCTAAAACACCTAGACCTGATGAAAATTTTGCCGCTCCTGATGTCGGCAATACATGGTTAGTTCCTACAATATAATCACCAAAAGCTTCGACAGAGTATTCACCTAAAAATATACCGCCAGCATTATTTATGTTCGATAATAATTTTTTATTATTAGAAATGTGAATATGTAAATGTTCTGGTGCAACAAAATTTATGATTTCTGAAGCAAGTTCTATATTATCGACCAAAGCAATAATTCCATTATTATTTAAACTTTTTTCAATTATTTTCTTTTTTGATAAATCTTTTTTAATTTTTTTAATTGAACTTAAGACTTTAGTCGCAAAATCTTTACTATCCGTAATTAAAATTGATTGTGCATTTTCATCATGTTCTGCTTGAGCTATTAGATCTGAAGCTACCCAATCTGGATTATTATTGTTATTTGCAACAACTATTATTTCAGATGGTCCTGCTAGTAAATCTATACCTACTTTTCCATACAATTGTTTTTTTGCCTCTGCTACATAAGCATTACCAGGTCCAAATATTTTATTGACTGGCTTAATAGTTTGAGTGCCAAACGTTAGTGCACTAATAGCTTGAGCTCCTCCTACAAAATATGTTTCTTTAATACCTAATTCCCTTATTAATTTTATAAAATATGGATTAATTGATTTAGTTGGTGGTGTGATACAAACAATTCTTTTTACTCCAGCTTTGATTGCGGGTACTGCATTCATAATTAAAGATGAGGGATAAAAAGCCCTTCCTCCAGGTACGTACAAGCCAACTGAATCAATAGGTTTCCATACAGATTTCAATGTTGCACCATTATTAGTATAGATGATATTTTTAGGTAATTGTTTTTTGTGAAATGATGAAATATTTTTTATAGCTTTTTTAAAACTATTAAATATTTGTGGCTCAACTTTAGATTGTATTTTTATTTTCGATAAATCTAAACTAAGATCTTGTTTGCTAATTTTAACTTTATCAAATTTTGCTGCATACTTAATTAGAGATTTATCGCCATTTTTTTTAACATCATAAATAATTTTTTTTACATCTTCTTGAATTGATTTACTTGATAATGAATTTCTTTTTTCAATTTTTGTCTTAAATTGATCATAAAAATTTTTATTAAATTTTATTATTTTCATTTAACGAAAGTACCTATTTCAGAAATAATTTTTGAAACTTCATTCATATTTGTCTTATAAGCTGATCTATTCACAATTAATTTAGATTGAATTTTCATTATTTCTTCAATTTCAGTCAAACCATTTTCTTTCAATGTTTTTCCTGTAGAAACTAAATCTACAATTCTTCTACACATATTTAAAGAAGGGGCTAATTCCATTGATCCACTTAGTTTTATAATTTCTACTTGTATTCCCTTATTATAAAAAAATTTTTTAGTAATATTTGGGTATTTAGTAGCAATTCTAATATTACTCCAAGTTTCTGGATCCTCTTTTTTTAATAAAGACTTCAGAGCAGCTACAGAAATTCGACAATGACCAATATTTAATTCAAGCGGAGCATATATTTCTGAGTAATCAAATTCATTAATTACATCCTCACCAGCTATTCCTATTTGAGCAGCTCCAAATGCAACAAATGTACATGCATCAAAGGCTCTTACTTTAATATACTCAATGTTTCTTTTTTTAGATTTGAACGTTAATTTTCTTGTATCTTTATCAAATAGTAGAGGATCAGGGGCAAAACTCGTTTTAAGTAACAAGTTTTTACATTCTTTTGTAATTCTGCCTCTTGGTATTGCAATAACTATTTTGCTCATAAATTGCAGGCTTTTATATTGTGATCAAAGAAAAAACTAGAAAAAGTTAGTTTTTCTGTCTTTTTATTTTTGCTCCCAAACAACCTAATGTTTTTTCAATATTTTCATAGCCTCTATCAAGATGATAGACACGATTTAGTGTCGTTTGACCATTCGCATTCATAGCAGCTAACACTAAACTTATACTAGCTCGTAAATCACTAGCCATTACCTGCGCTCCTTTAAATGTTTGATTACCTATTATTGTAGCGGTATCTTTTTCTACTGTAATATTCGCACCTAATCGATTCAGTTCAGGAACATGCATGAATCTATTTTCAAAAATTGTTTCTTTAATTTTTGATTTCCCATCAGAGATACACATAAGAGACATTAACTGAGCTTGTAAATCGGTGGGAAAACCTGGATATGGACTAGTTGAAAGACTAGTAGATTTTAGTTTTGATCCTGTAGAGACTTTTATAGAATTTTTACTTACTTTTAATTTTGCACCCATTTTTTTTAAAATATCAATTAAGGATTTTAAATAAATAGTATTAAAGTTATTTATTTCTAAAGCTGAATTTAACATCAAAGCTGCAATTATATATGTGCCAGCTACAATTCTATCGGCAATTATCTCATGCTCTGCTTTTTTTAAATTTGTTACACCTTGTACAAGTATAGTTTTTGTTCCATGACCTTCTATTTTTGCACCCATTTTTATAAGACAGTTAGACAAATCTTCTATTTCTGGTTCTCTTGCAGCATTAGAAATTTTAGTTTCACCTTTTGCTAATACGGAGGCCATTAGTATATTTTCAGTTGCTCCTACACTTGGAAATGGTAATTTAATTTTATTTCCAATTAATTGTGATTTAACACTGCCAACAACAAAACCATTTTGAATTTCAAAATTAGCTCCCAATTTTGATAAACCAGAAAGATGTATATCTATTGGCCTAGTTCCAATGGCGCATCCTCCTGGTAAAGATATTCTAGCCTCACCAAATCGAGAAAGTAATGGACCTAGTATCAATATAGAGGCTCTCATTTTTCGCACAACATCATAATCTGCTGATAGATTCTTAATTTTTGATGGATTAATTTTTAATTTATTTTTTTTGTGTTCAATTTTTACACCGTAATTTTTCAGTAATTTTATTAAATTTAGAACATCAACCACATTAGGTACATTTGAGAGTTTTAAAGTTTTTTTAGATAAAAGAGAAGATACTATAATCGGTAGTGCAGAATTTTTTGAACCGTGAACATTAACTGAGCCGGAAATTTTAGAACCTCCTTTTATTATTAATTTATCCATTTTTGCTAATAGCTTGTTTTCTTTTTAAAATATTTGATTTCAGTTTTTTTTCTAACCTTTTTAATCTCGTTAAGCGTATTTCTTTTTTAGAATCATTTTTTGTTTGATGTGTATCTTTTTCTTTATTTAATTTATCTGTCATAAATAAGATTTAATTATTATTATTTTTTTTTAATCCATTTTTAGAGCATTTCTTAGAACAATATAAAACATTCTTCCAATCTCTTTCCCATTTTTTTCTCCAAGAGAATGGCTTATTGCAAACAATACAAACTTTAGATGGTAAGTTTTTCTTCAAGATTTTACTCAAATAGGTAAAAATATCCGTAGGCAACAACTAATGCAGGAATTGCACTATAAAGAGTTGCTAAAATCGCAGCTTTTGGGGCAAGAGCAATTGCTGGGAATAAAGCATCACCATCATTTGAAATAGCATTACCAAGCTCTGCAGAAAGAGGAATATAGCCATTTAGATAAAACGTTGCCACAACAACTTGCGGTCCACAACCAGGTAAAAACCCAAATAATATTGCTACTAATGGAACAAACGGTAGCCATAAATCAAAAAATATTTTTAAATCTAAACTTGTAAAGTACATAAATATTTCAAAGACAAGGAAACCACTAATGACCCAGGTGGTTACAAAATTAGTTGTATCTACTACTCTTGATAATAATCCTCTGCTTTTGTCAGTTGAGCATTGAAAATCACTTAATGGATTTAATGACCACATAAATATTGAAAGTATTGCTCCAGCTGAAGCTACAAAAACTAAAAGTGAGTTATAAGCTGGTGAAAATTCTATCTGGAATGCAACTAGAATACCTAAAATAAAACCAGGAATAAATAAAAAAAGCCAAAAGAAATTAAAATTCGATACAAAAGTTTTATTTATTTTTTCAAATTCAACTTTTATTTTTGTCTCTGATTGCATAAAATTTATGCCATGAATAAAATCAATTATATAACCTGAAATTGATCCAACAATTATTCCAATACCAAATATTAAAAATCCTGTTGTGGGCTCAATAGCAAGTATTAAAAAAGCTGCATCGCCCATTGTTGCTGTTAATACCGCTACTAAAGACCCAAAAGAAATACGGCCCTGAATATATTGTGTCACAACTATTATAGCTCCACCACATCCAGGTATTGCACCTAAAAACGCAGCTATACCAACATGGAACTTTTGCGTTTTAGCTAAAAAATTCTTTACATCAAATTTTGTTAAACTATCCAAGCCAATAAAAACAAAAAGAGTAAATCCAACAAAAACAGATACTTGAATATAAGCATCAATCATTGATGATCTTATAGCATCACCAAATTCACCCCCTTGAAAAACAAGGGAAAGTAGTAAAAGACCAAAGAAAGATTTCTTTAATAACCTTCCATCATTCTCAAGAATGATCTTTGTTTTTTCATTAATAGCATTAATTAGCGCATTCATTGAATGTATATATAGCTAATAAATATAGCTATGGCTATATTTTCTGTTAAATTTTATTGATTATTATGTTAAAAAAAGGGATGTCATTCAGTAAAGTCCGAAATGCTCATAAAACAGAAAATACTGAAGATTATCTAGAACTAATTGCAGAACTGTTAAATTCTAGAGGAGAAGCTCGTATTGTTGATATTGCTGAAAGTTTGGGTATTGCACAAGCCACAGCCAATAAAACAATACAAAGATTACAAACACAGGGTTACATTAAAAGAGAACCTTATCGATCAATTTTTTTAACTTTTAAAGGTCAAAAAATAGCAAGTGAATCAAGAAAAAGGCATAATATAGTCTACAATTTTTTACGCAATCTTGGTTTAGACAAAAATACGGCCTCTGAAGATGCTGAAGGAATAGAGCATCACGTAAGTGAAAAGACACTTCGAAAAATGGATAATTTTAACTCAAAAAAATAAATTTAATTTATTGCCAAATCAATTTTATCTAGTGTATAAAAAAGAAGGGACACGGCGAATATCCCTTCTTTTATCGTTGGTTTATGGATAGAAAATAAACCTAACCAATAAATACCCGATTCTCGGTTCTGGCTCAAATTTTTTAATTAAAAAGCCTAAATTTTAATATTTTTGTAATAAAACAATTTTTATTTTTATTTTATTTTTGAAATCTTTATTCAAAGGTAAATAATTTAAAGGCCTAGAAATTTTAATGATTTTTAATGATTTTTGATGATTTTTTAAAATACTTAAAAAATTCTGTTTCTGCCATAAATCAATTCTATGAGTAAATAAAACAAAGCCTTTCTGTTTAATATTTTTATTAATATTAACAAAAAGTTTATCAAAGTTTTTACAATACGTCATAGAGCCAATCAAAGAAATAAGATCAAATTTTATTTTATAATTATGTAGTTGTTCAAAGTTTTTTATTTGTAATTTTTTATAAATTTTTTTTTCTGATGAAATTTTTAAGCTTTTTTTTGAAATATCTGATCCATATATATGACTTTTTGGATAAACTTTTTTTAATTTGGCACCAAATAAGCCAGTTCCACATGCTAAATCTAAGATATTATTTGGTTTAAAATTAGTTGTTTCTTTTAAAAATTTAATGCTTTTTTTGGGTGCTTGATAATTCCATAACTTAAGTGTTTCATCATATTTTTCTGACCAATCATCATAATATTTTGTAGTTTTATTTAAATTTCCGACACCTGAAACTAATGATTTAAAATTACTCATATTTTAATGAGGGAATTTTTTTTCTTATTTTTTTTACCTCTGAAATATTAATAGTTGAATTAAGTGTAGAAGGTCTATTTTTAGTATAATTTACAATCTTTCCCCAAGGATCTACTATGAGAGAATATCCATAAGTTTTCCTTTGCATATGATGGTTTCCACACATCCCAGTTGCCAAAATAAATACATTATTTTCTATAGCTCTTGATCGATTTAAAATTTCCCAATGATCTTTTCCAGTTGGTCTAGTGAAAGCAGCAGGAACTAAAATAATTGAACAATCTTTTTTGGAAAGTTGTCTGTATAAATTAGGAAATCGTAAATCATAACAAATTGTCATTCCTATTTTAATGTTTTTTATTTTTGCATAAGTTATTTCATTACCAGCTTGAAACAAAGATGACTCTTGATGTTTTTCTTTGTTATTAATTTTAACATCAAACATATGAATTTTATCATAAGTTTTTTCTACAACACCATTATTATTTATAAAATAAGATCTATTTACAAGTTTTCTTTGATTTTTGATTTTTAAAAGTAAGGAGCCAAGATTTATAGTAATTTTATTTTTTTTAGCAAAATCTTTTGCCATTTTCAAAACTGGACAGGTGTTTTGATATGGAGCATTTGTTATTAAATAATTTTTGTCATTGGTTATCATGTTAGAGCATTCAGGCGTACAAATTAAGTGAGGCTTAAATTTTAATGTTTTATTAAAACTTTTCTCAAGAATCTCAGCATTTAAAGCTGGGATATGACTTGCTTGAAATTGAACTTGAGATATTTTTAATTTATTCATTAATTTCATTTAAACTTAAGTAAAAAAACAAATCCAGAAGTAAAAACAATAATAGATAGTAAATACATATTCAAAGTTAGCGAAAATGTTTCTGCAAGAAAACCGATTGCCGCTGGCATAATCATTGTGGAAGATAATCCAATGGTTATGAGATTAGTTACTGTCATAGGAATACTTTCGTTAGACTGCTTAACAGCTTGGCGAATGACTATAGGAACCAAGTTTGCTATAGCAAATCCATAAATACATAAGATTCCTAGTATAATATAAAAATTGTTTGTTAATAAAGATAAAAACATTACTAATGCGCCAATCATCACAAAATGACATCCTACAACTTTTTCAGTAAATAAATTAATTAAAGTGTTAGAGAATAAATTCGCAAAAATACCTCCAATACTAAAAAATATTAAACCCATGCTTGCAAGATAAAGAGGGGCATTTAAATCTTTTGATAGCCATAATGTTGACCAATCCATAATTATACCGCCAGAACCAAAAACAAAAAATAATAAGAAACCAAATATAAGAACATTTGACTCTGGAATTTTAAATTTTTCACCTTTACCTTTAAAATCTAAATTACTCGGTAATCCTAGATGAAGAACTAAGAATGCAACTAATATTGAAGAAAAAGATAAAACTAGAAAAAAAATATAAGGCTCAAAGTTGTAACGCATAATTATACCCGCCAAACCTCCACCAACAAGAATACCAATATTGAAACCCATAGCGTAATAAGGAGTAATAATTTTCTTAAAATATTTTTCAATTAGTTGACAATGTATGCCTCCAATCGGTCCAGAAGCCCCCCATCCTATCCCAGCTGGAATAAAAGTTAATAAAAAATAAAGATATGATGAAGATGTTATCGATAACAATGAAGAAAAGGTAATTAGTGGAAAGGCCAAAGACATAACTAACCTTGTTCCATATTTTGGGACTAATATTCTTCCAGCTATTTGATTTGATAACACAAAAAAAATTCCAAAAATTAATATTGAAAAACTCAAATCAGTTTCATCAATTGACAATCTGTTCATATTCCACGGAGTAATACCGAAGTAACATCCAACAACTATCATGGGATAAGTTGATGTTATTATTGATGCAAGAGTTGCTCTTCTAAATATCTTAGTTTCTTCTAACACAAAATTTATTACCAACGATGATGTACATCATCATAGAAATATTTTGTATAAATTTGATTTATTTTATTCATTAAAGAAGAAATTTCATTAACTTCACTAGAGGCAGTATTTAGATCTACATGATCCTTATTTTTTGCACCCGGAATAACAACACTCACAGCTTCATGCATTAAAATCCATTTAAGAGATAATTGAGAAAGAGTTACTTCATTTGGAATAATATTTTTAAGTTCTTCAACTGCTTCCAATGCTTTTGAATAATTAACACCAGAGAATGTTTCACCAACATCAAATGCATCACCGTTAATATTATAATTTCGGTGATCGTCAGAGACAAAAGAAGAATTTTTATCAAATTTTCCTGATAACAAACCGCTAGCAAGAGGAACTCTAATTATAATTGCTACTTTTTTTTCTTTTGCTATTTTAAATAATTGTTCCGCAGGTTTTTGTCTAAAAATGTTAAAGATAACTTGAATAGACTTTGTTTGAGGTTTTTTTATACATTCTAATGCTTGATCAACTGTTTCAACGCTAAACCCATAATTTTGTATTTTTCCTTTACCTACTAAGTAATCTAACATTTCAAAAGTATTATCTGATGAATAAACTTCTGTTGGAGGACAATGCATTTGTAAAAGATCAATAGTTTCAATATTTAGATTTGATAATGATCGGTCTACAAATGACTCCATTAAATCTTTATCATAATAACCGTTTGCAACGTGTGGGTTAATACGTCTACCAGCTTTTGTTGCTACATAAATTCTCTCAGAAATAGAATTTATAAAATTTCCCACAAATTTTTCACTTCTACCATCACCATATACATCAGCTGTATCAAAAAAGTTTACTCCATTTTCAAATGATGATTGTAATACTTCATTTGCCTTCTCTTCACTAACCTTTCCCCAATCAGCGCCAATCTGCCAACAGCCTAAACCTATTTCAGATACATTCCAATCAAGAGAGCCAAATTTTCTATATTTCATACTTTAATTTAAGATTATCTGTTCTGTTACTAAAGTCCCGCTATCAACAACTAAACCTGCTCCACCTTTAAGAAAAGGAGAATGATCATCCTCAACTTCAATAATAATTTTATCATTAATGTGTCCAATAATTTTATTTTTTATTACTGTCATTTTTAAATTATATTCTTTAAAAAATTCTACACCAAATTCTTCTTCTTTTAATATTTTATAATCATTATTCATCTTTCCAATGCGTAACTTGTTGCCTTTACAAATTTCAAAGGTGTAGTATTTATTTACACCTTGGACTCTTGATACTATTCCTCCAGAGTTACTAGACTGCAACATAATATTTGATGCAATTGAATAATTTCTCCATAAATCTGTTCCAGTAAATAAAATTCCCCTACCATTATTTTGGCAAATTCTAAAATTTTTACCTCTCTTTTCCCATTTGTCTAATGATTGAACCCATGCATTTCTCCAAATTTCACCATAGTAACCCTCTTTTTTTTCTTTACCTCTTTGATAATTTTCTACGTGATCAGGTCTTTTAAATATTTGTTTCGGTTCTCCTTCAAAATTGACGTAGTTAATAACAACTTCTCCATCTTTTTTTTCCTTTGATGCGATATTAAAGCCGATTTGACCAATAGGGTTTGAGCTAGTGTCAGGCACATTCCAAGATATTTGTTTTTTTTCATTTCCACTTAAATTAAAAATATTTGAAGAATTTTTTTGGAGTTTATCATTTTCACCCCAATATTTTGAGAATAATGTGATTGAGATTTCATGAGAAAATATATTTTCTATTTCCAAAGTTACTTTCTGACCTGGAAAAATAGTTGGACAAGAAATATAATCGTAATGAAAGAAATCATCTCTTTTTTTTCCTTTTAAATCTAAAATAACCTCAGGAAAAAATGTTTCTACATAAACTTCTGAAGTTAAATCTTCTGAAAGATTTTTATATGCAATTTTTAAACCTCTTTCTCCTAATGAAGATTTGTATTCAACATTACTGATTTTTGTTTCACAAAAATTATTTCCAACTCTTGTTCGCCAACCTTGTGTTGAGTCTTTAATATCAAAATGAAATCTAGCTCCATTTTTAGGTAAATTTTCTTCTAAACCATTAATTTTTCTAGTTGTATTAATTATTTTATAAGTTTCTGTCAGTGCGTCAGTAAGTGTTTCACCTCCTGATGCAGAGGGGCAATATAAAATATCATTGATAGGAGACAAATAATCAGGACCTGATTTTAGTCCTTCTATTCCATTTTTAATTCCTAAAATACAACCAACATTTCCTGAATTACAATCTGTGTCCCAACCTGCTGTATTCACAATCATCATAGTTTTTTGAAAATCATCATCTCCAAATAGTAAAGCCATAATAATTAAAGCATGATTGGGTACCATATGACAGTTACCTAAATATTTATCGTATCCGTAATTTTCAGCAATTTTTTCTCTTGCTTGTTCCCAACCTAAATTTCCAGATCGCCATTCTTGTATGTCAGATATTAATCTAAATATTAGTGAATTATCTGGGATAAACTTTTTAGCTTGCTCAACTAGCTTTGTTAAATCACTTTCGACAAAGGCCATTGACTCTAGAGCAGCTACAACTTGTGCGCCATAAATTGCCTCCCCATCATGACTAACACTTGCAGCAAGTTTAGCATAATGAACTGCTCTTTCTGGATCGCCAGGTGCTACCATGGCCCAACCATCAATAAAAATTTGAGCTCCTATTTGTTCAGCAATTACCTTACCATTAGTTTTAATGGAACCACTATCAGGTGCATCAATGCCCTGTTTTAAATTTTGAAAAGCTGTATCCTCTGCTGAATGTCCCTTTCCTCCCCACCATAGAATTGTTTTATCTTCAATAATATTATTTAACCACGTTTTACCTATATCTTTAGCAGTAATATTTTTTTTAAAATTGCACTCTCTAAAAGCACGTAAAAAGGTAAATGTACCGGTAATGTCATCATCTGAAACTGGTAAGGGAAAATCTAATTTCTCATTTACATAATAATTTATTGGACCTAACTCTTTCATTATTCTTTCATAGGTCCAACCTTCAAAAGGCCTTCCAAGAAATACACCTATAATTTTTCCCAAAACACCTGCATAAACTTTTTCTTCATAATTTTTGTCTAACTTGTAATTCATTTAACCTTTTAATCCTCCACTAGTTAATCCAGAAATAAATCTCCTTTGAAATAGCATGAAAAGAATTGCCACAGGCGCAACCATCATTATCGCTGATGCGCTTTGCAGTGCGTAATTATTTTCAAATCTCCACTGAAATGCAAATAATATAGTAGCCATAGGTTTAAAACCTTCTTCACTAATAAAAGTTAAAGCAAATAAAAATTCATTCCAAACTGCAAGAGCTATTATTAATCCTGCAGTTAAAATAACTGGCCATGAAAGAGGTAGCGCAACTCTAAAAAAAAGTTGAAAAGTATTAGCTCCATCAAGTCGTGCAGCTTCAAATAGCTCATCTGGCAATCTAATCATGTAAGATCTAATTAAGAAAGTTGCAAATGGTGCATTTAAAGCTGTGTAGATTATAATTAATCCTATATGTGTATTTAAAAGATGTATCTCCTTCCATAATAAGAACAAAGGCACGATATAAAGTTGTGCAGGAATACTTATACCAACTAAAAGGTAAACAGCGATTATTGCAGATCCTTTTGGATTTAATTTTGCAAGACTAAATCCCGCTGCAAGTGAAACTGCAAGACACAATAATACTGATCCAGCAACTAACTTTAAAGAATTAAAAAAAACTTTAGCATATTCTCCCTTAACCCAAGCTTCACTAAAATTTTCAAATCTTATTTCACTTGGAGGTCCAAGTGGATTTACGCCAAACTCCATTTGAGGCTTAATTGAATTAAATAAAAGAACTGCTAGAGGCAGTATAGCTATCAAAGCAAATATAATTAGTATTATATAATTGGATATCACTTCTCTACTTCTATATTTTGCAACTATCATTAGATATCCCACCCAGCTTTTCTAAAAAGACCAAACAAAGCAACTATAATCATAACATAAAAAAACATTAGTGTTCCTATTGCAGAAGAGTATCCAACATCAAATCTCTCAAATGCTTGAGAATACATATAGTTTGCTATTACTTCTGAACTGTATGCAGGACCACCACCTGTTAAAATATATACATAATCAAACACTGGAACAGACCAAATAATTATAATCATAATACTAAAAACAAAAACTGGTCTAATCATTGGTAAAGTTATGTATCTAAATTTTTGAAATTTTGTTGCTCCCTCAATATCTGCAGCTTCGTAAAGATGATTATCAACTTGATACATTCCTGTTAAATATATAACCACAAGAAAACCCCAAAAATGCCAACCATCTACAAATGCTACTGCAAATAAAGACGTAGATTTCATAGTAAATGGAGATACTGCTAAAAAATCCCAACCAATCCTCTCAAAAAAACCTCCAAGACCATGAATTGGGTGAAATAAATATTTCCAAATTTGACAATTAATTACACTTGCAAGCATGTAAGGAAAAAAGAAAGCAAGTCGAAAAAACATTTGGCCTCTTTTAATTCCTGTAAGTAGATAAGCACAAGTTAATGCGATTCCAACTGGTACAGTTAGGAAAGCAATAGTCCAGATTACATTATTAATAATTGCCTTTTTAAGATATCTATCATCAAATAGTTCTATAAAATTTTCAAAACCAATATAATTTATTTCACCAAGCCCTCTCCAGTCAGTTAAACATAACGCTAAACTTGCAAGTGATGGAATGCCTATTACAAATAAATGAATGAATGCAACAGGAAAGACAAAATACCAGGCAACAAAATTTTTATTAGAAAATATTTTCATTTTAAATACAGTGAAGCTTTGAAGCTTCACTGTTTGTATATTTATTTTAGTTTCTTAATGGAACTGGTAAAGTGTCGCCATTTTTTCTAGCTTTATCCCACATCTTTTGATGATCATATAAGAAATCTTCAACAGATATATCGCCAGCCCATACAACTTCCATATCTTTCCAAATATGAACACCAGGGTCAGCAGGCCAAAAAGTCCAAGTACAATATCCATAATTACCTTCGCCGGTAATTCTTGCATATTCGCTTAGATAATCTTGAACTTGAGGAGCAATATCAGTTGGAATATCACTGCTAGATAAAGTTAATGGAACTACCATTTCTCCAAATTCAAAGTCTTTAGCAATATCAAGAACTTTGTCTTTGTTACTCATTATCCAGTTTAAAACATCTATCGCACCATCTTTATTTTTACCATTTGCATTAACTGACATAGTTGTACCAATTGCAATCATAAAATTAGGATCTGGAGATTGCGAAGATAGAGATGGAAGTGGAGCCCAACCCCATTCATCACCGCTCGCACCAATACCTAATTGTGTTGCTTGAAAAGTCCAAGTACCAATTGTCATCATAGCTGCCCCTCTATTAGCAAATTGAGCATGGAAATCATCCCATCCAATAGCATAATAATTTTCTAGGCTTCCAGACCAATATCCCTCGTCAACCATATGTTTTTTAAGTAACTCAAGAGCTTCAACAAAAACAGGATCTGTCCATTCTCTTTCACCAATTATTGCTTCATATACAGCTTGAGGACCTGCATAGTTATTTAAATAAATTCCTACAAGGTGTTCATGAGTAGGTTGCCATCCATCTGATCCATATGAAAATACATTCATACCTTTTGCTTTAATTTTGCCAGCAACATCTTCTAATTCTTCTAATGTTGTTGGTACTTTCCAATTATTTTCTTCAAATAAAGTTTTATTATAAAGCATAACCATTGATTCATGAGTTTTTGGAATTGCGTATAAACTTCCTTCGAAAACTCCTGAACTATAAGCCCAAGGTATCATCTTATCTTTCCAGCCAAATTCTGCAGCGTATGAATCTAAATTTTCTAACATACCAGCTGCATGATACTCTTTTACATAAGATGGACCAGGAGTCTCGACGATATCAGGACCCATACCACCAATCATAGCAGTTCTCATTGAAGTTAATCTTGTTTCATTATCTTCAAATTCGATAACGAGTTCATAATTGCCTTGAGAATTGTTGTAAGCATTTTGTAATTTTTCAATCATTATTGGGTCTCTATCTGCATTAGACTCCATCGACCAAGTTACCTTGGTTTTTGATATTGCAGAAAAAGAAGTAGATAAAATAATTACAGATACAAAACTTATTACTGTTTTAATCATAATTCCTCCATTTAATAATATTACATTAAAGAATTTTAAAATCACTGCAAGTTGATTGTATTTAGTAGGGCAAAATACCTCTAAAGTTTGAGAATTATATATTTACGAGTTAATTTTAATAGTAATTATATTTAAATATAATAATAATAATAATAATAAATTTTATGAAAAACTCACTCTTTGACATATGGAGAAAAAATGAAGCATCTATAAATGCATGGCTATCAATTCCTAATTCTTTTACAGCTGAAGCATTTGGAAAAATGGGATGGGATTCTGTTACAATTGATATGCAACATGGTCAAAATGACTATTCAACTGCTATTGCGATGGTTCAGGGATTATCAAATAGTAACACTGTTCCGATGACAAGAGTTCCTTGGAATGAGCCTGGAATTATTATGAAAATGTTAGATCTTGGAGTTCAGGGTATTATTGCACCAATGATTAATACAAAAGAGGACTGCGAAAAGTTTGTTTCATATTGTTATTACCCCCCTATTGGACAAAGAAGTTTTGGTCCAATGAGAGCTCAGGTTGCATATGGATCAGATTACCATAAGCATGCGAATAACAACATAGTGAGTTTAGCAATGGTTGAAACAAAAGAGGCAGTAGAAAATTTAGATGCCATTCTTTCAGTTCCAAACTTAACTGGTATTTATATTGGGCCTGCAGATATGAGTTCTTCTTATGGTTTGCCACCTAAATTTGATGTTCGTGAAGATCCGGTATTTTCAAACATAAAAATGATTGCAAAAAAAGCAAAAGAAAAAGGAAAGATTGCTGGAATTCATAATGGATCAGTTAAGTATATGAAAGAAATGATGGAATATGGCTTTCAATTTACCACCTTACTTTCTGATTTTAGAATGATGACATCACATGCTGAAAGTTTATTAAAAGAATTGAAAGATGTAGATACTAAATCTGATAATACTAGCGCATATTAATAGTCGCTTAATTACTAACTAGATCCTCTTCCATTTTAATTAATTCAAACCATCTATTCTCTTTTGTATTGAGATCACTATTAAGAACTTCCATTTTGGAAGTTATTTCTTGATAGCGTTCATAATTTTCCAAATATAGGTTTGTATCCTTTAATTCATTTTTAATATCTTCTAATTCTTGTTGAATATTTTTTATTTGGTTTGGTAATTGCTCTAATTCATATTGAAACTTATATGATAGTTTAGCTTTAGAATTCTTTACTTTGTTGTTTTCTGAATATGATTTTTTAGTTTCTTTATTTTTAGTAACTTGTTGATTTTCAGATTTCAAAAAATCACTGTATCCACCAAAGAACAATGATACATTTCCATCCTCTTTAAAATGTAGAATTTTATTTACAGTTTGATCTAAAAAATCTCGATCATGCGATACTATTAATAACGTTCCATTATAATTGGATAACATTTCAGTTAATAGATCTAATGTTTCTAAATCTAGATCATTTGTTGGCTCATCTAAAATAAGTCCAGTTTTGGGATTTGCTAATACTTTTGCTAAAAGTAATCTGTTTTGCTCTCCTCCAGATAATGTTTGTATCGTATGATTGACATTTTTAGGATCAAACTGAAAATCTTTCACATAACTACAAACATGCCTATCTCTTCCTTGAACTTTTAAATAATCTCCTCCAGAGGGTACTAAGATATCTTTAATAGATTTTCTGCCATTAAGATCATTACGCATCTGATCAAAATAAGAAAATTCTAAATTTTTTTTCAACTTAATTTTACCTTTAGTAATTTTAATTTCATTAAGAATGGTCCGGAGAAAAGTTGATTTACCACTCCCATTATTACCTAAAAGCCCAATACGATCATTTTTTGAAATTTTGATAGATAGATTTTTAAAAACAAATTCACTTTGATTAGGATATTTTACGAATACTTCTTGGAGCTCAGCAATAAATTTAGATTGATCGGTAGATTTTTTAGATACTTGAGGTCTTAAAGATTTTATTGCACTTCTATAAGATGCTTCATCTTTTTCTAATTTTGCTTTTAATTCTTTCGCTCTTTTTAATCTTTTTTCATTTCGCTTAACTCGCGCCTTTACTCCTTTGTTTGCCCACTCGAGCTCAATGTTGACAAATTGCTTTCTATTTCTTAATTCTCTATATTCTTGATCGAGTAACTCCTCTGACCATTTGTCAAAATCCTTAAATCCTCTTGGACTTACTCGTAATTTTCCTCTATCTATCCAAAAAACTTTATTCGTAAAATTACTTAGAAAAGTTCTATCATGGCTCACACACATAATTGTCTTATTTAAATTTCGTAAATAACTTTCTAACCATTCGATACATTGCAAATCTAGATGATTGGTAGGCTCATCTAATAACAAAACATCTGAGTCTTTTAATAAAGATCTAATTAAGTAAACTTTTCTTTTTTGACCTCCTGAAAGATTTTCAACATTAGCAAGTTTATCTAAATTGAGTTTATTACAAAATATATCAACAAAATGTTTATTTTGTTCATTAAGTAAGTCTGAAAAATTCTCTTGAATGGTTTTGTTATTTAATTTTTCAAATTTTTGATTGAAGTAACCAACATTTAAATTTGGATAACTCCATAATTCTCCAGAATCTAAATCTTGATCACCATTTATAGTTTTCATTAGTGTTGTTTTTCCGACACCATTCTTACCAACAAGTGCAATCATATCACCTTTGTGTAAATTTAGATTTAAATCTTGAAAAATTATTTTTTTTCCAAATTTAATTTCTACATCTCTAAGAGAAAATAATAAATCACTAACCACTTATTTAAATTTATATAATTTTATAATAAACAACTATAAAATCTAATATCATGAATATAATAAACAAGATAGCAACTCTGGTAAGAGACCATCGACCTTTAGGAAAGATGTATTCAAAAAATTTCATTAGATATATTATAATAGAATTTTTATTTTATTAAAAATTAATTTAGCGGGCAAATGCCCGCATATTTAAGCTCTACTGTATACGTAAAAAGCTAATGTAAATAATGCAGTTAAAACTACATTTACATAGGGTGTTGCTCCAGCGATTACTCCTGTAACAATATGGAATAAAATTATTCCAGTAAATAAAAGACTTCCAAGGGCGAACAACATTCCAATTGATTTAAGATTTTCAGCTGCAATGTCAGGGAAACGCCAACTCCAAATACCAATAACGAAAAGAACAACACCTGTAAATTGACCAAATGTAATTAAATCTGGTGTAGCTTCCCAACCAGTTCCAAGTGCAATCCAAATAGATCCTAAAAATAATGATCCTAAACCATTAATTATTAAGACGACGCCTTGAATTTTAAAAAGTAAACTAAGATTCATTTTTACTCCTTTGAATTAGTTTATTTAAATATTAAAGATAAAGATTCTGCAAAAAAATTTTATATAATGTAAAATATTAAAATAAATTACTTTTAATTTAATCGTATCCACTTAATACAATCTTCTAATCTATCATCTCCCCAAAATACTTCTTCCCCAAAGATAAATGATGGACTTCCAAAAACTCCTTTTTTATAAGCATATTCTGTATTACTTAAGTATTTATCCTTTATTTCCTGTTCATTGGCTTTATTTATAGTTTCTTCATGATCTAAGTTAAGTTCTTTAAAAATTTCTGTTAAGTTAGGTTCTGTTGCAGGTTCTTTCCCTTGCTGAAACCATCTTTGATATGTTTTGTAAACATAATCAACTCCCCACCCTTCATTCATTCCAAGAATTGCAATTTGATTTGCTAAATCAAATTCTTTTAATGGGTATGGTGCTGGTACTTTAGCTTCAAAGCCATAAAATTTTGCTCGTCTTTCAATATCTCTCCACATGTAATCTGATTTTATTTTTTTAGCTGGTGGAGTAAATGGAATGTTATCCATATCCATCATAATTTTTCTTACACTAAAGGGGTGCCAATTAAATTTAATATTTTCTTTTTCTGCAACCTCATGCAACCTATTGACTGTTAAATAAGTATAAGTACTGCCAATTGAAAACCAAAAATTTATTTCTTTCATAAATATAGTTTTATCAACTTAATTTTATCAATCAATAACAATCTCATCAGGTGTTGAATCTATTTCTTTTTTATGATCCCACGTTATTCCATTTTTACCAGATCCAAACTTAGCGGATTTATTTGTGAAAGGAAACTGATATAACATTGAATTAAAATATTTTTGCATCTTAGGAAGTGTTTTAAAATTTATAAAAAATTTAGAAACTAAAGGAAATCCTAATTGTTCAAAAAAATTATCAGAGTTTATATTTTTTTGCAAATTTATAATGTTTCAAAAATTCATAATAAAGTTCTAGTGTGTCAAACAAATTAAAATCAGGTGAAGAAATATTATTACCTATTAAAAATAGTTTAGTTTCTTCGTTACTTTTTGAACTAAGCCAATGTTCAAATTTTTGTAACTTCCCTACATTTGAATGTTCAAATGCTTGATTAAAAACAGTTGATGCTTCAGTTAACTCATCATTTTCATTTTCAAAATGCGTATAAGCAAATCTTGTAACTATATTCCTTAAATCAACTGTTTCTTGAAGTAATTGATTACATGCTAATTCTTCTTTAGAATTTTCTCCAAACATATTAAATTTTTTACCAAGAAAAGATAGGCAAGTAATAGATTGAGCAATTATTATTTCTTTTCCCCCTTCACGAAATTGTAAATAAGGTAAATTGATTAAACTATTTTTTTTCTTTAAAATAATTTTATCTTTTTCGTGCCATTCACTACCATCATAAGTTAGGGAATTATTTTCTAATTTTGGTATCAGTCTATAAATCTTTGAAACAAGTGGAACTCCAGCATAAATAATCATTTGCCTAGAAGTGGATCCTAAACCTTTAGTGCTCCAGTAACCAAGTATAATTTTATCCACAGTCATAGCAAGTTATTATTAAAATTAAATATTTTTAATATTTCATTAATATTTTCATAATACCTTAAAATATTAATCTTCAAAGGAGGAAAATATGATTGTAGCAAATTGGGATTATAAAATTACAGCATCTAAAGCTGTTGATGCATATAAAACGGCAACAAAGTATTTTGAAAAATACGGATCTATAGGAACCGCATTACAAAATCATATAGGCAGAGATACTGGTCTTTATACTTTTTTTGCAGGTTTTAATAATAATGAACATTTTGGAGAAATTGATGACAAAATTAGTTATGATGAAGACTTCCAAAAAGAAATGGAACCGTATTTTGAAATTACATCATGGGAAAAAATGAATTTTTATACTCCCAGATTACATAATATGGAACCAGATCCTGGTGTCAAAAATTGTTTTGCATTCTGGAATTTTAGTCATGAAGATGAAGATTTAATACTAAAAGATTCAGAAACATTTTTTAAATATTGGATGGATGCAGGAGCTAATGGAGGCACTGTTGGTCAACTTAGAGGATCACAGAACAATTGGGGATTTGGTATACGTTTTCAAAGCATGAAAGATTATGGTAAGGCTCAAGATAAACTTGATCAAGATGGTGTGTGGGCAAATCATAAAAATTTTTTTGATGGTATTACATGGCATGGCTTTAATTTGTCTAGAGTTCTAGAATCTAACTGGGATTAGAAAGAGGTAATTAATGAAAATTTTAATAATAAACTTTAATTTAAAAGGACTTGAGGTAGATGCTTTTAAAGCTCAAGCCCACATCGATGCGATGGATTTCCGTAGTGTTGAAGGTTTAATATCTAAATACTTCATCGGTGATGAAAATGATAATGTTTATGGAGGAGTTTATATTTTTAAAGATGAAGATAGTCTGGAAAAATATAAAAATGGTCCAATATTTGAATTTTTATCCACTCATGAAAACTTTGATAACTTTACTACTAAAGAACATGGTGTAATTGATGGACCGTCGATAATAGCAGGAGCTAAAACAAAGACCATCTCATAAAAATAATGCGGACTTTTTAGTTCGTTTTATTTTTGATTATTATAAAGTCAAATTAATTTAGATTATATGAATAGTTTTAATAAAGAAAGAAATGCATGTTTTGGTGTAGCTTTTTTGCTCATGTTTATGATAGGAATATATTTTGTACATATTCCTTGGAATATTGACAGATTAAATATTAGTGAATCTCAATTAGGTTTTGGGATCTTTATATTTGGGATTTTTAATTTCTTTTCTAATCAAATGTCGGGAAGAGTTGTAGTTCCTAGAATTGGAACAACTAGAACCATAATATTAGGTATTACTATTTTTTCTTTCTGCCCTTTACTTTTGGTAAGTGTCCCTAGTTATGATACTTTTTTAATTTCATGGATTCCTTTTGGAATTTCCATAGGTCTCTTATTCCCAACAATGCAAACACAAATTTCTATTATTGAAGAAAAAACATCAAAAATAGTTACACCTTTATTTCAAGCTTGTTTCAGTGCAGGATCACTTTTTGGAGCGTTAAGTGCTGCATTTTTTATTCAAAATATTTCAGATCCAAGAATTACTTTTATTTTAGTTGGTGCAGTTTTCTTTATTTATATTTTAGTCATTTTATTATTTGGAATGAAAAGAGAAATTGAACCAATTCAAAAAAATATAAAGTTTAAAATGCCTTCTGGAAACATTTTTATTTATGGTTTTTTATTAATGATGAATTTTGCAACTTTAGGTATAATTATAGATTGGTCTCCTGTTTGGCTCACAAAGGATTTAGGAGCACCCCTATATTTAGGTGGGATGATTATTTTATTTTTTAATTTGGGAGAAATTTTTGCTAGATTGCTAGCAAGTAAATTAATTAATATTTTAAATGAAGAAATAGTTGGGGGTTACTTTAGTTTATTTTCTTGCATAATATTAGGATTATCAATTGTTACTATGAATCTTAATTTCATTATTCCAGGAATGATATTATTTGGTTTTGGAACAGCAAATTTCATTGCTGTAGTTTATCGACAAGCAATCAAAAGTTCTAATGAGCCAATCAATTTAACTGTATCAAATTTAGCAACATTAGGATTTGCAGGTTTTATTTTTGGACCAGTAATAGTTGGGTATATGGCAGAATATTTTGGCTTAACATTTAATATGTATGTTCTTTCTTTAATATGGGCAATCAATGGTTTATTATTATTATTCTTAATGAATAAAAATAATAAAAAGCTGATATAGTATAATGGTTATTACAGGCCGTTGGTAACGGTCAGATTCAAGTTCGATTCTCGGTATCAGCACCATAAATAATGAAATATATTATTGTATCATTTATATTTTTTATAAACGTTGAAACAATGGCTAAACAAATATCTGATTTAAATTGGGAAAAAAGAATAGTTATAATTTCCTTTGAAAAAAAGGAGGATCAAATATTTCTTTTTACTCAAAAATTTGTTTCTGAAAATAAATGTTCAATAAACGATAGAAATTTAAAATTTATATACTATGAAAAATTCAAAAATAAGGAATTTGAAACACCAGCTTTTCTAAATAAGTATGGAATATGGTTAATCGGATACGACGGCTCAATTAAAGATTATAGTATAAATGAAAAAATTTTTATACGCTTATTTAAATTGATTGATTCTATGCCTATGAGAAAAAATGAAATGATAAATGATCAATGTTAAATTTTTTTGAAATTTCTAAAGATAAAAAATAAATTAAAAATACTCAATATAGAAAAGAAAATTGCATTAGTTGCAATAATTTTTAGACTTGTTTCACCAGGACTATTAGTAAAAACATATCTCCAGAAATTTAATGATACTAAAACTTGAAAAATAAATATTAAAAAAATAAATGGTAGTTGTTTTTCTATCCCTCTGAACATAATAATTATGTAAGCTAATACAAAAGTAACAAATATTATTCCTACAATTTCTGATAAACCTGCTACTGCATGATTAAAAAATCCTAAATTGTTCATAGCAAATTCATCAGTAAATATTAAAAGTTGAATAGCGTAGTATGAAAAGAAAATAATATTTAGAATAATGATCAAAATATCTATATTTTTTTTGAACATAACTGTGTATCATGTAATAAAATTAAATAATCAACATGGAAATCACATTATATTATTTTAAAATAGCTTTTTGGCGCGCTGAAATGACAAGATTAGCTTTGTATATTGGCGATATTCCTTTTAATAATTATATAATAGAAGGAAAAGATAGAGATAATTTTAAAAATTCAGGGATTCTTCCCAATAAAAAAATAGCTCCCTTTAGACAACTTCCAGTTCTAGATGTAGATGGTAAAATTTTTGCTCAAACAGGTGCAATTGCAAGATTTTGTGGCAAGTTATCAGGATTGTATCCAAAAGATGATGATCTTGCAGCAGCTCGCATAGATCAAGTAATTGAAGTCGCTCAAGACATTAATTATTTATTTACATTATCAAGCAGAGATAAAGAAAAGGAAAAATTAAAACTAGCTAGAAAAATCTTAGCCACCAAACATCTACCAAAATATTTTAATTTTCTAGAAAACTTAATTAAAGAAAATGATAACTCTTTATTTTTTGTTGGTGAAAACATCTCTATAGCAGATTTAGCTATATGGAGATTACTAGGTTGGTTTGAGTCAGGGATTATTGATGGAGTTCCAACAAATATATTAGAGCCATATAAAAATTTAAAAAAGATGAGAAATGAAATTTATAAACATCCAAAAGTAAATGATTGGATGATTAAAACATACGGGAAGGTTATATAATTTAAAAAATATGACAGCCTTAAGTGTTAATGTAAACAAGTTTGCTTTAGTAAGAAATGCAAGAGGTGCTGACTTACCAAACTTGATTGATATTAGTGATAAATGCTTAAACTATGGTGCAGATGGTATTACGGTCCATCCACGTCCAGATGAAAGACATGCAAAATTTTCTGACCTAGAACCATTAAAAAATTTATTGGGAAAATTTGAAAATAAAGAATTTAATATAGAAGGATATCCTTCAGATTTTTTTGTTAAAAAAGTAATTGAGGTTAAACCAGATCAAGTCACCTTAGTACCAGATCCACCTGGTGCATTAACCTCTTCATTTGGTTGGGATTGTCATGAAAACAAAGAATTTCTTCAAGATATTGTTAGTGAATTTAAAAAAAATAAAATTCGTGTTTCAATTTTTATAAATCCATCGATTAAAACTCTTGAAAATTTAGAAGTTATACAAACTGATAGAGTTGAACTTTATACATACGATTATGCTCATAATTTTATAGAGAATAAAAATACTGCCATAAAGTCCTATATAGATGTATCAACATTTTTAAAAAAAGAATTTCCTGAAATTAAATTAAATGCAGGCCATGATTTAAATTTGGAAAATTTAAAATTTTTCTTAGAAAATATTATTGATATCGAAGAAGTTTCAATAGGTCATGCTCTGATCTGTGATACCTTTGAATTTGGTTTAGAAAAAACAATTAAAAAATATTTATCTCTAACAAAAAATTAAATGACTTTTATCTTTTGGTTTCAATTTGCCTTTGTATGTATTGCTGGAGCAATGTCTCCTGGACCTAGTTTGGCATTAATTATCAGAAACAGTATTACAGTTAATAGATTTGCTGGCATTCTGACCTCTATTGGTCACGGTATTGGTATGGGTGTGTATGCAATTTTTGCTGTAACTGGACTAATAATTATTTTAACAACAAATGAAATACTATTTCAATTTATACAAATTATTGGAATTCTATTTTTATTATTTATAGGCTTCCAATTTCTTTTCAAAAAAAATCAAGTAATTGAACATACAAATAATCAAAATAATTTTAATTCATTCTTTCAAGGTTTTTCTATAGCAATTTTAAATCCTAAAATTCTAATATGGTTTTCAGCAGTATTTTCACAATTTGTAAAAATTGATGCTTCCTTTTTTTCGCACTCAATTCTTGTCATTACTGCATCTGTAATAGATGGAATTTGGTATATTATAGTTACAGTTGTAGTAACAAGTTATGGAATGGGTGATTTTTTCCAAAGAAGAAAACATATTATTCAAAAAATATCAGGATTAATTTTAGTCTTAGTTGGTGTTTTGTTAATTATCGATTTCTTCTAAAACTCTTAAAATATTTTTTCCCATAATTTTTTCAATTTCAGTATTTTTATATCCTCTTTTTTCTAAACTTTCTTGAATTATCATGTGATTTAAACAATCATTCCATTTATTTGGCAAACAATCAAGACCATCATAATCACTACCTACTCCGACATAATCAATACCTATTTTATTAATTACATACTCAATATGATCAACAAATACTTCTATACTTGGACATATATTTGCTAATTTTTTTTGAAGAAAATGTTGTTTTGCTATCCACTGAGAAGTTTTGTTAGAATATTTTCTTTCAATAGAATTTAATTCATCAAGATATTTTTTTCTTTGTTTAGTTTCTCTTTCTTTAAAAGATTTATCAATAAAAAAAGGATACGGATTAAGGCCAATCAAACCTTTTACTTTTTTGATTGCTTCAATCTGATCATCTTTTAAATTACGAAAATGAGGACACAAATTATATACGCTAGAATGTGAGGCTATAAAAGGTTTGGTACTTATTGATGCAATATCCCAAAAACTTTTCTCTCCAATATGTGAAACATCAACTAGCACATTGTTATCTTGGCAAATAGAAATAACTTCTTTCCCAAAGTCGTTTAAACCATGACTTTTAAGTTTTGAAGAATTGTATGTCTCATCATAATTTGATGAAACCCAATCCAAAGAATGATTCCAAGTTGGACCAAAATAGAAAAGACCTCTTTCAATAAAATGATATAAATTATTAATATCATTTTCTAAACCTTCTCCACCTTCCATTGAAATGGGAAGCATTAACTTATTGTTATTAATCGCCTCATTTATGTCTGAGAGTTTTTTTGGAATGACAATTTCTTCGTGTGATGAAATTCTTTCAATCTCATCATACATTTTATCAGCTCTTTTAAAAAAATTTGGTTCTTTAGAATTACTTGAGACCCAAATAATTAAAATTTCTAAATCAATTTCAGATTTTAATAATCTTGGTATGTCCGTATGCCCATAGGATGTAAGTTTTGTAACATCTTCACCTTCGATAACTCTTTGCACAAGATCATTATGCAAGTCAGCTACAAACATTTAATTATTTAATAATCTCCATTTTAATTATTTTATCTGGATCTGCAGGTGGTTCACCTCTTGTGATATTATCTACATATTCCATACCTTCGGTAACTTGAGCCCAAACAGTATATTGACCATCTAGAAAAGAGCAGTCATTAAAACAAATAAAAAATTGACTGTTAGCACTATTTGGGTTTTGTGCTCTTGCCATTGACACGGCTCCTCTTCCATGGTTTTCTGATGAAAATTCAGCCTCTATATCAGGAAGTTTTGATCCACCTGTACCAGCCCTTGATAAGTTAAAACTATCATTACTTGAATTCCCAAATTCTACATCTCCTGTCTGAGCCATAAACCCATCTATAACTCTATGAAAAACAACCCCATCATACTGTCCTTCTTCTATAAGTTGCTTGATTTGTTTAACATGTTTTGGCGCTACATCTGGTTTTGTCTCTATTACAACAATTCCATCTTTAAGTGTCATATGGATAATATCTTTTTTTTCATCAGCCATTAAAATCTCTCCTTTTAAAAATATTGAGAAAATGAAGATGAAAATAAATAGTTTTTTAAATTTAATCATATTTGTTTTCTTTACCTTCACCCAAATTGTTTTATATATATGTAATGCACATCTTTGAAGAAAATATCAAGAAATTAGATTTAAATATTCCTGATATGCCAACACCACTTGCAAATTACGTTCCTTATAAAGTTTCAGATAGTACCGTTTATGTATCAGGTCAAGGACCTGTAATAGATGGTAAAATTTTGTATAGTGGAAAAGTTGGTGTAGATATTTCTGAAGATGAAGGAATAAAAGCCGCTGAAATTTGCTGCATTAACATTATCGCAGCTCTAAAAACATCAATAAATGGAGATTGGGATAGATTAGACACCTTTTTGAAACTTGGGGGTTTTGTTAATTGTAAAGATAACTTTACTGATCAACCTAAAATCATAAATGGAGCATCAGATTTATTAGTTAGTATATTTGGTGATAAAGGAAGACATGCCCGGTTCGCAGTTGGATCAAATGCTCTTCCACTCAATATTTCTGTTGAAATAGACGCAATAATTAAAATTAAATAGCATACTCAAAATGAGTGAACATTTTTTTTGCTCTTCGCTCACTAACATCAAAAGTTCTGAATGGAATGAATGTGTTGGAAATGATCATCCATTCTTACAATATGAATTTCTACACGCTTTAGAAAAAAGTAATAGTGCAAATACCAAAACAGGTTGGCAGCCATATCATTATATTGAACAAGAAAATGATAAAATTATCTCATTATGTCCTCTTTATATAAAGAACCATTCTTTTGGAGAATATATTTTTGATCATTCTTGGGCTGATGCTTATCATCGATATGGAATAAACTATTATCCCAAACTTCAATCTGCTATACCGTTTACACCAGTAACTGGTGATAGAATTGTTTTAAACAAATCAGTAAAAGATAAAAAAGGAAAGCAAGTTCAGGTAATTAATAATATTATACAAGAGGCAAAAAAAATAAATGTTTCTTCTCTCCATTTTAATTTTATCAATGATGCATCAAATTGGAATGGTATTGATAATATTATGGTTAGATCAGGAATACAATTTCATTGGAACAATAATGAATACAAAAATTTTAATGAATTCTTAAAAGACTTATCCTCAAGAAAAAGAAAAATTATTAGACGAGAAAGACAATGTATTGAAAAGAATAATTTAACTGTAAAATTACTTAATGGAGATGATATTAAAGAAGAGCATATAAATTTTTTTTACGATTGTTATTTAGATACAACAGGTAGAAAATGGGGTTCTACTTATTTAACTAAAGAATTTTTCTTTGATATATTACAGAATTTTAAAAATAAAATATTGCTTATAATGGCTTATCAAGAAGATAAAATGGTTGCTTCTGCAATTAATTTTCTAAGTAAAACTCATTTGTATGGACGATTATGGGGATCAAAATATGAAGTACCATTTTTACATTTTGAACTCTGTTATTATCAAGCAATTGAATACGCAATTCAAAATAAGATTCAAATTGTAGAGGCAGGTGCTCAAGGTGAGCATAAATTACAAAGAGGTTATGCCCCTACAAAAACATGGAGTGCTCACTGGATTAAAGATCAAGAATTTAGTAAAGCTATTCAAAATTTTCTGGATAACGAAAGTCAACTCATTGACAATCAAAAAGAAAAATTAGAAGATTATCTTCCTTTCAAAAATTAGGCTAATTCTTTTTTTACTTCTTGTTTATTAGAAAATTCAAAGTTAATTTTTTTATCTTTACATGTAATTTCAACATGTCCACCTTTAGCTAGTTTACCAAAGATAAGTTCTTCAGCCATCGGTTTTTTAACTTTTTCTTGTATGACTCTGCCTAATTCTCTAGCACCGTATACTTCATCATAACCCTCTTCAGCTAAAAATTCTTTTGCTTCTTTATTAATTGATAATGAAACTCCTTTATCTTCGAGTTGTGCTTCAATTTCTATAATAAATTTATCTACTATCGAAAGTACAATATTTTTAGATAAATGATTAAAATGAATAATTGAGTCGATACGATTTCTAAATTCTGGTGAAAAAATTCTATTTATTGCATCACTACTATCATCGTTAGATCTTTTTGCATTAAAACCAATTTTGTTTTTAGATACATCAATTGCACCGGCATTAGTTGTCATAATTAATATAACGTTTCTGAAATCTATCGTCTTACCATTGTGATCGGTTAGTTTTCCATAATCCATTACTTGTAAAAGAATGTTGAATAAATCATAGTGGGCTTTTTCAATTTCATCCAAAAGCAATACACAATGAGGATTTTGATCGACTCCATCAGTTAATAATCCACCTTGGTCGAAACCTACGTAACCAGGAGGGGCTCCAATAAGTCTGCTCACTGTATGACGCTCCATATATTCTGACATATCAAATCTAAGAAGTTTAATACCAAGTGTATTACTTAATTGTTTAGCTACCTCAGTCTTCCCTACTCCTGTAGGCCCAGAAAATAGATATGAGCCAATTGGCTTTCCATCTTCTCTTAGTCCTGCTCTTGCCAACTTAATGGAAGATGATAATTCTTCGATGGCGTTGTCTTGACCAAAGACGAAATTTTTCAAATCTCTTTCTAAATTTTTTAAACTGTTCTTATCACTTTGATTAACAGATTTTGTTGGAATTCTAGCCATTAAAGCAACTACTGCTTCAATATCTTTCGAAAGAATAATTTTTTTTCTCTTTTCTTCTGGTAATAAATATTGAGAGGCTCCTGCTTCATCGATAACATCAATAGCTTTATCTGGAAGCTTTCTATCACCTATATATTTATTCGATAACTCAACTGCACTAATAATTGCTTCTGGTGAATATTTAATATTATGGTGTTCTTCATAGTACGTTTTTAAGCCCTCAAGAATTTTAACAGTCTCATCTTTTGATGGTTCCTTAACATCAATTTTTTGGAACCTTCTTACTAAAGCTCTATCTTTTTCAAAATAATTTTTAAATTCCTTGTAAGTTGTTGATCCAATACATTTAAGAGTGCCATTTCCTAGAGATGGTTTTAATAAATTACTTGCATCCATTGAGCCTCCACTCGTTGCTCCTGCCCCAATAACTGTATGTATTTCGTCAATAAATAGAACAGCTTTATCTTTCTTTTGTAATTCTTTAAGAACTGCTTTCAATCTTTCTTCAAAATCACCTCTGTATCTAGTGCCTGCAAGTAATGCTCCCATATCTAAAGAATAAATTACAGCATCCTCCATAATTTTAGGTACTTTCTTTTCTGTAATTCTTTTTGCTAAACCTTCAGCAATTGCTGTTTTTCCAACACCTGGGTCACCAACGAATAAAGGATTATTTTTTTGTCTTCTACATAAAATTTGAATTGTTCTATCTAATTCTTTGTTTCGACCAATGAGCTTATCAATTTTACCATCTTTTGATCTCTCATTAAGATTTATACAAAATTGACCTAAAGCACTTTTGGGTTTTTGTTGTGTATTATCATCATTTGTTTGACTATCTACAAATTCTTCATTTTCAAAACTTTCGTTAGCTTTAGAAATACCATGTGAAATATATTGAACAGCATCTAATCTGCTCATATTTTGTTGATGAAGAAAATATACTGCATGGCTTTCTTTCTCAGAAAATAAAGCTACAATCATGTTAGCTCCTGTAACACTCTCTCTCCCACTCGATTGCACGTGAATAGCAGCTCTTTGTAAAACTCTTTGAAAACCATTTGTTAATTTTGGCTCTCCAGTAAAGTTCTCTTTAAGATTTTCTAAATCATTAATAATAAATTTCTCAACACTTTCTTTTAAATTTGAAATATCTACTGCGCACGCCTTAAGAACACTAATTGCATCTTGGTCTTCCAAAAGAGAAAATAATAAGTGCTCTAAAGTTACATACTCATGCTTATAGTTCGTTGCTAATTGATATGCTTCTCTTAATGTTTTTTCTAAATTTTGTGACAGCATTAACTTTTTTCCATTGTACATTGTAAGGGATGTTCATTTTTTTTTGCCATATCCATTACCGATTTACATTTAGACTCCGCTACTTCATACGTAAATGTTCCACATACTCCAATACCATTTTTATGAACATGTAGCATAATTTGCGTTGCCTCTTCTTGTTTTTTATTAAATATTTTTTCTAAAACCATTACAACAAATTCCATTGGAGTATAATCATCATTTAATAATAGGACATTATACATAGAAGGTTTTTTTGTTTTTGGTTTAGTATCTAATAATAGACCCCTTTGAAAATCCTCATTATTATTGTTATTTTGATCTTCATTTGCCATATTTATTAAATAATATGTTTTGAAATATTTTAAAGTATTTTTATGTTTGAAAGCATCGAAAATCTTATGTTAATCAAAGAAAAATGAAAAAAAATTTATTATTAATCATAATTTTAAATAGTTTTTTCATAATAAGTTTTTCATCAAATATATTAGCTAAAAAAGCAGCTATAGTAATCGATTTTGATACCCAAGAAGTTTTATTTGAAGTCAATGCTGATACTAGAAATTATCCAGCATCCCTTACAAAAATAATGACTTTATACATTGTATTTGATTACATTAAAAAAGGAAATCTAAGCTTCGATAGTCAATTGAGTGTATCAAGTGTTGCAGCATCAAGATCACCAAGCAAATTATATTTAGAAGAAGGTTCAAGTATTAAAGTAAGAGATGCAGTTAATGCGCTTATAATTAAATCAGCAAATGATGTGGCTACAGTAGTAGCAGAAAATATTTCTGGTAGTGAGAAAGAATTTGCAAAACTTATGACAAGCTATGCAAAAAATCTAGGTATGAAAAACACAACATTTAAAAACGCATCTGGTCTTCCTAATAGAGCTCAATTAACAACTGCAAGAGATATTTCAAAACTATGTCATAAGCTTATTACAAATTTTCCAAATGAATACAAATTGTTCAGTAATACAAAGTTTGCTTACAAAGGTAAAACTTACAAAACTCATAATAAATTAATGTTAAGTTATGAAGGTGCGGATGGAATTAAAACGGGGTATATAAAGGCATCTGGTTTTCAATTAGCTTTTTCAGCTGTAAGAGACAATAAAAGACTCATTGGTATAATCTTTGGAGGTGACACTGGGAGCCAAAGAAATAAATCTCTTAAAATTATTATGGATAAAGAATTTGCTGAATTAAATATAAAAACAAATGATAATAAAAAAGAAATTGTAAAAAAGGAAGTAAAAGAGGTTAAAGAAAATAATTACTCAATTGTTGTTGGAACATTTAAATATAGAAATAATGCTGAAAAACAAATTAAATTAATAAAAAGTAAATATCCAATTTCTACAAAAGATAAAATTTCAAATGTCGTTCTTATAAGAGTTAGCGGCAAACAACTTTATGAATCTAGATTTGAAAATTTTTCTAAAAAAGAAGCATATACAGCTTGTAAAAGACTAAAAAAATATAACCGAGATTGTTTTGTTAGATTGTAAATTTATAATTTACACCACTTAATGATAATTGATTTTCGATAATTTCAATTAGATACTTAAGACCTTCTTGAGAGGTTGACTCTGCTCTACATGTTAATTGGTTTTGAGTGTTACTAGCTCTCATTAGAAACCATCCATTATTATTTTCAACTCTTATGCCATCAATGTCAATTATTTTACCATCTGTATTTTTTATTCTGTCTTTAATTTCGTCAATAATTAAAAATTTTTTTGTTTCATCAACATCAAATCTTGTTTCTGGTGTTGAAAATGTTTTTGGATAAATATTTATTAATTCATTTAGGGACTTTTCTTGATTACATAGTATTCTAAGTAGTCGCAATGCTACGTACATAGCATCATCATAACCATAAAAATCATCAGCGTAACAAACGTGACCACTCATTTCACCTGATAAAGGAGAGTTCAATTCTTTCATTTTTTCTTTTATAGGTGAATGGCCAGTTTTAGACATTATAGGATCACAATTCAGTTTTTTTGCTTCATCAAAAAATACTTTACTACATTTAACATCCATAATTATTTTTGGATTATCATGTAATTTTGCAATTTCCGTGCATAGTAATAACATGTATTGATCTGCCCAAACTAAATTACCTACATTATCTACAACACCTAAACGATCTCCATCTCCATCAAAGGCAAGACCTATGTCGCATTGGTTTTCTTTAACTACTTTTATTAATTGCTCCATATTCTCTGGAACCGTAGGGTCCGGGTGATGATTTGGAAAATTGCCATCAACTTTTTCATTAATCAAAATGTTTTCAGAATTATTTAAATTATCAGTAATTTCTTTAATAACTGATCCCATTGCTCCATTTCCAATATCCCAAGCAATTTTTATTTTTTTATTGAGATTAATATTTTGTAATAATCTATTGATGTATTCCTTTTTAATATCTTTATTAATAATCTCTCCTTCTGTTAATTTTAAATTATTCTGATCAATTAATTTTTGAAGGCTTTGGATGTCTTCGGCATAAAAAGAATGCTTATTTAAGACCATTTTAAAGCCATTGTATTCCGAAGGATTGTGAGACCCTGTAACCATTATAACAGCATCCGCTTCGAGATGATAATGAGCAAAATAAGTCATAGGGGTTGGCCCCATACCAATATTAATAACTTTTGCTCCAGAGTCTTTTAATCCTTCACAAAGAGCTTGGTGTAAATCTGGTGATGTTAATCTTCCATCATAGCCAGTAGCTATTACATTAGATTTTAATCTATTACTTACAGTGTATCCAAACGTTCTACCAATTGTATAGGCTGTATTTTGATTAATATTATTTCCAACTACTCCTCTGATGTCGTACTCTCTTAAGACCTCTTTATCAAAACTTTCAATCTTCAATTTATTTTCCAGTGCCATAGTAATTAAATCCCAAATCTTTTAAATCTTCTGGAATATATATATTTCTAAGATCAAAAATTATTTTTTCTTTTAAGATTTTTGATATTTTTTTGAAATTTAATGCCCTAAATTCATTCCATTCTGTTCCAATAATAATTGCAGATGCTCCTTCACAAGCCTCATAAGCAGAATTAAAATATATAAGATTTGAATTTTCTTTTTTTGCATTATTCATTGCTTCAGGATCATAACATTGAACATTATATCCCTTTTCAAATAGGTTAGATGCAATTTTCATGGAAGTAGAATCCCTAACATCATCAGTGTTGGGCTTGAAGCTTAAACCAAGAAAACAAATAGTAGATTTATTCTCAATATTTGAAACTATTTTATCTGAAATTTTTATTATACGATCTTGGTTAGATTTATTAACTGCATTAATGATTGATAAATCAATATTTTTGTTTTTAGCAGTTGAAGCAAAAGCCTTAACATCTTTTGGAAAACATGAACCACCAAATCCTGGTCCAGCATTCAAAAATTTAGATCCAATTCTTTTGTCTATACCCATTGCATAAGCAACTTGCTGAACATCAGCACCAACAACTTCACATAAATCGGCAACTTCATTAATGAAAGCTATTTTTGTAGCTAGAAAACTATTTGATGCATATTTAATTATCTCTGAAGTTTCGATAGATGTTGCTACAATTGGTGTTTCTTTAAGAAATAATGGTCTATAAAGTTCTCTCATTATATTTTCAGATTTTTTATTTTCTGTTCCTATAACTATTCTATCTGGCCTGATAAAATCATTGATTGCAGATCCCTCTCGAAGAAATTCTGGATTGGATACGACATCAAAAAGTTTTTGATCTATTTTATTTGAAATAATTTTTTTAACCTCCTTAGTAGTACCAACTGGAACAGTAGACTTAGTAACAACTAAACAATATTTTTTTATGTTATCAGAAATTTCTTCAGCAACTTGCCATACAAAACTTAAATCAGCCTCATCCTCTAATCTTCTTGTTGGAGTTCCTACAGTAATAAAAATTATATCTGTATTATCTAAGTTATTTTTAATATTTGATTCAAAAGATATTAATTTTGTTTTATTTATATGCTTGTCTAAAAGTTCATCCATGCCTGGTTCAAAAAATGGGCACTTTCCTGATTTAAGCATTTCAAGGCGTTTAATATCTTTGTCTACACATGTTACAGAATAACCAAATTCGGCAAAGCATGCTCCTGTTACCAACCCAACATAACCGGTACCAACTATAGTAAGATTCATTTTTTAAGATTTTTCTATTATTTTGCTAATTAAACTAAATATTGCTTGTTTGTTATAAAATAATATTAAGAAAATTACTGGAAAAATATTAATTTTTTATTAATTATAAAGAAAATATGTCAAATGATAAAAAAATAAAAACAGGCATTAATAACATATCAAACGAGTGGTTTAGGGCAAACATAGATCGGAAAACTCTAAAAAAACTCTCTAAAAGAACAGATTATGAGGGGTGGAAGCATATTATAATATTTACATTATCTCTAACTGGACTTGGCATACTTTCAGCTTACTTCTGGCAGACTTGGTGGTTTGTACCATTCTATATTATGTATTGTATGTTTTGGGGTGGCGCTGATGCTATTTGGCATGAGTGTGGCCATAGAACAGCTTTTAAAACACGAAAGTTAAATGATTTCTTTTATCATATTGCAAGCTTTATGAATAATTTTGAACCTGTTAGATGGAGATGGAGTCATTCTCTACATCATAGTTATACCGCCTCAGTTGACCCTCACGATTACGAAGCTGATGGAAGTATTTTTTCTAAACACACACTTTTAAGTTTTTTAATTAATTTTATCCCAGGTATTGGATTTTTTACTATACATAAATCATTATATATCGAAATTATCAAACATGCTCTTGGAATTAAAACAGATGTAATGAGAGATTGTATACCTCAAGATAAAATTCAAGATTGTATTAATAGTTCAAGATTTTTTGTTTTTCTTTGGATATCAATAATTGCTTCTTCAATTTACTTTAGCTCATTACTGCCAATACTATTATTTTTAGTTCCAAAATTTTTTGCAACTTTTAATGGCATTTGGGGCATTACTCAACATATGGGTTTGCAAGAAAATACTAAAGATCATCGCCTATCTACTAGGTCTATAAGATTGAACCCAGTATTTAGTTTTATATATTGGAAAATGGAATATCATATCGAGCACCATATGTTTCCAATGGTCCCATCTTATAATCTTCCTAAATTGTATGAAGTAATAAAAGATCAGTTACCAGAACCACAAACATTATACTCTGCATATAAAGATATAATTCCAGCTGTTATTAAAAAATCAAAAAATCCTGATTATTATATACCAGTTCAAGTTCCAAATAATTAAACTATACTTGACACTTCCTAAACTTTAGTTTTATTTATAATTTATATGGAGTTAAGAAATTTTATCGATGGTAATTTTATTGATTCAATATCAAAAAAAAATATTCCTGTTTTAAATCCAGCAAATCAAAAAATCGTAGGAAATATCGATGAAGCTCTTGATGAAGAAATAGATTTAGCCTTCCAAGCAGCAAAAAGAGCTTTTGATAAAAGAATTTTAGTAGACATGGATGCAAAAAATAAATCAAATATGATGAGAGCAATTGCTCAAAAATTAAGGGAACGAAAAAATGAAGGTGGTAAACTTTTAAGTCAAGAAAATGGTAAAACAATCAAACAATGTATAGATGAATTTAAAGGTGCTGCTGATACTTTTGATTTTTATGCTGGGCTAACAGATAAAATAGAAAATAAACTTATACCTTCAGGACATGATACTTTAAATTATGTTGTACTTGAGCCTTTTGGAGTAGCTCTTCAAATTGTTCCGTGGAACTATCCTGTTTCTATTTTTTCAGGTATGGTTGCACAAAACTGGATTGTTGGAAATACAATAGTTATCAAACCTCCTGAATTGTGTCCCATATCATCTAATTTTTATGGTCAAATTTTTAAAGATGTAGGCGTGCCAGATGGAATTATAAATATTGTTCATGGTTATGGTGAAACAACTGGTCGAAAACTAGTTCAACATCCTGGAAGTGATTATATTGTTTTTACAGGATCGCCTGAAGTTGCATCTGAAATTCTAAAAGAAACAGCAGATAGAATTATTCCTACTCATTTTGAATTAGGCGGAAAGTCTGCAGCTATAATCTATCCTGATGCCGATATTGATAAAGCTGTAGACAGTACTTTAAGAGGAGTTTTTAAACCTAATGCTGGTCAAATTTGTGTAGCGATGTCTAGAGTATTACTGCATCCAAAAATTAAGGATGAGTATATGACAAAGCTAGTGGCAAAAACTCAAAAATTAAAAGTTGGTGCAGGTGATGAAAAAGATACTCAGGTAACACCACTTATTTCAAAAGATCAAATGCAAAGAGTCTCAAATTATGTAAAATCTGGAGTACAATCAGGAGCAACTATAGCCATAGGTGGAGAAAAGGCTGAAAGAGAAGATGGTAATTTCTACAAACCAACGATTTTTGACAATGTAAAAATTGATGCAACAATTGCACAAGAAGAAATATTTGGTCCAGTTACATCAATATTTGATTTTGAAGATGAAGAAGAAGCAATAAGTATAGCAAACTCAACGAAATATGGTCTAGCTTCGGGTGTATTTACTGCAGATGATCAAAAAGCGAGATGGACAGCTGATAGAATTCAAGCCGGAATTATATGGCATAATGACTGGGCTGTTGATGGAACCAACCTACCTGGAGGGGGTTACAAAAGATCTGGTTATGGAAGAGATGGTGGGGTTGATGGTGTCTATAGTCATGGACAAACTAAGCGTATAAGTAAAAGACTCTACTAGTTGACATTTACAAGTTATTTTTGTTAAACTTTATTATTATTATTTAATATTAATGTTAAAAATAAATCCGTGGGAGGAAATATGAAAATTATTAAATTACTTCTTATTACTTTATTTCTTTTTCCAGTTTCTATGCAAGCTTATGCTGCTCCAACTGGACAAGACCTAGGTGATAAATGGTGCTCAGATGTAAAAATGCATTTCTATGCAGGTGGTCCTGAAGCAGGAGGTTTTGCTGGAATAGTTGCAGCAGGAGCTATGAATGCTATTAGAGATACTGGAGCTGACGCCGAAATTATATACTCAGAATGGGATTTTGAAAAAATGGTCCGTCAACTTAGAGAATCAGTTGGACTTGGTGTTGATGCTATTGCAATGATGGGACATCCAGGAGATGAAGCTCTAATGCCTTTAGCAAAACAAGCCGCTGAAAAGGGTATTCTAATGACATATCAAAACGTTGATCCATCAGGTGTAAGAGCAAAATTTGGTGGCGGATACGTAGGAGCAAATTTAGCAACTCAAGGTAAAGCTCTTGCAAGAGAAGCAATTAGGCAATTTGGTTTCAAAGCTGGAGATCACGCTATAGTAATGGTTCCTATTGGAGATTACGCTAGAGCTCAAAGAGAAGATGGTGCAAGAATCATATTTGAAGAACACGGAATGACAGTTACTGTTCTTGATGGACAACCAGCTTATGCTTCAGATCCAAATATGACTATCCCAGTTTTCTCAGCAGCGTTAAATGCCAATCCTGAAACAAAAGTAATTGTTCACTCTGGTAGTGATGTAATGAATGTTGCGGAAGGTATTGCCAAAGCTGCTGGTTATGGACCAGATGAGTTACTTCAAATTGGATTTGATACAAGTCCACAAATTATGTCGGCGTTTGAAAAAGGATATGTTCATCTAACATCTGATCAACAACCTTTTCTTCAAGGGTATCTTCCAGTATTGTCACTTTGTCAAACAGCTGTACTTGGTACTGGTGCAATAAACCAAGATACTGGTGCAGGATTTGTTGATACAAATAATTATCAAGCTGTTAAAGCTCTTGCTGATGCAGGCTTAAGATAGGTAAATATATTGCTAACCCATTTTAATGGGTTAGCATTTCAAATTTTATGGAAAATATCATTGAATTAGATAATGTTACAAAAAGGTTTGGCGGTATTACTGCTCTAAACAAAGCATCATTAAAAGTAACCAGGGGTGAAGTGGTAGGTTTAATTGGTGATAATGGTGCAGGTAAATCAACATTAATTAAAACACTAGTAGGTGTATATAGTCCTGACGAAGGTGATATACTAATAAGAGGAAAAAAAGTAAACGCTTGGAATGCCCTCAAGGCTAGAGAGTCTGGTATAGAAACTGTTTTTCAAGATAGAGCTTTAACTCCACAACAATCGATAGTTAAAAATATTTTTATGGGTAAGGAACTTCGATACCCATTTGGTTTTATAAAAGAAAAAGAACAAATTTTTGAAGCAAATAGATTAATAAGAGAAATAGGTTTTACATCAAAATTAATTAATGCTGAATCTCCTGTTGGAAATTTATCCGGAGGTGAAAGACAAGGCGTAGCAATTGCAAGAGCAATTTATAATAAAGCAGAATTAATTGTTCTTGATGAGCCAACAAATAACTTATCTCTTAATGAAACACAGAAAGTTTTTGATTTTGTCCTAAATGTAAAAAAATCAAATAGATCAGTTCTTTTTATTGGTCATAACATTTATCATGTATATGATATATCGGATAGATTTGTAATTTTAGATAGAGGAGAAGTTGTTCATCAACTTAATAAAAATGATGTATCAACACCAGAAGAACTCATGAAGATAATGCGAGAAACAATAAAGGCACACTAATGAGTAAAAATAATTCATATTTAAGTAATTACTTTCACAGAAATGGAAGGGCTTTAGGAAGCATTG
The DNA here is from genome assembly GCA_902518705.1 of uncultured Alphaproteobacteria bacterium. Classification (GTDB taxonomy): domain Bacteria; phylum Pseudomonadota; class Alphaproteobacteria; order HIMB59; genus CACPNW01. Next base: position 24,549 of record CABYHW010000004.1, on the reverse strand, counting down.
GATACTTTGTTCTATTAATGGTAATTTTTTTAATAGGTGCACCAGAAGCTTGGATAAGGCCTAACCTTCATCAATCAGTATTTGTAATGATGCCAACTTTGATATTTTTAACTATACCATTAGTTTTTCTAGTTGCATCTGGTGAAATAGATCTTTCCTTTGCCTCTACTTACGCTGTAGCAGCTTATATATTTGCTTTACTTGTTAAAAATGGAGTTGATCCAGCTATTTGTTTAGTTCTTGGTATTTTTACTGGAGCAGCTATTGGTGCTCTCGTTGGAACATTAATTGTTGTATTTAGACTTTCCTCTCTTGTTGCGTCACTTGGAGTATTATTTTTATTGAGAGGTGTAATTCTCTTATTATCTAACAGCAGATCCATTACGATTATGGAAGTAGAGAACCACTGGATCTACCCTCTTTTAGTTGGAAATTTTTATGGCTTCCCAATGCAAATTTTTTGGGCAGCAATATTTGTAATTTTTTGTTACTATTTTTTTAACAAACATGTTTTTGGTATTCATATTCAGCATGTAGGAGATAATTCTGTTAGTGCAGAACAAATGGGTATTAATGTAAATGCTGTTAAAATAAAAGCTTTTATGTTTGTTGGTGTTGGTGCAGCTATAGGTGGAATATTTACCACTATGATTACATATACATTTTTTCCTACTCAGGGTTTTGGATATTTGTTATTAGCTCTCGCGGCAGTGTTTGTTGGCGGCACTCCTTACTGGGGGGGATTGGGTACGATCATTGGGGCAGTCTTTGGCGTAGGAATAATTGCCTATATGGAAATTGGTATAATAGCAATAGGTTGGAGTGGTGAATGGAGACAATTCTTTAATGGTTTAATTATATTGTTAGCATTATTAGGACATCGTCTTCATGGAGAAAGAGTTAGATAAAACAAAATGACAAATGTAATTATCTGGAATGAAAATATTCATGAAGTAGAAAATGAAAAAGTTAAAAAAATTTATCCTCAGGGTATTCATAACAGCATAAAAGATTTTTTATCAACTGATATTAATTTAAAAATTAAAACTGCTACACTCAAAGAAGATGGGAATGGATTGAGTGAAGAATTATTAAACAATTGTGATGTTGTCATTTGGTGGGGTCACAAAGCCCATGAAGAGGTTTTAGATTCTACCGTTGAGTTGGTTCAAAGAAGAGTTCTTGAGGGAATGGGTTTGATAGTATTACATTCCGGACACCATTCTAAAATATTTAAAAGATTAATGGGTACCAATTGCAATCTAACTTGGAGAGAATATGGAGAAAAAGAAAGATTATGGATATGCAATCCTGGGCATCCTATTTGTGAGGGTTTAGATCCATATTTTGAAATAGAAATGGAAGAGATGTATGGTGAGCCTTTTCAAGTTCCTTCTCCAGATGAAACCCTTTTTACTAGTTGGTTTGAAGGAGGAGAAACATTTAGATCTGGATTACTATACAGAAGAGGAAATGGTCAAATATTTTATTTTCGACCAGGTCACGAAGCTTATCCAACTTACCATAATATTAATGTGCAAAAAGTAATCACAAATGCAATACATTTTGTAAAACAAAAAAATAAAATTTTGTGGGAAGACATACACTCTCCAACTCCGAAAAGTAATAGACCAAGACCTATTGAAAAGATTAGTAAGAAAGGTTTTAGTGTAGGACATCCAACAGAAGAAAAATAAAATGAAAATTGGTATTGTTGGAACAGGAAATATTTCTTCAAGACATCTTAATGAATTTAACAATATGCCAAATGTTAATGTTGAAGCTGTTTGTGATACAAATCAAAAAAATTTAGAAATATTTTTATCAAATAATAAAAATGCAGATATCAGAGGATATTTGAGTTTAGAAGAAATGCTTGAAAAAGAAAAAACTTTTGATGGTATTAGCAATACAACACCTGATAAGTTTCATAAAGAAACTACACTACAAATTTTAAAAAGTGGTTATAATGTTTTTTGTGAGAAACCACTTGCTGAAAATTATAGTGATGCAAAAGATATGGTAAATGCGGCAGTAAAATCTAAAAAAATTAATATGATTAATTTTACTTATAGGGAGTCAAGTGCATATCAAAGATTAGTTGAAATATTAAAATCTGGTGAAATAGGAAGCCCAAGACATGTTAGTGCTTGTTATTATCAGTCTTGGCTTACAAGTAATAAATGGGGTGATTGGAGAGAAGAAGACAAATGGTTGTGGAGACTATCAACAAAACATGGAAGTAACGGTGCTTTAGGGGATACGGGTGTTCATATTTTTGATTTTGCTGTTAATGCAGTAGGTGACATAAAAGAGATTTGTACTGATTTAAAAACATACTTCGATAAAGGAAATAAAATAAAAGAATATACATTAGATGCTAATGATGGTTTCAATTCGTTAGTTAGATTTGAGAATGGAGCTATTGGAACAATAACAAATACAAGATATGCAACCGGACATGCAAATTCCATAATCTTAGAAGTATTTTGTACAAAGGGTGCTGTAAAGGTTGAGCTTGATGAAGAAAGGACCAAATGGTCGACTCTTCACATTTGTATAAATGAAAATATCAATAAAATGTCTTGGGATACAATTGAGTGCCCCAAAACACCCAGTAATTATAAAAATTTTATAGAATCAATAAAAACAAACCTGAATATGCAACCAGATTTTTATCAAGGTGCAAAAATTCAAAATATTATTGATAAATGTATAGAAAGTAATGAAATTGGTAAATGGGTTGATGTTTAGTGTGTCAAAATAGTTGATTTTTATCTTTATATTTTCATCAATTTTTTTATAAAAGATCAATGTCAGAAGAATTAGATAACGTAGATACTAAATGGTTTAGGGCCGAAATAAGTAAAAAAGACTTAAAACTATTATCAAAAAAAAGTGATCTTAAGGGATTACAGCACGTTACCATATATTTCATATTACTATTTTTCTTTGGATACATGTCTGCAGTAACTTGGGGAACATGGTGGACTGTATTATGGCTATGGCTTTATGGTGTTTTATTTTACGCAAGTAACCCTATCTGGCACGAATGTGGTCATAGAACAGCTTTCAAATCAAAATATTTAAATGAAATCTTTTATCAAATAGGTTCTTTTATGACAGACTTTGAGCCTACAAGGTGGACGTGGAGCCATTTTAGACATCATAGCAACACTGCTTCAGTAAAAGACCCTCATGATTATGAAGCTGCATTATTCCATCAATATCCAACTCTTCAAAGTTTTCTATTTAGCTTTGTACCATTCGCAGAGTTAATAAAATTTAAAGACTCATGGAAATTTGAAACTATTAAACATGCTATTGGGCTTACAACTCCTGTTATGAGAGATTGCATACCTCAAAATGAAATTTGGAAATGTAGACTTATTTCAAGAATACATGTTACAATATGGATAGCATCTTTTGTAATATCCATTTATTTAATGAATCCACTTCCAGCTCTTCTAATTTTCTTTCCTAGGTATTGGGGAAATATTATTGAACTTTTTAATCAAACTCAACATATTGGTCTACCTGAAGATATTAAAGATCACAGATTTACAACTCGATCAGTGCGCTTAAATCCAATTTTTAGTTTTTTATATTGGCATATGGAATATCATGTTGAACACCACATGTTTCCATCTGTGCCATCTTACAATTTACCTAAATTAAGTAATTTAATTAAGAATCAATTACCAAAAGCAAATACTAGTTTATTTGATGCATATAAGGAAATTATTCCAGCAATAATTAAACAAAATAAGGATAATTCATTTTATATTTCAAAAATTGTGCCATCATAAGAATAAATATAAGATTTATATTTGAATTTTTTCTTGAGCAAAATCAACAAAATATAAAACTGTTATAAATTGACAGTAAATATCAACAATTAGAAAGTTATTATAAATTGACAATAACTAATGATGGGATAATTGTTTTTTATAAATTAGGAGGATTAATGAAAAATTCAATTAAAAGTCTAGTAGTATTTATTTCTTCATTATTTCTAAGTTTCTCTGCATTTGCTGGAGGACACGCATATACTGGTCCTGATCTAAGTGGACAAAAGGTAGTTATGTTTGGTCCTTGGTTATCTCCAGAGCAAGAAACAATGAGAGAAGTAGGTGCTATATTTGAAAAAGCTACAGGAGCAACATTTGAATATGGAGGCTCAGATAGTTTTGAACAACAAGTTATGATCGATCTAAAAGCTGGAAGTGCTGCTGATCTAGTTGTGTTTCCACAACCTGGTCTAGCTGCTAATGCTGCAGCAATGGGAGGATTAGTTCCTCTTGGAGATGATATTAAACAATTAGTTTTAGATAACTATGCTGCCGGTCAATCATGGATTGATCTATCGACTTATGCTGATGAAAACGGTAATGATCAGTTTAATGCTATCTTTTTTAGAACTAACGTAAAAAGTTTAGTTTGGTATTCACCTGATAACTTTGAAGATAATGGTTATGAAGTTCCTTCATCTATGGAAGAACTTATGGCATTAACTGAACAAATGGCTTCAGATGGAAATACCCCTTGGTGTATTGGTCTAGGTTCTGGAGCAGCTACAGGTTGGCCTGCAACTGACTGGATGGAAGATATTATGCTTAGAACTCATTCTCCAGATGTTTACGACATGTGGGTGTCAAACGAAATGCCTTTCAATGACCCAAGAGTTCTTGAGGCAATGGATTTCTTTGGCTCAATTGCTCTAAACGATAGTTATGTTAATGGTGGATCAAAAGCAGTTGCTACAACAGACTTCAGAGATGCTCCAAATGGTTTATTTACTTCTCCTGCTGAGTGCATGATGCACCGTCAGGCAAGTTTTATTCCTGCATTCTTTCCTGAAGGTGTTGAAGCTGGTGTAGATTATGACTTTTTCTATTTCCCTGCATTTGCTGGAAAAGATTTAGGTACTCCTGTACTTGGAGCTGGTACATTAGTAGCGGCTACTAATGATAACCAAGCAACAATAGAGTTCATTAAATTCTTAATGCATCCTGAAGCTCATGAATATTGGATGGCTAAAGGTGGTTTCCTGACTCCTCACAAAGGTGTTGATGGAAGTAAATATGCTAGTGAAACTTTTAGAAAACTAGGTGAAATTTTAACAGGCGCAACAACGTTTAGATTTGATGCGTCAGACTTAATGCCTGGTGCTATTGGTGCTGGAACTTTCTGGACTGGTATGGTTGACTATACTAACGGAAAATCTGCCCAAGATGTAGCAGATGCGATCCAAGATAGTTGGGACGCAATTAAGTAACTTTTCAATTATGAACAGGCGAACAATTAACTTGTTCGCCTGTTTTTTTTATATATTTAATCACTAATGACCATCCTGAATTTAGTATTTATTGTTTTTTTAGGAATATTATTTTTCATAGCCTACTTTCATATCTCAAATTATATTTTAGATACTTATGGTAACAAAACACTGAAAAGATATAATTTTGAAAATTCTATAAGGGTCATAGTTTTTATAACACCCGCATTTATTGTTTTATTTATTTTTATTTTATATCCAGTGTTTGAAACTATCAGGCTTAGCTTTTATGATAAATTTGGAAGAGAATTTGTCGGACTATACAATTACAAATGGGCAATTAATGATCCCGAATTTAGAAGAAGTATATTAAATAATTTAGTATGGTTACTTGTAGTCCCAACATTAAGCACTTTTTTTGGATTAGTCATTGCTAACTTAGCTGATAGAATTTGGTGGGGTTCAATTGCAAAATCTATAATTTTTATGCCTATGGCAATATCATTTGTAGGAGCTGGTGTAATTTGGAAATTTATTTATGAGTATAGAGGGCCTGAGAATACACAAATTGGACTACTTAATGCAATAATTGTTTCTCTTGGTTATGAACCACAAGCATGGTTAACAATACCTATGTGGAACAATTTCTTTTTGATGGCTATTATGATTTGGATACAAACTGGATTAGCTTTAGTTATTTTTAGTGCTGCATTAAGAAGTATACCTAAGGAAATGCTTGAAGCAGCAAGAATTGATGGAGCTAGTGAGTTAAAAATATTTTTTTCAATTATAATTCCTTATTTAGAACAAACGATACTTGTGATTTGGACATTAATTACAATAATTGTTTTAAGAATATTTGATATTATTTTTGCTATGACTAATGGGGAATGGCAAACTGGAGTCTTAGCGAACTTAATGTACGACTGGATGTTTAGAGGTGGTGGTGACTCGGGAAGAGGAAGTGTTTTAGCAATTGTTATTATGATTGGTGTCATACCAATCTTAGCATGGAACTTATACAAACATAGACAGGAACAAAAAATATAATGAAGAAATTTTCAATATCATCTTTATTATCTCAACTTTTACTCCTCTTCTTTGTTATTATATGGATTATTCCTACATTTGGTCTGTTTATTAGTTCTTTAAGAGATAAAGATTTATTAGCTATAAGTGGATGGTGGACTTCCTTAACTACTACTGAAGTAAATGAAATTTATAGAATGTCAGGAATGGAAAGCCAAATTGAAGAAGATGGTTATTTCAAAATTAAAGGAAAGTTATTTGAAGATAATTCAGAAAAAAAAATAGAAAGTTTTGGAATTACATCTAAAAAAATTAATGAATTTAATATTGGAGATGTCGCAATTTTTAAAGATGAAAGTGAAGTGCTTCTTGATGAAGATGGAAATTATGAATGGAGATCTAAAACAGAATTTAAAAAGAAAAAAGGTAAGAGATTATTTACTACATCATTAAGTCCTCCTGCATTTACTTTTGAAAATTACAGAGAAGTATTATTCAAGGAAGGAATTGGTAGAGCTTTTATTAATACAATGGCAGTAGCATTACCTTCAACACTAATTCCTTTAATAATATGCTCTTTCTTTGCATATTCCTTAACTTGGATGAAATTTTATGGAAGGGATACTTTACTAGCAATAATAATTGCATCTCTAGTTGTTCCTCTTCAAATGTCTCTAATACCAATACTAACAATCTATAATGATTTTGGAGCATTATTTGGAGTAGCAGCTAAGTCCTATCCCGGTGTTTGGATGGCACATACTGGTTTTGGATTAGCCTCAACTACTTTTCTATTAAGAAATTTTTTAAAAAGCTTACCTAATGAAATGATGGAAGCTGCTAAAGTTGATGGTGCTTCTCATTATGATATTTTTTTACGAATAATTATTCCTCTTTCGATACCAGCTTTTGCTTCAATATTTATTTTACAATTTTTATGGTGTTGGAATGATCTTTTAGTAGGTTTAGTATTTTTAGATCAGGTTCCAAGTGAAATAATATTAACCGCAAAATTAAAAGAATTACTTGGATCTAGAGGTGAAAATTGGGAAATTTTAACTACTGGTGCTTTTGTATCAATGACTGTACCTTTATTTATCTTTTTTGCTCTACAGAGATATTTTATACGAGGTTTAGTAGCTGGATCAGTTAAAGGTTAAATACTAAAAAGTATTGATTTTTCAATAAATATACCTTTAAATATAAATATATTTGTATGATGATGTATTCATACACTTGAAAGATCGCTCAAAGGAGGATGAAGTGGCAGATATAAATATAAATACTGTTAATAAATATTTTGGAGACGTCCATGTAATTAAGGATGTTTCTCTTGATATAAAAAGTCAATCATTCACAGTTTTAGTTGGCCCAAGTGGTTGTGGTAAATCAACTATGTTAAGAATGATAGCGGGACTAGAAGATATAAATTCAGGCACAATTTCAATTGATGGTCAGGTAGTTAATGATTTACCACCAAAGCAAAGAAATATTGCAATGGTGTTTCAGTCGTATGCATTATACCCTCACATGACTGTATTTGATAACATGGCGTTTGGTTTAAAACTAGAAAAAAGATCAAAAGATGAAATTAATGAAAGAGTAAATGAGGCAGCAAGAATTCTTCAAATAGAAGATTATCTTCAAAGAAAACCTAAACAACTTTCAGGTGGTCAAAGACAGCGTGTTGCTATTGGGAGAGCAATTACCAGAAAGCCAAAAGTTTTCTTATTTGATGAACCGCTTTCAAACCTTGATGCTGCATTAAGAGTTCAAATGAGAGTTGAATTAGCAAAACTGCATAATGAACTAGAAGCAACAATGATCTATGTTACACACGATCAGACAGAAGCTATGACTCTAGCTGATGATATTGTTGTACTTGATACAGGTATAGTTTCACAAAAAGGATCACCACTAGAACTTTATGATAAACCAAATAATATGTTCGTAGGTGGGTTTATTGGATCACCAAAAATGAACTTTATTTCAAGTAAGATATTAAGCAAAAGTTCTGATGCTACAGAAGTTGATATTATGGGAATGTCAAAAATATCAGTCTCTAAAATGTCAGCATCATCTTCAGAGGGTGATTCAGTAACTTTAGGCATTAGACCAGAGCACTTAGTAGTAAATGGTGATGCGGATGGGTCTTGGGAAAGTAAAGTATTTGTTGTCGAAAAGCTTGGTGACGTTTCTTATCTATACCTTGAAAAAGATGGAGAGCCATTAGTTGCTGAAACTGAAGGACATTCTGAAATCAAAGTTGGTGATACTGTAAAAGTAGGATTCCCTGCTGGAAGATGCCAATTATTTGATAGTTCAGGCGAAGCATTTAAATAATAGAATCGTATTAATTATTGCCCCTTATTAAGGGGCAATACATCCCTTTTTTAAAAATTTTCAATAAATATTATGAATTTAAACTATTATTATAATGGGCAGAGGGTTCATATTATTTCCTCCTATAAGAAGTATTCCTCTTATAAAACTTTTCTGCCCACCAAATTTGAAAAGTTATTTAAGAGGGATACCAATTATAGTTTTTGTTCAGCAGTCCAAGAATTTTTCTTATTTATGGGAATATGATTATTAAGAGTTAAAAGAACATTTTCAGCTAATTTCCTATATGTTGTTAATTTTCCACCATAAATGCTTAGTAAAGGTGCTTGTGAACCATCCTCATTTAAATCAAATATATAGTCTCTAGTAACTTTTGAAGCTTCTTTAAAATCTTCAATAAGCGGTCTAATTCCAGAATAAGAACTTACGACATCATTTCTTGATATTTGTTTAACAAAATATTTATTTACTGAGTTTAATAAATAATCAATTTCACTTTCATCAATTTTAGGATTTTCTGGTGAAAAAACTTCTGTTTCAGTAGTGCCAATAAGTGAATATTCATCTTTATACGGTATTACAAAAATTATTCTGTTATCTTCATTTTGTAAAGTGAAAGCTTTTTTCTGACTATAAAGACTTTTAGTTATTATATGACTACCTTTTACAAGTCGAATTGATTTATTTGAATTTAATTTAATAACATTATGTAAAACTTCATTTATCCAAGGGCCAGCAGCATTAATAAGAATTTTAGATTTAAGTATAGTGTTATCATCTAAAGTTATATCCCAAATATTTTTATTTCGTTTTGCGTCTATAACTTTTCTATTTTGAATAATCATTGCACCTTTTTTCTTTGCATCTTCAACATTTAACTGAACAAGTTTTTTATCATCAACTTGTAAATCATAATATTGGAAACCAATTTTAAATTGATCTTTTAAAATATTAGGAATTTCCTTTTTAATATTTATAGTTGAAGATTTTGGTATAGTCATTTTGCCGCCAATATTATCATATAAAAATAATCCTAATTTAATTAACCATTTAGATCTTAAAGATTTTTGATGCGGTATAATAAAAGGTAATGGTGTTGTTATATTACTGGCAATTTTTTTAATTACTTCTCTTTCCTTAAGAGATTCACGTACTAGACGAAATTCATAATTTTCAAGATACCTTAATCCACCATGTATTAATTTTGTAGACCAAGACGAAGTAGCTGAGCCAACTGTGTTTTTTTCAACCAAACAAACTTTTAAATTTCTTCCTGAGGCGTCTCTTACAATTCCAGCACCATTAATACCCCCTCCAATAACTAAAATATCAAAAATTTCGTTCATAATTAAATTAAATAAATCTATTAATTTCTTGAATTATTATTTCAGGGTTAGTTAAATGTATAGTTAAAAAACCAAGTTTGTTTGCAGCCTCAATATTCTCTTTTTTATCATCTATAAAAACAGTTTCTTGTGGAATTAGATTAAAGCGGTTTACTGCTAATTTATATATTTGAGCATCAGGTTTAACTAATTTTTCTTTTCCAGAAATTATTAAACCATCAAATTTATTTAAAAATGGGTATTTTTTATCCATACCTTGAAATGTTTCCCAGGACCAATTTGATAAAACATAACACTCATATTTTTTATTTTTCAATTCATCTAAAACATTAACTGAATGGTGAAAGATTTTCTTGAACATTCTATGATGATTTTTATAGTATAATTTTATTTTATCTTCATAATCAGGATAATTCTTTATTAGATCAGTTTCTGCGTCTTTTATGAGTCTTCCAGCATCTTGTTGGATATTCCATTCATCATTGCAAATATTATTAAGGAAATTATCTCTTTCTTCTTTATCTTTAAATACATCTTTATAAAAATAATGAGGGTCCCAATCAAAAAAAACACCACCTAAATCAAAAAGAAATTTCATGTATAAGTATTTTGTTTATAAATAAATATTAAATGAGTGCATTAATAGACTATATTCAAATAGAAATACACAAAACATATAATAAAAAATATTCCAAAAAGTACATAGAAGATAAATTAATTCCAATCATAAATTATATTTGCTCTAGTAAATCAAAAAAATTCCTGTTTGGAGGCTCTCAAGGTATTGGAAAATCATCATTTATTAATATCATCTCTAAAACTATTGAAAAATTTTATAATAAGAAAATACTTTTGCTTAATTTAGATAATTATTATTTATCAAAAAAACATCGATTACTATTATCAAAACAAATACATAAATTATTAATAACTAGAGGTGTCCCAGGAACACATGATATTAGAAAATTGGTTAAAAATATAAAACAATTCAATAAAGGTAAATACCCCATTACAACCCCCATATTTGATAAATTGATTGATGACACTTCTAAATCAACAAAAATAACTAAAACTAAATGTGATATTCTTTTCTTAGAAGGTTGGTGTTGTGGAAGTTCTGAAATTCCAAAAAAAATTCTACATAAAAATATAAATAATTTAGAAAAAATAAAAGATTCAAAATATCAATGGAGAAATTTCTATAATAATAAGTTAAAATTAGAATATAAAAAATTATTTAAACTATTTGATGAACTTGTTTTTTTAAAAACATCCTCTTTTGATAATGTTTTCAAATGGCGATTAAAGCAGGAAAAAACTAATCAATCAAAAAATAAAAATTCGAAAAGAATGACTCCAAATGAAATTAAAATTTTTATTCAACATTACGAGAAGATAACTAAATGGATGTTAAAGGATTTAAATAAAAAAGCTCAAGTTGTTATTAAATTTGAAAAAAATCATAAGATTTCCTCAATAAATTTTAACTAGAAGAAAATCCATCTTTTTACAGAATCACAATATCTTTCAAATTCATCTCCAAATTTATCTTTTAAATACTTTTCTTCTTCATATATTACAAAATTATTTAACCAAAAAAACAATCCAATAGAGCAAAGAAAATACATGATATTTTCAAAAGTAAGAAACATTCCAAAATGAAATAAAACAAAACATAGATAAATTGGGTTTCGAGAATAAGCAAAAATTCCCGTTTTTATAATTTTATTTGTTTCAGTTTGTGGAAGTAATTTCTCTTCATGAGCGTTAAATGCATTTCGGGAAGAAAAAAATACAATTGGCATTAATATTATAATTAATATTCCTAAAAGATTAAGGATATACAACAGTGGATATTTAGGGAAAATAAATTCGCCTAAAATATAGGAGGCTATCAAAAGATAAACTGAAATATACAGTGGATTGCCTTTTACATCTGGTCCCATTTAAAGTTCCTCTATTGCCTTACCTAGACTTTCATAATCACTAAATACATTCAAAGCACCATTGTCAAATAATTCATTTTTCTCTCTGTTTGAATACCAATGTTTTCCTGCAGTAAGACCAAATACTCTTACTTTTGCTTCAGTAGCTGCTTTGACACCTACTCCACTATCTTCAATAATGACTGTTTCTTCTCTATCAAGTGAATTATCATTTAAAACCTTTAAGTATATATCTGGATCAGGTTTTGGTCTTTGGACCATATCAAAAGAGTAAACCTGATCACTTAAAAATGTTTTATCTAAACCAACAATTTTCAAACCATCCAGAATTCTGTCTTTATTACTATTGGATCCAATGAAGTGATTTCTTTCAGATTTGATGATATAGTCTTTTGCTCCATCTACTAGTTTTAAATCTTTGGAATAAACTTCTGAAACAATTTCAAATATTTCGTTTGTAAATTTTTCTTTATTTTGGATCTGATATTTAGCAGATAATAGATCTATTACTTCAACAGTTTTTTTTCCTGCATATTTATAAAATTTCTCTTCAGTAATTGCGTAATCAATTTTACTAAAATATTTGGCAAATGCTTTAGAAACTAAAACTTCACTATCAACAATTACACCATCAAAATCAAAAATTATATTTTTAATCATTTTTTTATATTTCTGTCTTTTTATATTCTGATTTATCTAACCAATCAGGATTAATCTCGATACCCCAACCAGGAGTATCTTCGATTTTAACCATTCCATTAGATATTTTAAAAGGATCGCCTAAAAATAAATTCTGTTGCCAAGGATAATAGTCTTTACCCTCAATTGAAAATTCAAGATAGGGTCCTGAATTATTTATTGCTTTTAAAAAATGCATTGTGCAGATTGTTACTAAAGATAAATTAGCGGTATGTGGAGTGCATATAAAACCACCTTTTTCAATAATTTTAGCAACCTTTAAAGCTTTTGTTAATCCCCCCATATACATAACATCTGGTTGAAAAATATTTACAATTTTTCTGTTAACCATATCTCTCCAAATTCTAAGGTCACAATCCTGCTCACCTCCAGTAACGTCTATCTTTAAACTATCAGTAACTTTTTTGGTTTCTTCTGGTTTCCAATAAGGACAAGGTTCTTCAAAATGAGTAACATCATTATCTTCTAAAAGTTTCCCAATTTCTATTGCTTGAACAGAGCTATAACAACTGTTTGCATCGACCATTTTAATTACACTTTTATCTAAAGTCGAATTTATTGTTTTTACTATACTAGGCGTTCTTCCTTCCCATTCATCGATACCTCTTCCACATTCAGAACCAACTCTAAATTTAAATGCATTAACACCTTTTTCATCAAAGAGTTTTTTAAATCTATTTGCTTCATCATCTGGTGTAATATCTCTTTTCATTGATGAACCATAAATTCTTAAATTTCCTGGAGATCCTCCTATCAATGAAACTACAGGTTTACTTTCGATTTTACCTTTTAAATCCCACAACGCTGTATCTAAACCAGCTATTGCACGTAAAAGATATGATCCTGGAAATTTATGCTCTCTTTCAAAGATAAAATCTTCCAAATCATCAAAATCAAAATATTCTTTTCCTAAAACCCAAGGTGCAACTTGTTTATGAAAAATTTGAGCTGTGATATCTGCATGATAAGTTGACATTTGACCATAACCAATTGAACCATCCTCAACTGTTATTTTTACAAAACTTACATATGGTTTTGTGAATGTTTCAAGTTTAACTATTTTCATAAATTAATTTTGTTTAAATCCTCAATAATAAATTTACTTCCAAGATTAGCAAGCATCATTACAGGGGCATTTATATTGCCAGAAGTAATATTTGGAAAAACAGATGCATCAGCAATCCAAAGATTCTCCATTCCATGAACTTTTAATCTTTCAGAAACAACTCCTTTTTTAGGATCTTCATCCATTTTACAAGTACCACAAGGGTGATATATAGAAACTGCATTAGATTTAAAGTGATCAATCATTTCTTCTTCAGTAGCATTTAAAAGATCATGCGTAACACTTTCATTTCTTATTTTTTTTATACTATTTGTATTCGCCAAAACTTGAGAAAAATTAATTGCGCATTTAACATCATATATATCTTCTTCATGTGATAGAAAATTTGGATCAATCAATGGAGAAACATCAAAATTAGGAGAATTTAATTTAACTGTTCCTAAACTTTTTGGTCGACAAGAATTATAACCAATAATAAAACCATTAAATTTATCAGTTTTTAGTAAAGGTCTTTTATTTTTATGAGTGATAGAATAAGTCAACGGATTGAAATATATCTGCAAGTTGGGATAATGATGTTTTGAATTCCAATTTACATATCCCCCAGACTGATTAATACTTAGTGATAATGGTCCTTTCCTATTATAAATATATTTTAATACAGAAGTAATTCTGCCTGGCCAAGTTCCTAACGATTGATTTAGTGAATGATGATAAGTTTTAAATAAATAATCTAAACCAAGATGATCCTGAAGATTTCTTCCAACATTAGAATTATCAATTATTATCTCTTTATCAAAATTTTTTAAATGTTCTTTATCACCAATACCAGAATGCATTAACAAGTAAGGTGTCATTATTGAGCCAGAACATAATATTGCTCCATGGGATAGTTTAAGTATTTGTTCTGTTGATTTATTTTGAATTTTAATACCAGTAATTTTTTTATCTTTGATTATTAGATTTTTTACCCGAGTATTGTCTAGTAAAGTTAATCTAGGATTTTTTAATACAGGCTTTAAAAAAACTTTTGATGATGAATGCCTGGTACCCTTATAAGTATTGATATTGTAATGACCTACTTGATTTTCAATTGATGTAGTTAAATTGGTGTTTTTTTTAATACCAATTTCATTACTAGCATTAAAAAAATATTCTAAAATTGAATGATGATGCTTACTTACATTATTTACTGGAATCTTTTCTTTTGTAAGAAATTCTTTATCATCATTTATTTGTTGTTCCATAGAGCTGTATACTTTTTTTATATTTTCAAAATTCCATTCCTTGTTGCTACCCCAATTCTCATAATCTGTTTCTAATCCTCTTGCATAGACCATTGCATTTATTGAGCCAGAGCCACCTAAAACTTTACCTCTTGGATAATATATTTGGCGGTTAAATAAATTATCTTGTTTTTCTGAATAGAAGTTCCAATTAATTTTTTTATTGTAAAATGTCATTCCATAACCAAGAGGAACATCAATGATAGGATTGTTATCTTTAGGTCCAGCTTCAATAAGGGCTATATTAAAATTAGTTTTACTCAGAAGTTTATTTGCTATTATACTTCCTGCAGAACCTGCGCCAATAATTGCTATATCAATATTATTCAAATTAGAATGTTTGTGTTATTTTAGTTAAATATCTAGGATTGTCTGGGTCTAATCCTTTTTCAAATGAGTAATTAATTATCCATGGATAAAATTTTGATAGTACTATTATTGGATCTAACTCTACCATTTCACTAGTGTTGAATTTTAATTTTGTATTCGAGTTTTCATCATAGGTAATTTCATAGTGAAGATTAGTTAGAGAGATAATTTGAGAAGAATCTTTTGCTACTATCATCCCACTTTTATCTCTAAGCGATATAGTAAATAACTTGAATGAGTTTTCTATAAGGCTTTTCGGTCCATGCATTACCTCAGCACTACTGAAAGGTTCTATCATTTCTTGACATAACTCTTTAAACTTTAGAGATATTTCATTAGAAATTGCATATCCAACACCTCTACTAATTATATATCCATTACTTATAGTTTTATCTAATATATTTGGATTCCATTGATTTTGATTATCCAAAATTAAATCATCACTTAGCTTTTCAATATGTTTATTAATATCTTTTTTATTAAGAGTGTTAAAAACAAGCTTTAAAATTATCAATAAAGACATCACAAAAGTTTTTGTTGCTGCAACACTTTTTTCTTCCCCAGCATTTATATCAAAAAAATAATTGGATGTTTTTATAATAGGGCTATTTAAATTATTACTTATTAATATCGTCTTTGCTCCCATTTTTTGTACCATTTTATGACATTCAACTAAATCTTCACTTTTTCCAGATTGAGAAATAATGAAAACTAATGCTTTCGAAAAATCAAATTTTGATTCTTCTAAAGTTATAATAGATGGAGGCATGCTGTATGTTGGTAAACCTAGATATTTTGCAAACATATAAGACAAATAAAGAGCAGCACAATCTGAAGTACCTCTTGCCACAGTAACAACATAATCAATTTTTTTTTCTGATATTAAATTTGATATTTCCTGATAATTATTTTTATCATTCAAGCTAAAATGATTAATTTTATTTGGAATTGAAAGTGCTTCAGATAAGACTTGAGAGCTAGACATTAATTTTTTTTCCTCTTAAATAAACTTCTTTAAGATTAAATTCTTTATCTAAAATAAGAAAATTACTTAAAAAATTTTTTTGGATTATACCGACACTTTCTAGATTCAAATATTTAGAAGCATTATAACTTGTTAGAGCAACTGCTTCTTCTAATGAAAAGTCCATTGATATTAAATTTTTAAAAGTTTGATCCATAGTAACAATACTTCCAGCTAAAGTACCGTCAGACTTTATTTTAACTGAATTATTTTCTTTTATTATATTATTTTTTGCAAAAATATATTCTCCATCATTCAGTCCACTTGCGTTAATAGAATCTGTTATTGCATACAGCCCAGGAATACATTTTTTTGCAATTTTGATTGCTTCTTTACTAACATGTATATTATCACAGATTATTTCAGCATATTTTCCTTTTGTAAGAGCAGCTGATAAAACTCCTGGAGATCTATGATCATTACCAGACATAGCATTATACAAATGTGTAAAACCAACTTCATAATCTTTCATAATTTTATCACAGCAAGAAAAATCTGCTAAAGTGTGACCAAATTGAACCTTAATATTTAGATTTACTAAGTCATTTATAAATTCTTGCATCCCATCAATTTCTGGAGCTAAAGTAATGATTTTTACATCGGAGATTTCAAGAATTTTTTTTATAAAATCTAAAGATGGTTTCTCCGTTAAATTTGGTTGAGCCCCAAGTTTATTAGGATTTATAAAAGGTCCCTCTAGATGAATACCAAGAATATTTTGATTATCATTCTTTATTTCATTAAACCCTTTTAATGCTAAAATAGTATTTTCTAGGGTATTAGTCCAAGTAGTTGGTATAATTGAAGTTGTCCCATGCCTCAGATGATATTTTGACATTTCAATAATTGATTTTGATCCCTCCATTACATCAAATCCATTACCGCCATGACAATGCAGATCAATAAAACCAGGAATTATAATATTATTATAATCATCAGAGTCCTTTATTTTTAACTCACTAATTTTTTCACTGAAAAATACATCACCAATATAGGTAGAATTATGATTTATTATTTTTCCACTAACTTTATTTTGATTAGTCATCTAAATTTAATATCTTATATAGTAATTTGCTAGTTATTAAAAAATTAAAAAATACTTATAAATGAGGGTTAATCTTACTAAATTTTTTCTCTAATTTATCGTTATTTTTTTTAGCATTTGGCATATTTACGCTGATGTAGAATGGAAACAATTTTTCATTTTTTAAGATATTTGCAACTTCAATTAAAATTGAATTTAAAATAAAAGATCCAGTAATTGTTGAAGCTGGCCCAACCATATTATCTTTGACATTTATAATCGCATCACCAGGTGGAATCTTATTATCAATGAATATATCAGTTATTTCAAATAATCTTTTGTTCAATTTAGATAGAGGAGCTTGTTTTGAGTACTTCACAGATGTTAGTGAAATAGTTTTTATTTTTTTTTTCTTTGCAATTAATGCAGCTTCAACTGGTGCATGATTAACACCAGAATTAGATACAATCATTAAAATATCATTGCTAGTAATTTTATATTTAGCTAGAGCTTTTTTTGCTATGTTTGGAGTTCTTTCTAAAGCAGTAGCCTTTCTTGCTCCTTTTTTAAAACTGAGATCATCATCTCTTATTGGACATGCGGCAGCAAAACCTCCTGCTCTGTGAAATGACTCTTCTCCAAGCAACCTAGAATGTCCAGTTCCAAAAATATATAACTGCCCACCTTTTTTATACGATTTGCTAATTAATTTAGCACACTGTAAGAATTTTTTTTCTTCTTCTTTAAGTATTTTTTTTAAAATTGAATTAATTTTTGATGAATAGGATCTTGTTAATTTACTCATTTGAATTTTATATTTGATGCTAGGGCAAATATAGCCCTAGCAAAATAATATGATTATTTGTATTCTTCTAACTCTTCAGCTGCTTCAGCTACTAAATCTGCAGCATCGCCTTCACCAAGAATTGCACCCTGGATCATAGAGTTCATAACAGCTTGAAAAGCTTTGTAGTCTACAAATAGTGGCTCTGGTCCACCATCGCCAATAGAATCAATAAACATCATCCAATAATCTTCATTGTATGGAGCTTCATTTCCAATTTGAGGATATTGCATAATTGGTGTTAGACCCCAATCAGTATCAAGACTGTATTGAGAATCACCTGATGTGATTATGCTAGCTAATTCCATTGCTTCTTTTTCAACGCCTGTGTTTGAGAAAACTGCAACACTATCAGTGATTAAAAGCGTACCTTGACTTCCTTGTGGTCCAGCTGGAATTCTAACTGTTTTAACATCTAGACCTTCCTTATGCTGACCTCTACCCCAAGGTCCATTAATATACATAGCAATTTTTTCGTCATTAAAGAGTTCTGTTAACTGAGATCTCTCCCAAGCTAAAGGACCTTCTTGAGCAACGTTTGCTAACTTTCCATAAAATTCTAATGTTTCAACAGTATTAGATGAATTCAAAGTTATTTCATTTGTCATTGGATCAATAACTTGTCCCCCATTACTGTATAGGTAGTTTAAGAATTGGTGCATAGTATTATCAAAATCTTTACCAGCTAATCCAATTCCTGCCACTCCATCAACATTTTTTGTTACAGCTTCAGCCATTGAATATAATTCATCCCAACTTTGAGGACCTTCACATGCAACACCTGCTTTTTCTAAAAGACCACAATTCATGAAAAGTGCTTTAGTTGAAAACGCATGAGGGAAACCCCAAGTTTTACCCATGTGTGTTACTGTGTTTAAGATACCTGGTTGATACATTGCTTGTTGTGAAGCAGGAATATTTGTTTCTAAAATATGTCCATTTTCTGCAAGACCTTTTAGAGTTCTTGATCCAACATATGAAAATGCAACGGGATCACCCGCGATAGCAAGATTGATTACTTTATCTTGACATGTTCCCCAAGGAACAGCCTCTAGAGTTACGTTTACTCCAGGATTGTCTTCCATGTACTTATCAGCTATTTCAACATAATTAGGTCGAAGATCACTACCACAGAATACACCATGTACGTCAGCAGCATATGCTTTAAAGCCAACAAGTGAAAGTATAGCAATTGTAAGAAATGAAGATAGTTTTTTGAAATTCATATTTCCTCCATTTAAATTATAAAGAAGAGATAACATCATCTGGCTCTATGAGGCAAGTTAGATTTTATGTATTTCTCTAGTTTTTTACAGCTCCAGAAGTCAAACCAGCAACAATATATTTCTGTAGAAAAAGAAAAATGATTAATACAGGTGCTATCCCAACAAGAGAGGCTGCCATCATTTCATTCCATTTAACTGTCGTGTAACCAATAAATTCATAGAGTCCTGAGGGAATAGGCATATATTCTTTTTTTTGATTAAAAGTTATCGCAAATAAGAACTGTTGTGCATATGATCCTATAAAAGCATATATCCCAACAACTACTAAGCCAGGAGTACTAAGGGGTGCTATAATGTGTCTTAAAATTTGAACCCTTGAAGCTCCATCAACGAATGCAGCCTCTTCCAAATCAATTGGGATTTTTTCAAAGTATGATTTTAATAACCATATTGCGGTAGGTATTAAGAAGGCGACACCTGGTACTATCATTGCTTGGTATGTATTAAGAAGACCAAAAGTTCTTAAAACTTTATATAATGGAATTAAAAGTACAGCACCTGAAAACATATTTATTGCTAGTAAAATATATAAAGATGAATTCTTAAAAGGAAATCTGAAACGAGCATAAGAATAAGCGGCAGGAATAACAAATAACAAAGTAATTAAAGATGTAACACTAGCAAGAAAAAAACTATTAAAAATATATCGCGGCAACATTGGAACAGTTTTCCACATTTCTCTATATGCCCAAAAAGATAAATCATCAGAATAAAATTGATATGGTGAACGAAATAAATGATCCAATGGACGAAGGGATGCATAGAACATTTCTACAAACGGTAGAAGTATAAAAGTCATGAAAACTAGTATACCTAAATATAAGATTATCTTTTCGTATAAATTATATTTATCCAATTTAGTTTTTAACTGCTCCTGCAGTAAGTCCTTCAACAATATATTTTTGTAAAAAAATAAAAACTAATAAAACAGGTGCTATCCCAACAAGAGAAGCTGCCATCATTTCATTCCATTTTACACTTTGATATCCTATAAATTCATATAATCCTGAAGGAATAGGCATATATTCTTTTTTTTGATTAAACGTTATTGCAAATAAGAACTGTTGTGCATAAGCGCCAATAAATGCATATATTCCAACTACAACCAATCCAGGAGTACTAAGTGGAGCTATTATATGACGTAAGATCTGTACTCTTGAGGCCCCGTCTACGAAAGCAGCTTCTTCTAAATCAATTGGTATTTTTTCAAAGTATGATTTTAATAACCAAATAGATGTAGGAATTAAAAATGCTACTCCAGGTACAATCATTGCTTGATAACTATTCAACAAACCAAAAGTTCTTAAAACTTTATATAAAGGAATTAAAAGAACTGCCCCTGAGAACATATTTATTGCAAGCAATACATATAGACTTGTATTCTTTGCTGGAAATTTGAAACGAGCATAAGAATATGCTGCTGGGATTACAAAAATAAGTGTTATTACTGCAACTGAAGTCGCTAAAAAAAAACTATTAAATATATATCTTCCAAGCATTGGAACTGTATTCCACATTTCTCTATATGCCCAAAAAGATAAATCATCAGAATAAAATTGATATGGTGAACGAAATAAATGATCCAATGGACGAAGGGATGCATAGAACATTTCTACAAAAGGCAAAAGTATAAATGTCATAAAGACTAAAATGCCTGAATAAATAAGTATTTTTTCAAAAGTATTATATTTATTCATGAGAAATTTTCTTATTTATTCTTGCAAGAAGAGCTAGGTAGAAACCAGCAAATAAAGTTAATAAAATCATGACAACTACAGCTCTTGCTGCTCCTCTTCCAAATTTATAATTTCCTAAAGCTTGTTTGTATGTATCTATTATTAATGTTGTTGTTGCACCTCTTGGTCCACCCTCGGTTAATATCCAAATTATTTCAAATGAATTGAAAGTCCAAATCGCAGACAGTAATGACATTGTAATTATTACTGGAGTTATTTGAGGAAGGGTAATTTTAAAAAATCTATCCCATCTTGAAGCACCATCGCAATAAGCTGCCTCGTATAAATCTCTTGGAACACCTTGCATTGCGGCGAGAAAAAAAACTGTTACCATTGGCGTTCCAACCCAAACATCCGCTATTATTGTAGAGATAAAAGCACTTTGCTTGTATGCAAGAAAACCAAATGGACCATCTAAAATACCAGTTCTCATACCAACACCAGCAATTATTCCAAAATATCCATTGTATAACCATAACCAACCCAACATTCCAATTGCAATGGGCACTACCCAGGGAGGCATTACAAGAACTCTGAATATTGATCTTCCTTTTAAATTAGCATTTAGTAAAACAGCTCCAATTAAACCAATAATAAGTTTTAAAGACACTGAAAAAAACATCCAAACAAAAGTTCTAGTTACAATCCCATTAAATTTTTTACTTGAAAGCATTTTTTGATAATTTTCAAATCCAACATAATCTTCTCCAGCTAAACTTGAATTTGTGAATGATAGTCTGATTGTTTCCAATAACGGCCAGGCAACAATGAGAACTATATAAAGTGCAGCTGGAGCAATCAAAGCATATGCTAAATAAGTCTGAGCATTATATGATTTTAATTTTTGTTTCATATGCTAGGTTAATAAAGAGTCAAATTTATCCCAAGTACTTTTTAAGTCAATTACTTTACCTGTATTTCTAGACTCATCAATTTTCATTGCTACAATACCTGCTTCCATACACTCTATTACACCAACTGGTAATTCTTTATTATTTTTTAACAAATAATTATTAATGTCTTTAGCCATTAAACTGTCTGCACCATAATGACCTTTTATTTCTTTTCCAAAGGCTGCTCCATAATCTTCGTCAATAAGTACATTATTATTTTCATCATGAGCTTTCATAAAACCTCTAACAAAATCCCCTTCAATCATTCCTGCAGAACCTATAACAGCAAATCTTCTAAATTCATCTGGAACTTTCATATTAGTGTGAAAAGATAATACTGCTTTATTTTCATATTCTATTATTGCTACTTGATGATCGACAATATCAGCATCACTATCAAAAACATTTGATTTTGACTCCCAACCTTTCAGTCTGTCTTTTGTATATTGTTCATGAGAACCCTCTGGAAGATTATCTGGTATAAAAGATCTTCTTGAACCAAAACTAGCAACTTTAATAGGCCTACTCTTTGTAATCATTGAATAAAAATCAATATCATGGCAACATTTTTCCAGCATAAAGCCTCCTGAATATTTTTGTTTTCTTCTCCAATTTCTCATAAAAAAAGCACCGTGGGAGGGTACAATATGTTCTGAAGCTTCAATCGATATTATATTTCCAATAGCATTTTGATTTAATAATTTTCTTACAGATCTTGCTTGCTGCGAATATCTTAAAACTAAACCAACTATAATTTTTTCTTTGCCATATTCTTTTATTAATTTTGCTAACTCAAAAGTTTCTTGTTCATTTATTACTATTGGTTTTTCAACAAAAATTTGTAATCCAGCTTCTAATCCAAGCTTTATATGATCTAAATGTAAATGATTAGGAGATCCAATCATTAACATATCTAGTTTCTCTCGATCCAACATTTCGTTTAAACTTGAATATGATTTATTTGGAAAAAAATTATTTTTCTCAGCAAAATCTTTACCTATTGGCTGAGGATCTACATAAGCGACCATTTCAAAATTTGGATTAATTTTTGAAAATTCATTATAAACACCTGCTGTCCTACTCCCAAAACCAACCGCACCTATTTTCATATTTAATTTACTTTAACATTAAAAATTGTGATATCGCCAGCCTAATTTTTTTAAAAAATCCATAGAATTTAGAAGTGCTGAACGAAATTCTATCCATTTTCTTGAAATTTTTCCTTTCCATGCAACCTCTGATAAAGTTGCTAATCTTGGATTGATCATTTGATCAAAAAATTTTTTATCTGTAATTGTCTCTGACCACAGTTGACCTTGTAACCCTTTTATCAATTCTGATTTATTTATATCTTTTATTGGGTCCCATTCATAAATGTCTTTTACTTCTATAGTTGCAGCCCAACAAATACCTCTTTCTTCAGTTGAATTATTATAAGCCATATCAAAATATGTTTTTTGACCGGGACAAAGTATTGTTTCAAATCCCTTATTTGTAGTTTTTTTTGCAACATCTGAATGCTCCCATGAAAAGATCAAACATGATTTATCAATTTTTCCAGCACTTCCACCCACACCATGATCGATATGAGGAGACACTGCCGCCTCATTCCATGCAGCTGTTCTTTTATTTTTTGATTTTAGAAAATCTATTAAAAAATTCATATAGTAATCTTGATATTCTTCTTGTGATTTAATATTATTTTTTTTCATAAACTCGATAATTGCTGGCGAACCTTCCCATGCATTACTTGGTCTTTCATCAACACCAACATGAATTACATCATATGAGAAAATTTCACTTACTTCATTCAACATATCTTTTAAAAAAGTTACAGTTTTTTCTAAGGAAGGATTTATTGTATTATTTTTATACGAACCAACATCTTCACTAACTATATTTGAAGACTGTTCTCTAAGTTCTGGCATGATTTCTAATAATGCCCAAGAATGTGCTGGTAAATCAATTTCAGGCATAATTTCGATATTTAATTTTTTTGCATATATAATTAAATCTTTGATGTCTTCCTGTGAGTAATACCCGCCGTATTTATCATAACCACTTCCATACAATGGTGGTATTTTAAAATTATATCCTCTGTATCCTCCATTTAATGCTAGATCTGGATATTTTTTAATTTCAATTCTCCACGCTTCGTTATCTGTTAAATGCCAGTGAAATCTATTAAGCTTAAATAATACCATGTAATCAAATAGACGTTTAATTTCATCGATTGTGTAGAATTGCCTAGCACAATCGAGATGCATTCCTCTCCATTGATATTTTGGATTATCGTGTATTGTACAAATTGGAAGGTTTGTTTGATAGGAATCAATTAAATGAACTAAAGATATAAGACCATATAGCTTTCCGCCATAAT
>CABYHW010000003.1 GCA_902518705.1 uncultured Alphaproteobacteria bacterium | reverse complement strand
TTTTTTTGAGATTTTTTTTCTAATCTCTTCATTGATAGCTAAACTATAAAAGTTTACATCAATAAAATACGAAAGCAATTCTGCAATATTGTACGCCACTCCACCAATTCTGCTTTTTTGTGTAATTTGATTAGATCTAAAATTAATAATATTTTTTTTAAGATTTAATAAATAATCGTGATGAATTGCCCCAATACAAACAAAAATGTTTTTAGATTTCAGCATTATGAATTATACACCTTTTATGTCAGTTTTTGATGTTGATCCACCTATTATTAATAATAAACATTTAATTAAATGGTTAAAGATTAATTTTTCTTTCTTAAGAAATAAATTACTCAAAATTAAACAACTTGATAGTGAAAGGGATATAAATTTTATTATATTCATAAATAATAAAAAAAAATATGTATTAAAAATTTCAAACCCATCAGAAAAAATCAATATATTAAAATACCAAGATAGATTAATTAATTATTTACGAAGTGATCTTAATCTTAAATCTTTTATACCAAAAATACACCATACAAAGATTGTAAAATATTTAGATAAAAAAAATAGAGAATGCTTTGTTAGGATCTTATCTTATATTGAAGGGCGAATGTATGGAGATATAAAAAGTACCGATAAAATTGAAAATTCTTTAGGTAAGTTACTTGGAAAAGTATCAACTAAGTTGAAAGCATTTAATGACATAGATGCCCATAGAGATTTTATTTGGGATCCATCAAATATAAAATGGATTAAAAAAGATATTAATATTTTTACTGGTTCAAAAAAATTAATTTTATTAAAATGTTTTTCAGAATATGAAAAATTTGTAAAAAATAATTTAAATAAATTAAGATATTCAATAACTCATTCAGATCCAAATAATTATAATATTGTTATTAAAGAAAACAATGTTTGTGGTTTACTAGATTATGGAGATTCTATTTATTCTCCAACAATAAATGATTTAGCTATATGCCTTTCATATGCATTAATGAACAATGATAATATTTATCTTACACTTAAAAATATAATAACAGAGTACAATAAACAGTTTTCTATTAATGAGGATGAAATTAATTCATTAATATCATTATGCAAGTCAAGACTTATGATTACTGTTGTAATGGCAAAAAAACAAAGAATTAAATATCCATCAAATCAATATTTAAGCATTAGTGAGAAAGATGCATGGTCCTTATTAGAAAAATTAGACAAAATTCCTATCAATTTTTTAATATATATTGTTCGCGAAATATGCGGCTTTGATATTATTCACCATCATAATGAAATTATAAATTATATAAATAAATTCAACTTTGGTAATATTTTTAAATTTAATTTACTTGATAAAAATAAATCTATCTTAAAATTAAGTTCTGATTCACCTTTATTAAAAGGTAACCCAGATAATAGTTCGCTTAAGAAAAGAGTTAATAAAATATTTAAAGAAGATAATTCTCGTATAGGTATAGGTTTATACAATGAAAAAAGAAAAGTTTATAAGGGACCTAACTTTATTTCTGAATTAAATACGAAAGAAAGACGTAATATTCACTTAGGAATTGATATTTTTATTGATCAGGGAACAGATTTATTTGCTCCAATAGATGGTAAAATTATAATTTTAAAAAATAATAATTTTAAATATGACTATGGCCCCACTCTAGTTTTAGAACATAGTTTTAAAAAATATAAATTTTATACTCTATACGGTCATTTATCTAAAATAATGTTTCAAAAACTAAAAATTGGAAAAAAAATTAAGAAAGGTGAATGGATTGGTAAAATTGGTAATTCTAATGAAAATGGAAAATGGTTACCACATTTACATTTTCAAATTATTTTAGATTTATTAGGACATGATAAGAATTTTCCAGGAGTAGGTGAAGAATTTTTATTCAATATTTGGAATAAAATTTCACCTGATCCAAATTTAATTCTACGAATTCCAAAATCTTTTTATTCTAATAATTATAATAATTTTAAAGATACTTTAAAGAAAAGAAGAAAAAATATTTCTGATAATTTATCAATTTCTTACAAGAAACCTCTTCATATGCTTGAAGCTAAAGATCAGTATTTTTTTGATAGATATGGCAGGAGATACTTAGATTGTGTAAATAATATTTCCCATGTTGGACATTCAAATTCCTATGTCCATGAAGCTATGACTCAGCAAAATTTAAAACTTAATACTAATACAAGATATCTATACGATACAATTAACGATTATAGTGAATTACTTTTAAGTAAGTTTCCAAAGAAATTAAATAAGATATTTTTCGTATGTACAGGATCTGAAGCTAATGATTTAGCTTATAGAATAGCCCAAACTTATACTAGTGCAAAAGATGTCTTTGTGATGGACAATGCTTATCATGGGCATACCAATGTTTTAATTGATCTAAGTCCATATAAATTTAATAGTAAGGGTGGTTTGGGTAAAAAAGATTATGTTCATGTATTAGACATGCCTGATCCCCTAAGAGGTAAGTGGAGATATCAAAATTCAAATTGGATTCAAAAATATATAGATGAAGCTAAAACGGTAATTAGAAATAAAGTTAAAGAAACCAATATTGCATGTTTTTTCACTGAAAGTATACTTGGTTGTGGTGGTCAAGTAATTCTTCCAAAAAATTATTTAAAAGAAATATTTTCAGAAATTAGAAGAAACAATGCATTATGTATTGTTGACGAGGTACAAACTGGTTTTGGACGCGTTGGAAGACATTTTTGGTCATTTGAAGAGCATGATGTCGTTCCTGATATAGTAACCTTAGGCAAACCTATGGGCAATGGTCATCCTATAGCTGCTGTTATAACTACAGAAAAAATTGCTTCAACTTTTAATAACGGGATGGAATATTTTAACTCATTCGGTGGTAATCCTGTTTCCTGTGCTATCGGTAAAGCAGTATTAGAGACTATTGATAATAATAAACTACAAAAAAATGCTTTGTTAGTTGGTAATTATTTTTTAAAAGAATTAAAAAAAATCCAACTTAAATATAAAAAATATATTAGTGAAGTTAGAGGTAGGGGGCTTTTTTTAGGAATAGATATTATTCAGAATAGTAATGTGTCTAAACCAAATAAAAAATTAGCTAAACTGCTTATTAATTATATGAGAAATCAAGGTATTTTATTGAGCACTGATGGACCTTATGACAATGTTATTAAAATAAAACCACCTCTTGTATTTGCAAAATTAAATGTTGATCAGGTATGTAAAAACTTAGAAACTTTCTTTAAAAAATTATAAAATATATTCCATAACTAATCATTAGCAGACCAATGGTTAGATCAATCCAAAACCAAGTTTTATTTGAATATATATATTTTGACATAAACTTTGACATATATCCCAAAGAAAAGAAAAACAAAAAACTAGCTGAAATTGCTCCAACACCAAATGAAAATTGATCATTAAAATTTGTTGATAATGATCCTAGCAAAATAATTGTATCTAGATAAACATGAGGATTTGCGTATGTAATAAGGAATAAGGTAATTAATACTTTTCCGTATTCGTTAATTATATTTAATTTTTTATTTATATCTTTAATTTGATTTAATTTTATAACTTTATTTAATCCATAAAATATAAGCCAAATTCCACCTAATACTTTTATTATTCCTATGATACTTGGATTAATTTGAACAATATAATTAGATAGATTTATTCCAATTACAATTAGTAAGCTGTCAGATAGACTGCAAAATAAAGTAACTGTAAAAACATAAGATTTTTTAAGCCCTTGTTGAACTACAAATAAATTTTGCGGTCCTATGGCTATAATTAATGTTCCTCCAATTATTAATCCTTGGATAAAATCATAAATATACATATTGCCTTAAATTATAATTACACTATTTTAAAATTATGCTCAAAATTATATTGTTTAGTTTGTTTATTTTATTATCAAAAAGTGTTTATGGAGAAATGATAAAACCAGACCCTTCTATTGGTCCTAAAGAAGTTATTTTAATTCAATTAAAAGCATTACAAAAAAACAATTCACCTTTTGACGATGCCGGTATTGAACAAACTTGGGAATTTGCACATCCAAATAATAGAATGTACACAGGTCCTCTAGACAATTTTATTAGGATGATTAAAAATCCATCTTACTCAATGATGATTGATCACTTAGAACACAATATAATTCCTGTTCAGGAACAAGAAAAAAGTTCATATTACTTTGTAGAGCTTACAGATAGTAATGGAAAAAAATTTGGTTTCGAATGGACAGTAGAGAAAGTAGAGCAAAACGGTGAGTTTAAAGATTGTTGGATGACCGTAGGTGTTTCGAGACCAATGCCTTTATCGCAAGCATCATAGTGTGCGGAAGATTTACAAGTACTGAAGATAAAGAAAAAATTATAAAAATTTTTCCTAACTCTGAAGTTTTAAATTACTCACATAAGTCTTACAATATATCACCGTCTAATATTGTTAATATTATTTATGAAAACAATCATAAACTTTTAATAGATACTTTTATTTGGAGTTATAGTTTTTTTAGTAAACAAAATAATGTTACTCAATTTGTTATTAATGCTAGAATTGAAACGATTAATGATAAATATTTATTCAAAGAATCATTTACTAAAAGAAAATGTCTTATTATTGCAAATGGATACTATGAGTGGAAAAATATAAATAATCAAAAACAACCATATTTAATATCAATTCCTAGAAATGAATTATTGTTTTTTGGTGGAATTTGGAGAGAAGAAATAAGAGATAATAAAAAAATGAATGTTGTCTGTATCATTACTAAGAAAGCAAATGAAAACCTTTCCCATATACATAATAGAATGCCTCTTATTATGTCTCATAATGAGGGTCTTGATTTTCTTAATGATAATGAAAATGAATTTCTACATAAAAACAAAAGTATTATCGAGGATGATTTAGACTTTTATCCAGTATCAAAAATTGTAAATAATCCAAAAAATAATGATGAAAATTGCCTAAAGGAAATATCTTTGTAATATTTAAATTTTTTTATCGCTTTTATAATATTAATCAAATATATAATTTTTTTTTAAATGAGCCATTTATTTTATAAACCTGCTAAATCTAGATTACACAGAAGTGAATTGGCAGTTCCCGGCTCTAATCCAAAGATGTTTGAAAAAGCATTAAAATCAAATGCCGATTATATTTTCTTAGACCTAGAAGATGCAGTATCTCCCAATGATAAAATTGATGCAAGAAGAAATGTTGTTAATGCAATAAAAGAATATAATTGGAAAGAAGAAGGTAAAACAATCTCTATAAGAATTAACGGTTTGGATACACACTATATGTATCGTGATGTGATTGAAATTATAGAAGAGGTAGGTGATAGGGTTGATACATTATTAATTCCAAAAGTAGGCTCATCATCTGATGTATATATGGTCGATTGTTTGCTTAATCAAATTGAGCAAAATAAAAAATTTGAAAATAGAATAGGTTTAGAATGTTTGATTGAAACAGCACTAGGAATGTCTAATATTCAATCAATTGCAACATCAAGTTCAAGACTAGAGGCTTTACATTTTGGAGTTGCAGATTATGCAGCAAGTATGCGCGCAAGAACCGTTGTTATAGGGGGGTTAAATCCTGATTACCCTGGAGATCAATGGCATCATGGCTTATCAACATTAGTAATGACTTGTAGATCATATGGCTTAAGAGCAATAGACGGACCTTTTGGTGATTTTAATGACAAAGAAGGATATCTTGATGCAGCAAAAAGAGCTGCAGCAATTGGTTTTGAGGGTAAATGGGCAATACATCCATCACAAATAGATCTTGCTAATGAAGTTTTTTCTCCACCTAAAGAAGAAATAGATAAAGCAAAAAAAATATTATTAGAATTAGAAAAAGCAGCTGCTGAAGGAAAGGGTGCTGCTCAGTTTGATGGAAGAATGATCGACGCTGCATCTGCAAGAATGGCTGAAAATATTGTAAATATAAACAAATTAATTGAGAGCAAGTAATGGATATACACGAATATCAAGCAAAAAAAATATTGTCTGATTTTGGTGTTAAAATTCCGACTGGTGGTATTGTTTATAGTCCAGAAAATGCAGAAAACAAAGCAAGAGAAATTGGTGGTTCAAAATGGGTTGTAAAAGCGCAAGTTCACTCAGGTGCTAGAGGTAAAGCGGGAGGAATTATAATATGTAATTCTCCGTTAGAAGTTGCTGATGCAACTGATAAATTGTTAGGTAAAAAATTAATTACAAACCAAACTGGTCCAGAGGGTAAGATAATAAATAGAATTTATATTGAAGAAGCAACTGATATCAAACACGAATTATATTTAGGTTTAGTGTTTGATAGATCTTCAGAAAGTATAATGGTTGTAGCTTCAACAGAAGGTGGAATGAGTGTTGAAGAAATTTCAAAAGAAAAACCTGAAACAATTTTACGATCTAAAATAGAAGTAGCAGTTGGTATTCAACAATTTCAAGCTAGAGAAATAGCTTTTGGTTTAGGAATTGAATCCAAATTGATATCAAGAGCTGCAAATACAATTATTGGTTGTTATAAAGCTTTTAGTGAGCTTGATGCAACAATGGTTGAAGTTAACCCATTAGTTGTATCACACCAAGATGAAATATTAGCATTAGATTGTAAAATGAGTTTTGATAATAATGCAATGTTTAGAAGAGATGAAATTGCAGAACTAAGAGATAAAACACAAGAAAATTCAAATGAAGTTTATGCTTCTGACAGAGGAATGAATTATGTAAGCTTAGATGGGAATATTGGTAATATTATTAATGGTGCAGGCTTAGCAATGGCTTCAATGGATATGATCAAACTTGCTGGTGGTGAACCAGCAAATTTTTTAGATGTTGGCGGAGGTGCAACACCTGAAAAAATAGTTAAAGCTTTTAAATTAATCTCTATGGACACAAAAGTTAAGGTTATATTAGTTAATATCTTTGCAGGGATTAACAGATGTGATTGGGTTGCAGAAGGAATTGTTCAAGCTTTATCAAAAATTGAAATTAAACATCCTTTAGTTATACGTTTAGCTGGAACTAATGTCGAAAAGGGAAATGAAATACTTAAAAAAAGTAATATAAATTACATTGAAGCATCAACTTTAGAAGATGCAGCAAATAAAGCAGTGAAGGCTCTTGGATAATCATGTCTATAATCATTCACAAAAATACAAAGATTTTAGTCCAAGGTTTCACAGGAAAAATTGGAAGTTTTCATGCTGAAGAAATGATTAAGTATGGTTCTAACGTTGTTGGCGGGGTAACACCTGGTAAGGGTGGTATGACTCATTTAAATCTTCCTGTTTTTAATACTGTTAAAGAAGCTGTAGATCAAACTGGAGCATCAACATCAATTTTATTTGTCCCACCAGCCTTTGCAGCAGATTCAGCAATGGAAGCTGCTGATGCAGGTATTAAAACGTGTGTTGCTATTACTGACGGTATTCCTTCTCATGATATGGTTAAAATAAAAAGATATATGAGAAGATATCCAAAAGATAAAAAAATGGGATTAGTAGGCCCGAATTGTGCAGGAATAATTAGCCCTGGTAAATCTATGTTAGGTATTATGCCTGGCCACATTTACAAAGAAGGTAAAATAGGAATAGTTAGTAGATCTGGCACTTTAGGATATGAAGCTGCACAACAACTTAAAGATTTGGAAATTGGTGTTTCAACAAGTGTCGGTATAGGAGGTGATCCAATAAATGGAAGTTCTTTTAGAGATATAATTGAAAAGTTTGAAAATGATGATGAAACTATTGCAGTTTTAATGATAGGTGAAATAGGTGGCCCACAAGAAGTTGAAGCTGGACAGTTTGCTAAAGAAAATATGAGTAAACCAGTAATTGCGTATATAGCAGGACTAACTGCACCTAAAGGTCGTGTGATGGGGCATGCTGGCGCAATTGTTTCTGCTTATGGTGAAAGCGCAATAGAAA
Organism: uncultured Alphaproteobacteria bacterium; assembly: GCA_902518705.1. Classification (GTDB taxonomy): domain Bacteria; phylum Pseudomonadota; class Alphaproteobacteria; order HIMB59; genus CACPNW01. The sequence continues at coordinate 70,912 of CABYHW010000003.1, read as the reverse complement.
AAGTAGAACTTCTTAAAGAGTGTGGAGTTACAATTTCTAAAAACCCTTCCGTAATGGGTGAAACTGTAAAAAAAGTATTAGTAGAAAATAATTTGAATTAATATAATTAAAAAACAATGAAATTTTTATATAAAAATGAATTCTGGATGTTAATATTCTCTCTAGGTGTTCTTTATTGGTTATTTAATCCATCTGTCTTAACAACCTTAGTCATGATTGTGCCATTGCTATTGGCCGTTTCTTCCCGTAAATAAAGCAAAGTTTTATACTTACTGATGTATAACGTTTATCCTATTTATAGTTAAAAAATGAAATTATATCTTATTAGACATGCAGAGTCAGAAGCTAATGCAGCATCAGATTTAGATAATCCAACTTATTATTATGATGCAAGAATTACTCAAAGAGGAGTTGAGCAAGCAAAAAAATTAAATAATAGAATTAAAAATCTTAAATTTGATAATTATTTTTGTTCCCCCTTAACAAGAACATTGGAAACATTCTCTATTGTTTTTCCATTTAATAAACCTGTAATAGAACCATTAATAAGAGAGCATTTGTACCACTCATGTGATGTAGGAAGGCAGCCAAAAAAATTAAAAAAAGAATTTAATGATTTTGATTTTAATAATTTAAGTGATTTTTGGTGGAATAATAACAAACCTACTAATGAAAAAAATATTATACAAGAGTCTCACAATGATATTAAAATTAGATTAAGGTCTTTTCTGCTATCTATCAAGAACCTTAATTTACAAAAAATTGTATTAGTCAGTCATGGTACATTCTTAAGTCAAATAACTGAATATATGCTAGATAATTGTGAAGTATATGATTGTGAATACAGTGAGGTATACGAAAAATTTTTTTAATTTAAATCTTAATAAATAAAAATTTAAAACATCTCATTTATTATCTTATCTAATTTTTGTGTTACTCTATCAATTATTTTTTTTCCTATCTTTGCATTGGATTTTCTAGGATCTCCAATAATTCCACTTTTACTTAATTCTTTAGTTACCCAAGTTTTCTTAATATTTTTTTCATAAGAAATGGTTTTAGATGATAAATAATCGGGAGATAATCTATGTTTAGAAATTTTAGATTGCTTAACTAGGTTTGGAAACAAATATAACATAATAGATGTTTCAAATTCTCCACCGTGATAACCAAAGTCTTTTTCTTTACTTGATATAATTCCTTTAAATTGATCAAATAAAAAATATGTGCCTTTTACTATGTTTACCTTAAATTCTGATTTCAATTCTTTAGCAATAATATCTATATGGCTAATTTGTCCACCGTGACTATTTAAAAGTAATATATTTTTAAATTTCAATTTACATACATTTTCTAAAATTGATAAAGAATGCGATATAAATTCAAATGAATCAATACTTATTGTTCCATCAAAATCTGTATGTTCAGCAGCTGAACCAAAATATATTTCAGGCATAATTAAATATTTGCTTGAATTATATTTTTTATTGAATTCTAATAATATTCCTTCAAGAATTTTTTTATCAGTATTTAATGGAAGATGCGGACCGTGTTGTTCTATTGATGAAAATGGGAAAATTAAAACTGTTTTTCTGTTTATTTTTTTAATTTCATTTGTTGTTAATTCTTCCCAAAAGTTTGTTAGCATTTTTTTATTATACATTTATAAGTAAATTATGAAATCTTATTCTTTATGGATTGATAAAAAAAAACAACCTAAAATTTATCAAAAAAAACTTGTTTACAATAAAAATAACAAAACAGTTTTAGTTAAAACTATTTACTCAGGTATTAGCAAGGGAACTGAAAAATTAGTTTCATCTAAAAGCGTAAGTAAGGATCAATTTGAATTAATGAAAGCCCCTTTTCAAGAAGGTTCTTTTAATTTACCTATAAAATACGGTTATATAAATGTTGGGAATATTATCGATGGTCCAAGGAAATATATAAATAAAAAAATATTTAGTCTTTATCCTCATCAAGATTTGTATGAAATTTCTATTCAAAATTTAATTTTTCTACCAAAAGGAAATTTGAGAAAATATATTCTAACTGCAAATATGGAAACAGCAATTAATATCTTTTGGGACACTCAATCTAAAAGTAATAACAAAATTCTAATTGCAGGGCTTGGCTCTGTAGGATTATTAACTGCATTTTTTTTTAAAATTAACGGATATAAAAATATTTATGTTTTTGATAATAATAAAAATAAAAGAAAAATTGCCAATTATTTAGGATTAAATTTTATCGATATAAGAAAGATTGAGAAAATAGATGTAGCAATAAACACTACAGCTAATTATAAAGTTTTAAATTCTTTAATGGAAAAATTATCTATCGAAGGAAAAATAGTAGAAGCTAGTTGGTATGGTAAAAATAAAGGAGAAGTTGCCTTAGGCGGGTTTTTTCATTCTAAAAGATTAAAAATTATCAGCTCACAGGTATCTAAAATACCAAAATATATGAAAAATAAATATGATTTTGAGGGAAGATTAAAATTAGCAATTAAATCTTTAAAAAATTCAAAATTAGAAAAATTAATTACTAGTGAAAGTAATTTTTTTGATTTAGAAAAAGATTACTATAAAATCCTTCAAAATAAGGATACAATAATGCATCTAGTTAAATATTAATTATGTATTCGATAAAAGTAAGAGAAAATATTCTAATAGCTCATTCTTTACCTGGAGAAGTATTTGGACCAGCCCAAAATATGCATGGAGCTACATATTTAGTAGATGCTGAATTTTTCACTGATAAACTTAATAAATACAATATAATTATGGATTTAGGAATAGTGTCCACGACATTAAGAGATATTCTTAAAATATATAATTATCAAAATTTAGATGAAATTGATGAATTTAAGGGAAAAATTACCTCTACAGAGTTTTTAGCAGAAGATATATGCAATAAGATCTTGAATAGACTAAGAAATGAATTCTCTGAAGATTACAAATCTTTAAAAAAAATTAAAATAACCTTGCAAGAATCAAATGTTGCATGGGCATCATATGAAAAAGAGGTTATCTAAAAATAAATCTGATATTTATTTTGTTTATCCAGGAAATATTAATGCAAAAACTGGAGGGTACATTTATGAAAAAAATATCCTAGAATATGCAAAGATTAGAGATATAAATATTAGATCAATTGCTCTTAGTGAAAATTATCCTTTTCCTACAAATAACGATATAAAATATTTTCTAAAAATTTTAGATAAAATTGATCCTGACTCTAAAATTATTATAGATGGATTAGCTTTAGAAGGAATGTATTCCATTTTTAAAAAAATACTTACTTACAATGTTATCGCACTAATACATCATCCTTTATATCTTGAGTTTAAAGGTCAAAGTTCAAAAAAATTCCTAAGATTAGAAAAAGAAAATTTCAAAAATATAAATAAATTTATTGTTACTTCTAAAAATACAAAAAATTTATTAATAAATGAATTTAAGGTACTAAAAAATAAAATTTCTGTAGTTGAACCTGGTATAGAAAGATTTGCAAAATATAATTTTAAAAATAATAGTAAAATTCATTTTTTAACATGTGGAAGTATAATAAATAGAAAAAATTATCTTTTTTTATTAAAAGTTTTAAAGCCTTTAGATAATTTTATTTTAGAAATTGTTGGTGATACTACAAGAGATATAAGTTATTACAAAAAACTCAAAAAATTTATTTCTAAAAACTCAATGAACAGAAAAATAATATTCTATGGTACTATTTCAGATAAAAAATTAGCTAAATTATATTCCAAAACAGATTGTTACATTTCGGTAAGTAAATATGAAGGTTTTGGTATGTCTTTAGCAAATGCATTAATAATTAAAAAGCCAATTATTACCTTTTTTACTAATACTATCTTAAATACTCTAGGAAAAAAGGGTGTTATTTATTTCAAAAAATTTGAAGTAAATGATCTTAGAAATATAATTATTAAAAATATATTAAATAAAAAAAATTTAAAAAAACTAAATATTGATATTCATAAAAATAAAAGATATCATCTTACTCCTCTAGAGTCAGCTAAGAAATTTGTTAAATTAATTTAATATGCATGAATTTCAAAATAAATGGTTAAATCTTAGAGAAAATGTTGATAGAAATTCAAGAAACGTAAGAATACTATATTTAATTAATAAATTTTTTAAAAATAAAAAAAATATTAGAATCGTTGACTTAGGCTCAGGTGCCGGATCTAATTATAGATTTCTTAAGTCACGACTATTAAATAATCAATATTGGTCTTTTGTAGACATATCACATCAATCAACAAATTATTTTAAAAAAAATATAAAATTATCATCTAAAATAAAAAAAACTAATTTTAAAATTGTTGATGTAATTAATAATTTAGAAAAAATAAATTTTAATGATTATAATTTAGTTACTGGATCTGCTTTTTTAGATATTCTTCCAAAAACATGGTTTAAAAATTTTCATAAATTAAATGTTGATACAGAAATTGTCTACTTTGCCTTAAATTATAACGGTAATTTTAAATTTTTTCCAAAACACAACGATGATAAAAGAATTCTTAATATTTTTAATAAAGATCAAAAATCTGACAAAGGAATAGGGGAAGTGGCCGTTGGACCAGATTGCACTGAATTAATAAATAAAGTATTTAAAAGAACTCACAAAACATATGTTTTTGATTCTACATGGGATGTTAGTAAAAATTATGAATTTCAAATTTATTTCTTAAATTTTTGTAGAGAAATTATTAAAAAAAATAAACTTAATCTAGATTATTGGTTAGAATTTCGTTTAAAATCTATTAAAGAAAAAAATTCTAGATTTGTTTTAAATAATACAGATTTTTTAGCTTTTAAGGAATAAATTAACAATAATTTCATTTTCTAATTCATTAAAATTATGTTTTGGTCTGATAGCTTTACTCAGATTTGAAATTTCTTTTAAATTTAATGAATTAATTCCAGAACCTATTAATATTGGGGCAATCATAAATTGAAGAATATCAATATATTTATTATTTATTAATTCTGAAATAGTTTTTGACCCTCCTTCTACTAAAATATTTTTATATTTAAGTTTTTTTATTTGCGTAATAAAGTTTTTAGTAAAATTTTTTTCTTTTAATCTTATTATTGTTGAATTATTCAATCTAATATTTTTATTACTTTTTGTAAAAATTATATTTTCATTACCGTCATTAAATATTTTATATTTGTTATTTAGGGAAAGACTACCATCGATAATAATTCTTTTTGGATTTGTGCCCTTTATTTTTCTTGTTGTTAATAGGGGATCGTCTTTTTTAATGGTATTTGAGCCTACAATAATTGCATCACTGATACTTCGTAAACAATGTAGATAAATTATACTCTTGGGATTATTTATGTAATGTGAATTACCATTATTTAATGCAATTCTACCATCAATACTTTGTCCTATCTGAGCTATAACTAATTTTTTGTTTTTTCTTAATATTGGGAGAAGGATATTTAAGATTGATTGATAAAATTTACTTATATTAATTTTAGATTCCAGATTATTATTTTTTATGTAAAAATTACTTTTTCTTTTTGATGATAAAGAAATACTATTTTTTTTAACCAATAAATATAAATCATTATTCTTTTTAGAATTTTTTATAAAATCTAGTAAAATTCCTATATTTTTTGATGTAATCATTTGTTTTTATTTCAATTATATCTATATAAAGTTTTCATGAGTTTCAAATCTAATACAGGAACTATAATAGATAGGGCAATTAATGAACTCAGGACCGGAAGACCCTTAATAATTCAGAATAACAAGGAATATTGGATGTTCTTTAATATAGAGCATTCCCAAAGTAAAATTTTTAATCAATTCAATAAGCACTTAATTGATGAAAAATATCTACTTATTACTAAACAAAAAGCTCAATCAATTTTTAATAAGAATATTAAAAGTAATATTTATTTTGAGATAAATCCCAAAACAGATGTAAATCAAATAATAAATTTATTTATTAATCCTCTTAGCAATAATAAAGTAATTAAATTTACCAATATTAAAAAGTTCAAATCTAAAAATTTTCATAATGTTTGTATTGATCTTTCCAAAAATGCTAAAATGATACCATCGCTAGTTTTTAAAAAAATTAATAAAAAATATTACAAAAATATAAATGAATTTGGATTTAAGAATGGTATTTTTATATTCGATTACAAAGATTTATTGAAGCAAAATGAATTAATTTGTGAAAGTATTAAATTAGTTTCTAGTGCAAAAGTTCCACTACCTAAAAACGAAAATTCTAATTTTAAAATATTCAAATCTTATATTGGATCTGATAAACATGTAGCGATAATTGTTAATCCAAAAAAAATAAATAAAAAATCTGTTAATTTAAGAATACATTCAGCTTGTTTTACAGGTGATATTTTTCATTCTTTAAAATGTGATTGTGGTGAACAATTAAATCAATCAATCAATTACATGGTTAGAAATAATGGTGGAATTATATTATATTTAGAACAAGAAGGTAGGGGAATAGGATTAGCTAATAAAATGAGAGCCTATTCTCTTCAAGCAAGAGGTATGGATACAATAGACGCCGATCATAATATTGGTTTTTTAGATGATGAAAGAGATTTTAATATTGCAGCTAGAATACTGAAATTATTAAAAATAAATAAAGTTAATCTTATTACAAACAATAAAAATAAAATTAATTCTATTAAGAAAGCTGGAATTAAAGTCGAAAATCAAATAAATACAAAGCCAACCTTGAATAAATTTAATAAAAATTATTTTAAAACAAGAGTTAAAAAAGCTGGGTACGGTCTTAAACTAGTAGTATAATTATGAAAAAAATTCCTAAGATAAAACTTCAATTAACAAACGATAATGAGTTTGATTCATCTAAATTAAAGAATAAAACAGTTTTATTCTTTTACCCTAAGGCGTTAACTGGTGGATGCTCAGTAGAAGTTTCAGATTTTCAGAAATATTTAACAAAATTTAATAAAATTGGCTTTGATGTAATAGGAGCTTCTAAAGATCCTGTTGATCGGAACAAAAAATTTTCAGATAAGTATAAATTGAAATACCCACTTGGTTCGGATGAAGGAAAAAATTGTGATAAACTTGGTATTTGGATAGAAAAATCTATGTATGGTAGGAAGTATTTTGGGATAGATAGATCTACATTTGTAATCGATAAAAATGGAAAAATTCTAAATTCTTGGCATAAAGTTAAAGTTAAAGGTCATGTTGAAGAAGTTTATAATTTTTGTAAGGATCAGTAAATTTTTATTTAATTTTACCTATTTCTTTTTCTCTTTTGATTACAAATAAACCACTTAACGTAATAATTATTGCACCAATAACCATATTATAAGTTGGAGTTTCACCTAGTATTAAATACCCAAAAATCATACCAAATATAATTACACTGTATCTTGCAGAGGCGGTTAATGAGAGTGGTGCATAAAAAACTGTTAAAACTGAAAATAAATATCCGAATAAAACAAATATACTAGAAGCAAGAATATAATTTACATCTTCACCGCTTACTTGATAGCCAAAAATAATTGAACCGAACCCTGCAAACCCAGTAATTAACAATGCTGTCACAAATGTAATTTCAACACTATTTGATTTAGTTGCTAAACTTTTTGTAGCAATATCTCTAATAGTTAAAAAAATAGCAGCTAAAATCGGTAACACTAAAAGATAATTAAATTGAAAATTTTGTGGATTTACAACTACTAGCACACCTAAAAAACCAATAATAACTGCACACCATCTTCTTATTCCAACTTTCTCTCCCAAAAAAAGAAAAGCAAATATTGTGACAAAGAAAGGATTAGTCATTAAAAGTGTATAAACCTCAGATATTGGAAGTAATATTAATCCAACCAAAAAAAATAATGCTGTTAAAACTTCATACAAACCTCTTATATGAAAACTTTTGATTGATAATATTTTAATTAAATTTTTTTTTTCGAAAAAAACTAAATATAAACCTAATAAACTTGATGTAACTAAACCTCTTAAAAAAATTACAGAATATAATGAATTGTCATCACCTATATTTTTTACAACAAGTTTGACATAACTATCATTTATTGAGAATGATAATTGGCCAGCCATCATAAAAAGTACACCTATCGTCCCAACTGAAAATAAATTCTTGCTTTTCATAATAAAAAAAAATATTTAACTGATATGTTACAAAGAAATACTTCTAGCCATTTATATGGATTTACTGACTTGAAGTCATTAAATGAAAGAGGTCCTTTAGTTATTTCTTATGGAAAAGGAATTTATGTTTACGATACTAAAGGTAATAAATATCTAGATGGGAATTCTGGTCTATGGAATCAGTGTGCTGGTTTTGATCATCCTGGATTAATTGAAGTTGCAAAAAAACAGTATGAAAAATTTGCTGGTTATCATTCTCTATTTGGAAGATTGTCTGAAGAAACGTTGCAGCTATCTGAAAAAATAATTGAAGTATCACCTTTTGATCAAGGTCGTGTATTCTTTTGTAATTCAGGATCTGAAGCAAATGACACCATGGTCAAGATGTTATGGATGTTAAATTCAAGAATTGGAAAGCCAAATAGACGAAAAATTATAACAAGAATTAATGGATATCATGGTGTTACTTTAGGAGCTTCTTCAATGACAGCTAAACCATACAATAAAGAGTTTGGTTTACCATCTGAAGAATTTATTCATATTGAATGTCCTCATTATTGGAAATATGGATTAAAGAATGAAACAGAAGAAGAATTTTCTCTTAGGATGGCCAAAAATTTAGAAGAAAAAATCATCAAAGAGGATCCTGAAACTATTGCAGGTTTTGTTGCTGAACCTGTTCAAGGTGCAGGAGGTTGTATACCTCCTTCAAAATCGTATTTTGATTTAGTTCAGCCTATATTAAAAAAATATAATATTCCTTTTATCGCAGATGAAGTAATTTGTGGATTTGGTAGAACGGGAAATTTATGGGGCTGTGATACATACAATATCAAACCAGATATAATTATTTCATCTAAATGTTTGACAGCTGGGTATTTTCCTATGGGTGCAGTTATAGTTAATAAAGAGTTTTCAGATAAATTTGTTGAAGTATCAGAAGAAGCAGAAGAATTCCCACATGGTTTTACAGCTGGCGGTCATCCTGTTGGATGTGCAATTGCTTTGAAAGCAATAGATGTAATTATGAATGAAGGTTTATTAGATAATGTAAAGTTAATGGAGCCCTATTTTTTTGAAAGATTAAATGAATTTAATGATTATGAACACATTGGAGAAACTAGAGGTATAGGTCTTATGGCTGCACTAGAGATGGTAAAAAATAAAGATTTAAAAGAACCATTTGAAGCTCATCTTAATATGGGAGATAAAGTTGCTAATTTATCAATTGATAACGGATTAATTTGCAGACCTTTAGGTCCTGCAATTGTTTTGTGTCCTCAATTTATAATTACTAAAAATCAAATTGATGAAATATTTGATTCTCTTCACAAAACTATAAAGCAAGTTTTTAATTAAGTTTCGTATTTAACTATAAAACCTGAATACTTAACATTACTAATGATACTATTTGGAATAACTCCTTCAACTAGAGCTAGTGATGGACCATCTTTAGCTTTTTCAGTAATAGATAGTATACTTTGCATATCTCCTTGAATTATAGCCTCTACTTCATCTTTACTTTCTTTATTTTGAATATAACCATTTAATCCCAAAGATATTGCTAAATCACTAAACCAATGTCTAAAGCCCACTCCCTGAACTTTTCCTTTAATTATAAGTCGATAAGTTTTTATTTCATTTGTATTCATTGAAGTATCAATATAAGTACTTTTTTTTATCATACAATCCTTCAATTCATTATATGAAAAAAAGTATAATTTATTCTTCAATTCTTTTATTTTTTGCTGGAATTTTTTTTGTAACAAATGATGCGATAATAAACTACCTAACCCAAACAGATGTAAAATTTTATCATTTCATCTTTTATGGAATACCCATTTATTTAAGTTTCCCCTTATATTTATTTTTTAATGGAACTTTAAAAAAAAATATAAAATGCACTAATTATTATCCACCTATTTTTAGAGGTTTTTTAAATATCCCTTTGCCTTTTATTGCCTTTATAACACTTGAACAAATTAAACTTCCAGAATTTACAACATTAAATATGACTGCTCCATTGATGGGAACAATATTTGCCATTTTTTTACTAAATGAAAAATTAAATTTTTTAACTTACATATCTTTGTTCATTGGTTTTTTAGGTGTGATATTTGTTATACAGCCGGGATTTGAAAGCTTTAATATTTATTATCTAATTGTTCTTATCGGGGTATTATTAATTACAATTACAACATTTATTGTAAATAAATATAATCATGTAACTACAAATATTGGTTATTTTCTTTATGGTGGTTTCTTTGTTCACTTTATTTCAATACCTTTATTTTTTATGAATCCATTAAAAGTAACTCTTTTTGAATTTATTTTAATTTCAACTGCTGCATTATTTATTAATTCAGCAATGTTTTTTGCAACTACTGCTTTTAAGATTGCGCAAAAACATTATGCATCAGTATTTAGCTTAGTTTACCTCCAGGTTTTATGGTCATCTTTAGTTGGAATATTTATATTTAATGAATATATGAATTTATATGCTTATATTGGAGCAATATTTATAGTTTTAAGTGGAATTGTTTCATTACCTTCGCAAATCAAACAATTAAAGGAAGCAAATTAATGTATAAAATCTTATTATTTTTATTTCTTATCTTTTTTAGCTATAAATCTTTTTCTATCGAAGTTAAGATCTTAAATGAAACCGTTGGTAATGGTTTAGAGGTAAAAAATCATTCAAAATTATCTGTTCATTACATCGGTAGACTCGAGGACAATACCGTTTTTGATAGTTCATACGATAGGGGGCAATTTTTTGATTTTCAAATAGGAGTAAGGAAAGTAATCCTAGGTTGGGAAACTGGGTTACTTGGTATGAGAGAAGGTGGAAAAAGAACAATATTTATTCCTTATCAATTAGCTTACGGAGAAAGTGGGGCAGGAAATTTAATTCCACCAAAATCAAATCTTATTTTTGATATTGAAGTAATAAAAGTAATTCCACCTGGATATAAGGAAATAGATGGTTACCAATTAAAATTAGCGATTACAGATGATTTTAAAATTATAGATATTAGAAATGCAGATCAAATAACTAATAAAAATAAAATCCCAGGAGCAATACAGATAACAGCATTTGATAAAAATGGTAATTTTTTTCCAGATTTTTTTGAAAAGTATAAAGAAAATATTCAAATAGGAGAGAAAGTTATTTTTATAAGCCAAAATGGAGACATATCTTCAATTTTAGCTAATGGATTTGTTGAGCAGCTTAATCAAGTAAATATTTATCATTTAAAGGACGGAGTATCAGGTTTAGAAAAAATAAATTTTGATTTTGAGTAAATTAAATATCTATTTTTTTATTATTTTCAGCTGCATAATTAATAATAAATTGCCATGCTGATCTACCAGTTCTATTACCTCTTTGTAAACTCCATTTAATTGCTTCTTTTTCAATCTTATCATTAAAAGGAAGTTTAAATTTTTCACAATACCTAAAAATTATATTAACAAAATCATTTTGAGAAATATTATGAAAGCCAATCCATAGACCAAAACGATCACTTAAACTTATTTTTTCTTCAACACTTTCATCTGTATGAATAGCAGAGGATCTTTCATTTTCTATCATATCTCTTGGCATTAAATGTCTTCTATTAGAAGTTACATAAAGAACAATATTTTTAGGCTGATTTTGTATACTTCCATCTAAAGTAGATTTAATTATTTTGTAATCGCTATCTATTTTTTCAAATGATAAATCATCAATAAAAATTATAAAATTATAATTTTTTAAATTTGCATATTTTTCATAAATAATTTCAATATCAAAAATATTATTTTTATTTAATTGTATTAATTTTAAATTCTTATTTTTTTTATTTATTTCATTAAAAACTGATTTAATTAGTGAGCTTTTACCATTACCTCTTGATCCCCATAACAAGGCATTATTTGTAAAATTTCCTTCAGCAAAATTTATCGTATTATCATAAATAGTTTTCTTTTGCCTTTCTATTCCAATTAAAAGATCAAGATCTATAAATCTAAAATGATTGATTATTTTGAGGTTTTTTATTTTACTATCCCAAATAAATGAATTTCCTCTTGAGAGTGTAAGATTTGATAAAAAATTGCTTAAAAACATTATAAATACTTTATTTGATTTTTCTTATTACACAGTATAATAAATCTCTCAAATTAAATCATCATAGGTACTATTATGGAAGCATTTGGAACATTTTTACCACTTATATTAATATTTGTAGTTTTTTATTTTTTATTAATTAGACCACAACAAAGAAAAGTTAAACAGCACAAAGAAATGCTATCCAATCTCAAAAGAGGTGATAAAATAGTAACTTCAGGTGGAATTATCGGAACTATAAATAAGGTAGCTGATAATAGGGAATTAACCTTAGAAGTTGCTGAAAATGTTGAAATAAAAATTGCATCCGGAATGGTTGCAGATTTATATGCAATGCCAGAAGTTCAAAAAAAAGAACCACCAAAAGAAGAGAATAAAAGTAAATCTGGCTTCTCTTTATTTTCTAGAAAAAAATAAATTTTTTTATTAATGAAAAATTATCCCATCTGGAAATCATTTACAGTAGTATCATTAGTCTTATTAGGAATAATTTTTTCAATTCCTTCAATTATTTATGATGAAAATTCAGAAAATTGGTTTTTAAAAAACAAGATTAATTTAGGTTTAGACTTACAAGGTGGTTCTTATTTATTATTAGAAGTTCAACTAGATGTTTTATATAAAGAAGAGTTAGATAATTTTGTCGATAGTGTTCGTTTAATTTCTAGAGATCAAGCTGTTAAAATTGAAAAAATTGATATTCAAGAAAATGAAGTTTTAGTTTTTTTTGCTAATAAAGACAAAATAAAAGATATTAGAGATAGCTTTTTTCAAATGTATAGAGGAGTTTCTTTACAAATTAGTAATAATAGACTTAGTATAAAGTTAAATGATGAATATAGAAAAATTATTCAAGACTCAGCAATTAAACAATCACTTGAAATTGTTAGAAAAAGGATTGATGAATCTGGAACCAAAGAACCTTTAATTCAAAGATCTGGTAAAAAGAGAATACTCTTACAATTACCAGGAGTAAAGGATCCTGAAAGAATTAAAGATTTATTGGGTAAAACTGCAAAATTAACTTTTCACATTGTAGATAATGAGAATACTTCAGCTCTTCAAAATAACTTAGCTCCTTTTGGAAAAATTATTGTTCCAGACATGTATGATGAAAATACAAAATATTTATTAGATAAAAGAGCAGTTGTTGGTGGAGAAAATTTAGTAGATGCTAAAGGTTCATTTGATCAAACAGAAGGTCATGCAGTGTCATTTCGTTTTGATACTGAAGGTGCTCAAAAATTTGGTAAAGTCACAACAAATAATATCGGTAAAAATCTTGCTGTTGTATTAGATGGTGTTGTTATTACAGCTCCTAGAATTAGTAGTGCTATTACAGGAGGCTCAGGAATCATAACTGGAAATTTTAATGCTCAGGAAGCATCTGATTTAGCTGTTTTATTAAGAGCTGGTGCCTTGCCAGCACCTTTAGAAATAGTTGAAGAAAGATCAGTAGGGGCTGGTTTAGGAGCAGACTCTATTGCTGCTGGTCAAATAGCTGCTATTATTGGTATGGTTTTAGTATGTATATTTATGATGCTCATATATGGAACTTTTGGTGCCTTAGCTAATGTTTCATTAATTGTAAATTTATTTATAATTATTTCATTATTAGGAACTATTGGTGCAACATTAACATTACCTGGTATAGCTGGAATTGTATTAACAATTGGTATGGCAGTGGACGCAAATGTTCTAATTTTTGAAAGAATTAAAGAAGAGAGTTTAAAACAAACAAAAGTTTTTCAGATTGTAAAAAATGGCTTTGACAGAGCTATGTCAACTATACTCGACGCCAATATTACTACTTTGATTGCTGCTGTTTTACTATTTGCATTTGGTTCTGGTCCAATTAGAGGTTTTTCAATTACACTGTCTCTGGGTGTAATAGCATCTATGTTCACCGCTTTAATGCTTACAAATTTTTTAGTTTATATGTACTTATCATTTGCAAATAAAAAGGAATTAAAACTATAATGTTTGGTTTAAATAAAATTATTCCAGTTGAGCCTAATATTAATTTTTTAGGCTTAAGAAGAAATTTTTTAATTTTTTCTATTTTAGCCATATTAATCTCAATATGCTTATTAAGTATAAAGGGTTTAAATCTTGGAATTGATTTTAAAGGAGGTACTTTAATTGAAGTAAGTACAAAAAATACTTCAATTGGTGAGCTAAGAGAAATTTTATCTTCTTCTTATAGTGATGTATCTTTACAGGAATTTGGTAATGAGAATATTATTTTAATTCGACTTCAAAATAAAAGTAATCAAGAAAGTATTCAAACAGTTAATTCTGTCAAAAATTTAATTCAAGACAAGGTTGTTGAGTTTAGAAGGTCTGAATTTGTTGGTCCTACAATTAGTTCTGAGCTTCTGTTTAGAGGATTTCAAGCTGTTTCTTTTGCACTAATTGCCATTTTAATTTACATTTGGTTGCGTTTTGAATGGCAATTTGGTTTCGGCGCAGTTGTTGCATTAACTCATGATGTATTGTTTACTCTTGGATTGCTATCTATTCTTAATGTAGAATTTTCTCTTGCAACAATAGCAGCAATTCTTACAATTGCTGGATATTCTATTAATGATACAGTAGTGATCTTTGATAGAGTTCGTGAAAACTTAAGAAAATATAAAAAACTAGAATTGGTAGATTTATTTAACTTATCAGTTAATAACACTTTATCCAGAACTATAATGACAAGTTTAACAACGCTTCTTGCATTAGTTTCTTTATTTATATTTGGTGGAGAGGTTATTAGACCTTTTGCTTTAACAATGATTATAGGTGTAATAATTGGTACTTATTCATCTGTTTTTATTGCGGTCCCAACTTTATTAATTTTTAAGTTTAGACCGCAAGATGAAGATGATTAAGCGTTATTTAAGTTTTCTGTAACTTTTTCCCAATTAACTAAATTATCGATAAAAGCTTTTAAATAATCAGGTCTTCTATTTCTATAATCAACATAATATGAGTGTTCCCAAACATCACAACCAAGTAGAGGAGTATGACCATGTACGATTGGGTTTTCCCCATTTGGTGTTTTAGTAATTTCTAATTTTCCATTATTTAAGACTAACCAACACCAACCTGACCCAAATTGTCCAATACCAGCATTTATAAAATCTTCTTTCATTTTTTCAACTGAACCAATATCTGAAACTATCTTACTTTCGAGCTCAGAGGGAATTTTACCATCTGGATTATTTTTCATTACTTCCCAAAAATGAACATGATTTATATGCTGAGCTACATTGTTGAATATTGGAGCATTTTTTTGATAAGAGTTGATTACTATATCATTAACATTATCATCTGATATATTTTGTTCTTTAATAAACTTATTTCCATTAGTAATGTAAGCCATGTGGTGCTTATCATGATGCAACTCCAAAGTTTCAGCCGACATATACGGCATTAGAGCATCTTTACTGTAGGGTAGATCTGGTAACTCTAGATTTATCATTTTGTTTCCTTTGATTTATAAAATTTTCTTTAAAAATTCACCTGTATAGCTTTTTTTATTATTTGCAATATCTTCAGGTGTTCCTGTTCCAACAATTTGGCCACCATTAACACCTCCTAGTGGACCAAGATCAATTATATGATCAGCTGTTTTAATAACATCAAGATTGTGTTCAATCACGATTACAGTGTTTCCTTCGTCAACGAGGGTATGAAGAATTTTAAGTAATTTTTTAACATCATCAAAATGAAGGCCAGTTGTTGGCTCATCAAGAATATATAATGTTTTTCCTGTAGATCTTTTTGATAATTCTTTTGATAATTTTATTCTTTGCGCCTCACCACCTGACAAAGTAGTAGCTGATTGACCTATTTTTATATAATCTAATCCGACATCCATTAAAGTTTGTAATTTTTGTTTTATTGCAGGAATTTTATCAAAAAATTTGTAACCTTCCTCAACGGTCATTTCTAAAACATCAGAAATTGATTTATCTTTATATTTTACTTCTAAAGTCTCTCTATTATACCTTTTACCTTTGCAGATATCACACTCTACATAAACATCAGCTAAAAAATGCATTTCTATTTTTTTTACACCATCACCTTCACATGATTCACATCTACCACCCTTAACGTTAAATGAAAAACGACCTGGTTTATAGCCTCTAGCACTCGATTCATTTAAGTTTGCAAACCAATCTCTTATTGGAGTAAAACATCCTGTATATGTTGCTGGGTTAGATCTTGGTGTTCTTCCAATAGGAGATTGATCAATATCAATTACTTTATCAATATGATTAATACCTTTAAAGTTAAAACGACTTTCATCTTTATTTAATGATTTATTGAAATACTCATCTAATCTTTGATACAAAGTATCAATAATCAATGAGGATTTACCACTTCCAGAAACACCAGTCACAGTAATAAAATTCCCTAAAGGTAACGTTATATTAAGATTATCTAAGTTGTTTGTTTTTATTTTGTTAAGTTTAAAAACTTTATTTTTATTAAATTTTCTTCTATTTTTTGGAACTTCTATTTCTAAGGATTTATTCAAATATTTTGCTGTCAAACTTTTATTATTTTTTAGTATTTTTTTAAGTCCTCCTTCTGCAATTATGTGACCTCCATTAACGCCAGCTTTAACACCAATATCAATTATATGATCTGATTGTCTTATTGCATCTTCATCATGCTCAACAACAATTACTGTATTTCCTAAATCTCTTAATCGAAATAAAGTTTCAATTAGTTGTTGATTATCTTTTTGATGTAACCCAATAGAAGGTTCATCCAAAACATATAAAACTCCTGTTAAACCTGAACCAATTTGACTTGCTAATCTAATTCTTTGACTTTCCCCACCTGATAAAGTTTTACTAGCTCTTGCTAATGATAAATAATCTAAACCAACTCTATTTAAAAAAACTAATCTATCTTTTATTTCTTTAATAACTCCTTCAGCAACTTTTTTATTATTTTTATCAAGTTTACTTTCAAGTGATGAAAACCAGTATAAACATTCGCTAATTGATTTTTTAGTAATATTACCAATATGATTTTCATCAATTCTTACTGCTAAAGCTTTCTCATTAAGACGGAAACCATTGCAAACTTCACAGTCTCTTTCTGATAAATATTTTTCTAATTCATACTGAAGCCACCATCTCTCTGTTTCCTCATATTTTCGATCAATAAAGTTAATTATTCCCTCAAAATCATATAAAAAATTTAGTTCACTATTCTCATCTCCATAAAGAATTATATTTTTTACTTTTTTTGGAATTTCACTCCATGGAACATTTTTCTTAACTTTGAATTGTTTTAAAATTTTATCTATTGTTTCAACAAAATATTTTTTTTGATACCCAAATACTTTTGTTTCCCATGGTTTAATAGCTCCATCAGAAATCGATCTAGTCTCATCTGGCACAATCTTGTTTTCGTCAAAATATTTTTCAACTCCTAATCCATCACACTCAGAACACGCACCTTGCGGTGCATTAAAACTAAATAATCGAGGTTCAATTTCTTCGATACTAAATCCAGATACAGGACATGCAAATTTTGATGAAAACACAGATATTTTATTTGTATCCAAATTTTCTAAATATAACAAACCATCTGATAGTGTTAAAGCAACTTCTATGCTTTCACTCAGCCTTTGTTGGATATTTTTTTTTACAACAAGTCGATCAATTACAACATCAATATTATGTTTAAAATTCTTTTTTAGTGAAGGCACTTCATCTATATCATAGACAACATTATCAACTTTGAGACGCTGATAACCTCTTTTTTTTAAATCTTCGATTTCTTTTCGATATTCACCTTTTCTATCCCTAACTATTGGAGATAAAATATAAATTCTCTTATCAATATTATTTTTAATTATAAGATCAGTCATTTCACTTACTGATTGTGATTTAATTGGTTTACCTGTTGTTGGAGAGTATGGAACACCGACTCTAGCATATAGTACTCTTAGGTAATCGTAGATTTCCGTAACAGTTCCAACGGTGCTTCTTGGATTTTTTTGAGTAGTTTTTTGTTCAATAGAAATAGCTGGTGATAGACCGTCAATACTGTCTACATCAGGCTTATTCATCATTTGAAGAAATTGTCTTGCATATGCAGAAAGACTTTCAACATATTTTCTTTGTCCCTCAGAATAAATTGTATCAAATGCTAATGTCGATTTTCCTGAGCCACTTACACCAGTTATTACTACGAGTTTATTCTTTGGTATTTCTAAGTTTATATTTTTAAGATTGTGCTCTCTCGCACCTTTTATAACAATTTTATCTAAATTCATGAATATTAGTGTTATCTAATAACGTTAATATGTTATATGGATATATATAGAATTCTTATGGTTGGTAGTGTTAATAAAACAATTTTATTAGGAAACTTGGGAAGAGATCCTGAAATTAGATCTATGCAGTCTGGAGCTAAAATGGCTTCATTTTCGATAGCTACCTCAAAGAGATGGAAAGATAGAAACACTCAAGAACAAAAAGAAAAAACATCTTGGCATAACATTGTTGTTTTTGGAGACGGCTTAGTCGATATAGTAGAAAAATATGTAAAAAAGGGCTCTAAAATTTATGTTGAAGGAGAACTTCAAACAAGGAAATGGCAAGATAAAGATGGAAATGATAGATACACTACAGAGGTAATTTTACAGGGATATAATTGTAATTTAACCCTCTTGGACAGCAGAAATAATAATTCTCAGGTATCAGATAATTCTCAAGAAATGGATCAATCCAAGCCAATTGAAGATAATTCTTTTGGAAATCAATCAGGTGATTCTGATGATTTAGATGAAGATATCCCTTTTTAAATTTTTATATTAGATATTATTATTTAATTACTGAAAAATATAATTTTTTTAATATAATTTAATCATTTATTTATATTGGTTTAAATTGTGCTTTTTGATATAAAAAACTCTTAATTTTTCTTAGAAAACTTGGATTTTTTTAGTGCCTGACGATTTAGATACATCAAATAACGACAATCAAGAACCTACTAATATACCTTCAGTAAGTTTAGAGCAAGAAATGCAAAAATCCTACCTGGATTATGCAATGTCCGTAATAGTTAGTAGGGCACTTCCAGACTGTAGAGATGGCTTAAAGCCAGTTCATAGAAGAATATTGTATTCTATGAGTGAGTCAGGGTACAATTTTAATAAACCATACAAAAAATCTGCAAGAATAGTCGGTGATGTAATGGGTAAATATCATCCTCATGGAGACTCAGCTATTTACAATTCTATGGTTAGAATGGCACAAGATTTTTCTATGCGATTAGAGTTAGTTGATGGTCAAGGAAATTTTGGATCTTTAGATGGAGACCCTCCTGCAGCAATGAGATACACTGAGGCACGACTTGCTAAAGTATCCGAGAGGCTTGTTGAGGATATTGATAAAAATACTGTTACGTTTCAACCTAATTATGATGACACAACAAAAGAACCATCAGTTTTGCCATCTCAATTTCCAAATCTTTTAGTAAATGGCGCATCGGGAATTGCAGTTGGAATGGCTACTAATATTGCCCCACATAACTTAGGAGAAGTAATAGATGCATCTTTATATCTTATTAAAAATCCAGATTGTAAAATATCAGATCTTCAAAAATATATTTTTGGTCCTGATTTTCCAACAGGAGGTCAAATAATTGGTAAAAAAGGCATAACTGAAGCTTTTGAAACTGGAAAAGGAGGGTGTGTAGTTAGATCGAAAACCAGTATTGAAAATTTCAAAAAAGACCGAGAAGCAATTATTCTCCATGAAATACCTTATCAGGTTAATAAATCAAAATTATTAGAAAGGATTGCAGAAATTGTAAAAAATGGAATTGTTGAAGGAATTTCAGATTTAAGAGATGAGTCAGATAGAAACGGTGTGAGGGTTGTGATAGAATTAAAAAAAGATGTAGACTCAAACATTATTCTCAATCAACTCTATAAGCATACATTAATCCAAACTACATTTAATTCTAATATGCTTGCTTTAAATAAAGGTAAGCCGGAACAAATGAATTTAAAAGAAATTTTATCTTCATTTTTAGATTTCAGAGAAGAAGTAATAATAAAAAGAACATTATTTGATCTTAAAAAAGCTAGAGAAAAAGCTCATATTTTAGTTGGATTAGTTGTTACTAATGAACATATTGATGAAATTATAGAATTAATAAAAAGTTCAAAAGATACAAAAGAAGCAAAAGAAAAATTAATTAAAAAGAAATGGAAAGTATCTAAACAAAATATTAATTTTATTAAATTAGTTGAGGATGATACTGTAGAGTTAAAAAGCAACACTTTTAATTTCTCTGACGCACAGTCTAAAGCTATTTTAGAATTAAGACTGCAAAAATTAACTGCTTTAGAAAGAGAAGATATACAAAAAGATTTAGAAAGTTTAATTTTAGAGATTAAAAATTACTTATCTATACTTAATTCAAGAGACATTCTTCTAAAGGAAATAGAAAATGAATTAACTGAAATAAAAAAAGAATTTGCAACTAAAAGACGTAGTGAGATTATTGATCAAGAATATGAGCAAGTAGATGATTTAAGATATATTCAACAAGAAGATGTAGTTTTAACTATTTCAAATAATGGATACATAAAAAGATCACTATTATCTAATTATCGTTCTCAAAATAGAGGAGGCAAAGGTAAAACTGGCATGTCAACAAGAGAAGAAGATTTTGTTAAAGAAATTCACTTTGCAGATACTCATACTAAACTTTTAGTTTTTTCTTCATTAGGAAAAGTTTATTCTCTAAAATCTCATGATGTTCCTGAAGCTAGCTTAAAGGCAAGAGGAAAGCCTATAGTAAATTTATTGCCATTTAAAGATTCTGAAAAAATATCAACTTTTCTACCGTTACCTCTGGATGAAAATCAGTGGGAAAAATTTTATGTTATTTTTACAACCAAAAATGGAATGGTTAGAAAAAATAAATTAATTGATATTGCTAAGAGTGGAAAAAGAGAACTGAGGGACTCAGGCAAAGTATCTATTAAGCTTGATGAAAAAGATGAATTAATTGGTGTTAAACTTTGTACTATAGATGACGATATTTTACTTTCTTCATCAAATGGAAAATGTTTACGTTTTCCAGTTGAAAAATTAAGATTATTTTCTGGTTTAAATTCATCTGGTGTTAGAGGTATAAAATTAGATAAAGGAAATACTATTATTTCTCTAGCAATCTTGAAACACTCAGTGATTGATATGAGTATTCGACAAGAATATTTAAGAGCGGCATCTCAAAGTAGAAAAGAAACTTCATCACTTAAAAATGGATTTGAAGAATTAAATAATAATGAGGAATTTCTTTTAGCTATAACATCAAAGGGTTTTGGAAAAAGATCATCCGCTTATGAATATAGAATTTCAAACAGAGGAGGAAAAGGTATAACTGGAATAATGACATCTGAAAAAAATGGTGAAGTTGTCGATTGTTTTGTTGTTCAGGACAATGATGAAATTATTCTTGTTAGTGATAAAGGTCAAATTATTAGAGTTAATGTAAATCAAATTAGAATAGCTGGAAGATCCACAAAAGGTGTGAGTATTTTTAAAATTCCTCAAAGTGATAGAATTGTTTCTGTTTCTAGAATACAAGAATTTGAAAATGATGAATAAAATTGGAATATATCCGGGCACTTTTGATCCCATGACCGCAGGTCATATGGACATAATTAAAAGATCATTAAGAATAGTAGATAATTTAGTAATAGCTGTTGCTAATAATATTAGCAAAGATTCATTGTTTAGTGTTCAAGAAAGAATTAATATTATCAAAAGTGATATCAGTTCTGTAAATGAATTAAATTCAAAAATTAATGTTACTGAATTATCAGGATTACTTACAACTTTTGCTAAAGATCAAAATGCCACATGTATAATTCGTGGTTTACGAGCAGTATCCGATTTTGAGTACGAATTTCAAATGACAGGTATGAACTACCAACTTAACCCCGATATCGAGACAATATTTCTTATGACTTCTGAAAAAAACTCATTCATTTCATCTAATTTTGTTAAAGAAGTTCACAAACTAGGCGGGGATGTTTCAAATTTTGTTTCTAAAAATACTTTAGAACAACTTAATAAAAAAAACTCTTAGTTAATCACTTGCGCTTACAATATTTGAACTATATAGAATACAAACTTGATGGGCCCTTAGCTCAGTTGGTAGAGCAATTCCCTTTTAAGGAATGGGTCGCAGGTTCGAATCCTGCAGGGCTCACCATCCAAAATGAAAAAAGCAAAAATTAAAAATATTGCATCTGGTATTGAGAAAAATTGTGATATTTTAAAAAAAAATGACAACATTCTTGAGGTAGTTCTTGAAGGAACAACAATAAAGATATTGCTTAAGAAAAAGACTAATAAATATATTGGATATTTTAAAGAAATGGAATTTGAGTCTGAAGGTTAATTTTTATTCCTAATATTTAATTCGTTTTCATAATCAATTTGTACTTGCTTTAAAATTTCTTTTTTCGTTTTTACTTTACCTTTACCTACACCAGGGCAATTTTTAGCAATATCGTTATTCCAAGTTTTTGTATTCATATTTTCAGGCCAAAAAGGCCAAGTTCTACATTGTATAGGTCTCGACTTATAAACAGTGCATTTGTTATCTTTCAAAAATATGCAATTTCCATTATTTTTTTTTAGTTCCTTTAAGTGAATGAAACCATCAGTTTTTTGACAATAGTTTTTTACAAAGTTTTGTTCAGTTATTTTAAATCCATCTGACAATTTTTTAATATCTTTCTTACTTAAATAAACAAAACCATAGGTACCTCTTGAAACACAACAATTTCCAGAACCCTGGCATTCAAATCTAATACCTTTTTCTATATCCATAACTATTATCCAGCAGTCAGTGTTAAAATTGCTGCATCTCTTTCTTGAAGATACAATAAGTTTCGAAGATTTTCTCCTTCTATGTTTTCTAATTTTGGATTTTTGGATAATATATCTTCTACCATAATTTTTGCATCTTCTAATAGATCGTAATCAAAACTAAGATCAGCTACATAAAAAGATGGGCTGCCAGATTGTTTTTTACCTAAAATTTCTCCTGGACCTCTTATTTTTAGATCTTCTTCAGCAATTTTAAAACCATCATTTGTTTGCTTCATTATATCAATTCTTTGTTTTGAAATTTCCCCAATATTATCTTTATGTAAAAGTATGCAATATGATTGAATATCATTTCTACCAACACGACCTCTCAATTGATGAAGTTGAGCTAAACCGAATCTTTCTGCATGTTCAATTACAATTGTTGTTGCAGAAGGAATATCTACACCAACTTCAATAACAGTTGTTGAAACTAAAATTCTATAATCCTCATTTTTAAATTTTGTCATTATTTCTTCTTTTTCTATTTCACTTAAACGTCCATGCATTAAAAGAACTTTATTTTTGAAAAATTTTTTTAAAATTTTGTATCTTTCCTCCGCAGCTTTTAGATCTAACTCTTCAGATTCTTCAATTAAAGGGCATACCCAGTAAAATTTTGAAGATGAATTTTTAATTTTTTCTTTTATTCTATCAATAAGTTGATTTTCTTTTTTTAATGACAAAGAGCTAGTTATAATTGGTTTACGACCTAAAGGTTTTTCAATTAATTTACTCTCTTTCATATCTCCATATGCTGCTAAAGTTAATGTTCTTGGAATGGGAGTCGCACTCATTACTAATATATTTGGTTTATGATTTTTATGGTTAAATACCATTCTTTGATAAACACCAAATCTATGTTGTTCATCAATAACAGCTAAACCTAAATTTTTAAATTTAACAGTATCTTGTATTAAAGCATGTGTCCCAATTATAATATCTGCTTTTCCATTTGCAATTTCATCTAATTTTTCTTTCCTTTCCTTGCCCTTATCCTTTCCTGTAAGAACAAGCACATTTATTTTTGAATCTTTTAATAAATTTAAAATATTTTCATAATGCTGAAATGCAAGAATTGTAGTAGGCACCATTAAAGCAGATTGAAAATTACTTTCAAATACTTTTATCATTGATATTAAAGCTACAATAGTTTTTCCAGACCCAACATCTCCTTGCAACAATCTGATCATTTGATTAGAACTTCCTAAGTCCTGAAGTATTTCTTTGATTACATTATTTTGTGAATTTGTGAGTTGAAAATCCAAATTACTATAAAATTTATTTAATATTTTATTTTCACTTGCAATTTTAAGACCTTTTTTCTTTTGATTAAAATTTCTCATAATGCCTATAGCTAATTGATGAGATAATAATTCATCAAATGCTAGTCTTCTTCTTAGTAAATTTTTATTTTTTATACTATTATCACTTGGATTATGAAGATTTTTAACTGCTTCATTCCATTGTTTAAATTTATATTTATTTAATATTGAAGCTTCTATCCATTCATTAAAATTTGGTAAATTATTTAATATTTGATCGGTTAATTTATTCATTATTTTTTGATTTAGACCACTAGTTAAACTGTAAACTGCCTCTTTACTTTTGATTATTTTATTATTGTTTAAAGCACTTACATGACTAGGGTGCGTTATTTGAAATGTGTTTCTAAAATATTCTAATTTTCCAGATATTAATCTATTTTCATTTGTTGGAAGCATTTGTCTCAACATAGGATGTCTTGCATTAAAATAAACTAAATCAATATTTGTATCTCCACAGATACATTTAATTTTGTAGGGTTGCCTTTTAAACCTTGAAGGTTCATGTTTAATTATTTTTAAATTTAATGTTACTAAAGAATTAATCTCAGCATCATGAATATTTTCATAGAATTTTCTTTCAAGAATATTATTTGGTATATTCCAAACAAAATGAATATTCTTGTATATACCTAATTTATTAATAATTTGTTCTAACTTTGGACCAACTCCTTTAAGAGAAGATATTGAAGATAATATGTAGTTTAATTTTTCTGGTCGCATAGATTTTTATAAAATTATCAACTATATTCTATATTCAATTTTTATGTCATTCAATTCACTAAAAAAAACAATAAAATATAGGGTTTCTTACTCTGGAACAAAAGAGACAGATATTTTATACAAAAGATATTTTATAAATCAGTTAGATAAATTTACTGAAAAAGATCTTGAGGATATTAAATCGATATTTAATCAATTCTCCGATAATGAGATTTATGATTTTCTCACTTCTAAAGTAGTTATCCCATTAGAATTTAAGGAAATATTTAATAAAATACTTGATGAAGAATAAAAATACAATCGGTCCATCAATTCACAATGTTGAGCCCTTTTTCATTTCTCAGTTCTATCAAAATTCTAATAAATCAATTTTATATATTGGAAAAGATGAGAGAGAAATATCATCTATGGAACAAAAAATTAAATGGTTATTACCTGATGTTGAAATTTTATTATTTAAATCTTGGGATCAAATTCCATATGATAATGTCTCTCCTTCAAAAGAAGTTCAAATAGAAAGATTAAAAACACTTAAAATTCTATCAAATTCTAAAGCAAAAAGAATAATACTCACTACAATTAATTCAATAACTCAAAAAATAATCCCTAAATCAATTATTAATTCACAACTTTTTAAAATTTCAAAAAATAAAAAATTTAAATTTGAGGATCTTATTAATAACCTTGTCCTCTTAGGATTCCAAAGAACATCTTTAGTGCGTGATAAATCAGAATTTTCTGTAAGAGGATCAATTCTGGATATTTTTCCAAATGATAGATCTAAGCCAATAAGAATAGATTTTTTTGATGAAGAAATAGAGACGATTTTTGAATTTGATCCAATTACTCAAAAAAGATTAAAAGAAATAAATAGTGATTTAGAGTTTAATATTATTAATGAATTAATTCTTAATGAAAATAATCTTAACTTATTTAGAAAAAATTTTAGGGAAATATTTCCAGATTATAGAAATAGTCAAGTTTATAATCTTTTTTCTGAAAATATTATTCCATCTGGTGGTGAACAGTTTTTGCCTTTATTCTATGATAATCTCGAAACATTGTTTGATTATGTTAAAGACTATAAAATACTTTTAAATGACGAATTTAAAAATATATTTGAAAATAGATTAGAAAATATAAATGATTTTTATTTAGCAAGAAAAAATAATAAAGAAAGTTTTTTTCTATCACCTGAATATTTTTACTTAAACAAAGAAATATTCAAAAAATATTTAGAAAATAACGAACACTTTTATTTCAATACATTTGATAAAAATAATCATATTCATATTGATGTAAATATTATTCATAATTTATCATCTATTAAAAAGGAAATAGATTTTACTTTTATAAATCAATTTTTTAAAACTAATTCTAAAGATAATATTATTTATATATGTTGTCGTAGTAAAGGAAGTTTAGACAGGGTATCTAAAATATTAGAAAATAATTTAAGCTTAAATTTAAATGATGTAACAAATTTTAATCATTCATTGCCAGATAACATTCTTTTAACTATTTTAGATATTGATGAGTCATTTAAACTAAATAAATATATTTTTATTAATGAAAAATCCTTATTTGGTTATTTTTTTAATACTCAAAAATCTAAATCACGCAAACAAACTATATTTTTTGAAGAATTAAATAAATTATCAATTGATTCTATTCTGGTTCATTCTGAGTACGGTCTTTGTAAGTTTAATAATATTAGAAAAATTGAATTAAATGACTCAATTCATGAGTGTTTAGAGTTAGAATTTTTTGAAAATCAAAGACTTTTTTTACCAGTTGAAAATTTAAGTTATGTATCAAAATACAGTGATGATACTGATGGAAATATTATTTTAGATAAACTCGGTGCTTCGCATTGGCAAAAAAGGAAAGCAGATGCAAAAAAGAAAATTAGGGATGCTGCAAAAAAACTTATTTCAATAGCTTCTAAGAGGCTTCAATCTCAATCTTATGAAATTAATACTAATATCTCTGAATACGATAAATTTGTTAGTACTTTCCCATATGTCGAAACCGATGATCAATTGAATGCAATTCAAGATGTAATTAATGATTTTTCTAAGATGATACCATCCGATAGATTAATTGTAGGCGATGTTGCATTTGGAAAAACAGAAGTAATTTTAAGAGCTATTTTTCTAGCTGCAAAATCAAATTTACAATCTGTAGTTTTAGTGCCAACTACAATTTTATCTAGGCAGCATTTTATTAATTTTAAAAAAAGGTTATCTATTTTTGGAATTAATATTGCAGAAATTTCTAGATTAGTATCATTGAAAGATAAAAAAGAAATTTTTGAAAAATGTAATACTGGTAAAATAGATGTTTTAGTAGGAACTCATGCTTTATTAAATGATAAATTAAAATTTAATAGGCTCGGTCTAATAGTTTACGATGAAGAGCAAAAACTAGGAACAATTCAAAAAGAAAAATTTAAAGAAATTGCACCAAAAGCTCATTGTATCTCGCTTAGTGCAACACCTATTCCAAGAACTTTAAGTATGTCTCTTTCAGGAATAAGAGATCTAAGTCTGATTCTCACAGCTCCATTTGAAAGAATGGCGGTTAGGACTTACGTTTCCCCATTTGATCCTATGACTATCACAGAAGCTATAAAAAGAGAAATATATGGAAGAAAAAACGGCGTTTATTTTGTTGTTCCAAGAAAAAAGGACTTACCTTTTGTTGAGCAATTTTTAAATGATAATTTACCAGAAATTAAATATGTAATTACACACGGTCAGCTTAGTCCTAAATTATTAGAAAGTAGAATATCAAAATTTTATAACCAAGAAGTACCTTTAATGTTAAGCACAAATATTATTGAAAATGGTTTGGATTTGCCTCATGTAAATACAATTATTGTTTACCGATCAAATATATTTTCTTTAGCAGCTTTATATCAATTGAAAGGAAGGGTAGGTCGATCTTCCAAACGTGGATACGCATACATTACATACAAAGAAAGTGAACTAAAAGATAATGGTAGAAAAAGATTATCAATAATAAACTCTTCCGATCATCTTGGTGCAGGTTTTAATATAGCATCTCAAGATCTTGATCTTCGAGGTGGTGGTTCTATAATTGGAGAGGAACAGAGTGGTTTTATCAAAGAAATTGGAACTGAGCTTTATCATCAAATGCTTGAAGAAGAGATAAATTTACAAAAAAGTAAAATTAATTCAGATTTTATAAAAAAAGATAGTTTTCAACCAATTATTAAAATCCCTGTTGAAATTTATATACCTGAAGATTTTATTAACGATGTTGATCTAAGGCTTTCTATTTATAAAAGAATCTCAAATATAAATAATAAAAAAGAAATTGAAGAGATTAAAATAGAATTAATAGATAGGTTTGGTAAATTACCTAAACAATTAATTAATTTACTAAAATTAGTAGAAATAAAAATTATTTGTTTAAAAAATAATATTGAAAAGTTTGAATTTAGTAGAAAAGGTATATTAATTAGTTTTTTTCAAAATAAACCAAAAAATCCAGAAAAATTATTAGAACTCTCATTATCAAATAATAGTTCTTTAATATTAAGACCTGATCAAAAAATTTTTTATGATTTTGATGGTAATTTAATTAATGACAGATTTGAATTATCTAAAAATGTGATTAATTTGATTAAATAATGGTTAAATTTATTATCATATTTAATTTTTTAATTTTTTTATTATTTGGTAAAAATGCTTTGTCTTTAGACAACAAATATAAGCTTGAAATTTTAAAATCAAACTTAAGTTCTCCTTGGAGTTTCACATTTATAAATAATAATCAGATTTTAATAAGTGAAAAAACAGGAAAAATTAAGCTATATGATATTCAAAATAATAAGATAACAGTAATAGATCATAACTTAAATTTTATTAGAGATAAAAATTCGCAAGGCGGCCTTTTAGATGTTTACTTTTATAATGATCAGATTTTTATATCCTACTCCGAAAAGATTGGTGATAAATTATTTAGTCCTTCAACCACATCTATTGCAAAAGCTGATTTAGATTTAAATTTCTTAGATTTTGAAAACATTTTTAGGGCTAATCCACCTATAAGATCTCCTTATCACTATGGTTCTAGAATAGCTATTCATGATGATTATTTATATGCATCTGTGGGCGAAAGAGGGAAAGGAATGATAGCTCAGGATGCAAAACAACATCCTGGAAGTATCATTCGAATTAAATTAGACGGAACTTCACCTAAAGATAACCCTCATTACATTTCACAAGAAACCTGGTTACCAGAAATATATCAAATCGGTGTAAGAAATCCTCAAGGAATGTCCGTCTCACCTTTTGATAATAAAATTTATATTAGTAATCATGGAGCAAAAGGCGGTGATTGGTTTGGTGAAGTAAAAAAGGGTGAAAATTATGGTTGGAAAATTTTAGGTTGGGGTGGAACTAATTATGATAATTCCAACATTGGACCCAAATGGTTACCGGGTTATACTAAAGCAATTCATTACTGGGTGCCTTCAATTGCTGTTAGTGCTATTACGATATATGATGGAGAAGAATTTCCAGAATTTAAAGGATTAGCACTTATAACATCTTTAAAAGATCAATCTTTACGTTCATTAGATTTTTCAAATTTAGATAATGTAAAAGAAGATATTATTTTTAAAAAAGAAATAGGAAGAATAAGAGATATTAAAATTCATCCAGATAATGGTAAAATATTTTTTTTAGCTCAAGATAAATTATGGTTATTTGAAAAAAAATAATTTTTTGTGTCTATTGAGAAAAATTCTTTTTGATTTATAATATTAATATGTTTGAATTTTTAGCCTTTTTAGTTGGAGTCATGATTATGGGGCCAATTGTCTATATTTATTTTTTAGTTCAAGATTTAAAAAAAAGAGTAGATAAACTTGAAGATAAAAAATAATTTTTTTAAAATATTAAATCTTTAATTAATAATGGCGGAGAGAGTGAGATTCGAACTCACGAACGAGTTGCCCCGTTGCCGGTTTTCAAGACCGGTGCTTTCAACCGTTTTTTGTCCTTTATTTCTGCCATAAAATGGCATGTCGTGTAGATGTCGTGTAGATATTTGGTATAAATTATATTAATCTTTAATTGATGAATTTGAAAAAAGAAGAAATGAAGGAGATTAATAAAATCCTTAAACACAGATCTGTACGAATAATTCTAGTTATCTTTTTATTTTTCTCTACCAAATCATTATTTGCAAAGGAAGAAATTTATAATTGTATTGCTAAAAAATATTGCCAGGCATCTCTACTTGAATATATAGATGGAAAAATTGTTCCAACTTGTACTTTTAATGATGATGTAATACCTGAAAAAGGTTTGCTCTTTTCTACTATAAAAGTAGATAATAATAAAATTACTATAAAAGATAAGTATGAACAAAATATTGAGATAACAGATTTCAAAAAAGGATCCATGAGTTATTTTGGCTATTTAGATAATTACGAAATTAATTTAGTTTTAGATAATTATTTTGAATTACAAATTAGAGAAAAATTTAGTGATAATTTGTATAGAAACATATTTTATGTTTACGGACACTGTAACAAAATCCAATGATAAAACAAATTTGAAATTAAAAAGATGAAAGAGATAACTATTGATAGTAGCATTTTGACACTTTTAAAAAAAGATATTGGTAAACATTTGGATGGAAATGGTAATCAAAAAAATGACGACTTATTGGTTAAGACTAGTGATTTAGTTTATAATCTATCAAATGAAGAACTTATAAATAAAAAATTACTAGAAGCTGAAGGTAAAATAAAAATAGAAAGCAAACTAAACATAGATGAATACAGAGAATTTCTTGAAGAGTGCTATAACAAATTAAAATATATTCAAAAATTTAAAGAAGATCATCTAGAAACAGTTTCATCTATTGGAATATTTTTTTATCATCTTGATCCATTGTTAGTTAATAGAACTGATAAAGAAATTGAAGAAAGAAAAAATATAAAAAAAAGCTTAGGTTTGGAATATCATGATGTTGATGCAGCTGATTTATCTCACAAAAACAATAATTATACTACATATGAAATAAAACTAGAGAGTGATCAAATAGTTTTTAACAAAGATACTTCTAGCAGCAATATTTTAAATATGGGTAATCTCCAAATTTTAAATTTTTCTTCAAAAGATATATCTCACATTAATATCAAAAACCTTCCATTTAAAATTAAATCAGACTTAAGTATTCACCCGTCTCTTTTTAAAAAAATTATTAAAAAAGAATATATTGAAGCGCAAATTCACGAATTGACTGAATTTCATTCAGATTTACAAGAACTGTATTTTGCTCCAAATTTTAACCAAATTAGGGATTGGATTTATGATAAAAAACAAAAAGAATTTTTGAATTTTGTCAGTGAAGGAAAAAAGCTTCAAAAAAAGATTGAAGATATTCATAACAATAATTTAGGAGCATATTCACGGTTTATTAGTGAACTAAGATATAGAATATTTCAAGATACTATTAATGAAACTCATGTCCTCATGGAAATTTACTTCAAAGATATAAATGAATTTATAAATGCAGAAAAAACTACTACAAAATCTATGAACATTATGGACCATTTAGAAAATATAAGAAGGCAAAAAGCAGAACCAGCAAAATTAGAGGAAGAATTTAATAAGAATAGACAAAAATATAAAAAAATTGAGGAAGTTTTACCACTCTTCCCATTAACAATACTTATTCAAAAGAGGAGAGTAGAAAAAATAAGAAATGTGTGTCCTGAATTATTTGATACTGATAAAGAAAGTCTAAGTTTTTTTGAATAAATGAATACTTTTGTAAATAAAGAATGGAGCAAAAGTGATCCTAAAGTTTATCAACTTCATGATTTTTTAATTTAACCAATATCTCTTTTGAAACTTGAATAAAATTTTCAAACAGACTATCCAGATCATTGAATTCTTTATTTTCTAATTTTTTAATTTTTCCCGAAAGTAAATACAAATCCTGTGAAAAATTAATATTTTGATTATTTGTTATTAATTTATATTTTGGTTTATCATAATTACTTATATAGAATTCAACTTCTAGCTCTTGAGTGTCTTCAGCTTCTTTTTTATCAACAATAAGAATTATCCAAGAAATAAAAGTGTCATCATTTATTTTTGACGGACTGTTAAACTCAATAGGATAATCTTTAAGTTGTAAAATATAATTATTGATTTTTAACTTTACGGTATCAAATATTTCCTCAATACCTTTTTGCATTAATTTTTTGTTTTTTTCTAACTCAGATTTTCTTTCCTCTTCTTTTTTGATTTTATCTAACTCTATTGATTTCTGTTTATCTTCCTCTTCATCTAAAATTTTTTTAATATTCATAAATTAACTTAATTATAACTTAAAATCCTTATGAGTGAACGATCTATCTTGAGGAGATATATAACTTTCATCTGTAAAAAATACGTCTAACTGTCCTGATACAATACTGTAGATATGTCCATCATCATTTTTTTCTAATCTTTTTAAATGTTTAGTTCGTGATTTATCTGTATTCCAGAAATGGTGTAATATTTTTCCTTTTTCAAAATATAAAACTAGATGTTCTCTAAAATTATCATCAAAAATTCCTTGATGTAGAGCGTAACCATGGGGAATACCGTTTTTAAATGAACAATAAAAAGTATTTCTTACTTCACCCGATCTATACTCCATCATATGCATCATAGCCGTTCCATTTCTTACACCATTTTTATATTCTGCACTTTCATATTCTCGTAAACCTAAATTTAAAAAATATATTTTTGTATCCATATGTCTGCTACAATTGATGTTCTCTAAATCGTAATAAATTCCAGACTTATATTCAAAGTCAAATTTTTTGTTACCTCTACCGTGTGGAGTTTTGTTGTCTTTCTTAGTATCGCCAGTATATGTAAAATCTAAAAACTGCTTATCTTTGTCATCAAGAATTCTCTTAATTACAATTTTTTCGTCATCTTTAAACATTCTCAGATACCATATTTAATTATTTGGGTGATAAAAGAAGAAAATGATTGCTCGGTGTTTCAGGGATAAAAGCAGGGGTCCATGGGTCATAACCATCCTTGTATGCCATAGCTAATTCATAATCATCCATTTCCATATTAGGATATTTTTTTTTAAATTTTTCATACTCTTCATCTTCCTTAACTCTTTTATATTGTTTTTCTTTGTTATTTTTAAAACCCTCATCAAAAATTTCATACATTTTATATTTTCCTGGTTTCATATTTATTTCAAATGTTTCACCAAGAGTCTGAATGCACAAATTTCCCGATTTAATATTTATATTACAATTAGATTTTATTTTTTTATCTTTGTAAAACTCTGTTGACTCTAGTTCTTGCGTAAATTGACAATGATTTAAAAACTTATCTATATTACCTTCTTGAAGTGATATTTCAGCCACACCAAATTCAAATCTGATTAAAGAATCAAGAAATTTAGCTATGATATTTTTATTACCTATCTTTTCTGCCAATAACAAAAAATTTTTATCAGAAACTTCTCTATCTTTAATTCCAATCATTTTTAATGAAAATGTTTTAACTTTCATCAAGTCTAAAATATTACATTTTTCATTAATATTTTCTGTCCTAAACACATTCATAAAATTCAATGTTTCATTTTTTGATTTTTTATAATTTAAAATTTTATATTTTATTAATTCCTTCATACTTTCATCAATATCAATTTTTTGTTTGTAAGATATTTTTGAACTAGTAGTTGAAATAATCAAATCTGTTACTTCTTTTTTATTATTGGAAATTGAAAAAAATTTAACTCCTTTTTTTCTTACAATACCAAAACTTTTAAATATCTGAAAGTTTCTATTAAATCTTAAAATTTTATTATCTGTCCCTTTTTTAAATGTCTTTAAAAAATCAATATTATCTGTCTTTAAAGAATCATCAAAAAAATAAATGTATCCTTCGTTGTTATTTCTTGGCTCAAGTTCAATACTTTTAATTAATTGATACATAAATAGTTTTATTCTAATATCTTCTAACAGTGTTAATAATGACAACAAAAAACATTAAAATTATTAATAATTTATCTCATTCATATAACTCTAAATCTTCCTTCATAAGATTATAGAGATTTTTATTTTTCTTCCAATTATCAGTTATTTTGTTCAATTCAAGATCAGTTAGATTATCAAAACTAGTAGCATTAACTATTGATCCATTGTCAAATTCATAAAGATCATGTGAAAGTTTATAAGACTCATAGAGCATTGCTGAGCCATTAGGTAAACCATTTTTAAAATTACAATATAAATAATGATTATAATCTAAGCCTTCAATGCCGATTGTTAGCTTTACAGCACCTTCTGGAACTCCATTAATATATCTTGCCTCTTCAACATACCTTTGACCCATAAAATAAAAAGATTCTTGAGCATAAGTATTAGTAAAATAATTTTGCAACATTTCTAAATCATATGGAAAGCCTGCTTCAGTATAATCGTTTCTATCTTGTTCTTCAAAAAATTTAGTTCCAAAACTTTCTGGTGTATGAGGAATTTTATTTTTTGTTTCACCTTCATATCTATATTTTAAAATTTTACTCTTCTTGCTTTTTAAAATTTTTTGTAAACTTTTGGATTCAATAGAGTTAGGATTAAAAAAATTTTTCATTACTCTAATATCTTTTTTATATCCTCTAATTTAGATTTAAAACTATTTCTTAAACCTCTTAAAAGTTCATTATTTTCTTTTTTCGTTGATTTTAAATACTTACTTATTTTTTTATATTTTTTAAATAAATCAAATAGAGCTTTATCAAATTCATCTTCTTTTTTATTAAATTCTTCATTAGCTATTAGTAGTTCTTCCATTCTTTCTTTAGAGGCAGGTGAATTTCTATTAGGAAATTTCAAAATCTTGACCATAAATAAATCTTACCACAAAATTTATTTAAAGTTATTAAAATTATGCTTGAAAATGGCGGAGAGAGTGAGATTCGAACTCACGAACGAGTTGCCCCGTTGCTGGTTTTCAAGACCAGTGCTTTCAACCGCTCAGCCATCTCTCCGTTTAAGAGCTTAGTATAGTTTCAACATAAAAATGTCAAAATATTAAGCATATATCATTTCCTAATTAACGATAGTTTTGGTATTTTTATATAATGATTTTTAGGTTTGTTATATTATTTTTATTTATATCATTTAATCTTTATTCAGCAGATTGTGAAAAACCAAAAATGCCAACTGATGAAGAATGGAATAGTTGGCTTTCAAATATTAAAAAAGAGGCCTTAGAAATGGGCATAAGTCAAAATACTATCTTAAAACAATTAAATAATGTTAAACCACAAAGTAAAATTATTATGCGTGATCGATGCCAACCAGCATCAACAATGACTTTAGGTGAGTATTTATTTTATACAATTACAAAAGATAAAATATTTGCGGGAAAAAATTTTTTAAAAAAACATGAAGATTTACTAAAAGAAATTGGAGAACATTTTAAAATACAACCTAGGTTTATAGTAGCTGTATTAGGTATGGAAAGTTATTATGGAAGAAATCAAGGAAAAATTAATTCCATAATTGCAATAACAACTCTTGCATTTGATAGAAGAAGAAGTGATTTTTATAAAAAACAATTATTTGCAGCTCTTGAAATTTTAGACAAAAATCTTGTTCCTAGTGGAGAATTAAAAGGAAGTTGGGGTGGGGCAGTTGGTATGACACAAATGATACCAACAACCTTTTTAGAAACAGCATATGACTGGGATGGTGATGGAATTGACATATGGAATAGTTATGCAGATGCTTTTGCAAGTACTGCAAATTATTTAACTTCTTTAGATAAAAATCCATGGTCTAATGATAGTACTTGGGGAAGAGAAGTACTCCCTCCAAAAAATATTTCTTCATCATTTTTTGATTCTATAAAACAAATAAACCCCAAAGGTTGCGGTGCAGTTAAACGTAGATCAATTCCTAAAACACTATCAGAATGGTCAAAATTAGGATTTACAAAAATCAACGGAGATCCTTTACCAATAAGGGATGATTTAGAGGCTAGATTAATAATGCCAGATGGGATAGACGGAAGAATGTTCATAGTTTATCCAAATTACAAAAATATTCTTTATTACAATTGTTCATCATATTACGCTATATCAGTAGGTCTTCTAAGTGACAAAATATCTAATTAGTTTAATTTTTATTTTTCTTTTATTTTCTTGTAATGAATTAAATCTTGATAATGTTTCTGATGTTGTAGAAAATAGTACTAATAAAATTGAAGAAATAATCGAAAATAAAAAAGATCATAAAAAAGAAAAAAAACAATCAAACAATAATCAAATAAAAGATAATATTTTTTATTATGTTGGTGAACCTTATTTTATTGAAGGGGTAAGTTATATTCCAGAGGAAAATTATAATTATTCAGAAATTGGACTATCTTCTTTTTATGGTAAACAATTGCACAATATTAAAACTGTAAATAATGATATAAATAAAGTTACAGAATTACTTGGAAGACATAAAACACTTCCTATCCCAAGTATGGTTAAGGTTACGAACTTAGATAACGGTCTTTCTATAAATGTAAAAATTATAGATAGACATGATGATAATGCAGTTATTATTCAGGTTTCAAGAAAAGTTGCACAACTTCTTGGGTTTTATAAATCTAAAATTGCCACTGTTAAAGTAGAAATACTTTCTGATGCTAGTAAGCAATGGAAGAGTGTTGCAAATTCTTTAAATGAAGAAAATTTTGATGAAACTATCTCATCTGCTCCAACAGATATTGTATCTATAGAAGAAATCGATGAAATTATAGAAATAAATGATGAAACTAATTCTATTGTTGAGGAGCCAATTGAGCTAAATTCAGAAAAAATAACTGATTTCAAATTATATTTAAGAGTTTCAGGATTTGAAAATTATGAGAGTATTGTAATCCTATTGAATAACTATGATAACAATTTAAAATATACTTCTGAAAAAAATAATTCTGAATATGACGTAATTATTGGTCCTCTTGAAAATACAGAAGCAAATAATTTGGTTTCATACTTTATCTCAAAAGGTTATAAAGAGACAGAAATTCTTATTGAATAACAAACAAAGGTCATAATTAAGAACTATTGATATTTATGGTAAAAATTTTTAGCTTTTTTTTATTTTTTATTATTTCTTTAAAACTTTACGCCATTGATACAAAGGCTGAGCAAGCAGTTGTCATTGATTTTGATACAAATGAAGTTCTTTTTGAAAAAAATTCTAATGCAAAAATTATTCCTGCTTCGATGACTAAAATTATGACTGTTTACGTTGCATTTGATAGAATAAAGAATACAAATTTTGCAATTTCTAATGAATGCAGAGTTTCTCCTAAGGCTTATAAAAAGGGAGGTTCCAGAACATTTTTAGAGATAGATGATAAAGTAGCAGTTGATGATTTATTAAAAGGTATAATTGTTCAATCTGGTAATGATGCTTCTATAGCTTTAGCAGAATGTTTAGGGGGTACCGAAGAAGACTTTGCTAAACTCATGAATGTTTATGCAGAACGTTTAGGAATGACAAATACAAATTTTGTTAATTCGTCAGGCTGGCCTGATGATAATCACTATTCCACTGTTTATGATCTTGGAATTCTTTCAAATGCAATAATTAGAGATTTTCCAAATCTTTATACATATTTCAAAATGGAAGAATTTAGTTATAATGATATTACTCAACCAAATAGGAATAAACTTTTATATCAAGTTCAAGGAGCTGATGGTTTAAAAACAGGTTTTACAAAAGAATCTGGGTGGGGAATAGCTGCTACAGCGTTAAGGAATGATAGAAGGATTACAGTTGTTATAAATGGTACAAATAGTTCAAGATCGAGGTTAAATGAGTCATCTAATTTAATAAATTGGGCATTTAACCAAACTTCTCAACAAACATTAGTTGAAAAAGATCAATTTATTAAAGAAGTAGATGTATGGCTGGGTAGTGAGAGTAGTATTAATTTAATTAGTGCACAAAAATTAGTATCAACATTATCATTTGATCAAATTCAATTAATGAATTCTTCTATAACATATACAAAACCAATATCTGCTCCAATTAAAAAAGGTGCTGAATTAGGAAAATTAATTATAAATATAGATGGAAAACCAAAAATAGAAGTACCGCTTATAGCTGAAAAAGATGTAACTGAAGTTAATCCTCTATTTAAAATTTTTGCTGCAGCAAAATACTTAATTTTTGGAAGAAGTTTAGATGAAATTAAATAAAGGTTTGTTTATTAGTTTTGAAGGACCTGAGGCAAGTGGAAAATCATCTCAAATATTACTTTTATCTAAATATTTAAAAAAAAATAAAATTTCTTTTATTATATCTAGAGAACCAGGAGGAACTGATTTTGCAGAAAAATTAAGAAAATTAATTTTAGATAATAAATCTACAATTAATAATATAGAAGAATTGCTTCTTCTTATGGCAGCTAGATCAAATCATATTAATGAAGTTATTATTCCTAATCTTAAAAAAGGTAAGATTGTCATTACAGATCGATATGCAGATTCTTCTTTTGTTTATCAAGGATATGTAAATAAATTTGGAATTAAAAGAGCTCAAAAACTTCATAAAGAACTTCTAAACAATTTCTTTCCTGACTATACTTTTATTTTTAAAATCAATCCAAAAGAAATAATTAAAAGATTAAAACAGAGGAAAGTTAAAAACAAATATGATAAATCTAACTTATTATTTCATCAAAAAGTAATTCAAGGATATAAACAAATATCAACTCAAAAAAGATATATAACGGTAGATGCTTCTTTATCTAAAGATATAATCCACAAAAATATTATTAAAAAATTAAAGTTATAATTAATGATAGAATTAATAGGTTTTGATAAACAGTATAATGATTTAATTAAAAGATACAAATCAAATAATCTTCCAAATTCAATTTTAATTCATGGACTGAACGGTATAGGTAAAAGAACTTTTCTCAACAAATTAGTTAAAAATATTTTAAATATAGAATTTAAAAATAGTAATTTGGAACATCATTTAAATTTATTTAAAAATAATACACATCCAAATATAAAAATTATTGAAAAAGAGCTTGATAGCAAAACTGGAAAAATTAAATCTAATATAACAATTGATCAAATTAGAAGATTAAAAACATTTTTAAATTCAACATCAATAATGCAAAATTCTTCTAAAATAGTTATCGTTGATTCTGCTGATTATTTAAACATCAGTTCAGCAAATAGTATGCTCAAGATTTTAGAAGAATCAAATGAAAGTACCTATATCTTTTTAATATCAAATCAAATTTCATTACTTTTGCCAACAATCAGATCAAGATGTTTGAAAATTAAATTTAATTCTCATAATTTAACTAACTTTACTAAAATCATTAAAAATAATATCGATGAAATATCTAGTGATGAGATAAATTTTTATTTTGAATTAACATATGGATCACCAGGAACTGCTATTCTTTATTACAATAATGATTTCTTGGATATTTTCCAATTATCAATTAAATGTCTTTTATCAAATGATCTAGATGATGATAAAATAAATTTATCAAATATATTATCAAAACTTACTAATGATGAATTTAATAATTATTTATCAATGCTTAAATTTATTCTAATTGTTGCTAATAAGCTAAAAGTAAACAGAGATAATAAAAGCTTCGTTAATATGCCAAATTACCTAGAGTTAGAGTCCTTATCTACAAATCTTACCCAAAAAAATCTTATTGATAGATTTGATTATTTAACTAATAACCAAAAAGAATTATTTAGTTTAAATCTTGATAAGAAAATATTTATATTAAATTTTTTAACTCAATAAAATGAATTTTTATATTACAACACCAATTTACTATACCAACGATATTCCTCATATAGGACACGCATATACAAGTATAGCCTGTGATATTATTGCGCGATATAATAAATTATTAGGTAAAAATGTATTCTTTTTAACAGGAACAGATGAGCATGGGCAAAAAGTAGAAAAAGCTGCCATTAATTCAAACTTAAAACCTAAAGAATTTGTTGATAAACTTTCAGTTAATTTTGTTAATTTAATACCTTTCTTAGGATGTGAAATAGATGATTTTATAAGAACTACTGAAGAAAGACATATTAAAGCTTCACAAGAACTTTGGAAGCAATTAGAAAAAAATAATCAAATATATCTTTCAAATTATGAAGGTTGGTACTCGGTTAGAGATGAGGCATTTTATTTAGAAAATGAATTAAAAAAGATTGATGGTAATTATGTTACCGATAATGGATCACCTGTAGAGTGGGTTAAGGAGGAGAGTTATTTTTTTAAGCTTTCAGAATGGCAAGATAAGTTGATCAATTATTATGAAAAAAATCCAGAATCAATCTTACCAAAAACACGATATAATGAAGTATTAAGTTTTATTAAAGGTGGATTAAAAGATCTTTCTATTTCAAGAACAACTTTTAATTGGGGAGTGCCAGTTCCAAATAATCCTAAGCATGTTATGTATGTTTGGATTGATGCATTATGTAACTACTTAACTGCAATTGGTTATCCAGATATAAATAATAATAATTACAAGAAATTTTGGCCTGCAACACACATTGTAGGAAAAGATATATTAAGATTTCATGCAGTGTATTGGCCAGCTTTTTTAATGGCTGCGGGTATCGAGCCTCCTAAAAGAATATTTGCGCATGGTTGGTGGACTAATGAAGGTCAAAAAATTTCTAAATCACTTGGTAATGTCATCGATCCTTACGATATTATTAATGAATATGGGTTGGATCAAATTAGGTTTTTTTTATTTAGAGAAGTACCATTTGGAAATGATGGAGATTTTTCAAAAAAAGCAATCGCAAATAGAATTAACGCAGATTTATCGAATAATTTTGGTAATTTAGTACAAAGAATTTCATCCTTTGCTGTAAAAAATAATGATTCTTTACTTAGACCAGCAGAAAATTTAACTAATGAAGATCAGGATTTAATTAATATTCTTCAGAATAAATTTGATGAATATTGTAAATTTATGAATAATCAACAAATTGATAGAGCAATTAAGTCTGTCTTGGAGTTAATATCTGCAGGTAACGCATATGTTGACACTCAAGCACCATGGGCACTGAAAAAAACAAATAAAATTAGAATGGAAGAAGTTTTATATATTGTTACTAATATAATTATTAAATCAGCTATTATGCTCTATCCAATAATACCAACTAGTTCAAAAAAAATTCTTAATATTTTTAATTATAATATGGATAATAATAAATTTGAAAATTTTACTAAACCAATCAATCAAAATATAAAAATAAATAATCCAGAACCAATATTTCCAAGAATATTGAATGATTGACTCACATTGTCATTTAAATTTTAAAAAATTATCAGAAAATTTTGAGAATATAATTAATAATTCCAAAAAAAATAATATTAGCTCAATATTATCAATCAATACCAATCCTGAAGATTTCCAGGATCATTTAAATTTAATAAAAAATTATAATTCTATTTATCTTTCATATGGACTTCATCCAAGTAATGTTCAATCAATCAAACAAATTGAATTACAAAACTTTGATCAATACTGTAATAACGAAAAAGTAATAGGAATAGGCGAAACGGGCATTGACTTGTATCATAATGATCAATTTCTCAAAGAACAAACACAAGTTTTTGAAACCCATATTGAAGCTTCAATAAAACATTCATTACCAATTATCATTCATCAAAGAAATTCTGAAAAAGAAATTGTAGATATTTTAAAAAATTATAAATCAAATAATTTAAAATTAATTTTTCACTGTTTCACCGGTTCAAATCAACTATTAAATTTTTGTTTAGAGAATAACTACTACATTTCTATTTCTGGAATAATAACATTTAAAAATGCATCAAATTTAAGAGATATAATAAAGAACGCTCCTTTAGATTCTATACTTATAGAAACTGATAGTCCTTTTTTAGCACCTGAACCAATGAGAGGTAAAGTTAATGAGCCATCTTTTGTAAAATACACAGCTGAATATTTGGCAAAATTTTTTAAATTATCCTTAGAAGAATTCGAAAAAATCACTGATAATAATTTTTTTAATTTGTTTACGAAAGCTAAAAGAGATAATTATCTGTAATGAAAATAACTATTTTAGGCTGTGGAGGATCTTTTGGATCACCTTTAGCGTGGAATAGACATGGTAATATTGATCTTAATAATAAAAGAAATTTTCGAACAAGATCATCTGTACTAATTGAATATAAACATACAAATATTCTAATTGATACTAGTCCAGACCTTAGACAACAACTTTATAATGCTAAATGTACAAATATTGATGCAGTACTTTATACTCATATTCATTCTGATCATACATCAGGCGTGCCAGATATGAGAGCAATGTCTTTGATAAATAAAAAAATTATCCCTGCATATATGCCAAAAGAAATGATTCCTGAGATGGAGACAAATTATAAATATATTTTTAAAGGAGAAAAAGATTATTTACCATTTATGGAAATC
This sequence comes from uncultured Alphaproteobacteria bacterium, assembly GCA_902518705.1. GTDB lineage: Bacteria > Pseudomonadota > Alphaproteobacteria > HIMB59 > CACPNW01. Next base: position 28,122 of record CABYHW010000003.1, on the reverse strand, counting down.
AAAGAATTAGATTCCAGTATCAATTTTCAGAATTTAAATATTGAAACATTTAAACATAATCATGGTTCTATAGATGTGCAAACATACAAGATTGGAAAATTTGCTTATTCTACAGATTTAAAAAAATTTTATAATAAAGATATTGATAAATTGAAAAATCTAGATCTATGGATAGTTGGTTTGTTAAGAGATGATTCACATCCTTCACACGCTGGATTTGATCAAATAATGGATTTTATTTCTTATATTCAGCCTAAACAAACTATTTTTACGCATATGACAGCTTTACTAGATGAAAAAAAATTAATTGCAAAATGTCCACCTAATGTTAGACCTGGATATGATGGTATGTCTATTGATTTATGAAATCAGAATCTATTGGTTTCATAGGTATAGGAAACGTTGGTTCAAACCTTGCAAATAATTTATTAAAATCAAATAACAATGTATTTGTTTATGATAAAAATAAAAAATCTTATTCAAGATTAAAAAAATTAAAAAACAAACCTTGTAAGACTTTAGATGAATTAGTAGAAAAAAGTAATATCATAATAACTTGCCTACCTTCTCCCAAATCAGTTAATAACGTTATTGAAACTTTATTAAAATATTTAACAAAAAAAAATATTTGGATTGAAATGAGTACAACAGATAAAGATGAAATGATTAGATTATCAAAAAAAGTTAATTCAAAAGGTGCTAACGTATTAGAATGCCCAATTACCGGGGGGGAGCATAGAGCTAAATCAGGTAATATATCTATTTTAGCTGCTGGCAAAAAATCAATTTTCAAAAAATGTTTTCCAATATTATCATTGCTTGGTCATGAAATTTTATACTGTGGAAAAATTGGAAATGCCTCAATATTAAAAGTAATTACAAATTATTTAGCATCATTACATTTAGTAGGTATAGGTGAGGCACTTAGTGTTGCAAAAAAAAATAAAATTGATTTAGGCTTAACGTATAAAGCTATAAAAATAAGCTCTGGAAATAGTTTTGTTAATGAAACTGAAACTAAGGTTATACTTGGAGGTAGTTATGATGTTGGATTTACAATGGATCTAGTCAATAAAGATATAAATCTTTTTAATAAACTTGGAAAAAATATAAAATTAGAACTGGGAAATTATCTAAGTAAAAAATTTAAACTTGGTATGAAAATTTTAGGTGAAAGATCATTTAGTACTAGTATTATTAAATTAATTGAAAAAGATGAAAAAATTAAATTAAGAGCAAAAAATTTCCCAAAACAATTAATTGATAAACAAAAAAAACAAAAAGGTGTAGAAGTATAATATGTCAGATAAAAAATTATTACCTGCCGATTTAGATCCAAGAAATCCAAGTTATGCGTACAAAAATAAATATAATGAAAATGTAGAAAATACTGATCAATTCAATAACTATTTAAAGTCTACTGAAGTTAAAAAAGTTTTTTCTGAAATGTTATGGGGAGAAGGACCAGCTTATATTCCTCATTTAGATACATTAGTCTGGAGCGATATACCAAATAACAGAATGCTAAAGTTATCAAATGACATAGTATCCGAATATAAAAATCCTTCCAACTATTGTAATGGAAATACTATTGATAAAGAAGAGAATGTAATTTCTTGTTCACATGGAGGAAGATGTATCTATAAAACTAATGATAATTTAGAAGTGGAAGTCTTAGTTGATAATTATAATGGTAAGAAACTTAACTCTCCAAATGACCTATTTGTTAAATCGGATGATACAATTTGGTTTACAGATCCACCGTATGGTATTCTATCAGATTATGAGGGATATCCTGGTGAGCAAGAATATGGTGGCTGTAATGTGTTTTCTTTTGATCCTAAATTAAATACTTTAAAAGTTATGATTGACGACCTTGATAAACCAAATGGAATTGCCATTTCTCCAGATGAAAAAAAATTATATGTTGCAGATACTGGAGAAAATATCAAACATTTGTATGTTTATGATATGATTGACGGATTACCCATTAACAGAAAATTAATTTATGATTTTAAACCCTTTTTCTCAGATGGTTTTAGATGTGATAAAGATGGCAATGTTTGGACAAGTGCAGGAAAAGCAATTAAATGTTTTAATCCTCAAAATGAATTAATTGGGCAACTTATAATCCCTGAATTAGTATCAAATTTAGAATTTGGAGGAGTGGAAGGAAATATCTTGTACATAACAGCCACAACTAGTTTATATTCAATTGAATTAAATCAACAAGGCGCCAGATTTTATGAATAAACCTTTATCTTCAGGAAAGTGTGAACCATGCAATGGGAACACTCCTAAATTAGATTATCAAGAAATTAGTAAATTTTTATCTGAACTTAATGAATGGTCAGTCAATGACAATCAAGAAATGATTTTCAAAAAATTTAAATTTAGCAATTTTAAAAAAGCTATATCATTTGCAAATGAGGTAGGAGAAGTAGCAGAAAAAGAAGGTCATCATCCCGATATATCAATAGGATGGGGTTATTGTTTAGTTATGGTCCATACTCACGCAATAGAGGGATTATCAGTTAATGATTTTATATTAGCTTCCAAAATTGATTTAATTAATAGTTAATTTTTAATGAAAAAAAAAATTTTTATTTGCGGTATTAGTACTGAATGCTGCTCTTATTCAACATTAATACAAAATAAAAAAGATTTTGAAGTTTTAAGTGGAAAAAAACTTTTAAAATATATAAATTTTCCATATTCCAAACATAATAATATAACTTTTATACCAAATAAATTTTATAGAAGTTTACCTGGCGGGCCTGTAGATAAAAAATTTTTTATAAAAACAATTAGCAATATCACAAATGATTTAATAAAATCAAAACCTATTGATGGTATTTTGCTAATTATGCATGGTGCTATGTATGTCAAAGATATTAGTGATCCCGAAGGTTTTTTTATTAAAAAAATTCGCTCTAAAGTATCTAAAAACTGTAAAATATCATTATCTTATGATCTTCACGGGCAGATGACTGATTCGATTATAAAAAATATCGATTATTTTGCAGCATATAAAACAGCCCCACATATCGATGTTAAGCAAACTTATTCAAGGTCATTGAAAATGTTAATAGATGGAATATTAAAAAATAAAAAAAATCATATTATTTGGGAAAAAATACCAGTTTTAGTTTCAGGCGAAATGTCATCTACAATAGTTGAGCCATGTAAAAAAATTTATAAAAATCTTAATATTTTTAATAAATTGAATGGGATTAATGATTGTAATTTACTTATAGGATATGTTTGGGCTGATACTAAGAGGGCAACAGCTTCTGCAATTGTAAATTGTACAGATGTTAATATCGGTAAAAGAATTTGTAAGAAAATAGCACTAAGTTATTGGAATAATAGGTTTAATTTAGTTTATGATATGAAATCTTATAAATTAAATAAGATTTTTCATGTAGTTAATAAAAAAAGATTTACAATTTTAGCCGATAGCGGAGACAATCCAACAGCTGGAGGAGTAGGTAGTAGAATTGATGTATTAGAGTACGTATTTAAAAACAAGATAGAGAACACTCTATTTGCAGGAATTTATAATGAAGAAATTTTTAGAGAGTTAAAAAATAAAAAAAACAAAATTGTCATAAAAGATAATATCTCAAAAAAGAAAATTTCTATTTCAATTGATAAATTTTATCTAAAAAATAATAATGCGATTGTACTCTCAAATAATAATACAGTAATTTTTACTAAATACAGAAAACCTTTTCATTATCTGAGTGATTTTAGGGAATTAAATATAAATTTAAAAAAATATAAAATATTGATTGTAAAATCAGGATATCTTTCACCAGAACTTAAAAAACTTAAAGCAGATAATTTTATGATTTTAACAGATGGATTTGTTACCCAAGATTTTAAAAGAATTAAAAATTTATTTAGGGAAAAACCAATTTATCCTTTTCAAAAAAATTTTAGATACAATATAGCTATTTAATTAAGTACCACAAAAAGTTTCAAATACTTTTTCACTTTCATGAGGTGGGGTAATATATTTTTTATTTTCTATTTTCTCATAAGGATTTTTTAGTAATTTTTCGAATTCATATAATTGACTGTAATTATTGCTGTACACTTCATTAATTATTTCTTCAATAATATGATTCCTAGGTATAATTTGAGGATTAACATTTTTAAATTTTCTTATTTTATTATTTTTATATTTTTCTTCCCAATTTTTAAAAATCTTTTTATCAAGAGTATTATTTTCTAAATCTAAAAAAGTATTTGTATAATCAAGTTTATAAATATGCATCAAATCTAAAAATTCTTTAACAATTTCTTCATTATTATTATTAGTATCTAAATTTAATTTCATAGACATCATTACTAACCAAGATTGATCAAACAATTTTTTATATTTATTTAATATATCTTCGATTTTTTTAATTGCTGTTTTTTCATTTGAATCAATTAAATGAAGAAAAGTTTCAGCAAATCTTGCTAAATTCCACAACGTTATTTTTGATTGATTTTCAAAAGAATATCTTCCCATTTTATCAATTGAGCTAAAAACTTTTTTTGGATTATATTCATCCAGATATGCTGCTGGACCATAATCTATAGTTTCACCAGATAAAGACATATTATCGGTATTCATAACACCATGAATAAAACCAACTCTCATCCAATCTACGACTAACTTAATTTGTAAATCACAGATTGTCTCATAAAATTTTAAATATTTATCATTATTATTACCTATATCAGGATAAAGCCTTGATATTGTATAAGATATAAAGTTTTGAAATTCCTCTCTATTTTTTAAAAGGCTTCCAAATTGAAAAGTTCCTACTCTAATATGCGAATTCGCAACTCTAATTAAAATTGCACCAGGCTCTAATCTATCACGCAATACATTTTCACCTGTAGTAATAACTGCTAGTGCTCTAGTCGATGATATGCCAAGATTATGCATAGCTTCACTTAATATGTATTCCCTTATCATTGGACCTAATGCAGCCTTTCCGTCTCCATTTCTAGAATAGGGTGTTTGTCCTGATCCTTTTAACTGTATATCTACCCTTTGTTTATTATTAGTAATATGTTCACCAATAATAACAGCTCTACCATCGCCTAAAATTGTAAAATTTCCAAATTGATGTCCAGCATAAGCTTGAGAAAAGTAATTTTTATTTAATTTATTTTTTCCCAAAAGAATATTACACTTCTCATCATCATCATATTTACTAAAATCTAAATTTAAGTCCCTTGCAAGATCGCTATTAAACAAAACTAATTTTTTATTACTAAAATTTTCAGGATTAACTTTACTATAAAAAATACTAGGTAGTTTCGTATAACTATCTTGAAAATTCCAAACCATATTGAATAAATATATATAAATTTTTTAAATTTAACATCTACAACTTTAGTATATAAGTATTAAGTCAGTAATGAATACCATAATTGATATAGTTAATCAGTCAAAACATCCAATAGATAGCGATGAATATATACAATATTGCAATGATGAAATTAAAAAAAATTCTATACTAATATTAAATGATTTTTTAAAAAATGACTGCTTAAGTGAATTAATTACTGAAGCACATGGATTACAAGATCAAGCTTTCTATTGTTCTCAAAATCATACTATCTTACTTAATAAACAAGATAAATTAAGTGACTTGAATGATCCTTTAAATAGAGAGGTCGTTAGTGATAAAGGTTGTGTCCCTCATGATCTGTTAAATCAGCAATCAAAATTAAATATTTTATATCAATCAAATATTTTTAAAAATTTTTTAAAAGGTGTCTTAAATTTAAAAGATATTTATCCATACAGTGATACCTTATCTTCCATAAATTATAATTATTATCAAAAATCACAACAGCTAGGATGGCATTTTGATAATGCATCATTTGCTATCACTTTAATGATACAATCATCAGATAAAGGTGGTGAATTTGAATATGTTAGCAAAGGTAGAAATTTTTCTAAAAACTATATCGATAAATCATATATTAAAGATATTTTAGATAGAAAAATTTTACCACAAAAAGCAGATGTTGATGCCGGTACTCTTATATTATTTTATGGTAGAAATTATTTACATCGTGTAACACCAGTAGAGTCTGAAAAACCAAGAATATTAGTAACACTTAATTATAATGAAGAAGAGAGCACAATGCTTTCAGAAAATGCAAGATTAACATTTTTTGGTAGAATTAATTAATTATGATTAAAGAAAAATAATTGTTTTCCATTTACTCGATAATTATTAATCAATTTTTTTGCTTCTTCTGACGTAATCCAATCAATATATTTTTTAGCTTCTTCAATATTTAAATTATTATTTATCTTATTGCTTACTAAAATTATCCCATATTGATTAAATAATGGTGGTAAATTTTCACAAACAATTTGTAGATTTTCTTTTTTATTAAAAGCTATCCAAGTACTACGATCACTAAGAGTGTAAGCTTTTTTTTGATTGGCTATTAACAATGTAGATCCCATTCCCTGACCTACACTTAGATACCATTTTTTTTTAAATGGTATTTTTATATTTGATAATTCCCATAGTTCTTTTTCTTTTTTATGTGTTCCACTCTCATCACCCCTAGATATAAATAATAATTTTGATTCTTTTATTTCAATCATTTTATTTTCAATCGATGAGCAATTTTTATTATCTTGTTTTGGCCCAATTAATACAAAATCATTGTACATCAAATCATATCTTAGGGTGCCATATCCCTTATTTATAAATTCTAGCTCTGATTTTTTATGATGAACTAATAAAATTTCTACATTTCCATCCATTGCAACTTTAATTGCCTGCCCTGTTCCAAGAGATAGAGCTCTAACTTTTATATTATATTTTTTTTCAAATTCTTTATTGATATATTCTAATAAACCCGTATCGTGTGTAGAAGTTGTGCTTGCTATGGTTATATATTTATTATCTGCAAGAGCACTCTTTATTAAGAATATTAAACAACATATTAATAAAACTCTAATCATAAACTTGATACATCATATAGTACTTACTAAATATATTTATATATTTTGAAAGGATAGTTATGAGAATTATTAAAGTTTTAGAAAAAACTGAATTAGTAATAGTCGATTTAGAGGTAAATTTAGGTAAAGAAAAAAGAAATGGCTTAACATTATGTGTTAAATATAATGATGAATATTATCCATTAAATACAGCACACGATGGAAGGCCAATTTTAATGAATAAAGAGAATGTAATTAAAAATTAAAATTAAATTTTTTAATTATAAACATGAAAATAGCATAAGCTATTGCAGTGCTAATAATTGAAACTATCAGAGAAAAAATAAAGTTTTGTTTTAATTTTAAAAGAGTTGGTAAAATAATAAAAAAGACTATTGAAGGAACTGTCATAACTAATGTACTATAAGATAGTTCTATAACTTTTTGAGAGTCTTTTGTATCCCAATACAACCAAACAAATGCCAATAGTGAAGTTAATGGTAAAGAAACAATAATTGCTGCGGTCCAAGTATATTTTTTAGCTATTTCTGAAACTGCTACTATAATTAATGCGGATATTAATGTTTTTAAAATGATATACATTAGTAACCATCCATGAATGATCCAGGCTCTAAACCTAATTGTCCAGGATTATCTACGTTTTTTGCTTTTTTAATATTAGTTTTTAAATTTTCGTGTTTATTTATATATTGAGTTAATTTGCCCCTTAATTTTGTTGTAATAGTACTAAATTCTTTAATTCCAATTAAATTATTTAACTCATAGGGATCAGCATCTAAATTATATAAAAATTGCTCAATATAATTATTTGATCCTTTTTCATTCCATGGATCTGACTCAGGGCTATTGATACTATACTTCCATTTTTTAGTTCTTAATGATCTACCAACTTGACTTTCACTAATTTGAATAAATATTTCATCAATCCATTTAATATTTTTTTTCAACACTAATGGTAAAATTGATTTACCGTCACTTTGGAAATTTTTTACACCTGCAATATCAAGTATTGTTGCATGTATATCCAATATGCTTATTAAATTTTTTATTCTACCACCTTGTTCAAAAATATTCCCAACAATTGAAGAAGGAACCCTTATTGAACTTTCATGACATGATCTTTTATATTCTTCATTACGAGTTTTAAAGTTATTACCATGATCTGAAGTAAAAAATAAAACACTGTCGTCCATTAATTTTAAACTTAATAAACTGTCTATTAACCTACCATATGCTTCATCAATTCTTTTTGTCATTCCAAAATATCCAGCTAAATGTTGATGTGCAGATCCTTTTAAAGTTTGTAAATCTGGCGGTATCCAACGTCCTGCATATTTCTCTCGGTATCCAATTGGAGGAGGGTAATCATCTGTATGATTTTGATGATGCGGTTCTATTAATGAAATAAATAAAAAAAATGGCTTCTTTCTTTTTTGATTAATATATCTAATTGCAGCATCAACTATCGCATCAATTCTGTATCCAGGAAGTTTGATTCTTTTGTTGTTTTTATCATAGATAATAGTGTCGTAAGAGTCTGAAGTGAATTCAAGTAAATTTGATGCAAGCCAATAATTATATCCACCTCTTTCATTTTTTTTTACAGGATCAGATGATCCTAAATGCCATTTTCCAATATAAGCTGTTTCATACCCTTCTTTATTTAAATACTGAGCTAATGTTTTTTGATTTTTATTTAATGTAATATGATTTCTAAATACTCCAGTTTTAGTTGCATATTTACCAGTCTGTAATGAAGCTCTTGCAGGTCCGCATACTGGCTGACATGTAAATGAATTAAATAAATGCGTTCCCTCTTGTGCGTAATGATCAAAATTTTCCATCAAAGATAATGGATTTCCATGTAAACCGGAAGTATCCCATCTTTGTTGATCGGTAAAAAAAAACAATTATGTTAGGTTTATTTTTCAAATTATTTATTTTACTGCTCCAGCAGTTAATCCTTTTACAATATATTTTTGTGCAAAAAATGTAAGGATTAATGCAGGAACAAGTGATACTAAAGAACCTGCTGCCATTTCTCCATATCTAACTTCATATTGCTGAGAAAAGGTTGCTATGGAAACTGGTACTGTTTGAGTTGCCTTTGCTGTAAGGTTCATTGCAACCATAAAATCATTCCAACTAAACAAAAACACAATTACTGCAGTTGCAAATAATCCAGGTCCTAGTAATGGAAGCATTACTTTTAAGTAAACTTGTCTATTACTACACCCATCAATATATGCAGCTTCTTGTATTTCAGTTGGTACATCTCTCATAAAAGATGAAATAATTAACAAACCCAAAGGTAAGTTTACAGTCACATGAGCAAGAATTAAAGCAATTCTAGAATTAAATAATCCAACAGAATTAGCCATTTGAAACCATGATCCAACAAAGGTAATTGGTGGCAACATATGAAAAACTATTACCCACAGAAAAAGAACTGCTGTAATCCAATTTGAGATTTTAGTTCTGATCATTGTAAAAGATGCCATACTGCAAACAATTAAAATAATTAAAGTTGAAATTATTCCTACAAATAATGAATTAAAAATATCTCTGAAAAAAGTTGCTTCTTTAGAAAAAAATAATTTATCAAAATTAAATAAAGTTGGTTTGAATATAATTTTCATCATCATTATATCTATTTGCGTTTTAAAAGCTATTGTGGCTATCCATAAAAATGGCGCAAGAACTAAAATTGCAAAAAAAGAAAGCATAATGTAGTTTATTAATTTTTCAGTGCTAGTTCGCATATTTATTTACTCTTCTAATTACATTTAAAACTATTATTATTAGTAGTGAAACTACGAATAGTGACACAACAGACATTACGGATCCCAATCCCATATTATCTGACTCAAAAAACGTTTCATAAATTGAAAAACTAATTACCTCAGTTGACGTACCTGGTCCTCCCTGTGTTAATAAGTAAATTTCATCAAATACCTTAAAAGATAATATAAATCTAAAGACCATTGTTACTATAATTGTTGGTATCATTAATGGTATAGTAATGTAGATAATCTCATTCCAACCAGATGTACCATCAACTCTTGCTGCTTCATAAACATCTGTTGGTAATGATTCTAAACCTGCAAGTAAAAGCAAAACAACAAATGGTGTCCAATGCCAGATATCTACAATTACTATTGATGTAAAAGCTAGACTTGAACTGCCTAACCAATCTAAAGGGAATATACCAAAAAAAGATAGTAGATAATTAAAAATTCCAAAATCAAATCCATACATAAGTCTCCATATTGATCCAATTACAATTGGAGGAAGTAATATTGGTAATAAAAATAGAGATATAAAAAATCCCTTTCCACGTTTTATTTTACTTATGCCTAATGCAATTAAAAAACCGAATAGCATTTGAAAAAATACAGCGAAGATTGATAATTTTATAGTATTTATAAGGCCTGGGAGATAAAATTTATTATTTGGAAGTTCGATATAATTTTCTAAACCGATATATGTATAATTATATTTTCCATCATCCCAACGTATATCAAAAAAAGAATTATAAAAAATATTTACAAGCGGAACTAAAGTTAGAATCACTAAAACGGCAATAATTGGTATTAATGATAATATTTTCCAACTTTTATCTTTTGTATTCATAATTTTTTAAAAAAAAGTAGCACCTTTATAAACAAAGGTGCTACACAAATATATTTTACAGATCAGGTAATTTTCCTGTCTTTTTACCAGCTTTCGTTAAAAGTTGATAAAGTTCTTCTGCAGCCGCATTTAAACCTTCTTCAATTGAAACTTCACCTGCAACAATTTTATTTAAGTATAGGTTAGTAATTGAAGTTGATTCGACAGCCTCTACGTTAGGTGCAATAAATTGTGCTACATCTGAGTTTTGACCTAAAGCTTCTAAGAATCTAAATTCATCCTGTTTAGCCATTGGAGAGTCAATTAAGTCACATCTTACTGGCACAGCACCATTTTCAATGTATTTAATTTGATTTTCTTTAGTGACTAACCATTTTAGAAAATCTAGTGCTTCAACTGCATTTTCATCAGGTATGTTTTTAGGAATATGTGCTTCCCAGTGCCCTAGACTACTAGCACTACCCATTGGTCCAGCAGGATTTAGAGCAGCTCCCATTTTGCCAATAACAGCTGATTTATTTGGATCGTCCATACCACCCCATGCAGCAATTACAGCTATTGCATGAGCAGCTTTTCCAGTTCTTAAATACTGTATCATTTCACCTTGTCCAATAGCGTGTGCATTTGGATGCCCAACTGTATCTCTAACTTTCAGATAAGCTTCCATTGCCGCTTTCACTTCAGGACTATTAAATACTATAGAAAAATCTCCATTAGCTGGATCTTTGTATACAGCACCACCATGACTAAACATATACGGTCCGAAGTTATAAGTAACTGATGATCTTTCAGCTCTTTGAATCATACCATACATTTGAGGAGGATTGTGAAACACTGCTGCATTTGCAATTAAATCATCCCATGTTTTAGGTGGAGTTAATCCTTTTTCTTCATAAAGATCTCTTCTGTAGTAAAGAACTTGAACATTTCCATTAACAGGAATGCCAATAAATTCTCCATTTACAGGATCATAAGATTGAGTATCATAGTTCCAATAACTAGTATTTTGATAACTACAAATTCCTGGATCTAATTTATAATTAGGATCAATGTCATTAATATTTCTAAATTCACCACTATCAGAATAAGTCGACATAAATTCAGTAGAAGTAATAACAATATCGTAAATACCTTCAGGTGCTCTTATAGAATTTCTTATTTTTTCAGACATAGCAGGATATGGGTTAACATCTAACTCAATACTTGCTCCTGTTTCTTCTTCATACATTTCTAATGTTTTTCTAAAACCATCAAACCAAGGAGATTGATTTATTAACATAGTTAATTTTGGACCGGCAAAAACCTCTCCAACAAAAGTTATGCTAAATAGAAAAATCGAAATTGTAGAAATAATTTTTTTCATAATTCCTCCTATTTAATTATAGATATATCTAATCATCCATTAAAAATTATGTCAAATTCAAAAAAACAAGTAATTCTCTTAGTTTTTTAATACTCTATATATATCCATAAAAACTAAATCAAGAAATCTATAATAAAAATAATTTTTATTTTGATAAATATAAAAAAATTATTTAGGTTTTAAAAAGTTTTATTTAAAATTAAATTATATGAAAACCGTTTTTCTACTTTTTGATTCACTTAACAGAAGAATGCTCAATCCATATGGCGGAACTTTTGTAGACACCCCAAATTTTAATAGACTGGCAAAAAATTCAATAACCTTTGATAATCATTTTATTGGAAGTATGCCTTGTATGCCAGCTAGACGAGATATGCAAAGTGGTAGATTAAGTTTTTTACACAGAAGTTGGGGGCCATTAGAACCATTTGATAATTCTTTTCCTGAAATACTAAGATTAAAAAATACTTATACTCATCTTGTTACAGATCATAATCATTATTTTGAAGATGGTGGATCTACTTATCATAACAGATATAATTCCTTCGATTTTATTCGAGGACAAGAGAGAGATCCTTGGAAAGCAATGGTAGAACCACCAATTGAAAGATTTAAAGAAATGTATCATAAGAGTCAATCTGACTTTACTGATAGAGAATCAAGATTTTATTTTTATCCTATAAACAGTGAATATATAAAAGAAGAAAAAGATTTTCCTTCAGTCCAATGTTTTTCATCTGGTCTTGAATTTTTAAAGACAAATAAATCAGCAAAGGATTGGTTCCTTCAAATTGAAACATTTGACCCTCATGAACCATTTTTTGCTCCTGAAAGATTTAGGAAAAAATTTAAAACTAATTATTCTGGACCACGTTTAGATTGGCCTCAATATGATAGGGTAAAAGAAACGCCGGATGAGGTTGCTGAATTAAAAGCTAATTACTTTGCTTTAATCAGTTTATGTGATTTTTTATTAGGTTCAGTTTTAGATTTCTTTGATGAAAATAATTTATGGGAAGATACAACTTTAATTTTAACAACAGATCATGGTTTCATGTTAGGAGAACATGATTGGTGGGCAAAAAATAGAATGCCATTATACAACGAAATATCTCACATACCTCTTTTTATTTATCATCCTGATTATAAAAATAATAATGGTCAAAGAAGAAGTGTTGTGACTCAAAATATTGATTTGATGCCAACATTTTTAGAAAATCATAACATTAATATTCCAAAGGAAGTTCAAGGTAAGTCACTTTTAAGTTTTTTAGATAAAGAAAAATCGACTAATCACTCAGCTTTATTTGGTTATTGGGGTGGTGGAGTTAATATTACAGATGGTAAATACACTTACTTTAAATACCCTGACAATATGAGTAGGAAAGATCCATTTCAATATACTTTAATGCCCACACATCTAAGGCAATTTTTTACTCTTGAAGAATTAAAAACTGCCCAAATGGAAAAACCTTTTAGTTTCACAAAAGGTGTTCCAGTTATGAAGATTAAAAATGATGATAAAGGACCATCAATTGGGAATAGTAATGGTGGAGACAATATGGGATTTGTTGATACAGAGTCAGCTTTATACGATATGATCAATGATCCTGGTCAATTAAATAAATTAGATGATGAAATTATAATCTCTAAAATGAATGATTTGATTCATAATAAAATGATTGAAAATGATGCTCCTAAAGAGGTAGTAAACCGTTTTTTTAAAAAATAAAATAAATTAGTGAAAAACAATAAAGTTTTTTGGGGCGATTTACATTCACATTGTAATATTAGTTATGGTGATGGAAAATTATCACATGCAGTTCATAGAGCATCTAAACAATTAGATTTTTGTACTATTACTGGTCATGCATTCTGGCCAGATATATCTGAAATTAATCATTTGAAATCTATTAAAAATTATCATTTAAAAGGATTTCAAAAATTGAAAAGAAAATGGAACAAAATTTTAATTGACTTAAAAAAACTAGAAAAAAAGTACATAATAAATATTTTTCCAAGTTATGAGTGGCATAGTTTAAAATATGGTGATCATAATGTAATAAATAAAAATTTTAATTTAAAATTAATATCAGCTGATAATATAAATACGTTAAAGAAAAATATTTCAAAAGATAGTTTTGTTATTCCACATCATATTGGTTATGGAAAAAACAAAAGAGGTATAAATTGGGAATATTTTAATGAAACCAAATCACCATTCGTTGAAATATTTTCAATGCATGGTCTTTCATTAGAAGAAATAAATTCATTTAAAATGTTACACGACATGGGCACATTATCTGGCGATGGAACTGCTACTTATGGATGGTCAAAAGGTTATAAGTTTGGAATAATAGGTAGTACTGATCATCATGCAGGTTATCCAGGTTCTTATGGTTCAGGATTAATAGGTGTTATTGCAAAAAATAAAAAAAAATCAACTTTATGGTCATCACTTAAAAATAAAAATGTTTATGCTGTATCTGGAGATAAAATAGAATTATTTTTTAATATCAATAATAAAATTATGGGAAGTGAAATAAAAAAACAAAAACTGAACAATATTTCTGTTTATGCAAAATCATTAAATGAAATATCACATGGTATTTTATTCAAAAATGATAAAAAGTTTGATTTATTTACTCCTGATAACAAAAAAATAAAAAATTCTGGTAGTTTAAATTTTGAATGGGGATGGGGAGATAAAAACAAAGTATTTAATTGGAGAATTGAAATTAAATTTATAAATACAACTATTCTAGAATACCAAACTTGTTTCAAAGGAATTCCTAAACTTTCACCAAATGATTCTAAAATTTTAAAGATTAATAATATTGCTTTACCAAGCAACTTAATAAAATATAGGAATAAATTAGTTATAAAATCTAAAACTATTGGAAACTCAACATTAAAAGATGACAATACACAGGCTGTAAAATTAAGAATCAAGTTTCAAAATAATTCATATATAATTCTCAAGATAAATAAAAAATCTTACAAAATATGTTTAGAGGATATAATTAATGAAGGTAGTAAAACAATATTTACTGATAAATGGTTAAGTCAATTATTTAAAGTTGGCCCTTTTAGCTATGATCATTTAAATTTTTTAAAATATAAAAAAGAAAAAATAAAAATGAAAAATAATGACAGATATAGAGTTGAGATTATTCAAAAAAATAATCATAGAGCTTGGTCATCCCCTATATGGATAAAAAATTAATCAATCGATTGATATTTGTTTTTTTGCTTTCAATTGCAATGACTATGATTATGACTTTTGCAGTTACATTAAGTAATATTGGTTTTTCAAATATTTTTTTATATAAATGGCTTTTAGCTTGGTTAATTGCATGCTCAATAGCCATACCTGTCTCATTATTATTAAGTCCTTTTATTCAGAAAATTGCAGATAAAATAACAAAAAAATTTAATTAAAATCATTTCCTTGTAGCTATATAAACGCCAAAAGTGCATATAATTAAACCTATAAGATCAATTAAATCTAAATCTTCACCTAGTACGAAATATGCCATTACACCAGTAGTTGGCGGTATTAAGAAAAATAAATTTGATGTTTTACTTGCTGTTCCGGTTTTAATTAAATACATTAAAATTGCATATGCTCCAAAAGATACCATAATTATTTGCCACCCCATTGACAAAATGAATCTTTTATCAAAATTTATAAATGAAACTTCAAATGTAAAAGAAACAATAATTAAGAAAAGTGTTGCAGCAATTGCTTGATAAAAATTATTTACCGATAATGTAATTTCACTTGTAAATTTCTTTTGCCAAATTGTTGCAGTAGTTGCGCCAAGTAGAGCTACTATTGAGGCAATTACACCTAAAACTGGAATGCTTTTACCAATATCATAACCAATTACTAATACTGTCCCAATAAATCCAAGTGCTATTCCTATCCACTGAACTAGTGTTACTCTTTCTTTTAATATTGGTCCACTAAAAATATTTGTTAGAATAGGTTGTAAGCCAACTATTAGAGCAGATAATGTAGCTGATAAACCAATTGAATATGAAAAAAAAACACCACCGAGATAAAAACCATGAAAAAGAACACCTGTTATAGATGCTTGTAATATTAATTTATAATTAACTAAAATTTTTTCTCTAAAGAAAAAAGCAAACAATAAAAAAAAAATAGAAACGATTAAAAATCTAAACGATAATGCTGCAAATGGACTTGCTGACTGAACTATAAATTGTCCACTGATAAATGCTGAACTCCAAAAAAAAACAAAAAGATAAGGAAAATACAAATTCATCACAAAAGTATATTATTATACATCTATAAGTGATATGGAAATTTCATCATAGTTTTTTATGCAAAAAGATATAAATTTTAATTGCCCAAACTGTAATTCAAATAAATATAAATCTAAAACAACAATGGGTAAAAAATATAATGAAGGACCATATAAAGATGTTGTTTCAGAAATTCAGTGTTCTATTTGTTTTATGGATATTCCATCCAATTTATCTGAAAATATTAATATAAAAAATTTAGATAAATTTCACAAATTATGGATTAATATTTATAAACCAGCTCATAAGTTAGATGCTCCAAAATGCTCAAGATGTTACCGTTTTTATTGGGAAATTGAAAAATATTTATATGAAAAAAAAATTCAATCAAAAGATATTTTTTATCAAACATACAATCCTCAAAAAGGAGTGGGTAATTTAGTTTGCAAAATTTGTGACCCTAATGCTTTTTAATTTAATTAATGCTAGCTTACATCCTTAATATATCTGGTTGGCTTTTATTACCTTTCATGGATGGTATAGCTAAATACCTATCTTCTGAAATGCATTTTATACAAATTATTTGGGGTAGATATTTTTTTATGATTTTAGTAAGTTTTCCTTTAGCTTTAATTTTTTTTAGAAAAGAAATTAAATTTCCTAAAAATATTTCAGTACAATTATTTAGAGGATTTTTTTTATTCCTTTCAACAGTGTTTTTCTTTTATTCAATTTCAATTATATCTTTGGCACAAGCTCTGACTCTTGCTTTTGTATCTCCAATAATAGTAACAATATTATCAATATTTTATTTAAAAGAAAAAGTTGGAATTCATCGATGGTCTGCAGTTATCATTGGTTTTATTGGTGTATTAATAATTATAAGACCAGGATTTTTGGAAATCAATTTTGCGTCTATTTCAGCTATAGGTGCAGGAACAGCATATGCATTCTATATTATATACACTCGTAAACTATCATTTATTGATAGTCCTATAGTCACATTGCTTTTTACAGGTGTAGTAGGATGTATATTAATATCAATTATATTACCTTTCTATTGGATAAATTTAGATATGAGACAATTATTATTATTAATTTTGTTAGCTTCTATAGGAACTTTAGGTCATTTTTTGATTATTTTATCTTTAAGACTTGGTGAAGCTTCTAAATTAGCCCCCCTAGGTTATTTTGAAATATCTACAAATATACTTGTTGGTTATATGTTTTTTGGTGATCTACCAGATATTTGGATTTATTTAGGCTTATCTTTAATAGTATTTAGCGGTATTTATATATTTATTAGAGAGAATAAAAAAACTTAAATTAAATTGTTTTTTTAGTTGTGTGATAAATAAATATAGTCACTGATCCTAGTAGCAAAATACCACCTATGATAGTATTCAATGGAGGAACTTCTTTAATAACAAACCAAACCCATGTTGTGCCTAAAACACTTTCTAGTAAAAAAATTAAAGCTACTTCATGTGCTGGAGCAAATTTAGGAGAAATCGTCATAATCATAAATGGTATTGGCAAAATTATTAAGCACATAATTAAAATCAAAATAAATTGATTACTATTTAAATTAAAATTTATACCAAATGGTACGGCATAAAGTGCTGCAATTAAACATCCTAATAAACACGCCGGTACTAAATCTCTATTTTTATATAACCTCACAAGCACCATACTAAAACCCATACCTATAGCCACAATAAGTGCCATTAAATCTCCATATAAACCCGTAGTTGTAAAGCTACCTATACCAATTATTATCATTGCAAACATTGCTATTAAAATTACTATCCACGTAAAAAGACTAGGTATTTCTTTAAGTATAAAAACCGAAAATAAAGCTGCAAAAATTGGTGCTGAAGCAATTAATACTAATGTATTTGCTACAGCAGTGTTCTGAATTGAGTATACAAAACAAATATGCGTTATAGCATAAAGAATGGCATATATTACCCCTGGTATACCAATTAGATAAAATGATTTAAGAAAAGATTTTTGGTAAGTATAAATAAGAAAAATTAATATTGTAACAATTGGTAATGCGCTTCTATAAAATATTAAACTAAAATCATCTAAATTTACTAATCTAATTAATAAACTGTCAGGACTAAGTATTAAAACTCCAATAAATGATAATATAAGACCTTTATTTCTTGTTTTCATAAATATTTGAAAATAAATAGATAGATAATATATCTATCAGTATCATACTTTAAATCACACTTATTTTTATGAAAAAGTTACTTTTTATATGTTTAATTTTTATTTCGTTTAATACAAATGCTATAGATTCTAATAAATTAATAAATTTTAATGATTTAAATATTCTTTTTAATTTTAAAAAAAATGATTGGAATGAAAATGTTCTTTTTCTTATAAAAAAGAATTCATTTTCAAAAGTAGAAAATAACTCAGATACGTTTTATTTAAAATCAATATTTAATGATGTTCAAATAATTATAATGCCAATATTTTCTAATAACATTGTTGATAAAATTATATTTGAATATATTTTTGATTATAAAAAAGAAAATTTAAGAATTATAAATGAACATTTTAATTCATTTAAAAATTTTTGTTTTGAATATTTCCAAAATGATAACTCTATTCAAGTAGTTATTTTAAAATGTAATTAATCGAAAACCATTGATGTAGCTTTAAAAATTAAACTGTGTCTTTTAGCTAACTCTAACTTATCATTTGAATATCCACCACCTATTACTGTAGCAATAGGAATTGATTTATTTTTAAAAAATTCTAACACTGTAATATCTCTTTTTAATACCCCTTCTGTTGTTATTTTTAAATTTCCTAATTTATCATTCTCATGAATATCAACACCCGTATCAAAAATTACTAAATCAGGATTAAAATTTTTTAAACAACTAGTAAGTGTTTGATTTAATATTTCTAAATATTTATCATCTTTTAAATTATCATCTAATTCAACATCCATGTCACTTATTGATTTTCTAAAGGGAAAATTATTTTTACAATGAATAGAACATGTAAAAATTTTATCATTATCCTTAAGGATTGAAGCTGTACCATCTCCTTGATGAACATCAGTGTCAAAAATTAATATTTTTTTTACTTGATGCGTTCTTATTAGATGTAATGAAGCATAAGCCATATCGTTAAAAACACAATATCCTGAACCAAAATTTCTATGACTATGGTGTGTACCACCAGCTAAATGATTTGCTATACCATTCTTAATTGCTTCTTTGCATGTTAATAGAGTTCCATTAACTGCTAAAAAGGAACGATTAGAAAGTGTTTCTGACCATTTAAAACCCAGTCTTCTTATTTCTTTGTCGGATAAAGTACCATTTTTAATTTTTAATACATAATCCAAATCATGGCAGATAGAAACCTCATCAACACTTGCTTTTTGAGGACTTAGAATGTTTGCTCGATAATAAGAATCTGAAATTTTTAATTCATTATATAAATCTGAAAACTTACTGGCAGTAAATTTATGATTTTCAGGTAGAGGAATGTCATAATCTTCATGTGTTACCCAACTGATTTTTTTCATAAATTTGCCTCTTTTTAACTTAATTTATGCCTAATTTATTTTGTACATAGTTTCTGTGGCACTAATCTACCAATATATATTTAGTGAGTAAATGTATTCTATCCATAAAGAATTAGTGTCACAACCAATATGGAATTTGTTTTAATATTTGATTTATTAATTATTTGTTTAATTGGTTTTTTTATTGTCAATTTTTGTTGAATTAATAATCAATTTAAATAATATTTTAAGAATGAAAGATTTTTATGATCGAAATGGCTATTTTTCACCATTAAAAATTTATAATGCAAAAGAAGCAAATTTTTTTAGAAATAAATTAGAAGACTCAGAAAAAAAATTAGGTAAACTTCATTATATTGTGAAAACTTATACAATAATGAAATGGGTGTATGAAATAGCAACTAATAAAATATTGCTTGATTTTGTCGAAGAAATAATTGGTAAAAATATATTATTATATAATGCTACTTTTATAATAAAAGAACCAAACACTAAAACACACGTCAGTTGGCATCAAGATCTTACCTATTGGGGTTTTGATAATAATGAAAAACAAGTAAGTGCATGGTTAGCTTTATCCAAAGCTAATGACCAAAGTGGTTGTATGCAAATGATTCCAGGTTCCCATAAAAATGGATTTTTTGAACATCATTCAACTGAAGATAAAAATAATGTTTTATCTAGAGGTCAAACTGTAAAAGATATTGATATAAATAAAGCAGTATCATGTCCGTTAGAACCCGGTGAAGTTTCTTTTCATCATGGTCTAACATTACACGCATCTCAACCTAATTTTAGTAATGACAGAAGAATAGGATTAAATTTTCAATTTATTTCTACTGATATGCAACAACTAAAAAGCAAAAATGATAGTGCTATTTGTGTAAGAGGAGATGATAAGTATAAAAATTTTAAGACAGATCAAGTAGCTGAAGATGACTTTGATCATGAGGCTTATCAACATCTTTTAGTATTAAATAATCATTATAATGAAACAATAAGAAAAAATTAATATTTATTTATTAGAATCTGAAATAAGAAATCAAAAAATTAACTTCTATTTAATCAAATCATATGAATGTTTTATCTGGAATTAGTATCGGATTTATTGGTTACACGATATTTGTTATTTTAGATACAATAATTAAAAAATACCTAGTTAATGAATATTATGTTTTTCAAATAAATTTTTATATTTGTCTTTTTAGTTTTATACCAACATTATTAACTCTTTATTTTTTAAACAAATGGAGCTCACTAAAAAATGATATTATTCATATACAGCTTCTTAGAGGATTATTTGGATTAATTTCAGGGGCTTTAGTAGTTTATTCATTTAGAGAACATGCATTTAGTGAAATTTATCCAATATTATTTAGTGCTCCATTAATGATAACAATGTTATCCCATTTTTTTTTAGATGAAAAAGTTGGTATTAGAAGATGGTCAGCGGTAACAGTTGGATTTATTGGTGTATTAATAGTTAGTAGACCTGGCACTATTCATTTTTCATTAAGTCTATTTGGTTTATTTTTTTCCGCATTACTAATGGCGATAAATATTACTTTAGTAAGAAAGTATTCAAATAATCAATCATCAATAGCATTTACTTTTTATGCTTTTTTATCTGCAACTATTTTCAATGGATTACTTAGTTTTAATAGCCACATCGCATTATCTTTTAATGATCTAATGATACTTGTTTTTTGTGGTATTATTTGTGGAATAGGGGGTAATTGTTTAACAATCGCCTCAAAATTTTTAGAGTCTAGTGTTTTTGCTCCTATTCAATATACACAATTAATTTCTGGAGCAATTTTAGGTTATTTATTTTTTGCTGATATTCCAGATATTTATGAAATTATAGGATCATTAATTATTGTTGGAAGTGGAATTTATATAATAATTAGAGAAACAAAAATAGGGGTTAGACCATATATTAAAGAAGATTCAAGATTTCGTGACCAATTTAATAGAGGTCACTAAATTAATAATTATAAATCAACTTTGTGATAATATTTTAATTACATAAAATTATTATGAAAAATTTAATAAATAATAAAAATCCAATAACTTTACTAATTTTATCATCAATAGCCATGCCTATCGCTTTTAGTACTTGGATGGTTTTGTTAAATAATTTCTCAGTTGAAAGAGCAAGTTTTACTGGAGTTGAAATTGGAATACTTCAAAGTATCAGAGAGATACCTGGCTTCCTAGCATTTACTATTATTTTTTTATTGTTCTATTTTAAAGAACAATATTTTGCTATTTTTTCTTTAGCCTTAACTGGTTTTGGTGTTGCAATTACAGGTTTCTTACCAACTGTTTATGGTTTGTATTTTACAACAATTATTATGAGTACTGGCTTTCATTATTGTGAAACAGCCAAAAATTCTTTGAGTTTACAATGGCTTTCAAAAGAAGAAGCTCCACCAGTTCTAGGAAAATTAATAGCTATTAGCTCAATTACGTCTTTATTTTTGTATTGTATAATTTGGAGTTTATTAGAAATCTTTAATTTAGATTATAAGTTTATATTTTTAATTGCAGGATTAATTTGCATTCTTATTTCCATACACCTTTTAATATCCTTTCCTTTTTTTGAAATCAAAAATAAACAACATAAAAATATAATTCTAAAAAAAGAATATTCTCTTTATTATATCTTAATTTTTTTATCAGGTGCTAGAAGACAAATTTTTGTAGTTTTTGCAGCTTTTTTAATGGTAGAGAAATTTGGATATTCAGCATCACAAGTTACTTTACTATTTTTGGTTAATTATATTTTTAATTGGTTTTTTGCAGAACGTATTGGAAAGTTAATAAATATATTTGGTGAGAAAAAATGTCTTATATTTGAATATATTGGACTCGTTATAGTTTTTACATCTTATGCATTCGTGACTAATGCTTATATTGCTGCAGGTTTATATATTATTGATCATATGTTTTTTGCATTAGCTATTGCAATTAATACATATTTTCAAAAAATTGCTGATCCAAAAGATATTGCAAGCACTGCAGGTGTTTCATTTACTATCAATCATATAGCTGCAGTATTTATTCCAGTACTTTTAGGATTTGTTTGGATTAATTCTCATTCAATAGTTTTTTTAATTGGATCATTGTTTGCTCTACTATCTTTAATCGCTTCATTTTTTTTACCTAATAATTTATCAAAGATTATTTTAGATGAAAGTAATTTAAAAAAAGTAAGAATATAATTTACTCACCTATATAACTAAGAATTATTTTTCTTTTGTATTTACTGTACCTGTGTTCAATTAGATATATTCCCTGCCACATCCCTAATTTCATTTCTTTATTGTTTATAGGAATTGTTAATGAGGTTTGAGTAAGCATAGATTTTATGTGAGCAGGCATATCATCATCTCCTTCATAACCGTGTTTATATAATGAAGCATCTTCAGGAACTATTCTTTGAAAAAAAGAATTAATATCATCTAATACATCAGAGCTAGCGTTTTCCATTATCGTTAATGAAGCAGAAGTGTGTTGTATAAATAAATTTACCTGACCTTTAATTATATTATTTTTTACAATCCAATCATGAACATTATTTGTAATTTCATACATTCCCTGTCCATTATTAGAAATTATCAATTCATCTTGTAAATTTAACATTTTATAATCTTAAAATGAAGTCGTGGCACCTACAAGGAGAATTATAATGAAAATTAATGTTATGAAAAAAAGAACTATTCTTTTGATAAGTGCCACGATTTTTAAAATATAATCAAATTTTGTTTTAATAGAGATATAAATAAGGAAAAATTGTGTTATGTTTATCCTAATTCTTTTTAGCTAGGAATATTATTTGTTAAACAATAATCAATTTGCAATTTTTTTAATTATTATATCAATTATTTTTGGTACTCTTATGGGTACATTTATAAAATTAGCTCAAGAAGAATTAAATGTATTTACAACTGGTTTTTTACGTTTTTTCTTTGGATTTTTAATCATCACCCCTTACATTCTAAAAACAAAATTTGAAGTATTTAGTACAAAAAATTTAAAAATTCATATTTTACGGTCAGCACTAAACTTACCTGCAATGCTTCTTGGTTTTGCAGCTTTAGCTATGCTTCCATTAGAGAAAATGACAGCCATTCATTTTATAGTTCCTATCATTGTTACAATCTTAGCTGTGATATTTTTAAAAGAAAAAATCTATTTATATAGGTCAATTGCATTAGTGATGGGTTTTCTAGGAATGTTAATAATATTGCGACCCGGTATTATAGATATTTCTATTGGAATATATATGGCGCTTATTTCATCACTAATTTGGTCAGTAGTTATAATTTTAACTAAAAAAGTATCTAAGGATGATAGCGCTATAACAATATTATCACACCAGTATGTTTATATGAGTCTTTTTTCATTTCCATTAGTAATATATTTTTGGGATCAGCCAAGCTTAAAAACAATTATTTTTATATTATGTGCTGCAATGTCAGGAACTATATTACATATTGCATTAAATCATGCATATAAATTAGTTGATGTAACTATGACTCAACCTTATTCATTTTTAGGATTAGTAGTTTCATCAATAATTGGATATTTTGTCTTTAGTGATAAACCTGATTTTTATACCTGGTTAGGTGCCTGTGTAATTTTTTGTGGTGTGCTTCTAATTTCTTACAGAGAACTTCAATTAAATAAAGAAATTATAAGAAAGAGATTAAATATTAATTCATAATATTAATATTTAACATCGTTAGATTATGTGTATTATTAGTAAATGCAAAATAATTATTTTTATAAATGGATAGATAGTAATAAAGATGATGAAATAAATAGTTTCAAAGAATGTATCGATTCATATATTTATTTTAAGAAAGATGCTTTTTATAAAACTAACAAATTAATAAAAAAAAAACCAGAATTTAATGCTCCAAAATTATTAAAAATAGTTTTATTGCTTTTTTCTAGAGATGTAAAAAAAATTTCATTAGCTAGAGAAACATTAAAATCAATTTCTATTGAAGAAGTAAATGATTATTTTCATCATTATTTAGAGATAGTAAATCTCTGGATTAAAAATGATTTAAAAAATTTATTAAATAAATTGGAATTAATTATCAAAGATAATCCCAAAGATATTTTTGCAATCAGATTATTTCATTTTAATAATATTTTCTTGGGTATTAATAGTAAATTTTTAAATAAACATGAAGAAATACTAAGTAAGTGGTCTGAAAATGATCAGCATTATAATTTACTATTAGGAATGACTAGCTATGCTTTTGAAGAAAATAATATAATTGATAAAGCTAAGCTTTTAGCCTTAAATTCACTAAAACAATCATCTAATGATTTGTGGAGTTGGCATGCACTTTTGCATGTACACGATAATGAGAATAACGACTCAATTAAAAACAATGATAATTTTAATAAAATTAATTGGTCAATTTATGGACCAATAAAAAGACATATATGGTGGCACCAATCATTAATATTATTCTATAATCAAGAATATGAGAAAAGTTTAAAACTATTTGATAATTATTTCTCTTCTTCAGAAATTTTTTATTTAGATTTTTGTAATGCCTGTTCTTTTTTATTAAGACTTCATTACAAAGGAGTGGATGTTAAAGAAAAAATGGATAAGTTAAAAGATTATGCTGAATATTTTAAAAATCAACACATACTTCCATTCATTGATTATCATCTTATTTTTTATTACTTATACTATAATGACCAAGATTATTTTCAGCAACTTGAAGAAAGAATGGAAGAAAATTATTTAGAAAATTCTTTTAAAGAAAATTATATTAATTACTTAAAGCCAATTATTCACAGTATGAAAACAAATGAATTATTAAATGAAAATATAATTAAATCACAATTTAAATACCTTGGAGGTAGTTTTGCTCAACGAGAACTTATTTTTTTAAGTTTAATCCAAAATACAAAATATGAAAAAAATAAATCAGATTTAATATCAGAATATAATGATTATAAATCAGTATCAAAATTATATGTATAACTCTAAATTGTTGGAAGAAAAATTTATCAAAAATTCAAATAATAATTTTACCTTACTAAAAGATAATCTTTTTTTTCGAAATATTACTTTTCAAAACTTTCAAATTTTAAAGATGATATCATTTTTGGTAAGAGACAAAAATTGGAATAACTATGACCCTAAAATTTTAAATTATGAAGAAAACTTTGATACATCCTTAGAATATATATTCGACTTAGAATATGGTATAGATGAAATTCTTAAAACTAGAAACACTATATTATTTTCTGAAAATTCTATAACTTTATCTTCTGAAGGAGAATTTTTAACTGATTTTTGGACTAATAGAATAGGTTTTAATTTATTAATTCCATTACAAAATCATGTTGGCTCAAACATCATTGTAACAAAGGAGACCGGTTTAAAAGAGGAAAAAAAATTTCCAGTAAATATAAAACCCGACCAACCATTTTTTAAATTTAAAAACCTTGCTTATACTTTAGACGATAGTTTGTTGGTTAATATTAATTTTGACGGTATTTTATTTGAAATGGAGGATCAAAGAAACTGGGGTGATGCCTCTTTCAAAATATATAGTGGTTCTTTATTAGATCCTTTCCCATATGTAGAAAAAGGAGGAACTAAATTCTCTCAAACTGTTAAAATAGACGTAGTAAATAAAAAACAAAGATCTTTTCCGTCTAACAATATTGTAAAAATTGATCATAATACTTCTTATAAATTTCCTAAAATTGGTATAAAAATTGATTCTTTAATTATTCCTGATGATAATTTAATAAATAACTTTGATTATTATTACTATCTTGTTGATTTTACTGAAGATTTTACAAATATAACTTCAAGATCTCAGAACAAAGTATTTCTTGTAGCTTTAGTTGATCATACTAATAATCCTGATGATGAATTAAAAAAAATTTACAATTTTGTAACTGAAAATACTTTTAATTTAGATAAAATATTAATTTGTCCAAAAATATATTTGAATAGTTATCAACCAGCTGGTCAATGGCCTAAAGTTCCGGAATTAAATGAATATTATAAAATTGCGAAAAAGATATTTTCTAACAGTGAAATTGTTTCTGGAATGGTCACTAATTTTACAGAATTAAATAGAAAAAGACCAAAAATGTTTTATGATTTGGTTAGTTTTTCCTTCACTCCAATTGTTCATGATTCTAGTGATTTTGGTGTTTTAAATACACCTGAAACTATACCTTATATCCTTAAAACATTAAAAAATTTTTCTAATAATTCCGATGTTCATATTGGCCCAATTTCTATCGGTATGCATTTTAATCCGTATGGCGAAAGTCTTGTAAATAATAAAAAGCAAATAAGATTAGAGATGGCTGATAGTGACCCAAGACATGATCAATTATTTTCACTAACTTGGACATTGGCAGTTTTTATTCAATCAATAAATAAAGAGTCAAAATTTTTTACTTTTAATTCTATTTATGGACATCATGGAATATTAAATAAAGATAATACCAAAAGACCATTATATCATTTAAATAATTTTCTTATTTCATTATCAAATTCAGAAATTTATAAATTTAATCCAATTAATGAAGTATATGGATTAAAAATTGTATTAAAAGATAAAAAGTATTATTTATTTGTAAATTCTTCAAATCAAAAAAAGGAAATTTATATTCCTGAGTTAAATTTTATTTATCAATATAGGCTTAATTTAAAAAATTTTATCGATATTTTTAAGAATGATTTTTCTTTTTTTAATTTTAAAACAGATACAAATCCATATGCGTTTGAGCCATTAGAAATTAAATTTATAGAAGATAAATGAAAAAATTAAAAGGAGCATTAATCGGTTGTGGTTTCTTTGCAGAAAATCATATTTTAGCTTGGAAAGAATTAAGAAATATAGAAATAATATGTGTTTGTGATTTAGATATAAAAAAAGCTAATAAATTTAAATCTAAATTTAATATTTTGCATTCTTATTCATCCATAGAATTAATGTTAAAAAAACATAAAATTGACTTTGTTGATGTTGTAACAACTATGGAGACACACTTGAATATTGGTAAAATTTTATCAAAGTATAAAATTCCAACTTCTATACAAAAACCATTTGCTGAAAATTTATCTAATGCAAAAAAAATTGTTTCTTTATATAAAAAAAACAAGACTCCACTTATGGTTCATGAGAATTTTAGATGGCAAAGCCCTCTATTAAAATTAAAAGAAATTATAAATAAAGAGAAGTTAATTAAACCACATTATGCAAAGATATCTTTTAGGCATGCAAACCC
>CABYHW010000002.1 GCA_902518705.1 uncultured Alphaproteobacteria bacterium | reverse complement strand
ATATTGATTATTTTGATTTTACAGGTTTCAACATTCTTTTACCCTTAGCTTTAATTATATATTTTTGGCAAGTCTCATTTCCTCAAATTAATTCTATTGGCCTGATCATCTCATTTTTTGCTTCAGGAATTTTTATATCCATGACTGGATTTTTAATTAGCAAACAATTTTTAAATTTTAAAACAGATGACTCTGCACTTTTTGGATTAGCTGCTTGTTTTGGTAACACAGTGGCAATGGGAATACCTCTTATGTATGCAGTTTTGGGCCCAATAAATACAATTCCTTATATGATATTAGTTTTTTTTCATGGTATTGTTCATTTTAGCTATACTGTTATTATAATAGAAGTTTATAGAAATAGACAAAAGAGCATTGTCGAAATTTTTTATCAAATATTATTAGGTATAATTAAAAATATTGTACTTTTTGGAATGATAATTGGAATCATTCTTAATTACTCTAATCTTATTGTTCCATCTATTATGAAGCAGCCTTTAGATATTTTTGTAAACCTTGCGCTTCCAATGGTTCTTATTTCTTTAGGTCTTGCATTAGGAAATTTTAAAATTAGAGAAAATATTTATGGTGCAATACTATTAACTATCTTAAAAAATTTTATTCACCCTATAATTGCATTTTGTTTAGCACATTTTATATTAGAGCTTGATAGTCTCTTAGTAATTATTGTTACTATGGCTGCAGCTTTACCAAGTGGCTCACAATCATATTATTTTGCATATAGATATAATTCGCTAAAAGCTGTTGTTTCTTCAAATGTAGTATTAAGTACGTTTGTTAGTTTTTTTACACTATCTTTATTATTAGTATTTTTTGATATTACGTAGATTGAGAAATAAACGATTGTATTCTTTCTTTCTTATCCATAGTTTTAACACTAAAAGGAAAAATCTCTAACATCTTATCATATACATCAATTGCCTGTTGAAACTGGCCTTGATGAATAAAAATTAGACCCATTCCATCTAGAGCGCCAAAATGTCTTGGTTCTAATTCAAGAGTTTTAATGATGTCTTTCATTGATTGATCAAAATTTCCCATCATAAAATGAACTGTTGCTCTCTTATTCCAACCCTCTGCAAAATTAGGATCTTCTTCAATTAAATTATTAAAAAATCTAATTGCCAGTGGATAATTTCTCAAATTCATAGCTTGAATACCTTTCTCAAAATATTCAATTACTTTTGGATCATCAACTTCATACCAAATATTCCAAATGTCAGATATCAAATCTCTAATCTCATCCTGATTTGCAGTCTCATTTAATTTTTTAAACAAATTATTTAGCCGTGGATCATTTTGATCTGCTAATGCTATCTTACTAGCAAACAAAATACTTATACTGACAATTAATATTTTAAAGATAACTCTCATATTTAAATGATTTTTCGGATAGATTTCTTTTCTTTTCATGCTTTCTAGTTCTCCCTGTTACTCTAGTTCTCCATAACTTAAATGATCTAGGTTTCAGATTTTTTCTCATTATTTTTATAACCTCTGATTCGGTTACACCGTGAATTCTTTTTATTTTTTCAAAAGAGGTTTTATCGCACCAGGCTAATTTAATAATATTATCTATATTCTCGTGCATATTATGAATATAGTTCTTAATTAATTAAATTCTAAAAAAAATGATTGATTTGTATTCATCACCTACCCCTAATGGTCGAAAAATTAGCATTATGCTTGAAGAATTAGGTGTGGATTTTAATCCTATTTTAATAAATTTAGATAAAAAAGAGCAGTTTAGTGAACATTTTTCAAAAATATCTCCTGCAAATAAAATTCCTGTAATTGTAGATAATGATAACAACCAAACAGTATTCGAATCCGGGGCTATCCTTCTTTATCTGGCAAAAAAATATGATAAATTTCTAAATAAAGATAAGTATTGGGAAATAATACAATGGGTTTTTTTTCAAATGGCTTACGTTGGGCCAATGCTAGGCCAAGCTCATCAATATTTATTTTATCATCCTGGTAAAAGCAAATTTGCAGAAGATAAAACAAAAGGTTATGCACAACATATATATTCAATTTTGGATAAAAGACTTTCTAAACAAGAATATTTTTCGGATACCTATTCAATAGCTGATATTTCAATTTGGCCTTGGACAGCTCGTTATGAAAGACATCAAATAAATTTACATGATTATCCAAATGTTTTGAAATGGTATAAACAAATATCAACAAGACCTGCGGTTATTAAAGGATATAATTCTGTAGGCGAATTTTTTGAAATCCCTAAACCTTAAGCGTTGTAAAATAATACTGAGCCTGCGGTTATAATTAAAAGGATTGCTAAAAACCATTCAACGATTTTTTTTAATTTTTCATTATTAAGATATTGTCTGATAACACTTCCTCCATATGCCCATATACTAATTGAAGGAATATTAACTACTGTAGACATAATAACCATAAATAGTGTTCCAATTATTATGTTTTCATCTTTTGGATAATATAATGTTACTGCAGTTGAACAGATTACCCAAGCTTTTGGATTTACAAATTGAAACAATATTGCTTCATGATATTTTAATGGTCTTGATCTATCTTCTGTCTTTGAAATATTTAAAGAACCAAACATTTTATATGCTAAATACAAAATGTAGCCTGCTCCAACATATCTTAAAATA
This sequence comes from uncultured Alphaproteobacteria bacterium, assembly GCA_902518705.1. GTDB lineage: Bacteria > Pseudomonadota > Alphaproteobacteria > HIMB59 > CACPNW01. The sequence continues at coordinate 94,116 of CABYHW010000002.1, read as the reverse complement.
TCATAGAGTATAGGATAGGTGATAAACAAAGATCCAAGACCTAGACATACGAGTGCTAATTGCAAACCATGACCAGACGGAATGCCAAAAATATTAGGTATAGATCTTATAAATCCAAATTTTATACCTGATGCAGTTAAAATACTATTGTTTGGACCTGGAGTTACGTACATAACAAAATTATACACTGCTAAAGCAGCTATTAATTCCCATGTAATCATTTTTTAATCTCTAAAATTTACAAATTGGACTGGTATACCTATCTTAGCATCCTCAATAAGCTTCATTACACTTTGTAAATCATCTTTTTTCTTTCCTTCAACACGAAGTTCATTCCCATTGATCTTTACTTGAACTTTTAATTTAGAACTTTTGACATCAGAAGTAATTTTTTTGCACAATGATTGCTCAATTCCTTCTACTAATTCATACGTCTGACGAATTTTATTTCCCCCAGCTTTTTCCATATCATTTTTTTTTAAACATAAAGGATCAACTTTTCGTCTAACAAAATGAGTAACGAGCATGTCATTTACTTGACCAGCTTTCATTTCATCATCAGTAATAACAACTATAGTATTTTCTTTTTTTTCAATTGAAGTATCTGATCCTTTAAAATCATACCTAGTAGTAATTTCTCTTGTAGCATTTCCTAGTGCGTTATCAATTTCTTGATGATCTAATCTGTTTACAATATCAAAACTAGGCATTTATTTAGTTTATTACATCGTCATTTATATCTGGCAACTGTTTTTTAGTACTTAATCTTCCTAATTTTTTCATCTTTTCTACTTTTTTAGTCAAACTTCCTGAACCATCTTGCAATCTTTGTTTAGCTTCATCCATTTTTGATTTAGCTAAATCTATTGACTGATTAGCTTTTACAAACGACTCATATACACTGACTGTTTTATCATAAATATCTGATGCAGCTGATGCTATATCTTTTATTGTTTTAGATTGTTTATCAACCCGCCACATATTTTCTACAGCTTTAAGTAAAAAGGGTAAAGTTGATGGCCCAACAATAATTATTTTATTGTTCCATGAATCTTCTATAAGTTTATTTGCCTCATTATATAAAGTAAGTAATGCTGGTTCTATTGGAACAAACATTAAAACATTATCAATTGTATTGATTCCATATATTTTTGAATAATTATCTTTACTCAGACTTCTAATCGAAGTTTTTGTTGAATCCAAAAATTTTTTCAAAAATATCTTCTTTTGTTGATTGTCATTTGTATTAGAATAATCATGCCAAGAATCTAAGGACACTTTTGAATCTATAATTATGTGTCTATTACCTGGCATATGAACAATTACATCGGGTTTTTGTAAATTGCCATCTTCATCTCTAAAGGTTTTTTGAGTTGAGTACTCTTCTCCTTCTCTTAAACCAACACTATCTAAAATATTTTTAAGTACAAATTCTCCCCAAGGACCTTGTTGAAGCGCACCACCTCTAATTAATGTATTCTCAATTCTATCTTGAGCTAAATTAAAATTTTGTAAAGATTGCTGAATTGATTGCATGTGATTTTTTAAGGAAGTAAGATCAGTATCATCTTTTATTTCAGAACTTTTTGTTTTGCGAAAAAAAAATAAAATTGATAAAAAACCAACTCCGGATAAAAAACCAACAATGAAAACAAATATAAGATTTTCAAACATCACTAATTAGATAAGATATAAATATATTATCAAATATCTAGCAATTTTCCCAATAGATACAAATATTAAAAAAAAAGTAATATTATATTTTACTGTACCTGCTGCAAATGCGATTGGATCTCCAATAATAGGTACCCATGAAAATAATAATGACCATTTTCCATACTTTTTGAAAATATCTGTAGCTTTTTGTAATAAGTATTTATTTACTGGAAACCAAGGTTTCTTAATAAGAAAATTTACAAAGTAACCACATATCCAACTGATTAGAGATCCTAAAATATTACCTGATGAAGCAAAAAATAATAATAAAAATGGATTATACTTATTAGATAATAATAGTGCTGATAAATATGTCTCTGAAGCAAAAGGAAAAAAAGTACCTAAAGACAAACAAAAAATAAATAATGATGAATAGATCAAAGTATTTCTTATTGTTAATTTATGTTAATGTTATGTTACTTATCAATTTATGAACGATTTTCCAAAAGAAGAATTTATTTCCAGAATTGAAAAAATACAAATACATATTGAAAAAGAAAATATTGATGCTGTTATTATAACTTCACCATCAAATTTTAGATATTTCACTGGACTTGATAGTAATTTTTGGGAAAGTCCTACAAGACCGTGGTTTTTAATTATTTCAAAAAAAAATCCAATAAAAGCTATAATACCATCTATTGGTATTACAGCTATGCAAGAAACATTAGTTAATGATATCGAAACTTGGGAGTCTCCAAATCCTAAAGATGAAGGAATATCTTTATTGAAAAAAAATATTAGAAATTTTCCTAAAAGTTCAAATATTGGATTTGAATTAGGAAATGAATCTTTTTTGCGAATGAGTATTAACGATTATCAGGATATTAAAAAAAATTTATCAGAATATAATTTTGTTGATGCTAGTAAAATACTTTGGAGTATAAGAAAAATCAAATCTGAAATAGAGATCAATAATATTAAAGAAATTTGTTCTATTACAAGTAAGGTATTTGATGATTTTCCTCAAAAAATTAATTTAGGAATGAGTGAAAAAGAAATTGCATCAATATTTAAAAAAGAATTAATTGAAAGTGGCGCAGATTATATTCAATACATGGCGTGTGCTTCGGGATTTAATGGTTATAATCAGATTATCTGTAACCCAACAGAAAGGGAAACTAAAGATGGTGATATTCTAATTATTGATACCGGTGCAACTTTAAATGGTTATTTTTCAGATTTTGATAGAAATTTTGGCTTTGGAAAAATTCACAAACAAGTTCTAGATGCATATAATAAATTGTGGGAAGCAACTGAAAGAACTTTAGAAATTATAAAACCTGGAATTAGTTGTTCAGAAATATATTCTAAATTATCTCAAAGTTTAATAACTAACAACGTATCAATTGGAAGAATGGGTCATGGTTTAGGCTTACAACTAACTGAGCCGCCAAGCATTATGAAAAATGATAAAACGTTACTAGAGAAAAATATGATTATAACTCTTGAACCATCAATTGAAATGGACGAAAATAAAATATTAGTACATGAAGAAAATTTATTAATAACTAAAGATTCCTATAAACTTTTAAGTACTAGAACTCCGGAAAATTTACCTATTATTAATTAGTTAAATTATTGACTCAATTTTAGGCATAAGTCTAATTAATTCCTTCGTATATTCATGCTTAGGATTATTAAATAATTCCTCTGTATCTTTTGTTTCACAAACAGCGCCATTTTTTAGTACAATTATTCGATCACACATTTGGCGAATTACAGGGAGGTCATGGCTAATAAATAGCATAGTGAGATGAAGTTCATCCTGTATATCTTTTAATAAATTCAATATTTGTGCTTGTATACTGACATCTAATGCAGAAGTTGGTTCATCACATATTAATAATCGTGGTCTTGTTGCCAAGGCGCGAGCAATAGATATTCTCTGTCTTTGCCCTCCTGAGAATTCATGTGGGTATCGATCTAGAGATTGTCTGGTCATTCCAACAATATCTATTAGGTCGTAAACATTTTGTAAAAGTTCATTATTACTAATATTTTTTTGAAAAAATTTAATTGGTTCTGCAATAATATCCTTAACTTTGAAACGAGGATTTAGAGATGAGTAAGGATCTTGAAAAATCATTTGAATTTGACCTCTACTATTATGAATTTGATATTTTTTATGTGAATTATATAGATGTTCATTATTATAAATTAAATCACCTTTGTTAGGAATAATTAATCCAGTAATAATCTTTGCAATAGTTGATTTACCTGAACCAGACTCTCCAACTAATCCAAGTGTCTCACCTTCGAATAATTCAAAAGATACATTGTCGACAGCTTTAACTATTTTATCATTAGAACCTTTATTAGAAATAAATGAAAAACTATTACCTAAAGAATTATCATCAAAAACTTTTGTCACTTCCTCAAGCTTTAATAATTTTTGATTTTTATTTTCCCTTATTCCCCATGTTTTAATAATGTTTTTAGTCAAATCCTTGGAACTAGATGTTATTTCGTTACCATCGGGGCTAATTAATTTAAATCTATCAATTTTCTTATTTGTTGGTGGCACTGAAATCACTAAGCTTCTTGCTTCTGTTGATTTTGGATTTGTTAATAATTCTTTAGTTTCACCTTGTTCAACAATATGTCCGTATCTCATAACAATAACTTTATCAGTCGTCTCTGCTATGACTCCCATATCATGGGTAATAATTATAACACCAAGATTTCTTTTCTTTGTAAGATCTTTGAGTAGTTCTAATATTTGATATTGAATACTTACATCTAAAGCTGTTGTTGGTTCATCTGCAATTATTAAGTCAGGTTCACAACTTATCGCTAAAGCTATCACAACTCTTTGACGCATACCGCCACTAAATTGGTGTGGATAGTCTTCTATTCTTTTTTCAGCTTTCTCTATTCCAACCTCTTTAAGTAGTTGAATTGATTTTTTAAGTGAATCTTGATAACTTAAATTTAAATGAGCTTGAATAGTTTCAATTAATTGATCTTTTATTTTAAATAGAGGGTTTAATGAAGTTTGAGGGTCTTGAAAGACAAATCCTATTTTTTTTCCTCTAATATTTTTAATTATTTCTTCATTACTTCTTAATTCGATGTTGTCTATTTTTATTGAGCCATCTGTGATTTCACCTGGAGGATCAATCAAGTTAATTATCGCATTTGCAATTGTAGATTTTCCAGATCCAGACTCACCAACAATTCCTAATATTTCTCCTCTTTCTAAAGAAAATTCTACATTTTTACTTGCAACAATAGTTTCCTTTCGTGTTGGATAACTTATGTTTAAATTTTTAACTTCTAAAAAACTCATCTCTTTTTTAATTTTGGATTTAAAGCATCTCTCATCCAATCACCTAATAAATTAATTGATAATGCTAAAACAATTAAGAAAATTGCTGGAAAAAAAGTAATCCACCACTCACCTGAAAATAAAAAATTATTTCCAAACCTTATTAGAGTCCCAAGGGAAGGTGTTGTTGGTGGAACGCCAACACCTAAAAAACTTAAGGTAGACTCTGTAATAATTGCAAGTGCTAATCCGATTGTAGCAATTACTAAGATAGGCCGAAGTATATTTGGTAAAATATGCTTAAACATAATTAATATATTTGATAATCCAATAATTCTTGAAGCTGAGACATATTCTTTATTTTTTTCAACTAAGGTTGATGCTCTCGATACTCTTGCAAACTGAGGCCATTCTGAAATACCAATGGCGAAAATCAAAACATAAATTGCCATTTCATCATGCATTGATTGTGAGATAATTGCTCTTGCAATTCCATCAACAAGTAAAGCCATTAAAATACTTGGAATAGTTAACTGCACATCTGTAAGACGCATTACAATAATCTCATACCTACCACCAATATATCCAGCTGTTATTCCAAGAAAAACTCCAAGTATCATTGCAAAAATTATAGACGCAAAACCAACGATCAGTGAAATTCTTGAACCATAAATCATTGTTGAAAACATATCTCTTCCCTGCTGATCAGTTCCTAATATGAAGCTAAAAGTTCCTCCCTCTGACCATACTGGTGGGGTAAAGGCATCCATTAAAGAAACTGATCCTGGATCAAAAGGATTATAAGGTGCAACTATCCCAGCAAATACAGAACAAAAAAGTATAATAAAAAATATTGTTGAAGAAATTATTGCTAATTTAGAATTAAAGAAACTGTATCCAATATCAGTATCATATATTTTATTATACGTTTTAAGTAGCATTTTAACTACCCTCTTCCTTAAGCCTAATTCTAGGATCAATAAAATAGTATGTGATATCTACAATAAAATTTATCATAACAAATATAAAGGCTACCATGATCATATATGCTGACATTATAGGAATATCGACAAAGTATACTGCTTTGATAAATAATGACCCCATGCCTGGCCATTGAAAAACTGTTTCTGTAATAATTGAAAAAGCAATTAATGTTCCGATGTTGATACCTGTAATAGTAATAACTGGAATTAATCCATTTTTGAGCGCATGCTTATAATTAATAACACTCCTTTTTATACCTCTTGCTTTTGCAAATTTAATATAATCTGTTTGTAAAATTTCCATCATTTCAGCTCGAACTAATCTAATCACATAAGTCATTTGAAATAAACTCAACGTAACAGATGGGAGTATCAGTGCTTTTAAACCAGAAGTAGTTAAAAATCCTGTAGTCCAAAAACCTAATTGTGTAACTTCACCTCTTCCAAAGGATGGAAGAACTCCTAAAATTACTGAAAACAAATAAATTAACATTATTCCTATAATGAATGTTGGTAAAGAAACCCCTGCTAGGGAAATCACAAGAATAATATTAGAAATAAAACTGTCTCTGTGAATACCAGTATATACACCCAAGATAACACCGCTGATGATTGCAATTAAAGCGGAGACAAAAACTAATTCTAAAGTTGCAGGCATTCTTTCTGCAATTAAGTCTGAAACTTCTCTTTTTAATTGGTATGATATGCCAAAATCACCTTGAATTACATTTCCTATAAAACGTGAAAATTGAACGTAAACAGGATCATTTAAACCCAATACTTCTCTAACCTCAGCACGTCTTTCATCAGAAGCATCTTCTCCAGTCATACTATTTACTGGATCACCAACAAAATTAAATAAAGAAAATGAAACAAAAGCTACAACAATCATTACAAGAATAGATTGAAATAGTCTTTTAAAGAAATAGCTAAACATGGTTTAATTTCTGGCCAGATTACTGGCCAGAAAATATAAAAATTATTAGTTTACGTTTGCAAATCTAAATAATGGCTCGTTGTTCATTCTAATTGGAACATCGACATTACTTTTTGATGCTTGGTTGACAACTTGGTGATGTAAAGGAAGATATGTTACATCATCTTGAGTAATATCCCAAGCTTCAGCAATCATAGCATTTCTTTTATCTTGGTCAGTTTCAACACCCATTGCCGCTACTAACTCATCAACTCTAGCATTACTGAAATTAACTTTATTCCAGCTACCAGCACTATCAAATAAGTACGAGTATACGTAATGGCTATCAAAAGTTGGAACACCCCAACCTAACATGTACATGTCACTTGTCATACCATTTGCGTCACCTTCTTTAACTTCTGAGAAGTGTTGACTTTTAGTTTTTGCATCAAGAGTTACATCAACTCCAATTTTAGCAAACATACCAATAGCAGCAACACAGATTGCTTCATCATTAATATAACGATCATTTGGACAATCTAGTGTAACCTTAAATCCATCTGGATAACCAGCTTCTGCTAATAGTTTTTTTGATAGCTCTGGATCATAAGGTAATCTTTCATCACGTGCAGCAGTATGACCGTTTACACCAGGAGCAGTAATAATTCCTGCAGGAACACTTTGCCCTCTCATTACCTTATCTTTGATAGCTTCCATATCTAAAGCATGATACATTGCTAAACGAACTCTTTTATCTGCAAAAGGGTTTTTGCCTTTGATATTGGATGAGTTTAACTCAGCAGAACCTTGATCCATTCCAAAAAATATTGTTCTATTTTGAGGAGTCATTTTTACATCATGTCCAGCAGAAGCTTTGATCCTTCTAATATCTTGAACTGGAACAACATTAGTATAGTCAATTTCTCCAGAAAGAAGTGCTGCAACTCTTGTTGCATCATTTGCAATTGGAAGAAGTTCAATAGTATCTACATTGAAAGTACTATCATCACCCCACCAGTCATTATTTTTTTCAAAAACAGTTCTTACGTCCTGTTCTCTTAAAGTAATTTTGAAAGGTCCAGTTCCGTTTGCATTAGAAGCACAATAAGATGTTTCACCTGCATCCCAGTTGTATGAAACTTCACAACCATTTGCTTTTGCCCAATCTTCAGACATGACAAATATCTGAGTTAATTGGTTTAAAAGAATTGGATTTGGTCCATTTGTTACAATCTGAACTGTATGATCAGTTAAAGCTGTTGCTGAACTAATACTTTTAATTAAATCAACCATATCAGACGGAGCAGTTTTTGCTCTATTAATACTGAAAGCAACATCACTAGCTGTTAAATCTGATCCATCATGAAACTTCACACCCTTACGGATTGTAAATATCCAAGTGCTATCAGAAGTTGTTTTCCACGACTCTGCAAGCTGAGGCAGTATTTCCATATTTACACCTGGAGTTACTAAACCTTCATATACTTGACGTGAAACCATGTGAGTTGGTCCTTCGTTTTGTGCGTGCGGATCAAGAGTTAAAGAGTCACCTGGCATTGACCATTTTATAGTATTAGCAAATGCTGGTGAGAAAATACCCATGAAAAGCAATGACAAAACAATGCTTAAAGTTTTTTTCATATTATTTCCTCCATAGAAATTTGATGCTAGACCAATACTACTTCAATGGAAATATTCAATATTATTAGCATTAATAAATGCTATATTTTGTCATAATTATTAGTAATACTTAAGATTTAAACCTTGGAGGAGGCTTGATATAGTGAAAAGAATAGAGAAAGCGCAAGAGGTCTCCAGAATACTCAATCGTATTTATAGAAAAGTCCCTATTCCTCTCAACCACAAAAATAAATTTGAATTAGTTGTGGCTGTGCTTCTTAGTGCTCAATGTACTGATGAAAGAGTTAATCAAGTTACACCAACCTTATTTAAAAAAGCAAACACGGCTTTAAAAATGACAAAATTGGCAAAAAAAACAATTTATAATATTATTCGCCCATGTGGTTTGGCACCTCAAAAATCAAAAGCAATTTTTGAACTATCAAGAATTCTTGTAAAAAAATTTAAAGGCAATGTTCCAGAAAGTTTTGAGGAATTAGAAAAATTGCCAGGTGTTGGTCACAAAACAGCCAGTGTTGTTATGTCTCAAGGATTTGGTCATCCAGCATTTCCAGTTGATACACACATTCATCGTTTAGCTCAACGTTGGGGTTTAACAAATGGTAAAAATGTTGTCCAAACAGAAAAAGATTTAAAATATCTTTTTCCAAAAAAATCTTGGAACAAGCTTCATTTACAAATAATATTTTATGGAAGAGAATTTTGTCAGGCAAGAAGTTGTTATGGATTGGAGTGTGAAATATGCAAGATTTGTAATCCAAAGAGAAAAACACCTATTAAAACAAAAAAGTAGTAATTAAAAAGGCTGAAATACAACAAGTATAAGTATAAAAATTAATATTACTGCTGGTGCTTCATTTGTAATTCTAAAAAACTTAGTGGAGTATTTATTTTTATCATTTTTAAAATCATTAAGACATTTTAAACAAAAAAAATGATAGCCAGATAATAAAATTACAAATAAAATTTTTAAAAGCAACCAAGTATCAATACCCACATAATGTGTAAGTGTAAAACCTGATATCCACGTCACTATAAAAGCTGGAAACATTATTATTCTGTATAATTTTCTTTCCATTAGTTTGAATGTTTCTGATGTTTCTTTTGTAATTTCAGGATTAGCATGATTTACAAACAAACGTGGTAGATATAAAAGTCCAGCCATCCAAGCTATGATACTAAAAATATGAATAACTTTCAGCGTATTAAATAACATTATTTATTCCCATACTGCGTGAGGAGGCATTGACATTAATATAGCATCAACATTCCCACCAGTCTCTAGACCAAATTTTGTACCTCTATCATATAATAAGTTAAATTCAGCATAGCGACTACGCTTAACTAATTGTATCTTTTTTTCTTCTTCATTCCACTCCTCATCCTTAAGTGCAATTAAAGTATTTTTGATAAATTGATGAAAATAAGTACCCACGCCTTGGACAAATTCAAAATCTTTTCCCCAATCGCCAGTTTGAAGGTAATCAAAAAATATTCCTCCAACACCTCTTGGTTCGTTTCTATGTTTAAGAAAGAAATAGTCATCACACCATTTTTTAAATTTAGGATAATATGATTTATCATATTTATTACACAAAACTTCTAAACCACGATGATATTTTTTCTCATCCTCAAAAATTAAACAAGGTGTAATATCCATGCCTCCACCAAACCATTCCTGAGTGGTTTTAATAAATCTTGTATTAAAATGCATAGAAGGAATTTTAGGTGAAACAGGATGCAATACAACACTGATGCCGGTTGCATTATAATTTGGATCTTCTTTAGCACCCGGAATAGCATCTCTCATATTTTCGTTAAATGTCCCAGAGACGGTAGAAATATTTACTCCACCTTTTTCAATAATATTACCCTTAATTTTACTCATTTTTCCACCACCATCACCTTTGTGATCCCAGTTACTTATTTCAAATTGATTTTCATCAATGTTTTGAATAGTTTCAACTAAGTTATCTCGTAATTTTTCAAACCATTCTTTTGCAGTATTAAATTTGGGATTCGCAATCATAATGGCCAACCTTGAGTATGTTTTTTTATCAGATTTACAAAAACGTCTATGTGATCATCGTGATCATTCAAGCAAGGTATATAATGATAATTTTCTCCACCTGACTCCATAAAATATTCTTTATTTTCTTCTTCAAGTTCTTCTAGTGTTTCAAGACAATCACTGCTGAAACCAGGAGATATTATATGTATATTTTTAATCCCTTGTTTTGGTAATTCTTTTAATGTTTCACTTGTATATGGCTTTAACCATTCCTCTCTTCCAAATCTACTTTGAAAAGTAGTCATTATCTCATCATCGGATAATCCCAAATGTTCTTTGACCAGTCTTGTAGTTTTAAGACAAAAGCAATGATACGGATCACCATTAGTCAAATACCGTTTTGGTATACCATGATAACTAAAAATAATTTTTTGTGGTTTTGAAGTTTTTTTCCAAAATGACTGTATTGAATTTGACAATGCTTCAATATAATTTTTTTCTTCAAAGTACTGATTGATAAAACGCATTTCAGGTATCCAACGCCATTTTTGCAATACATTTGTTACTTCATCAAATGTACTACCTGTTGTTGCAGCACAATATTGTGGATACATAGGTAGAACTAATAATCTTCTTACTTGTTTTTTTTGAAGTTTTAACAAAGCATCTGGAATAGATGGATTGCCATAACGCATCCCAACTTCAAAAACGATATTTTCATTTTTTGAAGAAAAAGATGATTGGATTTTATTTAGTTGTCTGTTTGCGATATCTAAAAGTGGAGAACCCTTATCAGTCCAAATTTGTTTGTATGCTTCTGCTGACTTTGATGGTCTTATTTGTAAAATTACTAGCTTCAATATTATTTGCCATAAGATTTTAGGTAATTCGATTACTCTAGGGTCTGACAAAAATTGATTAAGATAAACTTTTAGTTCTTTTTTATTAGGAGCATCTGGAGTGCCTAGGTTAGTAATTAAAACACCAATTTTTTCTTTACTCCCGTGCTCATAATCTTTTTCACCTATATATTTAACCATATCTATTAGCTAAATTCTTTTCTGATATTTTCTATAAATAAATGAACATTTTTTTCTGGAGTATTTTTGTTAATTCCATGTCCAAGGCCACAAATCCAGCCATTAAGATTTTCAATTGATTTCATTTTTTTAATAAAATCTTTTAAATCATTAAGAAATGTATCTGTTTCGTTTAACATTAATTGTTCATTGAAATTTCCTTGAATAAATCCATGTTTTTGATTTTCAAACATAAATTTAAGATCTATGGTGTGATCATAGCCAAAACCAGCAAAAGGAAAATTGATGATAGAATTTAGATCTGTTAAACTCTTACCTCTTGAATAATAGCCAAGTTTATTTGGAAAAGAGATTGCAATCTCTTCCAAAAACTTTGAATAAATTTCATGAAAATTTATTTTATCCAAGTCATACAAAGAGCTATCAAAAATCATGACAAGTTCAACACCTGCATCTAATTGTAATTGAATATTTTTCTTAAGAAGGGGTAAAAGAATTTTTGAAATAAATTCTAAATTCATTTTAGTGTCGATTAAATCAGAGTTATTATTTCCAAATGCATATTTTGATAATGTCCAAGGTCCACCAACAAATCCAATTAAACTTTTATTATTAGGCAATTTCTCTTTTGTTATTTTTATAGCTTCAAATTGAAATTGCATATGCTCAATGCCACGATCAATATTACTATAATCATTAATGTTTTCTGAATTTATATAAGAATTAAATTTAGGTCCTGGGTCAAACTTTAATTCTAAACCAAGTCCCTCCAAGATAAATAAAATATCACTAAATAAAATTGCAATATCATAATCAAACTCTTGTATTGGACCAAAAGCGACTTCTGCAGCTAGATCTGGAGTTTTACAAAGTTCTTCAAAAGTATATTTTTCTTTGAGCTTACGATAATGCGCATGATACCTTCCAGCCTGTCTCATGAACCAAATTGGTGGTGTTTTTTGAATATTTCTTTTGAGAGCATTTTCGAATAAAATATTTGTCATTTTTAGGCTTTTAGTAATTTTTTCTTCCAACTATCATAAGATAGCTCAACAAAAAGATTTTTATCATTACCTAATATTTTACTAATCTCATTGTAGGTATTTCCTGGGCCACAAAAATGATATTTTTCTATAATTTTAGGATATTTATCAATACTCGCCTTAAAAGCTGAACTGCTCATCCAATAAAAGTACTTTTTCTTTTCTATATCTATTTCAAAATCAGTAGACTCCAATTGATACGTTTCAATTTTATTTTTTATCGAACTTTCAGGAGATTGAGAATGAGTTAACTTAACCCAAGGATTATTTGTAAGTGAATTAATATCTTTATCAAAATCCTCACCCAAACCATCTGAAGTTCCATTAACCCAAATACCTCTTTCAGATAAATTTTTCCATGTTCTTAAACCACTAGTCCAAATAACATTATTTGATTGGATTTTTGACTTATCTGGAATTGAGCTAATTCGTGAAACATAAATACATTTATTTTGTAGATTATTTATATCATCGACATTTTCATTTAATTGTTTTCTAGAAAATATTTTATAATTTTTTAAATTTTCAGGATAAATTTCATCTGTTGTATTACTAGAAAAACTTATATCTTTTGGATCAATAAAATCCCAGCTCTCAAAATGATTGCCATTTTCATCTTCACCTCTTTTAGATACAACTAATCCTAATTTATGTGAGATGTAAGATACTCCTATTTTTTGGTGACATCCTCCTCCATAATTTTTTAAAATATTTCTTTCTTGAATAACATTTAAATAATCTTTGGAAAAATTAATATCATTTAAAATTTCGTTAAGTTTATTATCTTTAATTCTTGTTTCAATCGCTAAAGCTCCTTGTCCAGGAGAACAAGGGTTGATAGATAATGGTAAAACAGACCATATACATTCGTTAATATATTTTTTTAGAGTTGTTTTTAATTCATTAAATTCAGAATAATTATTTAAAAGCAATCTATCAATTGCTGCTTTAGCAACAATGAAACCATCACTATTAGGATCCTCAAAAAATTTTTTAAATCTAGTGGGTATGTTACCTCTTATATTTTCAAAGCAAACTTCATCAAACTTTTGTGGAAGATAATTTTCAATAAAATTTTCTAAATTATATTGTCTTCTTGGTGATGAACAAAGAATAGTAATTTTCTTACTATCCATTTTTTTATTTTTTTTTAAGAATAATATATCTCTTTTGTCGGCTCGTTTTAATGTTGCAGCTATTTTAGTTTTATCACCAACTTCAATTGGAAGATCCTTCCAAGAGTGAACAATTAAATCACATTTATTATTTATTAATTCATCCCTTAAGTCATTGGTAAAAACTCCCTCAATTGGCATTTTAGATAGAGGTGTTTTTAGATCTTTATCTCCTGAAGTACTTCTTGTTAAAAATTCTATTTCTACAAAAGGATGTTTTGATTGCAAATAATCGGAAAATTCACGTGCTTGAATTATTGCTAAGTCACTTTTTCTCGATAAAACTCTAATTTTCATGGATTATATTATTTTAAATAGCACTATATGATAAAATTAGTAATGATTGAATTTAAAGGTACAAAATCTTCTTGGGGCTTAGTTGCAAAACTTTTTCATTGGTCATTAGCACTTCTTCTTTTTTGGCAAGTTGCAACAGGGATTAGCCTTCATAATATGGAATTTTCTCCTCTTAAAATGGGTTTTATTATTACTCATAAATTTTTTGGCACCTTAGTTTTTAGTTTAGTCGTGCTTAGATTAATGTGGAAATACATGTTTAACACTCATCCCAAATATGAAAATATACCTTTATTGCATAAATTGGTTTCGAATTTAGTCCATTTTGTTCTTTATGGTTTAGTTATTCTTATTCCTATTCAAGGTACCTTTATGACATGGCTTGGAGGAGAGGATGTTTATCTCTTGGGATTAATTAAAATACCACCTTTAATCGAAGAGAACTTTTTTCTATACCCTCAAGCTTTAGCTATACACTACTACTCAGCACTTATATTAACATCTCTTTTTTCACTTCATATTGCAGCAGCGTTGTATCATCGATTCATAATCAAAGATAAATATGGTGTTTGGAAGAGAATGTCATTTAGTAGAATTAAGGTGTGACAATTCATTCAATTAAACACTTACAATTAAACATTGTCTAAGATATCTAATAAATATGCAATATAAAAATTTCTTTAAATCTGAATTAAAAAATCTTAAAGAACAAGGTCTTTATAGGGACTTTAGAAACATAGACAGACCTATAAAAAGTTTCCCAAATGCTGATGAAAATTTTAAAAACAAAGAAAGAGAAGTTGAGGTTTGGTGCTCTAACGACTATCTTAATATGAGTCAGCACCCAGAAGTCGTAAATGAAATTGTAAAAACACTACTTGAATATGGATCTGGTTCAGGTGGAACAAGAAATATTTCTGGTACATCAACCTATCATACTGAACTTGAAAAAAAACTGGCAAATGTTCATAATAAAGAGGCAGCATTGGTTTTTGCTTCTGCTTATACAGCAAACCAATCTACTTTATGGACTTTAGGAAAAAAAATTAAAGATATTGAGATATTTTCTGATGAATTAAATCACGCATCTTTAATACAAGGTATTAAGAATAGTGGAGCTAAGTGCCATATATTTAAACACAATGACATTGATCATTTAGAACAGTTACTAAAAGAGTCAAATGTAGATAATCCTAAGTTAATCGTTTTTGAAAGTTTATATTCTATGGAAGGTATAAGATCGCCTGTAGTTAAAATTGTAGA
Organism: uncultured Alphaproteobacteria bacterium; assembly: GCA_902518705.1. GTDB lineage: Bacteria > Pseudomonadota > Alphaproteobacteria > HIMB59 > CACPNW01. Next base: position 78,760 of record CABYHW010000002.1, on the reverse strand, counting down.
GTTAGCAAAAAAATATAACTGTATGACATATCTGGATGAAGTTCATTCAGTTGGACTTTACGGTGAAGAAGGTAAAGGTATTGCAGTAGAAATGGGAGTTGAAGATAAAATAGATATTATTAATGGAACTTTAGCAAAAGCATATGGTCAAATGGGAGGTTATATTGCAGCTAGTTCAGAAATAATTGATTACATTAGAAGTTTCGCTCCAGGTTTTATTTTTACAACTTCAATCTGCCCATCAATTGCTGCAGGAGCAGCTAAAGCAATAGATATTGTTTCTCTAGCAGAACAACTAAGAATAAGAATAAAAGAAAATGCAGCTTTAATAAGAGAAAATTTAGATTCCTTAGCAATCCCTTATTTGGATACAAATTCTCATATTGTAGCAGTATTAATTAATGATCCTTTTTTATGTAAAAAAGTGTCTAAAGATTTAATTGATGATCATGGTATTTATGCACAGCCAATTTTTTACCCGACTGTACCAAAAGGTTTAGAAAGACTAAGGATAACTGTTACACCAAAACATAGAAAAGAGCATATCGAAAAAATGATTAAGGCTCTTGATACAGTTTGGTCTAAAAATAATTTATCAAGAAAAAATATTAATAAAGTTACAGCAAATATTTAAGTTTTAATATTGATATCAATCTGCCTAGCAGCAAAACCATAATAAACTACAGCTAAAGTTATTATAAAACCTCCAATTATTACAGTTGTACTTGGTACTTCATTTATTCCAAAAATAGGAAGCCAAACCCACAGAACTCCTCCAACAACTTCCATTAACGATAAAAGTGCTAGCTCAGCTGAGGGTAAGTATTTTGCTCCAAGACTGTAAAGTATTAAGCCGGCTGCAACAATTATTCCATGAAGTATACTCAAATAACTATTTATTTCAGGCATCAAAATAAAAGGTTCAAAAGAGAAGCCTAAAATAAAGAACGCAAATATTGTACAAAATATTCCCGCTAAAACAACTGTTGTGAATTTTGGTGTTTCAGGTTTCCATCTTATTGTTACCGTGTATAATGCAAAACCAGTTGCAGAAATAAATCCTATTATTGCACCTAACGCAGTTCCAGAAATACTGTCATTTATAATCATTACGCACACACCTATAAATGCTACAACCATGGCAATTAATGTTGATCTTTTTAGTATTTCGCCAAGAACAAAATAGCCAACAATGGCTGCAATAAAAGGCATCGCTGCTAACATAAATAATGTTACGGCAGCCGTAGTCATAGTAATAGAAAAAATGAACCCAGTAAAAGCTGTTGCTAGAAATAATCCTCCAAGTATAGATGGTATTCCTATTTTGAGAAAATTTTTATAAAAAGCAAATCCTTCCCGAAAAAATAAATATATAAGAAGTATAATTGCAATAGTTAAGCCTCTATAAAATAAATATTGAAAAACATATTGATGACCATCCACCATATATCTAACAGTCAACGCTCCAAAACTCCAAAAAATTCCAGCAAGAAAAACTACACTAAAAGCATATAGATAAGAATTTTGACTCATTGTTTAAAGGTCAAATCATTAAATTAGATAAAAGTAAATTAATAATTTAGTTATTTATTTGAATACCAGTTTCTTTACTTACTGAGATCTTAAAATTCACTTTATTATCATCATTTTTTTGTATTTCAGATACATCTGATATTTTGCAACTGGCAATAAGAAGAAATAAAATAATTATTGGCAACTGCCTATAGAACCAAGAGCACATTTTTTACCGTCTATCCATATAGCATTTGACAAATTTGCTTCATCAAACATTGCTCCAGAAATATTAGCACCAAGTAGGTTTGCCTCATACAGATTTGCACCTTTAAAAGTTGCTCCAAAGAGATTAGATCCCTCAAAGTTTACTTTTGCAAGGTTTGCATTATCAAAGTTAGCATTATTACAATTAGCTCCCTGTAAATTTGAAGCATATAAATTTGAATTACTGAAATTTGAGAAAATAAAATTACCAATAGATAAATTTGAATTATTAAGTTGAGATTTTTCAAAATTAGATAAAGATAAATTAACTCCTGACATTTGAGAATTTGCCAAACCAGTACCAGAAAGATCGAGATTTTCTACAAAATTACAATTAGTCCAATCCACCTCATTTGCTGGTTGATCACTGCATGCAGCAAATACAGAATATGAGCTAAAGAAACTTAAGACAAATAAAATTAAAAATCTCATATTTAATTTTTATGTTCAGTTTATGTTAAATTTAAGGCAAATTAGCGTGAAGTGAGTTTTAATTCAATCCTTCTATTCTGTTGTAGATCACTTTCAGTTTCTCCATTACTGATAGGATAAAACTCTCCATATCCTGCAGATGCTAATCTATTTGGTGGAAAACCAAGATCAAGAAGAAGTTTTAAAACTGTATTAGCTCTAGCTGAAGATAATTCCCAGTTAGAAGGATATCTAATTGTTTGTATGGGTTTTTTGTCAGTGTGTCCTTCTACCATGATAATCCAGTCAATATCTGAAGGAATATCATTAGTGGTTTCTTTTAAAGTAAGGCCAATTTCACTTAACTTTTCTTTGCCAGATAGTTGTAAATCTGCTGAAGCAGAATCAAATAATAGCTCTGATTCAAAAATAAATCTATCTCCTACAATTTTAATGTCTTTTCTATCACCTAAAATAGATTGTAATTTTCCGAAAAACTCAGATCTATATTTTTGGAGCTCAAATACTTTCGATGTAAGGGCTTTGTTTAACTTTTCACCTAGCACCTCTATTTCTAAATCTTTAATCAAAGCCTGGCTTTCACTAGCTTCTAAAGCATCATTAAGTAAAGCTATTTCTTTTTGCAAGGTATCAATTTGATTAGAAAGAATTTCTACCTGTTCTAATGTTTTTGAAGCTTGTATTTCCATATTTTTAATTTCTTCAAGTGATGTTTCTTTTTGTGTTTGACTTTCTTGTTCCAATGAAACAATTTGACTTTGAAATAACTCAAGTTTTTCTAGTTGTTGTTTTTGTTTATCTTCTGATAAAGAAAGAACATTATTTAGTTCAGATATTTTTCCTCGTAAATCAAAAATAGTGCTATCTTTCTGAATTAAATCTTTATTTAATCTTGCTAATTCTTCATTTTTAAACCTAATTGCATCAAGTTGTTCATTAAGTGATGCATCTTTTAAGCCAAGACTATCATTAATTTCTAAAAGATCATTCATTAGTTCTTGATATTGGGATATTTGACTTTGTAATTCTTCATCTCTTAATGACAGTTCAATGTTTGTCTTTTCTAATTCATCATTTAAACTTAGGAGCTTTTCATTTTTATTTTTAATTGCAAGTAACTGCTCTTCAATTCCTCCTTCCTCTAAACCCAGACTTTCGTTAATGGCCATTAAATTTTCATTCTTCTCATTTAATTCTGCTATTGTAGATTTGAGAGATTTTTCACTTTCAAGTAGTTTAAAATTAGCATTATCTAATTCTTGATTAAGTATTTTTAGTTGGTTAATTCTTGTTGCAAGTGCTTTATTAATTCGTTCTCCAAGTCCCTCGGTTTCAAGTAAAGTAATTTCTTGTCCTTCATAAGTTTCTAATGCATTTGCAACTATTCTCAGTTCTTGTAAAAGACTACTAATTTGCTCGGATAAAGCAATTATATTTTGTTCCTGAACAAATATTTCTGATCGTTTTTTTGCAACATCAGTTTGTAATTGCTCACTTAATAATAGCTCACTTTGTAAATTTAATTCTGTATCTTCAAGTTTTTTCTCAGTTTCAGAAAGAGTTGAAAGAGCTTCTTCTTTATCTTTTGTTTCAATAACAAGTATTTTAGATAATTCATTTATTTGTGTTCTTAAATCTTGAAGCGCCTTATCTCGGCCAGATATAGCATCGCTCAGATATATTTGCGAAACAGTAAAAACCATTAGCACAAATATGATTACTATTAAAAGAGTAGCTAGAACATCGACAAAACCAGGCCAAATATTTGTTGTATCAGCAAGTCTATTTCTTAAAGACCTAGTAGACATTATTATTTTTTAATTTTCTTTAGTTCTTTTTCAATTTTCTGAAAATACTCTTTAACTTTTTTTGCTTCTAATATTCCATTTTTGCTTAAAGCTTCTGTAAGGTTCATTAGTGTAGATTGTGTGTTTAATTGTGAAGATAAAAAATTTGATAATTGCTTATCAAGATTTGAAGAGTTGGAATTGATTTTGTGAAGTATTTCATTAAACTTATCTAAATTGTTTGAAATTTTAGTTTGATTGTCAGATGATTTCTTAAAAGCATTTAGGAGGTTTTCTAAGTTGTCATAGATTTTTTGAATTGCTTCACCTGTAGGCTTATCTTCTACATTAGAAAAATCTGGAGAAGAATTGCTATTAAGTATTTTTTCAAAGTATTGACTAAATTTATTTTGAGCTTGTCCAAGATTTAAATCAAGTAATCCTAATATTAAAGAGCCAGCTAAACCTAATAAAGAACTGCTAAATGCAATACTCATTCCTTCAAGTGGAGCGTTTAATCCATCTTTAAGAGAATTAAAAAAACCTGCAACATTTGTATCATCTATACCTAGGCCGCTGATAACATTGCCAACAGATCCAATGGTTTTTAGAAGTCCCCAGAATGTTCCAAGGAGTCCTAAAAAAACTAGCAAGCCTACCAGGTAACGAGAAGTTTCTCTTATGCTTATCAAAGTCATATCAGAATTCTCTATCAATCTATTTATTGATGAACTTTTAAAAACAAATTTTCCGTTAAGATTTTTTAATTCAAGAGAAATATTTTTGTCTTGCCCTCTTAAAGTAGAGAATGCTTCTATAGAATTTGTAATATTAAAGTTCGAGAAAGATATATATTTGTAATTTAAGTTAATGAGATGAAAAAAATTAAATACAATTCCAGTTAACAGAGCTAATAAAATTATAATGTTAATAAAAATATTTGATAAAAATGCATTTTGTAAAACTGGGTATAATAAAACAACAATTACAAAGACAGCGACTAAGAAAATTGATGCTCTAATTATATAATTATTTAGGGATAGCGCCATAAACGAAAGATTATATTACCTGTCTTGGAAATTCAATAAATATAAACTGTTTAGTTGTAGATATAATTTCTTGTGAGAGGCAAATTGTTAATATTTTTTGCGATTTGTATTTGGAAAACAACATTACCCATATTTACAAAGGAATACTTACTTGCCAATAGATAAAATTCCCACATTCTAAAAAAACGCTGATCAAACATATTTATAATTTTATCTTTATTTTCAATAACATTTTGATACCATTTGGAAAGTGTGTGAGCGTAATGTAGTCTTAATACTTCAACATCCGTTACATTTATATTAAGTTTTTGTGTTGCATTCATTACTTCAGATAATGATGGAATATAACCACCAGGAAAAATGTATTTTCTTATCCAAGGACTTGTAGCAGTTGGTTTACCCCTTTGACCAATTGTGTGCAGAAGAAAAACACCATTTTCTTTCAGAATATCATTAGCTTTACTTAAATAAGTTTTAAAATATTTAACACCAACATGCTCAAACATACCAACTGATACAATGCGATCATATTTTTCGGTCTCATTTCTATAATCTTGTAGTGCAAAAGAAACTTTATCAGCCAAACCTTCTTTTTGTGCTCGCTCAGATGCAGTTTTAAATTGATTTTCTGAAAGTGTAATGCCTTTAACTTTGGCACCAGTAGATTTAGCTATTTCAATTGCCATTCCTCCCCAACCACACCCAATATCAAGAACATCCATATTTTCTGTAATTTGAAGTTTTTTAATTATATGTTGTTTTTTATCTTTCTGCGCTTGATCCAAACTCATATTGGGATTGTGAAAATATGCACAAGAATATTGCATATCCTGATCAAGAAATAATTTATATAAATCCTCGTTTATATCGTAGTGGTGTGCTACATTTTTTTTTGAATTTACAAGCTGATTAATCTGCTGAAATGGCATGAAAATAGAAGATAAATATTCATAAAATTTATAAAACTTATTGTTAGAAATAAAGTCATCGTAACAATTAGTTATTAAATTAAGAAAGTCTTCTATAGTGCCTTTTTCTACAACTAGCTCTTCATTCATATATGCTTCACCTATATGCAGATTAGGGTTTAAGAATAGTTTTCTTTCAATAGATTTGTTTTTCAGTCTTATACAGACGTGAGGGTTTGAATTTCCAAATTTATGTGTCTTGCCATTAGAATCTATGATTTCTAATGTTCCATCAAAGTTAAGTTTTTTCAGTACACTGAATAACATGTTTTTTTTATTTTAAGAAAAACGTCTCTTATGTCAATAACTCTAAATTATTAACATTTGATGAGAAAATAATTTGTAGAGATTAACTTAAGCTGCAATGCGACGATTTTTTTGAGCGTCTTTTACTTTTTTAAGCTCTTTTTCGTCAATGTATGCAACATCACAGTGACTCTGACAATAGGGCTTCCCAGCAACAGTATCGGCTTCACAAAAATGAAAATCTTTCTCTTGTGGATCTCCAATTGGCCATTGGCAACTTGAGAAACTGTGCATCACACTGTTTTGTTTAAAATAGTTTTTTAATATAGACATAATATTTTATTAATTTTGAAGTAGTTTATATTTATGAAAAAACCAGTATTCAACATTAAATATAAAAAAGTTGTTAATTATCAATATGTTAGTATCTTAATCTTTTTGACCTACTATATGTTGAGACATAATTTATAATAAAAACGAATCGGTTTATCGAAAAAATAAAATTATAAACAATAGTGCCAGAAAAAACAGATAGGATTTGATTATAAAACTTTTAGTTAATTTGGATTTAGGAGGTTTTCTCAGATATATAAAAAAAACAATAGTACTCCAAAATAATAAAAGTATCACCCAGCCTGTTAAAAATGCGTAATAAAAATCGACAGACATCAGTTCCCTAAAGAATTAATCTATATAGCGCAGTGTAAACCTGTTTTTTGGATATATTTTTGATGATATTCTTCAGCTTTATAGAATTCCTTGGCTTCTGATATTTCAGTAACAATATTTAATCCAGCACTTTTAGCATGTTCATTTTTAGAATGAATTGATTTATTTTTTTGATCTTCGTTATAATAATATATCGCTGATCTATATTGTGTTCCAATGTCGGGACCTTGTCTATTTAAAGTGGTAGGATCATGACACTTCCAGAAAACCATCAAAAGATCTTCATAAGATATTTTAGAATTATCAAATTCAACTAAAACAACCTCGGTATGATTTGTATTTCCTTGGCAAACACTTTCATAAGAAGGGTTAATAGTATCGCCTCCAGAATAACCAACTAAGGTATTTATTACACCAGGAGTTTTACAAAATGTTTCTTCCACACCCCAGAAACAACCTGCACCAAATAATGCTTTTTCCATAAATATAAATATATATGTAATATAAAATATATCAATTTATATGAGTCCAAATTTTAAAATTTTAGATAAAAAGAATATTCACGACGGTTTCTTTAAAATGAATGAAGTTACTCTTAAATACAAAAAATATGATGGAAATTGGAGTAATGAAATAAAAAGGGAGTTATTTGGTGGTGCACAAGTATCTGCAGTCTTACCATATGACCCTATAAATAAAAAAATCGTTTTAATTCAACAGTTCAGACCAGGGACAATTTCTAGAGATAATCAAAATTATCTAGATGAAATAGTTGCTGGAATAATTGACTCTGGTGAAACTCCAGAAGATACCGCAAAAAGAGAATGCTTGGAAGAAACTGGATGTGAAATAAGCAACCTTACATCTATACAAGGTTACTTTCCTGCTCCAGGATCATCCGAATCTTTTTACAATCTTTTTTTAGGCGAGGTAATTGCTCCAGATAAAGAAATTATAAGGGGTCTAGAGAATGAAAATGAGGACATATTAGTTAAAAGTTATAGTTTTGATGAGGTAAAAACAAAGATGAATAAAAGAGAAATTTTAAATGGACTTACACTAATAGCATTACAATGGTTTTTTTTAAATATTGAACTGTCTTAAGTTCCTATACCTCTTTCATAAGGTTGAACCAATTCTTTACATATTAAGTTCATATCTAAAGTCTCAACATTTTTATCTATAGTTTGATATTCCTGACACTCATATACTTCGTTGTCTTTTTGGAGAACTGTAACAAATAAGATTATTGTTAAATCATTTCCAACCTCTATGTCACTTATAGCGTAGCTTTTAACTTCAAATCCTTCATTAATAAGATCTTTATAAGATTTCTCTGACTCTAGCCATTGATCTATATTTGGATTAGCTATTGAATGGTTAGAAACGAACAGAAATACAGAAAATAAAAAAATAGTTAGTTTTCTTTTAGCCATTGTAGAACTTCATTTATATGTTTGTTAGGAGGAAAAATAGGGTAGAATACTTTTTTAACAATATTTTTTTCCACAATAAGAGTTGATCTTTTAAAATAAATTTTGTTTTCAATTTCAAAATGTGGCATTTTTAATGAATTGAGCAAAATATTTTCTGAATCACTTAAAACATCATAAGGAATTACTAATCTATCTGTCATTTCCCTAATATAATCTATTGTTTGAGTTGATATTCCTATAGGTAGCGCATTAAGTTTGATTAATTCTTCATAATTATCTCTAAAACTACAGGTCTCCACAGTACAGCCAATGGCTCCTGGAGTTTGATTCCAATTTTTAGGTAAACTTTCATTTGGATTACCTGTCATAGGATAAAAATATAAAATTAAACGAAAAGTGTCAGATCTTTTTATTTTTAATAGATTACCCTGTTGATTTTTAAGAGAAATATCCGGCAAAAACTTATTTAAAAGATGATCAGCTTTTCCATCATTTTGCGGTTTAGGAAATTTGCTATAATCCATACTAATTTGTCTTGTATAATCCAATTCTATATACCATAAGATACTTTTATGACTCAAATTAAACCTCTATCTAGTATGGAAACTCCTCGCTTTGCTGATGTTGCTACTTTTTTTCGTTTACCTGTTGTGAAAGATTTAAATAAATTAGACTACTGTATTGCAGGTGTACCATGGGATGGAGGAACTACTAATAGACCTGGAGCTAGACATGGGCCAAGAGAAATTAGAAATGCATCATCACTTGTAAGGCTTTATCACCCTGTTTCACTTAAGAGTCCTTATGATAAATTTAATATTGCAGATATTGGTGATTGTCCCGTAAACCCAGCAGATCTTCAAGATAGTTTAGAAAAAATCGAAAAATTTTATGCAAATATTATTGCATCTAAAACACTTCCATTATCAATAGGAGGTGATCATTTAGTTTCCCTTCCTATTTTAAGAGCTATTGCGAAAGAAAAACCAATAGGTTTATTTCAGTTTGATTCTCATTCTGATACTTGGGATACATATTTTGGAGGATTTAAATATACTCACGGCACACCTTTTAGACGAGCTATTGAAGAAAATCTTATTGATCCAGAAAAATATGTAATACTAGGTGTTAGGGGTGCATTATACGATCCAAATGATTTAACATGGGCTAGAGAACAGGGAGTAACTATCATTTCTATAGATGAATATTATGAAATGGGCTTTAGTAAATGTGTTGAAAAAATCTATACCGTTTTAGGTGACACGGATACTTATTTTACTTTTGATATAGATGGCATTGATCCTACTTTTGCACCAGGAACTGGTACTCCAGAAGTTGGTGGTTTTAATGTGAGAGAAGCGCAAACAATTATTAGAGCTCTAAATAAATTAAATTTTGTTGGCGGTGATGTTGTAGAAGTATCGCCACCATTTGATTTAAATAATATGACTTCACTTGTTGGAGCAACAATTGCATTTGAAATGCTTTGTACTATGACTAAGGTAAATTAATTTATAGAATTAATTTACTATACATCGATCATACTTCTCTCATCAAGAAGTTTTTCTTTTTTTAAATTATCCCATAATTCTTTTGGTATAGGATAATTTAAATTTTCTAAGTTCTGTTGAATTTGTTCAATTCTATCAATGCCTAATATCATAGATGATATTAATTTATTAGAGTACGAAAATTGGAGTGCTGCAGCAGGTACAGGAACATCGTATTGTAAACAAATTTTAGATATACTTCGATATTTTTCTTTTATATCAATTGGTATTTTATCATACCTATAAGTTATTTGATCACCAATACCTTTTGCTAAAATTCCTGAGTTAAAAACACCACCTAAAATTACTCCTATATTATTTTTTTTTGCAATTGGAAAAAATTCATCAAGTGCAGTTTGATCTAATAGTGTATATCTTCCTGCAAGAAGCATACAATCAAAATCACCTTCGTTTGCAAATCTTGTACAAATATCAGCATCATTTAATCCTACTCCAATTGCTTTAATAACTTTTTGTTCTTTAAGATCATTTAATGCTTTATATGCGCCACTCATTGCAATTTTAAAATAATGATCTACTTCGTTACCGAAAGTGTATCTATCTACATCATGAATCAAACAAATATCAATTTCTGGTACTGCTAATCTGTGTATCGATTGATCAAATGATCTCATAACGCCATCATATGAATAATCAACATGTGGAATAAAATTTATATGACCTTTAAATTTTCCCTCCTTATAATAATTTCTTTCTGGGGTAAGGTATCTACCTACCTTTGTTGAAATATAGTATTTATTTGGATCAATTGTTTTTAAAAAATTTCCAATCCTATGCTCACTTAGGCCATATCCATATAAAGGTGAGGTATCAAAAAGATTTATATTCATTTCATAAGATTTTTTAACAATATCAAAACAGTCAGTTTCTTTAAGTTCTTCAAATAAGTTTCCAAGAGGGGCTCCACCAAATCCAATTGATGTAAGTTTAATATCAGTATTACCAAGGTTTCTTTTTTTCATAGTTTCAAAGAAATTATTTTAAATATAAATTTATCAGATATAAAAGTCTTATGCAAAATTCTTTTAGATGGTATGGGCCTACTGATCCAGTTACTTTATCAGATATAAGACAATCAAATGCTGAATATATAGTAACTTCATTGCATCAAATACCGTATGGTGAAAAATGGTCTAAAAATGATGTGAAGAAGAGAATTGATTTTATTAACAAGCATAATAATTCCAATAATGTTAATTTAAAATGGAATGTAGTTGAAAGTATTCCAGTTCATAATGACATTAAATTAAGACATAAAAATTTTAGAAAATTCATTGATAATTACAAAGATACAATATTAAATGTTTCTAAAAATAATATACAAACAATTTGTTATAATTTTATGCCAATAGTAGATTGGACAAGAACTCAATTAGATTTTCAACTGCCAACAGATGGTTTGGCTTTAAAATTTAATTATCAACATATAATTATATTTGAAACTTTTATTTTAAAATTAAATGATGTTGATTCTAGATATTCATCTAAAGAAATTAAAAATGCAGAAAAAACATTTAAGAAAATGAATAAAAAAGATATTGAAAATTTGAAAATTGCAGTAATGGGTGGTTTACCGGCATCTGAAAAAAAATATTCTATAAATGAATTTAAAAATATGATCTACGCTTACAGAAATTATCAAAAAAAAGAATTGCAAGAAAATTTAATTGATTTTGTAAAAGAAATCGTACCTGTTGCTGAGGAATGTAAAGTAAATATGACCCTTCATCCAGATGATCCACCAGTCGCACTTTTTGGAATACCTAAAATTGTCTCAAATTTAAAGGATTATAAGTTTATTTTAGATTCATACGATTCATTATCAAATGGTATGGCGTTTTGCTCAGGTTCTCTAGCATCAAACATTAATAATAATATTTATAAAATTTTTGATACGTTCAAAAAGAAAATAAATTTTATTCACCTAAGAAACGTAAAAATTGATAAAGACAAAAAAAGCTTTTATGAAACAAATCATCTAAGTGGAGATGTTGATTTTGTTAAATTAATAAAACTAATTTTAAAAGAAGAAAAAAGAAGAAGTAAAAATAAAAAAGTTGAAATTCCAATGAGACCAGATCATGGACATTGCTTACTAGATGATCAATTTAAGAAATCTATTAATCCTGGTTATACAGCAATAGGAAGAATGATGGGGCTATCGGAATTGAGAGGTATTATAAAAGCAGTAAGTTAATACTTATCAAATTTTAAATTTGATATTAACTAGAATTACATCATTTGCATCAAGATTTGCCAACAAATAAAAAGTATTTTGTTTTTTTTCTATTTGGATATTTACTTTTTTTCCATAAATTTGTTTAAATTCCATTACTGCTAAAGGAAGTTTTAAAATTCTGCCATTAATTTTATTTGAACCAAAATTATAAATGGAATAAATTTTTTGTTTTCCTTGTGAATTTGAGAATTCATTACAAATAATTTTTTTTGATAAAGTTTTTATTAATGGAATTGAATTATCTCCATAAAAATATTTATGATATTTTTTAAGGATATTTTTTAAAGACTTTATCTTCTTTTTTTGCTCGATACTAAATGGAAGCCAGCAACCAAAAATATCTTGCCAAATAACCATTCCCATTCCATTAAAAGCTGCTCTTTTAATTAATGCGTCCTTGTCAGATCCAACACTCCATCGAGAAACAAGATTAAGAGGGTGTTCTGGAAAAAGAAAACGAAAGAAATTTGAATTAATATCTACTTTAAAATTTCTTCTGATATCACCAATTTGATCCCATGAACTTGTTAAGGTTTCAATTTGCCTTTGTTCTCTTGGTGTGCCTTCTGAACAAAATTCAAATGAGGGAAATTTTTTTTGAATTTTTAAAAATGACTCAGGTAAAGATGACATTGTATCAAGAAAAAAACCATCAATATTTGTTTCTTTAATAAATTTTTCTAAAGATTTAGCGTGGCTATCTAAACTTTCATTTGATCTAATGTCCCATGGTTTAAAAGGAATAAAAAATTTAATATTATGTGAATGACATATATCAACAATTTTTTTAATAGTTTTATAATTTTTTGGTAAATATTTATATAATTGCCATTGATTACTTTCATCTAAACCCAATCTGGGATATTGATGCCAAAATAAAATTGAATCATAACCTCCAAATTGCTTTCCTTCTTTGATAATTTTATTAATTTTGAATTGAATTTTTTTATAATCAAATGCCTCTTCTCCATAAGCAAACATAAAATGCTGTAGATAATTTTTTTTTATCCATCTATTGTTACTATCGCGGTATTTTCTTAGATCGTATCTTTTTCTGGTATTTTCTTTCCAAAGGCTAAAAATTTTTTCTCTTCCTTTAGAGCTTGTATAAATTTTCATTAGAATAATATCTGTTAATTCCTGTGTTAATTGAACCTCAGTTTCAAACTTTTCAAAATTTTCACTCGATATAGCTTCACTCATTCCAAGATTATAATTCGCCTGCCAGGGAAATTGATCGTAAAATTCAAACCCTAAAGTTTCAATTCCTAAATTATCAGATATAATTGAGGGTGGGTATTCGTGTAAATTCCAAACACCTTTTTTAATTCTTTTTTTTCCATCAAAAATATCACCTGGTTTTAAGAAATTTTTATTTTTATGGAGATTTATTATAAAAGGAAATTTTAGGAGTACTTTCTTAGGAATATCTTTATGCCATCTAGCAGATAATTGAAAAATAAAATCAATAATATTTTTTTTCTTCTGAACAAAAGATATTCTTCCTTTAAAGAAATCATTTTCAAAATTCTGTGAAAAATCTATTGATATGACAGTTAAGTTAACATCGGTATTTTTAAAGACTTTTTCTATTTTATACTTATTTTTTGGAATTAACTTATTTTCAACTCGAATAATAAAGAGTTCGTTGTTAATATTTTTTATAAAATTTAATTTTTTTAAGAAAATGTTTTTATTTAAATCTATAGATAAATTTAAATTACCTAATGTAAAATCTATAGATTTTTTTTTATCTGTAAATTTATTTTGCATCATAGACACATCGAAAGCCCAGAGTAGCGGCTCTGTTAATTCCTTCATTTAATATTTGTAATTTCCAATGATAATTATTTTTTCTCGCACCTCCTCCAACGTGCCAATGATCGTGTGCATAGAAATAACTTCCACCTCTTAACAAAGCAAATTGGTGATTGCCATCATCATGAATACCAGCAGTCCACTCCCAACAATTTCCAGCCATATCTACGCAACCACACCAACTTTCTCCTTTTCTATGTGTGTTAACGGGTACAAGCTTATTGCCATCGTGATTACATAATAAAGGATTAAACTTGTTCCCCCATGGCCAGTCTAGATATTTTGGGCCAGCCGCAATATATTGCCATTCTTCATCAGTTGGAAGTCGTCCACCTACCCATTTAGCATATGCAATTGCATCATTTTGAGAAACAAATACAACTGGTAGGTTGAATATTTTTTTATTTGGTTTGTGCTCTAAAAATCTTTGAGAATCTCTTGGCTGATAACCAGTTTTTTTTAAAAAAAAATAATATTGTTGATTAGTTACTGGATATTTATCAACTAACAAATTTTTAATTTTGACATTTCTTGGGCCATGATCCGTTGAACATGTACCCTCAAGTGTTAAATGTTCAACTCTATAAGTATATTCATTTGATTCTATAAATATTTTTTTATTTACAAATGATTTCATATTTTAAAAGTCTATTTTAGTTGCTTTAGTGTATCAAGAAAAAAAGGTGATTGTATTTGCTTTTTCAATAATGGGTCTTTAGTTTTTTTCATCCATCTTACAATTTTTCTCAAAAGTTCACGCTTAATACTTTTATATTTTTTATTATTAGCTAAATTTTTTTTTTCAAATTTATCTCTATTTATATCGTATAATTCATAACGTTCTCGAATATTAATAATTTGCCGCAACATAGTTTTATATGTATCGCCCATCATAATATCTCCTGGCACTCTTATAATTTTATCAGAGTCAAAATTTATAATTAATTTGAAATTTTTATTTCGAATACACCGCATTGGATCAAACATATCATGATAAGTTTTTTCAGCAAAAATTTCATTATTCTCAGAATATTTTTTATTTAATATTAGTGGATAAAAACTTTTACCTTGTATTTCTTTTGGAATTTTAATTTTTGCAAAATCTAAAAGAGTTGGTAGAATGTCAATATTAGTAATTAATTCAGTAAATTTTTTATTTTTTATATTTAATTTTGGATAAGAAATTATAAGACAAGTTTCAATGCCAGAATCATATAGAGTTCCTTTAGCTCTGGGAAATGGGATCCCATGATCTGTTGTAAAAACTATAATAGTATTTTCATAAAGATTTTTTTTCTTCAGAAGATTTATTATTTTAAAAACTGTATTATCCATTTTGTTAATTGCCCCTTGCATTTCTGCAAATTCTCTTCGGCTATAAATATTTTTTGGTATATATTTTGGGATATACACACCTTTAGATTTATCTGGTTTAATACCTCCATAATCAAAAGGACGATGCGGTTCAAAGAAATTAACTTCAGCATAAAAAGGTTTCTTAAAAATTTTATTATCAATAATCTTCGTAATATTTCTTAGCACTTGATCAGCTGGTCTCTCTGGAAAAATTTTATTAAAACCAAGTGTTTTCTCATGATAAGTGACATGCTGTAATCCAAAAAGAATTGAGGTGTAACCATTTTTTGAAAAATATTTTGCAATGTGATTAATTTTTTTATCAAGACTCCAACCAAAATGTGCATGTGCTAAACCCAATACACCTGTATTGTGAGGATACATCCCAGTAGCTATCGCAGCTCTACTTGGACTACAACCAGGGCTTGTTGCAAAAGAGTTTTTAAATAAGATACCATTTTTTGCTAATGTATCTATAGCGTTTGAATTGATAGATTTTACTCCATAACAACCCAGGTGTCTTCCTATATCATGGCAAATAATCTTTATAATATTTGGATGTTTCAAAAAATATCTATCCCTTAACTGAACCAGCTGTTAAGCCAGTTATCACTCTCTCTTGAAAAAGTATAAACACCGTAATACTCGGCAAAATACTAACTACGACTGCTGCAAACATACCAACATAATCAGAGAAAAATTCATTTGTAAAATAACTTATACCAAACTGGATTGTTCTTATTTCAGTTGAAGAAGTTAAAAGCATTGCGTAGATAAATTCATTCCAACATAAAATGAACTGAAATGTCCCTGCAGTGGCTAACCCAGGTAGAGCTAAAGGCAACATAATTCTAAAATAGCGAGCGACAAAATTACAACCATCTAAATATGATGCTTCTTCTATTTCTTTTGGAATTCCTTTAAAAAATTCTGTTAAGATAAACGTAGATACAGGTAATCCAACTGCACAGTAAACTAATATTAGACCAAGCCTTGTGTCATAAAGATTTAAAAAATTGATAATTGCATAATATGGGATAATTAACGCATTTAAAGGAACTAAAATACCAGCTGTTATCATTAAAAATAATACATTTTTCCACCAAAAAATATGTCTGGCTATAGCAAAAGCACACATGGACGCAAAAAGGATATTTAAAAAAGTAGCGCAAGTGCTAATCACTAAAGAATTTATTATTAATTGAATTAAACCTGCTTCTTGAATTGCATTTGAATAGTTTTGAAATTGGAAAACTTTTGGTAACTTGAATGGATTATCAAGTAACTCTGCATTTGTTTTTAAAGAAGCAAGCACCAACCAAAGAAATGGGAACACTGCATACACAACAAAAGAAATTATTATTACCCACTTAAAAATAGAATAAAAATTTAAAGAATTATCGTTAGTCATATTAGTTATAAGTCTCACTTTTTAATAATCTACGAAGTAAAAGAAGTAACATAGCTCCTAAAGCAATCATTATAACTCCTGCGGCACTTCCTCTTCCAAGTCTTTGAACAGTTAACTCATTCCAAATATAAACTACAAGTACTTGAGTTTTATTTGCTGGACCGCCAGCAGTCATAAGATAAACATATTCAAATTGTCTTAAATTAAAGATTACAGCTAAAATGATACAAAGAAAAAATGTGCTCTTAATTAAAGGAGCTGTAATATAAAAATCTTTTTGAATTTGACTTGCTCCATCTATCTTTGCGGCGTCGTAATAATCTTCTGATATGCTTGCTGTTTTTGCTAACATGATAACCATAAAATAACCAACGTAGCACAAAGAAAACCCAATTAATGCAGCATTTGCAGTTCTTACATTTCCTAACCAATTATGGTTTTTATAATCAGATAAACCTATGTTATCTAAAATAAAATTTAATAGTCCATATTCAGCATTAAAAACAGCTGCCCAAAGCATCGCTATTGCTGCTGATGATACAACTTGTGGGACAAATAGGACTGTTCTAAAAACTTTCCATCCCCTTGATCGATGAGATAAGAGTAATGCTATTATAAGACCTAACGGAACGGTAATGAGTGCTGCAGTGATGCACCAATATAGGTTATTTGTAATTGCCCTTACAAAGCTTTTTTTATTAAATAATTTAATGTAGTTTTCAAACCCAACAAATTCTGCATCAATACCATCCCAATTTGTAAAGCTACTCGCTAAAAGAAATAAAATTGGTAAAATAAAAAAAAGTGTGAAAAGAATTAAGGTAGGTGCAATAAATAATAATAACCAGCCAACCTCATCTTTTTTTATTTTCATAGGTAAATAAACTATGAGGTATAAAAATACCTCATAGTTATTAAGTTATTATTCAGCGTCTTGTAACATTTCTACTGCACCTTCAGGTGTAACATCACCTAAAGCTAAAGCAGACAATGCTTGTGGAAATTCACTAGCTACCGCTAAAGAGCCAATTCCATTTTGAAAGATAGGAGCAACATAGGGAGCGTCACTTATTCCCTGTTTCATTTCTATGAACAGTCTATCCATATCATTAGGTAGATCAGCATTGACAATGAACATCGCACCTGAACTATAAGATAGCCTTGCAACATTTTCAGGAATAGTTAACCACTTTAAAAACTTAACTATTGCTTCTTCTTTTGCAGGA
Source organism: uncultured Alphaproteobacteria bacterium (assembly GCA_902518705.1). Taxonomy (GTDB): domain Bacteria; phylum Pseudomonadota; class Alphaproteobacteria; order HIMB59; genus CACPNW01. Next base: position 60,773 of record CABYHW010000002.1, on the reverse strand, counting down.
TCAGATTGTTTGCCCGCAGCTAATGATGATTGTCTACCACCTACATAACCTCCAGGTGAACCTTCACCACCCATTAACATGGGAGCAGCAGCAACACCTATATTTTCATGTAGACCAGGTATACCGTCAGAAGTGTATCGTGCAATAAACCAAGGACCATTCATAAATACTGCAGTTCTTTCATTTAGGAAATGACCTCCTGAAACACCTGCATCTGCACCAATGGCATCACTAGTTGTGTATTGATACATTTTTTCCATAACTTCAAAAGCTTTGACATAGGCTGGGTGGTCGAGACCTTTTTCATAAATATCAGGTCCACCAGCAGAAGCTAATGCTTGTGAATACCATAACATTGATGTCCAACCATTTTTACCAGTCATTTGAGATGTACAAACTTTTCCATTAGCAGTAACTGCTTCACACATTTTGAAAAAATCATCATAATTGTCAGGGAACTCATCATAACCTGCTTCCTTTAATATTTTTTTATTATAAGTAACAGGCGTTACAAAAAGTTCGTATGGCAATGCTGAAAGAACTCCATCAGTCATAGCAGATTGAAGTGCATTTTCTGGATATACATTATTCCAATGTGGATCTGAATTTATATGAGGAGCAAGATCCATTGCTTTCCCACTTCTATGTAAAACATCTAAAAGCTGAGCACCAACTGTCATTATGTCAGGTAAATCACCAGTCGCTATCTGAGCAGTTAGTTTTTGAGCATAAATGTCATAGTCAGTTTGTTCTTCAACCACTACTTTTATTGAACCTGCATTTGCTGCATTAAATTCATCTATTAGTTCTCCAATAACTGTAGTCTTTGAGTCTTTTCCAACCCAAATAGACGGCCAAGTTATTGTTATTTCTGCAGAAGCTACAGAAGAAATTACAGTAAAAGAGATTGCAATAAAAATAATTGAAAGTTTTTTAAGAATTAATTTTATCATTATTCCTCCAATTTAATGTTTAAACATAAACATATAGTAAATATTTATACAAGAGAAATTGAGAAAAAAAGCCATTATAAAATGGAAAAATATTCTGTTTTTTTGTTTTTTACTTGGTAGTGTTATAATCACAAAAAAGAAGATATTTTCGTATAAGGAAGCTTTAAATGATTGGTTGTCTTAGTCTTGGTAGGGAAACATTTGATGTAAATTTTGCAAATGAAAAAATAGACTTAGTAAAAAAAAGATTAAACAAATTAAGTTATAAAATTATTTTTTTTGAAAAATTAATTACAAATGATGAAATTAGTGAAGAAGCATTGTCTTTTTTTAAGCAAAAAAAATGTAAGAAGTACTTAATAATTCAGTCAACATTTACTGACTCAAAATTTATTAAAAAATTTACTAAAGTTTTTAAAAAACCAATTTTTTTTATATCTTTTAAAGAAAAAAGAACGGGGGGCAGATTAAGACTAAATTCTCTTTGTGGAGTTAATTTAGGATTACATTCATTAATAAAAAACAAAATTTATTCTGATTTTGTTATCTGTGATAAAGAAGTTAAATACTTCAACAAAAAAATAGTTGAGTTTATTAATAATAAAGACACTTTAGATAAAAGCTATTTAAAAAAAATTGAAAACTCTGGAAAGAATTTTAAACAGATTACCTACTCAAATCCTAAAATAGCTTTAGTTGGTAAAAGACCAGATGGTTTTGATACATGTGACTATGAAGTGAGTGAATTAAAAAATAAACTTCATACAAATATTTCTAAAATTAGTTTAAAAAAATTATTTAAAATTTCTAGTAAAATAGCAAAAAATGAAATTATAAATACTAAAAAAAATATTGGAAAAAATTTCAAAGATTTAAAAAATCTTAATCAAATTGAAGTTGAAAAAAGTATTTCATTATTTCATGGACTAGAAAAAATTCAAAAAAAAGAAAAGTTTGATGCTTTTGCAGTGAGATGTTGGCCAGAAATGTTTACTGAATATGGTTGTGCTTCGTGTGCTCCAATGGCGATGATGAACGAAAAAAAAATAAGTTCTGCATGTGAAGCAGATGTTCTTGGAAGTCTAAGTTGTAATATTTTAAATCAATTAAATAATAAGCCCTCACTTCTGGTAGATATTGTTGATTTAGATATAAAAGACAACACTGCAGTATTCTGGCATTGTGGACTTGCACCGATAAGTATGGCAGAAAAAAATAAGGCTAATGTGACTGTACATTCAAATCGAAGAAAACCCTTACTTTATGACTTTGCTTTAAAACCAGGTAAAATAACTATCTTCAGAGTTTCAAAATCTGAAAACAAATTAAAATTTTTTATAGCAAGAGGGGAAATTATTAAGAGAAAAAAATCTTTCTCCGGTACTTCTGGAGTAGTGAGTTTAGGAAAAGATACAAATAAAAAAATAAAAAAAATATTCTTAAGTGGATTGGAACATCATTTAGCATTTACTTATGGAAATATTTTTAAAGATATACAAAATTTAGGAACTAAATTACAAATACCAACATATACAATATGAGTAACTTTATTAAGTATGGAATCATTGGCGCAGGAACTATGGGTCAGGAACATATTAAAAATATTAATTTATTAGATAATGCTAAGGTCACATCAATATGTGATCCTAACGAGGGTTCATTAAACCAATCTTCTTCGCTTATTACGAATGATTTTAACTCATATAGGGACTTAGATGAATTAATAAATAACGATGATGCAGATGCATATATAATTGCCACTCCAAATTTTACTCATATTGAAGTTTTAGAAAAAATTTTGAAATCCAATAAACATCTTTTAATAGAAAAGCCACTTTGCACAACCATTGATGATTGTAAAAAATTTCAATTAATTTCAAAAGATTATTCAAAAGTTATTTGGGTAGGTATGGAATACAGATATATGCCACCTGTTAAAAAATTAATTGAAAGAGTTCATAATAAAACTTTAGGTAAATTAAAAATGGTTTCTATTCGTGAACATCGTTTTCCATTTCTTAAAAAAGTTGATAACTGGAATAGATTTGATTCAAACACTGGTGGTACAATGGTTGAAAAATGTTGTCATTTTTTTGATTTGATGAGATTTATAACTCAAAGTGAAGTTGAACAAGTTTTTGCAAGCGGCAGTCAAGATGTGAATCATCTTGATGAAAAATACAGTGGTAAGGTACCAGATATTATTGATAATGGATTCGTAATAATTGATTTTCAAAGTGGTGTTAGAGGATTATTAGATTTATGTATGTTTGCAGAAAATTCTGAATACCAGGAAGAAGTAGTAGCTGTTGGAGACAAAGGAAAAATTGAAGCATTTGTTCCATCTCACGATTCCGGTAAAAATATATCTCAAGTAAAAATGGGAATGAGGAATAGTTCTACTATAATAACTGATGATATGGAAGTTGATAAAAAAATATTAATGGCAGGGCACCATCATGGATCAACATATTTTGAACATTTGGCATTTTATGATGCTATTAAAAATAATACACTACCTGATGTTTCTCTCGAAGATGGTTTAATGTCCGTTGCTATAGGTCAAGCAGCAGAACTATCGATAAAAGAAAATCGTGTTATTAAAATGAGTGAATTTAATTTATGAAATTCTGAAGAAATTCATTTGTTTTTTTTATAATAAATTTACTAACTCTTTCATTAGATTCTTCAGTTACTCCTGCATTATGTGGTGTTAGAATACAATTCATTTCATTTGTTATCTTTGATAAAAATGTTTCATTAATAGGCTCGCTTTCAAAAACATCTAAAGCAAAACCAGAAATATTATTATTAAAATAAGCATTAAGTAAGTCTGTTTCGTTTATTACACCTCCTCTTGAAGAATTAATAATTATTGGTTTTTTTTTCATTTTAATAAATGACTCATTATTAAACATGTATTTTGTTTCATTATTAAGAGGAACATGAATAGATATGATATCTGCAAAATTAAGAATTTCTTCAAAAGATACGCTTCTGACATTATGTGAATTTGTTTCTTCTAGAGACACATATGGATCAAATGTAATTGTAGAAACATCAAAAGCGTTAGCAAGCTTTAGAACTTTTTTTGATATATTTCCAAATCCTATAAGTCCTAATGTTTTACCACTCATTTCCATTGTATTAATTGTAGTCCTTGGCCATTTTCCATTTTGAGTTTGTGCATTTACAATTGTAGTTTTTTTTAAAAGCGTTAGTGATGAATTAATTACGTACTCAGCAACAGAATCAGCGTTCATGCCTGTTGCAGGTTGAACAAATATATTATTATTTTTGCAATATTCAGTATCTATATTATCAAGACCGACACCAAGTCTTCCTATAAATTTTAATTTAAGAGCCTTTTCTAAAAGAAACTTATCTAGTTTTGTTTTATTTCTTACAATAATTCCATCAAAGTTGTGTATTTCATTTTCTAAATAATCTTTATCTGACCAAGATTCAGATCTGTATGTAATTTTAAAATCTTGATGTAAATTTTTTAAAGCCTCTTTATTTAAAAATTCTGTAATTAATATTTTTATCATTTAATTTTTGTAATTTTCAATTTTTTTTTAAATTTATTTACTATACTCATTTTAGGTATTGAGTATATTCCGCCAGTTTTCATACACTTTAATGTTGCTGTTGCAGCAGCAAATAAAATACTTTCAGAATTTGATTTGTGTTGTGATAAAGCTGATGCAAAAGCACCATGAAAAACATCTCCTGCACAATTTGTTTCAACAGTTTTTACTTTAGGAACTTTACAGTGATATAATGAATTATTTTCTACCCAATAAACTCCTCTTGATCCCATAGTAACAGCTACAAATTTTTTTGTTTCATTAAATATTTGAAAAAGAGCTGATTCAAAATTCTTATTTTTTTTATATGTTTTCAAACCCTCTTCAGAGAATATAGGATGGGAAGCATTTTTTATAATCTTTGAAATACTCGAAGAGTTTTTAAAGTTATCCAAATCGGCAACACATTTAATATTTTTTTCCTTAGCACTGATAGCAATTTTAGTAGCTACACCAATCCATCTCATATCTATTGAATAAATATCCTTTTTTCTAAACTCTAAAGTCGGCAATTTTTTATATTTAAGTAACTTTGGATCATTGTAAGCTGCCAGCAATCTTTCACCTTTAGTATCTTCGATTACAAAACTTTGAGATGATTGACAATTTTTTATAATAATAGATTTATCGATATTTATAGAAAATTTTTTAAATTCATTTCTTAAGAAAATTGATGAATCGTCATCACCAAATTTACCAATAAACTTTGAGTTAAATCCTAATTTTTTAGCAGTAAATGCTGATACCGCTGCTGATCCACCTAGTCTTCTATCAATACCACTTGATAAAACCTTAATTGGTTTTTTTGGAAACTTGTCTATTTTACTTATATAGTCTGCAAATATAGATCCTGCACAAATGATCATAAAAGGCTTTTATAGATATTTAACAATACCAATAAATTTTCTAAACCTATCTCTTATGGTTATAGGATTGAGAGGTATAGGATCAATTTTAACATTGCCCGAATTAATCTTTGAAATAATTACATAAGAATTATTTTTGTCTTCAATTGCTTTTGATAACTCATTTAAAGTTTCTTCTCCTGAACATTCGATGACTTTTTTACATCCAGCACCAAGTGCGACATCTTTTAAAGAGGTATTTTCATCCGTGAATGTTCTTTGGTCCCCAGTTGAACCATATGATCCATTATCAATTATTAATAAAGTATAATTTGATGGTGCTCTATTACCAATTGTTGCTAGTGTGTTCATATTCATTAAAACAGATCCATCCCCATCTATACTAATAACATGTTTATTTTGAGATAATGACAAACCTAAGCCTATAGAAGAAGACAAACCCATACTGCCTAACATATAAAAAAAGTTTGGTTGATCATTAATTTTATATAATTCTTGTGATGGAAGACCTATGTTGCAAATTACTAAGTTATCTTTCAGTATGTTTTGTATTTTATTTAATAAGTCAAAACGGTTCATTTATCATCTTTCATTAAATTGAAATCACATAGTATAGCAACTGGTGACTCAACAACTTTTGCATGTTTGCTAAATGTTGAAATTTTCTCAAGATCATTTTCTGAAGTACAATGCAACAGAGGTATTCTTAAAGTTTGTAAAATATCTTCAGTTATTTTAGCCATTCCACCTTGTGCTCCTACTGGTTCACCTGGTGTACCTCTATAACTAATTAGAAAAACAACGGGCATTTGATATAATTGTAATAAAGAAACAATTGCATTCACTGAATTTCCTATTCCTGTATTCTGCATCATTATACAAGGAAATTTATTTCCTAAATAAGCTCCAGCACAGATACCCATACCTTCTTCCTCACGTGGTACAGCCGAATAATAAACTTCCTTATCTTTTTCAAGAATATCAATCATGTTAGCTAATAACTTACATGGAACACTTAAGTAAAAATCAACTCCACCCTTTTTTAAATTATCGATAATTTTTTTACTGATTTTCATTTTTTTTGATGTCTATAGATATAAAATGATTAAACAATAAATTAATTTATTTAAAATCATTTCTTAATTTTATTTTAGTATTTGAAGTATATTTTTCTCCTTTTTTTAATATGGTTGATGGAAAATTTGGTTGATTAATAGCATTGGGAAAGATTTGTGTCTCTAGACACATTCCATATTGTAAACCATAATTTCTATCATGTTTTCCGTTGTATGACTTCTTCATCATGTTACCAGTATAAAATTGTATTCCAGGTTGATCAGTTGAGTATTCTACTCCCATGCCAGTAATTTTACTATAAATGGAAGCTATAGATTTACCAATTGAGTGATTTTTAAGAACATAATTGTGATCGATACCACCACTTTCTAAAAAAGTATTATTTATTTCAAACGAATTATTTAGATCATATTTTGTATTAACTACATCTAAAAGCTTGCCTGTAGGGATTGAGCCTTCATCAGTTTCACAAATTTGATTAGATGATATTTTAACAACATGTTCTGTAATATTTTTGTAATTATCTTTATGACCATGAAAGTTCCAATAATTATGATTAGTTATATTAACAATAGTATCTTGATCTGTAGTAGCATGAAAAGAAATTAACATTTCGTTGTTATTATTTAACTCGTAAATAGTTTTACAATCTAAGTTTCCAGGATAGTTTTCTTCTAAATGATTAGAATAGTAAGTGAGCTCTACTTTAATGCTGTCACTTTTTTTATTAATATCAGCTATTTGCCAAATCTTTTTATTGAAACCTTCCTTTCCGCCATGAAGATGATCAGGAGCTGTATTAGGATATAAATTATAATCCTTCCCATTAAGACTAAATTTACTTTGCCCTATTCTATTACAAACTCTTCCAATAATTGAATTGAAATATCCATGAGCTTCTAGGCAATCATCTAAATTACCATAACCTAATAACACGTCCTCTGTTTCAGAGTCATTAGAAGAAGTTGGAATACATACATCACTTATATAGCCACCATATGTATAAAAGCTAAAACTGTAATTATTTGAGTTAATAATATTGACTATATCAATATCTAAACCTTTATCATTTTGAAGTTTGGTAATTTTATATTCCATTATGTTTTTCTTAATCTTTGAAAATTATTTTTTCTTTGTTGAAGATAAATGATTAATCCACCTAAAACTATGAAAAAAGTACCTGGAAAGAGTTGATCAATTGGCCATTCTGCAAAAAATATCCAACCTAAAATAAGTGCAAAAAATATTTCAATATAATCAAATGGCATAATTTTACTAAGTTCTGCTTTTCTAGCACCGTAGATTAATAATAAAGTTCCAGATCCTCCTGCAATTCCCATAACACAAACTACTAAGAAATCATTTATACTTTTAAAATTTTCCCACATACCAAAAAGCATCACCAACATACATGCAACTATGATTGTCCCTGTTTGACCGTATAAGTTAATAAGTGGTGAAGGAACATGATCCTCAAAACTTAAAGAAGTTACCCTTGCTAACGAGTATCCTAAAGCAGCAAGTATTGGAAGTAGTAACATATAATTAAAATCTGATGACCAAGGTTGCATAATTAAAACAATACCTGCAAAACCAGAGATTACTGCACTCATTTTGTACCAACCAAATTTTTCACCTAGTATAGGAATAGCAAGAAGAGTAACCATCATTGGTCCTGTGTATTCCATGGTAGCGACTAAAGCAAATGGTAGATAAGCATAAGAAGTGTATAGACACAATTGAGCCAAAGCTACAAAAACTCCTCGAAATAATCCTAGCTTCCATTTTGTTATTTTTATTTGTCTACCGTTTCGGTGCCAATCTTGTGAAAAATATAAAGCAATAACACATGGGATCATACCAAATAAATTTCGAAAAACAGATAGTTGAGCAGCTGGATAATCGTTTCGCAAAAACTTTATCGCAATGCCCATACAATCTAATAAGAACAATCCTGAAAGTGATAGGATAACAGCTAAAAATAAATTACTTTTCATAAATTGTTATGTGTTTTTAAAAGATACTGCTTTTATAAAACACAACACTGGTCTACCCAGTGACCTGGTTCAACTTCAGTAAGGCCCATTGTTATCTCACCACCTTTGCAATCTACTCCAGGATTAGGACATCTTGTTCTAAATACACAACCTGGAGGTGGATTTAATGCACTAGGAATTTCTCCTTTTAGTTCAATAGCTTCAGATCTTTTCTCTGGATCAATTGAAGGAATAGAAGATAATAATGCTTTAGTGTACGAATGTTTAGGGTTCTTAAATAATTCTCTTGAGGGGCCCATTTCAACTATATGCCCTAAGTACATAACTGCAACAACATCACATACATGCGCTACAACACTTAAATCATGACTAATAAATAAATAAGTAAGGTTAAGCTCAGTTTGAAGTTGTTTTAAAAGATTTAATATATCTGCTTGTATTGATACATCTAAAGCAGCAACACTTTCGTCTGCTACAATAAATTTTGGATTACTTACTAAGGCTCTTGCGATTGATATTCTTTGTCTTTGTCCTCCAGAAAAAGCATGAGGAAATCGTCGTAAATGCTCAATATTTAGTCTACATTTAGCTGCGATATCTCTTACTCTTTCATCAGTCTCTTGTCTTGAGTTTGTTATTTTCATTACTTCTAAAGGTTCTGCAATAATATCCCTAACTGTCATTCTTGGGCTTAAAGCAGCATAAGGGTCTTGAAAAATTAGTTGAGCTTTTTTTCTATATTCTTTTAAATCTTGTTTGTTCATATTAGTTAATTCATAATCTCTTTCATCATCATGGAAAATAACATTGCCTGAACTAATTTTATTAGCCCCAAGTATTGCTCTACCAAGAGTAGTTTTCCCTGAACCTGACTCGCCAACTAAACCAAAAAAGGATCCTTTTTTAATTTTAATATTAATATTGTTAACTGCATGTATTTTTTGTTTTTTTGAAATAAAATTTTCTTGATAATCAAAATTTACTGAAACATTATTAACTGAAATTAAATTATCACCCATTTTGACCACACTGAATTCCACACTGATCAACCCAGTGGCCTGACTCAACTTCAATTAACTTCATTTCTATTTTGCCATCTTTACCCTCAGGATTATGATGAGGACATCGAGTTCTAAATACACAGCCTGTAGGTCTATCTAATGGACTTGGAATATTTCCAGGTATTGGAGATAATGGTGCATCTAAGTTATTTATATCAGGTAAGGCTTGTAATAGACCTTTTGTATAAGGATGTTTAGGATTTTTAAGAATCTCATTTACTGGACCTTTTTCCACTACACTTCCTAAATACATTACTGCTACATGATCAGCAACCTGAGCAATAACGCCTAGATCATGAGTAATAAATATTACGCCCATTTGATATTCTTTAATAATATCTTTAATTAAGTTAATTACTTGAGCTTGAATTGTTACATCTAAAGCAGTTGTTGGTTCATCTGCTAATAAAAGTTTAGGCATGGTTGATAATGCCATAGCTATCATAGCTCTTTGACGCATTCCTCCAGATAGTTCAAATGCATATTGATTAAACCGTTTTTCTGCATCTGCTATACCTACTCTTTTAAGCATGTTTATAGATATTGATTTTGCTTCATCTTTGTTAATATTTTTATGAATTAGTAATTGCTCAACCATTTGTGCACCAATTTTTATTGCTGGAGCAAAGCTTGCCATAGGTTCTTGAAAGATCATTGATACTTTACCACCTCTAATTTTTTTTAAGTCTTGCTTAGAAGTAAATTGAAGAACGTTTTCGTTATCTAAAATTATTTCTGCATCTTCATTGTAAGAGGTATTACCTGGGTTTAACTTCATAATCGATTTAGCAGTAACAGATTTACCTGATCCAGATTCACCAACTATACCAAGTACCTCTCCTTGATCTACAGTAAGAGATATATTTTCAACTGCTGTTATTCTACCTTCATCAGTATCAAATTTTACATCTAAGTTTTTTACTTCTAATAAGTGACTCATATTACTTTACCTTATGAGGATCTGCTGCATCACGTAATCCATCTCCTACATAAACAAATGTTAAAATTAATACGACTAAGAAAAATACGGGGATAAAATACCATTGATAATTTAAAAGTACATCAGCCTTCGTTGCATTTTGCAAAAGAACGCCAAGAGAGTTTACTGGCTCTCTTAAGCCTAATCCTATAAAACTTAAAGCAGTTTCAGATAATAACATGTATGGAAAACTAATTACTAAATCGACAATAATGTAACTCGTAAAACTTGGTAACAAATGTCTTACGATAATATGGGTAGATGACGCACCACAAAGTTTTGCAGCAAGAATATATTCTTGGCTTCTTTCACTTAATAGATGGGTTCTTACTCTTCTTGCAAGTGTTGGCCACGAAATTAATCCAAGTAAGCAAGATATAAAAAAGAAACGTAATTCAGAGCTCCATTCTAATGGCGCAAAGGCTGCAAGACACATGAATAAAGGTATAGGTGGTACCGTTCGAATTGCATCAGTAAACATCTGCAATACACTATCAATCCATCCACCATAGTAACCTGATATTCCACCTATAATTAGTGATAGTACAAATGATATAAAAACTCCAAGTGTGCCTACAGCTAGCGAAATGTAAATTGCACTTAAGGTTCTACTAAATAAATCTTTTCCAGCCTTATCTGTTCCAAATATATGAATACCACCCTCTTCAACTCCAAATAAATGAGTATTAAATGTAAAACCTGGAATTTTAAAATCTAAAATTTTTCCTGGAAGATTTATATTAAAATCAAAAACTTTATATTCCCATCCTTCAACAAAAAAATATACGTATCTTCTTTTTTCAGTATCAACTTTATAAACCCATCTGAAATTTGTATCAGCTCCTCTATACTTTTCTAATGTGTGTAGAAATGGCCTAGCTGAAAATCCATTATCATCCCAAAACATTGGAATTTGAGGTGCTCCATTTTCATAATCTTTATCTCTTCCCTTAATTGTTGGATCGTAAGGAGATAGAAAATCTGCAAAAAGACTACAAATAATCATAAATAGTAAAATAGAACCAGCAATCATAGCAGATCTATTTCCAAAAAATCGTGTTCTTACTAACTGCATCTGCGTTGCAGTATAATAAGCTTCTTTTTTTTGATTACTAACCTCCACCCATAACTCCTTTTCTTATTCTTGGATCAATTATAGCTAAAATAATATCCGTTATAAAATTTACAAAAACAATTGTTGCTGTTAGAAGAAAAATAATTGCACCTGCTAATTGCTGATCATTTGATCTTGCTAGAGCTTCAATCAACAATGCCCCAGCTTCTGTAAGAATTAAAATTAAGGCTACAATCGGCAATGCGCTAAATATACGATTAAGATCAAAACCTATAGAATTGATAACTGGACCTAAAGAATGTTTTGCAGGATATCTCCACAACAAACTCATTCCTGATATTCCTCTAGCTCTTGCAGCCATTACATATAGTTTATCATTTTCATCTAGCATCAGTGCTCTAACTGTTTGAAGAGCAAAGGCAGTTGCGTTCCATCCTAAAACAAAAATTGGAAGCCAAGCTCTACTTAAAAAATCAAATAGTTTTGCTGATGACCAGGGTTCATTTTCATATTCTTGAGAGAACAAACCTGTCATCGTATCTCCATAATAAACAGTCATAAAAAGCATTATACAAAGTGCTACTAAAAAGTTGGGTAGAGCTATTCCAAGATAACTTATAAATTTAAGTGTATTATCTAATGATGCATATTTTGTCGTGGCCGATATAATCCCAACTGGGATAGCAATTAAATATGAAAATATAAGTGCAACCAAACATATCGTTAGAGATAGAGTAAATCTTCCACTTAATAATTCATTAATATTCATTCTTAAAATACAACTATCACCAAAATCTCCATTAAAAACTATATTGGAAACCCATTTGCCATATCTATACAAAAAAGGTTTATCTAAACCTAAACGAATTTTTTCTTTTTCTATATCTTCATAAGTTATTTGTGATCCTTGCGTATTTTTAAATGCTAGATATCTTTCAGCACAAGTTCCAGGAACTAATTCCATTAATGAAAAAACAATAAAGCATACAAGAAGCAAAGTTATAACTGCAAGTCCTGCTCTTGTGAGAGTAAATTGTATAAAGTTAATCATATAAAATAATTAGAAGATAAGAATAATTAAAAAAAGAAAAGCGGCAATATATAATTGCCGCTTTTTTTATTATTTATTGAGTTAAATTACTCGTCTAACCACCATTGAGTAGCTAGGTATGGGTATGTTCTATAATACTCATACGAAGTAGTTTTAAACTGCGTAAAGTTTTTCAACGCATTTCTATGATAGGTTGGGAAAGGTGCTTTCACCGTACCAATCAATAGACTTTGCTCTGTTAACATTGTTGCAATTTTTTCACCCCACTCATTAGACTCAGCAGTACCAAGAGCGTAAGATTGGAATTTATCAATTCCATCACTTAAGTCATATACCCACTGAGGAGGTTTAGTACCTTCGTCACCATTACTATCAATGTATGCTGCCCAATCTAAACCTTGTGTATGGTTAAAGTAGTTACCAAACGGAGGTTTAAATGTTTCTGGGTTACCAGCAACAATTGCTAATGGTTGACCTTTATCCCAAACATGAACGTCAAGTTGGTTAGCAGCTTGCGAACCACGGTATTCATCTGGAGTTACCTCTTTAAAAGTAGTTTTTACTCCTACTTCATTAAAGTATCTTGCAACAAGTTCAACTTCAACACCACCAATACCTTGAGTAGCGTAGTCAATGTTAATAGCTAGAGCATCACCATTTGGTAATTCTCTAAATCCATCACCATCAACGTCTTTTAATCCTACTTCATCAAGAAGAGCATTTGCTCCATCTGGATCGTATTGAGTCATATGCATTTTTATACTTTCAGGAACGAAGTCAGGTGCAGGAGAAAATCCTACAAACTGCTCAACTTTACCTAAGCCGTAATATGCAACTTCGTTGATCTCGTCTCTATTCATTGCAATTGACATTGCTTGACGGAAACGAATATCCCCATAGACTTTACGTTTTTCAGGATCAGGATGTGTTACATTAAAACTAAATAATGCAGCACCACAACCTGGATTGATTTGAACTTGATATCCACCAGACTCAGCACCATCAAGTAATTGAGGAGCAGACTCTAATTGAACAGACTGAGATTTATAATCAACTTCACCATTAACAAGTTTTAATAATCTTATTTCATTTTCATTGATGTATCTTTCATTTTGATAATCAATGTATGGTAATTGATTTCCAGCTGTATCAACTTGGAAAAAGTATGGGTTAGCTGCATAGACTCTACCTTCAGTAGTATCTTCAATCGTCATATAAGCTTCTAAAGAAGGATAAGCTGCATAAGGTAATCCAGCAACTAGATCTGGTTTAGCTAGTAAAGGAGTTGGAGTATCAGTCCAACCTGAGTTACCATAATATGCTGCTAAAGCATCATAACCATCTGCAAATCCTAATGCCTGAGCATTTGCATCAGCATTTGAATCAATTTCCGGATGGAATTGTTCTAGGAAATGTGAAGGCATGAAGAACTGGTTATATGACCATGCAATAGTTGCAGTTAAACCAGGGAATGGAGATGGCAAATTAAATCTTACTGTTTGATCATCAATTACATCAACAGTCATTGGTTCACCACCAACTAATAGATATGGATATGGTTTTTCACGAATCTTTGGATTCATCATCAAATCTTCGTACCAAAACTCAACATCTCTAGCTACAAAAGGTTCGCCATTTGACCACTTGTGACCTTTACGTAACATGAATGTTAAAGTAGTAAAATCATCATTCCACTCATAATCTTTAGCAACGTTTGGAACAATTGTAGTTAAGTCATCAGCAAAACGTAATAAGTTTACGTGTCTTGTAGATAACATATCAGAAGTTCCAGCTTCAGTTGCGTTTGATAAGAAGTTTATTGTATTTCCATATTTACCAATTGACTCATATGGTACTACAACAAGCGGCTCATCAGGTAATCTATCCTCAACTGGAGGTAGACTTCCTGGGTTACCTTGTATTGTAGCGTTTATACTAGCAATATTTGGATTATCCGAAAACTTCATAGTACATCCGGCTGCACTTTCATATTCTGATAACTCATATTGCTGAGGATATTTTCCGCCTGTCTGTGCATCGTTCATTGTTGTACCTACACAATGACCACCTGCAAAAGAGCTTCCACTCCAGACAAAGGTTGCGGAAGAAAATACTAACGCTATGAATAGTTTTTTTAACATATATTTTCTCCTATAAGATAAATTTATCGTATGATTTTGTTTGTAAACAATTTTAACTTTTTAGCAAAAATATTTGACGTTTTTATTACAATTTTTTTAAAAAAATTGTGTATTTCTTCTTAATTAATTACTTTAATAATCATTAGTAAATATGGAAAAATCCAAAAAATCTGTTCTTTTTATATGTGCTGATCAATGGCGTTTTGACTGCTTTAGCTTTTTAAATCATCCATATGCTCTAACACCAAACTTAGACAAACTTGCAAAACAAAGTTTAGTTTTTAAATCACATTTTGCTGGAATTGTCCCTTGTGGTCCATCAAGAACTACTATGCTTACAGGTTTATATCCATTTATACATCGTTCAGTATATAATGGTGCTCCTCTTGATAAAAGATTTACAAACATCGCTAAAGAAGTGCGTAAACTAAATTATAATCCAAGGCTTTACGGATACACGGATACTTCTTGGGATCCAAGATACTTGGATCCAAAAGATAGAAAAAATTTTACTTATGAATCACCAATGGAAGGGTTTGATGATGGTTGTGTTTTACCAGGAGGAAAACCAGAGCCTTGGGCTAACCATCTTAATCAAAATGGTTTTGAAATTAATAAATCAGAAGATTTGTACAAAGGAAGAAAGCCTAAAGATGATCAAGCATATATTTATGAACCATATTATATTCCAACTGAATTTTCAGACACTTCATTTTTAGCAGACAAAGTTGTTAACGATTTAAAAAACGTTAAAGATTCATTTTTTATGCATGTATCTTTTTTAAAACCACACCCGCCCTTTCATATAGCTGATCCATGGTTTAGTAAATTTAATCCAGATAATATTAATTTATCTAAAAATGATATTTCACTTAAAGAATTATCAAAAAAACATCCTCTGCTTGAAGAGTTATGTAAAAAATTTTTATTAAAAGAAAATTTCTCTGAAATTAATTATGATCTTTTAAAAGATCAAGATATCAAAAATATTATGAGTGTCTATTTTGCTATGTGCGCTGAAGTTGATTTTAATATTGGTAAAATTTTAAATGCTCTTAAAGAATCAGGTCAAGAAGAGAATACAATGATAATATTTACTAGTGATCATGGAGAGATGTTAAATGAAAATAATTTATGGGGAAAATTAGGTTGGTGGGACTCTTCTTATAGAATTCCATTATTTATTTATGTGCCTCAAAACAATCCAACAGAAATTAACCATTTAACAGAATCTGTAGATGTTGCTCCTACCATTTTAGAATGGCTTGGCGGTGAAATCCCCATTGATTGGAATGGTCAGTCACTAATGCATAATTTTTACGATCAATATGAAAAATCACCTAATAAAGAATTTGTTGTTTTTGATTATGATTTTAGAGAAAGCACTGAATTTGTTAAAGATAAAAAATTAGCTCCCGAGCAATGCAATCTATCAGTCATTAGAAATAATAAATGGAAATATGTTCATTTCCCTTCATTACCATGTTTATTGTTTGATTTAGAAAATGATCCTAATGAAATTAATGATTTATCTAGAGTAAAAAAATTTCAAGACATTAAAAATGATTTAGTATCAAAACTATTAAGCCACCGAATGATTCATCAGGAAAGACAGTTATCCAATACAAAACTTTCTAGCTCAGGAGTTAAAACAAAATCTGGACCATTTAGCAGAAGAATGGAATAATAAAGATATGTTAACGACTGTTATAGGCGCCTATCCAAAACCAAGTTATTTAAGAATAACTGATTGGTTTAATGCTTCTGGTGGTACAGATACCGAATACCCAACAAAATTTTATGAAGAAGAAATAAAAAAAATGGGCGATAATGTTGAAGAGTTATTTAATAAAGCTACCAAAGAAATAATTAGTGATCAGGAAGAATGCGGTATTGATATCCTAACCGATGGTGAAGTTAGAAGAGAAAATTATATTCACTATCATTGTAGATATTTAGAAGGAATTGATTTTGCAAATCTCACAGAAAAAGTTGCTAGGACAGGGAATTATAAATGCTGGTTACCAACAATAACTTCAAAAGTTAAAGCAAAAGAATCTTTTTTAGTTGAAGAGTGGAAAAAAAATCAGAGCTTAACGAATAAAGATTTAAAAATTACTATACCTGGACCAATGACTATAACAGACACCATAGCAAATACATTTTATGATTCTGATGAACATATGGGTGAAGACTTAGCTGATGCTATTAATGTAGAAATTAAAAGATTGGTTGATGCAGGATGTAAATATATTCAAGTCGATGAACCGTTGTTTGCTAGAAAACCAGAAAATGCTCTTAAATTTGGAATTAAAAACCTAGAAAGATGTTTTAAGGATCTTAATAATCAAAGTATAGAAAAAATTACTCATATTTGTTGCGGTTATCCTGATAAATTAGATGCAGTAGATTATCCAAAAGCGCCTTTAGATTCTTACAGTAAAATTAGTAAAGCTTTAGATGAATCAATTATAGATACAGTTTCTATTGAAGATGCTCATCGATATAATAATTTAAAATTTTTAAAAGATTTTAAACAAACAAAAGTTATTTTTGGTTTAGTAAAAATAGCAAGCTCTCAAGTTGAGACTAAAGAAGAAATTGTCTTAAGAATAAATGATGCATTAAGGTTTATTGATAAGGAACAATTAATTGTTGCTCCTGATTGCGGCCTTGGTCACTTACCTCGAGATTTGGCAAAGATAAAATTAAAGATAATGGTAGAAGCTTCTAGTAGTTTCTAGTGGACTAAAATTTCTGGATTAGCATAATCATAATTTAAATCATCGGCAATAGCTTTGTATGTAACGGCGCCTTTAAAAATATTTAAACCATTCATAAAATTTTTATCATTTTTTAACGCATCTTTAAAACCGTTCGATGCTAAGTTTTGAATAAATGGTAAAGTGACTGCATTTAAAGCAAGCGTGGAAGTTCTAGGAACTCCACCTGGCATATTTGCAACACAATAATGAACAACATCATCAACAACATATGTAGGGTTTGCATGAGTTGTTGGTTTACTAGTTTCAACACAACCACCTTGATCAATTGCAACATCAACAATTACAGATCCACTTTTCATCTCTTTTATCATGTCCTTAGTTATAATCTTTGGAGCATTAGAGCCTGGAACAAGTACGCCACCAATTAGTAAATCGCATTCAGAAATATAATCTTTTAGATTTATTTTATCACTGTGTAGTGGTTCTATTTTATCACCAAATTTTTCTTGTAATTCTTCTAATCTTTTTTCTGATTTATCAACGATGAAAACTTTTGCTTGCATACCTGTAGCAATTATTGCTGCATTTTCACCTACAACACCTCCACCTAAAATTAAAACTTTTCCAGGTTGAACCCCAGGAGCACCTCCTAAGAGTAAACCACTTCCACCCTTATGTTTTTCAAGTGAATAAGCACCAGCTTGAATCGACATTCTGCCGGCTACAGCACTCATAGGCGCAAGAAGTGGTAACTTATTATTATGATCACTTACTGTTTCATAAGCTATACAAATCGAATTTGAATCAATTAAACCCTTTGTCAATTCTGGAGCTGCTGAAAGATGTAAATAAGTAAACAAAATTTGGTTTTCTCTTATCATTGCTACTTCATTCATTAGAGGTTCTTTAACTTTTACAATCATTTCAGAATCATTGAAAATATCCTCTGCTAAATTTACAATTTTTGCACCTGATAATTCATAATCACTATTGGAAAATCCGGCACCAATACCGGCATCTTTTTGAATTAAAACTGTATGTTTATTCTTTACTAATTCTTTAACACTTTGCGGAGTAAGCCCAACCCTAGACTCCTGAGCTTTAATCTCAGAGGGAACACCTATTTTCATTATCTGTCATGCATATAGTTTGAGATACCTGTTCTTAATTTTTCAATTATCTCATCAATATGTTTTTTTTCACAAGTAAATGGAGGTGCAACAATTAAACAATCACCTGTTGCTTTCAAGCTTAAGCCTGCTTCAAATAATTTTTTAAAACAAGCATATCCAGCTTTGCCTAAACGCTCATCCATTTTAATATCAATTCCTCCCATCATTCCATATCCTCTTATATCAGTAATGATATCTAAGTCTTTCAAAGTAAATAAACCATCTAAGAAATATGGAGACATATCTTTTGCTCTATTAAATAAATCTTCTTTCTCGATTATATCTTGCATTGCTAAACCTGCTGCCATTGAAACAGGTATAGCAGAATAAGTATAACCATGAAAAAATTCTATAGCTCCTGTAGGTGAAGCATCAACAATAGTATCATAGATATGATCACGTGAAGCTACTGCTCCTAAAGGCACAACACCATTAGTAATTGCTTTAGCCATTGTCATGATATCAGGACAAACATCAAAAGCTTGAGCTGCAAATGGAGCGCCCATTCTTCCCCAGCCAGTAATAACTTCATCAAAAATTAAAAGAATTCCGTGTTTGTCACAAATTTCTCTTAGTCTTTTTAAGTATCCTTTTGGTGGAACTAAAGTTCCTGTTGATCCTGCTACTGGCTCTACAATACATGCTGCAATATTTTCAGCACCTATGTTACCAGCAATTCTTTCAAGATCATCTGCTAGATCAGCACCTGTTTCAGGTTCGCCTTTTACAAATAAATTTTCAGGTAAATGAGTATGTCTTAGATGATGTACATTTGGCATGAGAATATTTGAGAAAGTTTTTCTATTAGCAATCATTCCGCCAACAGAGATTCCTCCAATATTCATTCCATGGTAACCTCTTTCTCTCCCTACTATGTGGGATCTATGACCTTCTCCTTTTGCTTTAAAATATGCTATGGCTGTTTTAATTGCTGTTTCAACAGCTGACGAACCACAAATAGTAAAAAATATTTTATTTAAATCTTCGGGTGTATGTTTTGAAACTTTTCTAGCTAAATCAAATGAACCACCAAAACCTTGTTGAAATGGTTGAACATAATCTAATTGCTCTAATTGTTTTGATACTGCTTCTCTTATTTCTGGTCTTGAATGACCCGCTGGACTACAAAATAATCCTGAGCTAGCATCGATTAATTTATTTCCATAATGATCAGTATAGTAAACGCCTTCTGCCTTAACCATTAATCTTGGACTATTTTTATAGTCTCTATTAGATGTAAATGGCATCCAATGTTCTTCTAATGAATTAGGTATTTCAGTTCTTTTTTCTAAGTCCATTTTTTCCTTATTAAAGATTGAGTATATGAAATTATCGATAAATCAAAGAATATTTCTTACACAATAAAGAAATATCATAGGAAAAATTGTAGCAGTGGTATAGAGAGAATACCAAATATGAGCACATTACCAGAAGATCTTAAAAGTAAAGCTTTAGAGACTCCTAACATACCCGCTGCTGTCGTATGCCCCAATCAAGAAAGCATATTATCAGCTGTAATTGAAGGTAAGAATATGAACCTCATCGATCCAACTTTAATTGGAAATAAAAGTTTAATTACTGAAACAGCGAAAAAATTAAGTTTGGATATTTCTAATTTTAATATTGTAGAAGCTAAAGATGAAGAGGATAGTGCTTCAATTGCTTGTCAAATTTCTAATGAAAATAAAAGTAAAATCATAATTAAAGGGAATCTCCATACTGATATTTTAATGCGCTCTTATTTAAAAAAAGAATTTAATTTACTTGATGGTAGAAGATTAAGTCATATTTGGCATATGACTACGCCACAGCTTAAAAAACCCCTTTTTATTACTGATGGCGCCTTAAATGTTTTACCAAGAGTTGATATAAAATTACAAATTCTTAAAAATGCTGTTCAATTTTGTAATAAATTAAATATTACTAAACCAAAAGTTGCAATTTTATCAGGTACAGAAGATCCAATTGACAGTATGCCAAGTTCAGTAGATGCCAAAAAAGTTATGGAACTTGCGTTAGAAGAAAAAATTAATGCTTTTGTTAATGGACCGCTTGCTTTTGATAATGCTGTTTCTAAGGAAGCAGCTAAAATAAAAGGAATAAATAATGATGTTGCTGGTGATGCTGATGTATTATTAGTACCTAATTTAGAAACTGGAAATTCTTTGTCCAAAATAATGGTTTATTTTATGAATGCTTGTGCGGCAGGAATAGTAATTGGTGGTAAAGTACCAGTTGTAGTCCCTAGCAGAGCAGATAGTAAAAATTCTAAACTTGCGTCAATTATGGCAGCTGTAGTTGCTGCAAATAACTAATTAGAAAATAAATTTTAGCTCGAATGCTTTTAAGACATTACTTTTTAATTTTAATAATCACTTTTTTATTTGGAAGTGCCTACCCTGTTCAGAAAGTTATTTTTAATGAAAATGTACCCCCATTATTAATGGGAAGTTTAAGAATGTTAGTGGTTTTCATATGTCTTTTGCCTTTTTGGCGATTTAGAATTCCTGAAAAAAAATACTGGTTACCACTTCTCTTTTTTTCAATTTCTATGGGTTTTTTGGCAAATGTTTTTATGACATTATCTTTAAATGAAACAAACATAGTTTCTCCGATAATTATTGGTTCTCAACTGGCTGTACCATTTGCAATATTATTAAGCTCATTTTTTTTAAAAGAGAAAGTAAGTATTAAAAAATGGGTACTTATATTTATTTCTTTTTTTGGCATTATTTTGTTAGGCTTTGATCCATTGATAAGAAATGAAATTTTTGCATTAATCTTAATAACGTTAATGGCATTCTTCTATGCTAGTGCACAAGTATTTTCCAGGTACCTAAAAGATTTAGAAGTTACTCTCACAAATGCAGTAATGGGACTAGTTGGATTTGTATTACTAATTATTTCATCATCAATATTTGAAGGACAAACGATAAACGAAATAAAAAATATTAGTTTTCAGTCATGGTTATTAATATTGCATTCAGGTATCTTTGTCTCAATTGCTGCACATATGTCGATGTTTTATTTGTATAGGATGTATCCTGTTAATAGAGTATTTCCATTTTACGCTTTATTTCCTGTATTTGGTGTGTTGTTAACATTTATAATTTTTTATGAAATACCAACTTTAATTACTTTTATTGGTGGTGTAATTGTAATCGTAGCAACTTATTTTATAAATAAAGAAAATTAATTTTTGATTATTTAGCTGTCCATCCTCCATCAATTACTAGTGATGAACCAGTCATCATTGATGCGGCATCTGAAGCAAGATACACTACAGCACTAGCAATATCACTTTCTGTTGCTACTTTTCCTAAAGGTATGTTTTCAATTACAGATTTTTTAAAACTTTTATCTTTAAAAAATTTTTTGACCATTGGTGTTTCCACAAATGTAGGACAAACAGAGTTAACTCTAATGTTATATTTAGCCAAATCAATAGCCATCCCTTTGGTAAGACCTTCAACACCAAATTTAGTCATATTATAAACACTTCTAAGAGGAGCTCCAACTTTACCTAACTGAGAAGAGATATTTATTATTGATCCACCAATTTTTTTTCTATTTTTTGATTTAAGCATAACTTTTGTAGCTAATTGAGCAATATCGAATGATGCTTTAATATTAAGATCAACCACTTCACTCATATCTTTTCTTTTAATTTTGGTGAAATATTCAGGTCTATTTGTGCCAGCATTATTTACTAATATGTCTAATTTATTGATTTTAGAAAATATTTTTTTTATTTCTTTTAAATTAGTTACATCACACACATAATAACTACATTTCTTTTTGAGTTTTTTAATTTTGTTTTGAACAATTAATAGATCTTTTTCTGTACGACTAAGAATAATTACATTTGCACCTGCTTCTGCTAACGCTATAGCACATGCTTTACCTATGCCTTTGCCTGACCCTGTCACAAGAGCAGTCTTATTTTTTACATTAAAATTTTTTAGAAACATTTGATCTGATTATTTACAATGAAAAAATAGATTGATCTAATAAATTCATTTTTTTAATACACATTTGAAAACTATCTTCCAAATGGTAATCACCTGGAAACCCAATGCATTTAATTCCAGCACTTACGGCAGAATTACTACTTTCTTCAGTATCCTCTATTGCAAGACAATCTTCTGGCTGTAAATTTAATTTATCCAATGTAACTTTATAAATTTCTGGATGTGGTTTTTCATTTTTAACAAATGATTTATTACCAATGAATTCAAATTCTTCTTTTGAAATTTGACCGGAAAGACTTTCAAATACTGCATCGACATTATTTAAAGTTGTAGAAGTTGAGAAAGCAAGTTTAATATTATTATCTTTTGTATACTTAATTATTTCATCAACACTCTTTCTTAATTTTTGTTTATTCTGAATAATGTACGAGCTAAAGATTTCTGTTTTTCTATTTCTAATTTGTGAAGCATTTACATTAACATTATTTTTTTCTGCAAAATCCTCTATTCTTTTTGTACCACCAGATTGTTTAAGCAATAATCTATAATCCTCTTGATCCCAATACCAATCTAGTCCAGCTTCTTTAAAAGCTTCATTAAATGATTCTCTTTGCAAATCTGATGTTTCAATTAAAGTTCCTATTGAGCCAAATAATATTGCTTTATAATTCATTTTATCCTTTTAATTTTATGGAATAAGAAATCATAAAACTTATTTTATTGAGCCAAGTCCTCTAGAAATATTAATATCTCCAATGTTTCTCGCTTTGTTAAATTCTTTTATTCTATCAAAAACATTAACACCTATTTGCTGATAAACATCGAGAAGGTCTACTAAAACCCAATTCTCTCTGATAAGACCATTTTCTAATCTCCAAAAATCTAAACTCCGCATTTCTATAATTTGATTTGATGGAGCAATACCCATCCATCCATCTTGAGAAATTGTAGATCGCATATTTGGCCAACCAGTTTCACAGACATAATCGCCTTCATATATCCAATGTGTTTGCATATCCTGCAACCCCTCATTTTTTAAACTATCATTTGATGAGCCTCCCTTTCTATCAGGCATTGCACGCAAAAAAGGTATTTGATGCCAATGGCGAAATCCTTCGATACCCCTTGCTGTGCCAATTCCAACTGGTCCGTACCAATTAAATCTGGGGTGCCAATATTTATCTAAATTCATAACTTGTGGATTTGGATTACTAGGGTGTAAAACCATATCTCGAAGCATATTTATTACAATGTCAAAATTTTTTGATCCATCACCTTCTATCTTTAAACCGTCTCCTGTCATAGGAGATGGTGTGCATAAAAAAGATCCTAGCTGAGGACTCATTGGCCATGCATTTGCCTGCATCATCAATTCAGGTAGATCCCAAATTGATTGCATTTCTATAATTTGATTATTTTCTATTTGGAAAAACTCATGATAACGCATATGAACTAAATTTCCTGTTGGCGGAATATCTAAAAATGATTTTAAAAAAGTTCCCATATAATTGCCCATAGTGCCTAACCAATCTTTACCTTCAGGTGTTGTGCCTGCCATAACAATCATATCTCTTCTTTCAAGATCAGGAATGCTATCTAAAAGGGGGTTTATACAATTAGTTAACAATTTATCTAAACCATTAAATGTTCCAAAAGGATAGCAGAAATGAAACACCGAATTTTCAGAAAAATATTTAACTAGAGAATTTTTTATTGAATTTTTGTTAAAATTTTGAGTAGCTAATTGATAATTTTCAAAATTTTTTTTTAACTCTTCAGGTTTCATAATTTTTAACCTTTAACTGCTCCAGCTGTTAATCCGCTAACAATCTGTCTTTGAAAAAACATTACAAGAAAGAATAATGGAGCAGTTGCTGAAACAACGGCAGCTACAGCATACATTACTTTACCTTCTTCCTGTACGGTACCTAAAAAGCTAGCAATTGCTGGGATCATTGTTTCATTTTCATCTGAAAGCAACATAGATGTAACTGTAAAATCATTGTAAGCAAGAAGGAAACTAAATAATCCAGTAGTTATTACACCCGGCCACATTATAGGAATGATCACATATCTAAATGCTTGAAATCTATTACAGCCATCGCACATAGCGCTTTCATCTAAATCTTTTGGTATATTTAAAAAAAATGAATGTAACATCCACAGAGTAAAAGGCTGATTAATTGCAACAAGTACAATTATTGTTGTAGGTAAAATTCCCCAAACATTCCATGCAAAAAAAGGTTGAAGATATCCTGAAACTAAAGTCATATGAGGCATCGCACGAAAAATAAGACCTGCCATTAAAATCCAGAAGGCATATCGATAAGTAGACCTTGCAAGAGCATAGCCTCCTAAAGTTCCAAATGTAAGAGAAATTAAAACTGTAAAAAATACTACTATGCTTGTGTTAATAACAGCGCGCCAAAATTCCTCTTGTATCCAAGAGCCATAATATCCATCAATAGTAAAAAAATTACCTGTTTGTTTTTCAGTATGAAAGCCAAATATTGCATTTGCCCAGTCAGCTTTTGAAAAAAAATCAGCTTGTACTTTAAAAGACCCCCACAATGTCCAGATAAAAGGAAACATAGCAACAATCAACCAGAGAGCCACGAATACAAAAGCAATAATTCGAACTGGGGTTAATTTATTTTCAATTTTTGTATTCATAAATTTCTAACCCTTATTTTTTTCATTAAAATCTCTCCATGTTCGAATTAGCACTGGCAAAAGTAAAATTCCTACGCAAAAAATAGTAATCATAGATGTTGCTCCTGCTGCATTATATAGAGGGTAAGCACTTTCACGCAAATGATTCCATATTAACCAGGATATTGAGGTAGCGTGGGCTTCTGCTCTAAAACTTATTATTGGTTCAAAAACTCTAAAATTATCCATTAAAAGTATTAAAGTTATAAAAATAGCAAGTGGCATTAAATGAGGAATAACGACATGGCGTGTTCTTTGAAATTTAGATGCACCATCTATAGTTGCTGCCTCAATTGTTTCATGAGGAACTGTTTGAAGACCTGCATAAAAAACAATAAAACTAAACGGCATCAAATGCCATATACCATAGACCATCAACATGACCCAGGTAAGCACAGGTGATGCTTTCAAGCTCAGAGAATTATCATTAAATATTTTTTGGAGTGTGGCTCCAATAACACCATCGCCATCAACCATCCAAAACAATATCAATGAACCAACAAGAGGTGTAACTATCATTGGAAGAAGAGATGCAAAAATTGTTGGACCTTTTAACAACTTAGGAAGATTATTGACTCCAAGAGCAACTAAAAAACCAAGAAATAAAACAAACGGAGTAACTACAAAGGTGTAAGTAAGAGTAAAGCTAAGCGCTCTATATAAGGGGTAATTATATATTTTTTTTACAAAGACTATAAAACTATCCGAGCTATTCCAAGCCTCTCCTATTTCATCAAATGCAAAATGCATTCTGTTTGAATACGTTTTAAATCCATTAAATTTACCAAGAGGTGCTTTTTCTTTTAACTTCGCAGAAGCTTCAGTATCCACAGATGTTGTTGTCTCACATCCAAAAGGATCACAATTTTCTGAAACAATTATTACTTGTTTATGTTCTATATGTAGGGATTGAATAAAAACAGAAACTATAGGTATTGCAATAAATAAAAACATTACACTTAATGAAGGAAGGGTGAATAATAAGAATGTGCTGTGCTTCATTATGCTATTTTAAATTACATAGAAAGATATAAGGGGTTTTCAAATTTGAAAACCCCTTTTTATTGATTTATATTTATTGACTACAGATAACCTGCGTCTTTAGCAGCTGTTTCGTAAACAGCCTCTACATCACTAAGTGCTTGTTCAGCACTTTCTGCTCCCTTTAAAAAATCAACTAGCTCTGCACCTAATGCATTGTGCAATAATCCCATTTGAGCAAACATTGGATAAGATTTAGCGCCGCCTTGAGCAGTTGCAGACACTCCTGCTGCAGCTGGACCAGGTTTAAAACCATCAATTAACCAAATTGCATCATCATTATTAGCAGCAACCATTTCTGAAGTCATACCACTTACAAGTGCTGCAAACGTTGCTTCCGCTTCACTGTCAGACACGTTAGTTGCTATAGTTATTCCATCCCACCATAAAGTTGCTCCTGGTATTGAACCACCAGTAACAGTTGGAGCTGCAGATAGAACAGTATTTGAAGTCACCTCAGCTGAAGAACCTTCATTATCTAGTATAACTCCTCCACGAGAACCCCACATAAAGCCAATTGCAGCTTGACCAGCTTCCCATAATCCTTGCGTATCATCAGATGCCTGTGTTAAATGATCAGGATGAGCATACTCAACTAGAGCTTTCATTGTTTCTAGAGCCGCAATACCTTTAGCGTTATTAATAGATGCTTCTGCACTACCTTGCTTAAAGAATTCTCCACCATGTGCTAAGTATATAGTATTAAATACTTCTCCAACATTCCATCCTACTTTAAGATTCATTACAAGTGGATGCTCCATAATACCAGCTGAACGTATTTTTTCAGCAGCAGAAATTATTTCATCATAAGTTGCTGGCATTCCATCAACTCCAGCTTTATCTAAAATATCTGTTCTATAATACATGTGCTGAGAATTAGCCATGAATGCTATAGCCATTATTTTACCATCAATAGTTATAAGTTGATTAGATTTTAAGTTGCCACCATATTTTTCGACTAGGTCATTTAATGGTCTAACTAGTCCATCATTCATTAACTGAACAAGAGTAGAGTTAGCTACAATCACTGATGTATACTCTGCTGGATCTGGTGTTTGAGCAGCGTTCATTATTTGGCGTGCTTCAGTAGTATGATTTCGAGTGAATTCAGAAGCAGATCCTGCACAATTGCTTTCAGCAGAATTTGCTATTGCGTGAATTGCTGGAAAATCACTTGCTAAAATTCGGATGGATTGTCCATTAGGACCACAATCAGCCGCAAACAAAGATGAGCTGAAGAATAGTGCTGTTAATCCACCTAAAATTAATTTTTTTAAAAACATGTTTCCTCCATATATTACGTATAAAAAACAATTTTTTTACGCGTATGTATATAACTATAATTATTAAAATGATATTGCATTACTTTGAATTAATATGCAATGTAATGAATAAATTAATAGTGGATAAATGAACATTCAGAAAGCAAAATTACCAACATCAAGTAGTGTGGCAAAGCTAGCAGGTGTGTCACAATCGGCTGTTTCACGATGCTTTACAAAAGGAGCAAGCATTTCTAATAGAACAAAATTGAGAGTTATCGAAGCAGCAAAAAAACTAGGATATAAACCACAGTCCTTTTCAACTAATTCTCTGAGTTTAGATGAGGGAGGTTTAGTTGGTGTTATATTGCCATATATTACGAATAGATATTATCCTGAGGTGCTTATCGAATTACATGAAGCTCTAAGAGTATCAGGGTATAGAATTTTATTAATTACTACTGATGATGGTGAGGAATTAGATGATAATTTAATTCAACCCTACTTAAAAGAAAAGTTAGTTGCGATTGTTTCAGCAACAAAGCCTACTGATGCGTTTGTAGAAAACTGTTTAGCCAAACAAATTCAACTTATTGCATTTAATAGAAATTGGAAAATACCTACACTGAGTTCTGTAGCTTGTGATCATAAGTATGGTGGAGAAGCGGCGGCAGAACATTTCGTTAATAATGGGCATACTAAAATAGGAATGGTTGAAGGACCAATTGGATCATTTGTAAGTGAAGAAAGATGTAAAGGTTTCAAAAACTATTTAAATAATTTATACAAAATTAAACTGTTTCATGAAAGAGGAAATTTTACATATGAAGGAGGTTTAGATTCAGCAAAAAAACTTTTAAAAAATAATATTACAGCATTGTTTTGTGCTGATGATATTATGGCTTTTGGTTGTGTTGATTATATTAAAAAAAATACAAAACTTAATATACCAGAAGAGATAGAGGTAATTGGATATGATGACATATCTTCAGCAAATTGGCATTCATATAATTTAACAACAATTAGACAACCAGTAAGACAAATGTCTAAACTTGTAACCCAAATAATAGATGATAACATTAAGGATCCAGAGTTAGAGCCTATCAATCATTTAATTCAGGGTAAATTTATTTATCGAAATACAACTAGATAGAAATTGGGTAAAGTAATTTTAATCCCTGGATACATGTGTAACAAAAACATTTGGGATGCACAAATATCTATTCTAAAAAAAAGATATAATGTTTCCATTCCTTCTCTAAAGAATATTGCTACAGTTGATGATGCTGTACAAAAAATCATAAACAAAAATAAAAAAAAAATTTCTGTTATTGGTTTTTCAATGGGAGGATTTATTGCAATAAAATTAGCAATCGAGTATCCAGAAATATTAGATAAATTAGTTTTAATAGGAACTAATGCAAGAAATATTTCACAAAAAAGAAAGTTGCTTTTAGAAAAGTCATTAACAACCTTAAATAAAAATAACTTCGCAAAATTATTTTATCAAAAAAACTATAGTTCCTATTTTTCTAATAAAGATTTGAAAAATACATCATACCAAAATACTGTTTATTTAATGGCTAAACAATTAGGATATAAAACTTTTTTAGACCAAACGAATTTGATTCTAAAAAGACCTAATCAATTGAATAAACTAGATAAGATTGTATCAAAAACTCTTATTATTCGTGGCAAAAACGATAAACTATCCTCTAATATTATGAACAATGAATTAAATAAGAAAATAAAATATTCAGTTTATACAGAAATTAAAAATTCTTCTCATTTTGTAATGCTAGAGAAGCCGAAAACTTTTAATAAAATTATTACTAATTTTTTATTTTAAATCAAATCGTTTTAGATGCTATTTGAGTGCCCTCAACTAACGAAATTAATTTCTCATAACAAATTTTTTCATCAACTTTTCCAAATCCAGCAAAAGTACTAAAACCACAATCTGTACCAGCCATAATTTGCTCCTTTGGTACAAAAGTAGAAAATTGTTTTAACCGATCAGCAACAACTTCCGGGTGTTCAACAAAATTTGAAGTAGAATCAATAACACCGGGCACAATAACTTTATCTCGTGGCAATTTAATCTTTTCAAAAACTTTCCATTCATGAGCATGTCTTGGATTAGAAGACTCAATTAATAAATATTTACTTTTTGCCTTAAGTACTATTGGTAAAATTTTTTCCAAACCAATATCAAAGGTATGAGGTCCTTCATAATTTCCCCAGCAGATATGCATTCTAATTTTGTGTTGTGGAACTGATGCCAGTGAAAGATTAAGAGCTTCAATTTGTTTTTCAGCTCGCAGCAAAAAACTTTTTTCATCTAATTCTTTAAAATTCATATGCCTTGCTAGGGCTAAATCTGGACAATCAACTTGCAAGAATAAATTATTAGAAGTAATTTGTTGATATTCTTCTGCCATAATCACGCTAAGCTTACTTAGGTACTCGTCATCATTTTTGTAAAATTTATTAGGTAAAAAAACATTTATGACTCCTGGTGAAGCAGCATTCATAAAGCCCTTAGTATGATTATTAGCACTTAATGCAGAAGATAGATTATTTATATCTTTTAAAAGATCATCATTATTTTTAATAGAGAGTTCTCCAGTACAACAGGGTCGGGTATAAGTAGGTGTTCCCCCACTTTTAGCAATTTTATCTTTATATTCAGGAAATGCATCTAAGTCAGCTGGCGCTCTTCTTTCACTTTCACCGGAAAAACCATTAATTCTATCTTTAACATATGTAGCATAACTGATTTTACTCATTTCACCATCACTGACAAAATCAATACCTGTATCAAGTTGTTTTTTGACAATGTCACTTACATTTTGTTTTACAACATCATCAAATTCATTTTCACTAAAACTATCTCCCTTATCTTTTGCAAAAAGTAATTCTGATAAAGCTTTAGAACGAGGTAAACTTCCTACATGTGTTGTTAAAATTTTCGTGTTCAATCTTTAGCTATCCTGTTTTCATCAAAATTTGTTTCCAAATTTCAGTTTCATCAAACAAAATCCATTCATTTTTAATACCTCGTGGTCCAAATTCAACATGTGATATAGCCATGACATGAACTGCTGCTTGACTAGGTACTCCAAAATATCCCGAACCCGAATGAACACCATTAAGAGACCATCTAATAGCTGCCTTTCTGTACTGATTTGGTTCTTCTAAATAGCTAACATGATCAATTGAAAATGTTGCATCAGGAAATGATGACAATAGAGAAGTCCAAAAAGTTTTTACTTCTTCAACTCCGTAAGCTTTCAATCCGCCTGGTAATTCTTGATTTATTGCTCTATCATATTTTTTATCAACTATATTAATATCTTTATTAAATATAGATTTTAGGACTTCTGCATATTCATAACCTGAATTTTTTTCCGGTAAATTTAATTGTGAATATTTTAAATCCAAAGGCGTATTTTTGTTAAAAGGAACTGCGCAATTTTCAACACCCCCTTGATTATCAATTATTTGTTTTGCATATTTTTTTGGATCTAAATTAAGTTGTCTTACGATTGCGCCCTGATCTCTAACAAGCCATTCATCATACACTTGATTATCCTTGCATGCACAATCTGCAATTACTCTATAAATAAGTTTTTTTCCTGTTGCTTTTCCATAAACACCATCATTCAAGTGGGTTGCTCTAGTTAAAATTCGGTGCGAAGATAAATACCCATCATGTTCATTACCTATCCATATGACATCTTCACCTAAAAGTTGACGGTCAGGAAATTCTTCTAAAGTTGCATAAGTTGCTTTCACAACTGCATCAGGTCCATACACAACTCCAGCAGGGGACCTAACTGGAATTCCTTTTGCATAATATTCTCTTATTGACTCAACATCCTTGTCTTCCCAAATTTGATATGTAATTTTTAGTATATAATCGGGTAGATCTCTAAATTTTTGATCAAAACCCTGCATCTTTTAATTTTTTTGGCGCACTATATAAATGCTACCTTTATCGCTACTTATATTTTTAAGGCTTCTTGTAGAGTTTTTTGGAGGGGAGAAGGCATCTCTAGAGCCAATTAACACCTTTTTATCATTACATGTAATTTCCCATTCTCCCTCCAAACATAAATAAACTTCAGATTTTGATGAGGTGTAAGAATGGATATGAGCATTATTACCTTCAAGAAGAGTAAGTCCAAATCCAGTTTTATGACTAATGTATGGTTTAAATTCTTTATTATGAATAGTGAAATCATCTAAATAATTTAAAATAGAATTTGAATTATAATGTTCGTCATCTAGAAAATAATTTTTTTGATCTGCATAGCGAATTACAAATTTTTCAATTTCCTCAGAAGTGTAATGATCAAATTGTGTTAATTCATTATCTGTGATTGGTTCTATTGCTTTTTTACCATCAGGTATTTGATTTTTTTCTAAATCAATAAGAGAGTTATCATTTAAAAGAACCATTCCAGTTTCTTTTGCTTTTTTTAACAATGAAGGAGTCCATGTAATTACTCCAGGATCATTTTCACCTAAAACTACAAACATTAATGCTTGTTGATCACTAACATTTTGAAATCCTCTAAACATATTAGTAGGAAATGAAGCGACATCTCCTTTATGTAAAATAACCTCACCCTCTTTTCCATCTGGTCCCCAATAAAAACGCCATGAACCAGAAAAGATAATAAACACCTCAGCTGTTGTATGACTATGAAGCCCAGAACCATTCATCGGTGCAGCACTTACTGCCCCAATATTAAACCCATGCTCCTCAGCAATTTTTACATTTTGTTTAGAATCTTCACTTACGCCAGGACCCACTAATGAGTAATTCAATCTATCTTGATGTCCTTTTAATTTACCCTCAACAAAAGGAACCTTACTTGGTATTAAATCATTAAATCTCGCAAGACGACTTTCTATATTTATTGACATATTAAGAAAAATTATATTTTATGCATTTTTAATGAATATTATTCAAAATATTGAATAAATCAATTAAATATTGAGCCTAAACTGTGAGTAACTGAAACTAAGTAAATTATGACAGAAATTGAAAATTTTAATACTGGAATAAAAAAAGAAGGAAGCACTGAAGTAATTAATTTAAATCCAGAGATAAATATAGCAAATAAAAAAAAAATCAGAATTCTTTTAAAAAATATAGCTGAATCCAATTCAGAAAATATTAATAAAAATATTAGTGATGCGTATCATGATGATGCAGAAATAAGAACCTTCCATCCACTTAATGACTTAAAAGGCATTTCTGAAATAACAGAAAAATTATGGAAACCGCTTTTAAATGCATTTCCTGATCTTGAGAGAAGGGATAACCTAATTCTTGGGGGTTCTTTTCAAAACTCAGTTTTTGTTTCAACAATAGCTCATTTAACTGGGACTTTTGTTAATCCATGGCTTAATGTTCCTGCTCATGGCAAAACTATACATTTAAGAATATGTGAAGCGCATCAAATTAAAGATAATAAAATCATTCAATCACATATTTTGATTGATACTGTAGATTTTATTCGTCAGGCAGGATTTTGGCCAATAAATAAATCATTAGGAGTAGAAGGAATGTGGCCTGGTCCTATAACCGGTGATGGTACAACATTTGAAAATATGGATGATGAGTTGTCCATCAATTCGATGAATCAAGCTTTAACAATGCAGAGAAGTTTAAATATAAAACCAGAAACAGATCCTGGATCAACGCATGAATACGTTAGAGATAAATTACTAAATCATCCTCAAAAAGAATTCTGGCATCCTAAAATGATGTGGTACGGACCTTGCGGTATTGGTACAGCAAGAGGTTTAAAAGGATATGTTGATCATCATCAATTACCTTTTAGGTTTACATTTAAAGAGAGAGATTATTGGAAAATTGGTCATTATATAGAAATAGCTGATGGTAATTATTCAATGACATCAGGCTGGCAAAGTATTGAGTGTATACATGGTTCTAATGAGTGGCTAGGCTACCAAGGTACTGGGAAAGCTGTCACAATAAGAGTTATGGATTTTTATTTACATCATGAAGGGCGAATTAGAGAAAATTGGGTGCCAATTGATATAGCACACATACTCGATCAAATAGGTATTGATATCTTTAAATTAATTCATAAAAAATAATTATGGCAATTGAATATTTAAAAAAAGGATTAGATGAAAAACAAAGAATTGAAGATAATGATAAAGTAAAAAAAATTGTTGAGGAAACATTAAGTAAAATTGAGTCACAAGGTGATAAACACATTAGAGAGTTATCTCAAAAATTTGATAACTATTCACCAGATAGTTTTAGGTTAAATGAAGATCAAATTAATCAATTAATCAGTGAAGTATCTGATGATGATAAAGAAGATATTAAATTTGCTCAGAAACAAGTGCGCACATTTGCTGAAGCACAACTAAAAACTTTGAGTGAATTAGAAGTAGAAACGCACCCAGGTGTTATTCTAGGTCATAAGAATATACCCGTACAAGCAGTTGGTTGCTATGTTCCAGCCGGTAAATTTCCAATGGTGGCTTCTGCACATATGTCAGTTGTTACTGCTTCTGTTGCTGGGGTACCAAGAATTGTAGCCACAACTCCACCTTTTAAAGGTAAACCAAATCCAGCAGTTGTAACAGCAATGAAAATGGGCGGTGCTCACGAAATTTATGTCTTAGGAGGAATGCAAGGAGTTGGCGCAATGGCTATTGGTACAGAAACGATTAAACCAGTTGATATGCTTGTTGGACCTGGCAATGCATTTGTTGCTGAAGCGAAAAGACAATTGTATGGTAGAGTTGGTATCGATTTATTTGCTGGTCCAACCGAAACAATGGTTATTGCTGATGAAACTGTTGATGGTGAAATATGTGCAACTGATTTATTAGGACAAGCTGAACATGGATATAATTCTCCTGCTATAATGATAACAAACTCAAGAAAACTTGCAGAAGATACATTTAAAGAGATTGATAGAATTTTAGAAATATTACCTACTAAAGAAACAGCGAGTACAAGCTGGAAAGATTACGGGGAAATTATTTTGTGTGACACCTATGAGGAGATGTTATCTAAAGCAAATGAAATAGCATCAGAACACGTACAAGTAATGACAAAAAAAGATGATTGGTTTTTAGAAAATATGACATCTTATGGAGCTCTTTTTTTGGGAGCTAGAACTAATGTTGCTAATGG
Organism: uncultured Alphaproteobacteria bacterium; assembly: GCA_902518705.1. Lineage (GTDB taxonomy): Bacteria > Pseudomonadota > Alphaproteobacteria > HIMB59 > CACPNW01. The sequence continues at coordinate 25,904 of CABYHW010000002.1, read as the reverse complement.
TGATAAAGTAATAGGCACCAATCATACTCTTCCTACTAAAAAAGCTGGAAAATACACTGGTGGTTTATGGGTTGGTAAATTTATTAAAACTCACACCTATCAAAAAATTATGACAGATGAAGCAGCTAAACTTATTGGAGAATATGGATCAAGACTATCTTACCTTGAGGGATTTATTGGTCACGCAGAACAATGCAATGTTAGAGTGAGAAGATATGGTGGCTTAAATGTAGAGTATGGAAAACCTGCTTCAAAAATTAAAAATTAAAATTAAATTATATTATTAACTTTCAAGAAATCTAAAACTTCATCAGCTAATTCTTCAGGGTTTTTTAAAAGTGTTTTCAATTTAATTTCTGGATCAGAAGGTACCTCATAATCAGAATCTATTCCTGTAAAATTTTTTAATATTCCTGATCTAGCTTTTTTATATAATCCTTTAGGATCTCTTTTTTCACATTCTTCTATAGGCGTATCAACAAAAATTTCTATAAATTCATTAGTATCAAATAAATCTCTTGCCATTCTTCTCTCAGATTTAAAAGGTGATATGAAAGAAATTAATGTAATTAATCCTGCGTCAGTCATTAATTTTGATACTTCAGCGACTCTTCGAATATTTTCTACTCTGTCAGCATCAGTAAATCCTAAGTCTTTATTTAATCCATGCCTAATGTTATCCCCATCTAGTAAGTATGTTCTTTTATTAAGTTGATGTAATTTTTGTTCTAAAATATTTGCAATAGTTGATTTACCTGAGCCAGAAAGTCCTGTGAACCATAAAGCACACGGTTTTTGAGAGTTCAATGTTGATCTTTTCTTCTTATCTATTGTCATATCATGCCATGAAATATTACTTGATCTTCTTAGCTCAAAATCAATCATTCCAGCTCCGACTGTTAGATTATTAAATTGATCAATTATTACAAAACTTCCAAGCTGATTATTCTGAATATAAGATTTAAAAAAAGTTGGCTTACTCAATGCAATTTTACAATATGCAATATCATTTAACTCTAGAGATTTTGCTGCAATTTTTTCATAAGAGTTAATATTTATTTTGTATTCAAGATTTGTAATTTTGCCGTTTATATATGAATTAATAAATCTGAATATATAATTTCTTTCAGGCAACATGTTATCTTTATGCATCCATATTAAATGTGCTGAAAATTGATCTGCTATTTTAATTTTATCTAGATCAGTAGTAATTATATCCCCTCTAGAAATGTCTATCTCTTTATCTAGAGAGATAGTTACTGCTTGATTTTCAAATGAAAATTCTGCATTTCCATCGGGAGTTAATATTTTACGAACCTTCGCTCTCTCTCCTGATGATACTACTGTGATTTCATCGTTAATATTAATTTTTCCTGAAGAGATTGTTCCACTATATCCTCTAAAATCTGAACTTGATCGGTTAACCCATTGAATAGGCATAGAAAATTCTTCACCTATAGAAGATTTATCAATATCAAAACTTTCCAATGTACTAATTAATGTTTCATCAGCATACCAAGGCATTTTTTTTGATTTTGAAAAAACATTATCACCAATAAGTGCTGACATTGGGATATATCTTTTAGATAAAAAATTAAAATTTTTAGATAGTTTTTCAAATGAATGAACAATATTATCAAAATTTTTTTTATCATAATTCAAAAGGTCCATTTTGTTTACAGCTATTACAATGTGATTTACTCCTAACAGTGATAGAATGAAAGTATGTCGCCTAGTTTGATCTAATATGCCCTTAGTTGCATCAATTAGAACAATACCAATGTCTGAATTAGATGCACCAGTAGCCATATTTCTTGTATATTCTTGATGACCCGGTGTATCTGCAATTATAAACTTACATTTTTCAGTTTCAAAATATCTATAAGCTACATCGATTGTTATACCTTGTTCTCTTTCAGCTTGTAAACCATCTATTAGTAATGCGAGATCTATTTCTTTACCTTGAGTACCATATTTCTCACTTTCAAATTTGGTCTGTGAAATCTGATCACTGTAAATACTTTTAGAATCAAATAGAAGTCTTCCAATTAAAGTTGATTTACCATCATCTACGGAACCACAAGTTAAGATTTTAAGTTGCTTTTTGGAATTTTGATTAATAAAAAATTTTTTTAAATCCATTAGAAATAACCATCTTGTTTTTTTATTTCCATTGATCCTATTTGATCTGAATCTATTAATCTTCCTTGTCTCTCTGAATGCTTTGATTCTAATAATTCTATAATTATTTCTTCAATACTTGATGCTTTAGATTCTACTGCTCCAGTTAGGGGATAGCAACCAAGAGTTCTAAATCTAATTAATTTTTCTTCTATCTTCTCACCTTTTTTTATTTCTAATCTATTGTCATCCACCATTATCAACATATCATCTCTCTTTATTACAGGTCTTTTTGCTGCAAAATATAAGGGAACAATGGCAATATTTTCTTGATATATATATTGCCACACATCAACTTCTGTCCAATTTGATAATGGAAATATTCTTACACTTTCATTAGTTGATATTTTTGTATTAAATAAATTCCATAATTCAGGTTTTTGATTTTTTGGATCCCATCGATGATTTGTATCTCTAAAAGAAAAAATTCTTTCCTTGGCTCTAGATTTTTCTTCATCTCTTCTTGCTCCTCCGAATGCAGCATCGAATTTATATTTGTTTAATGCTTGTTTTAATGATTGAGTCTTCATAATGTCAGTATGTGTTTTGGAGCCGTGAGTTATTGGTCCAACTTTATTATTCACTCCTTCCTGATTTATATGTACTATTAAATCTAAGTTGTTCTCTTTAATAGTTTGATCTCTAAATTTTATCATTTCTTTAAATTTCCAAGTCGTGTCTACATGTAAAAGTTTAAAAGGAATTTTATTTGGAGCAAAAGCTTTAATTGCTAAATGCAACATAACTGAAGAGTCTTTTCCAATTGAATAAAGCATGACCGGATTTGTAAATTCAGCCGCTACTTCTCTAATTATATAAATGCTCTCAGATTCAAGTTTTTTTAAATGATTAAAAGTCATTCTAAATTACAAAGTCAATATTGCTGTAAGCAAAAAATTCAGGGTTAAGAATATTTTCTTTTTCATTGTATAAAATTTCCTTATTGTCGATGCTTTTAAGTTTTCCACCAGCTTCTTCAAGTATTATATGTCCCGCTGCTATATCCCATTCAGAAGTTGGACCAAATCTGGGATAAATGTCGGCAGATCCTTCAGCAATTAAACAAAATTTTAAAGAGCTTCCTTTTTGTAAAATGTCAAATTCATTAAAATTCTTATTAACCCATTTATCAAGAATAGGATTTGAATGAGATCTACTTCCAACAATCTTAATTTTATTTGATTTTTTCTTATTAATTGAAATTCTTTTTGCTTCTTTAAGTGTATTTAATTTTTTTCTAGTTAATATTTTATATGATCCAAAGTTCTTAATTGAATAAAATAATTCATTTAAGGCTGGTGTGTAAATCACACCTAATATTGGTCTATTATTTTCAATTAGTGCTATATTAACTGTAAATTCATCATTTTTTTTAATAAATTCTTTAGTCCCATCAAGAGGATCGATTAACCAATATTTTTTCCATTTTTTTCTTATTTTCCAATCAATAAATTCTTCTTCACTTAGTATTGGAATATCTGGTGTAATTTTTTTAATCGAGTCAGTAATTATTTTGTGTGAAGCTAGATCTGCTTTTGTTAAAGGCGATTCATCATCTTTATAAATGACATCCACATTTTCATTGTAATAATTTAATATTACTTCACCGGCATCTACAGAAATATTTACAATTTCTAATAAATTTTCTTTACTGAGCATAAACTTAAAATTTTTTTTATTTTTAATAAAATTTTATGATAATATTATATTCTTAGTTTCATTAAATAAAGTATTTAAAACACATGGATCAAATAATTAATAATGAATTGATAGAAATTGATAATATAACGTGTCTTGAAGAATCTGTCATAGTCAACAGAATGATGGATTACTTGTTACCAGAATACTTAAATAAAAAAGATCAGATAAATAATAGAGCTCTAGAAATTGTAAGAGAGTCTAGAAAATCTATTAGTTTAATTAAGAGTCCTATTGAAAATCTTCTACAAGAATACAAACTTAATACTGAAGAGGGTACTGTTCTCTTATGTTTAGCAGAAGCTTTACTTAGAATACCAGATCAAAAAACTATTGATAAACTTCTAGAAGATAAGTTTACATCGACAGATTGGAAAAAACATACTGGTTTTGATAAAGGTATATTTGTGAATGCTTCATCATGGGCATTTTTAATAACTGGGAATATATTAAAAAGAAATAAATTTGATGAAAACTCAATAGAAGAAAATTACAAAAGCCTTTTAAAGAAAAGTTCAGAGCCTGTTTTTAGAAGTATAATTAGAAAAGCTGTTATGGTTTTAGCAAAACAGTTTGTGTTCAAATCTAAAATGGAAGAAGCAGTTAAATTTACAAAATCAGAAAAATATAAAAATAATATTTTTTCCTTTGATATGTTGGGGGAAGGTGCGAGAACACAAGAAGATGCTGAAAAATATTTCCAAGAGTATAAAAAAAGTATCGAGTTCACTGGTGATATTTTATCTAATGATGAAGATGTGAGATATTCTAACGGAGTATCAATAAAACTTTCTGCCCTAAACTCAAGATATGAAAGACATAAATATAAAGATTTAGAAACTGAATTAATTCCAAAATTGATTGAGTTAGGTCTTCTTGCAAAAAAGAAAAATATTCAATTGTGTATAGATGCTGAGGAGGACAAAAGATTTATATTATCTTTGAAAATATTTAAGAAATTAATTGAAACAAAGGAGCTTAGCAATTGGAATGGGCTAGGTTTAGCTTTACAGGCTTATCAGAAAAGAGCTTTCTATACTATTGATTGGATTAACAATATAGCAATAAAAAATAATAAAGTCATACCAATTCGTTTAGTAAAAGGAGCCTATTGGGATAGTGAAATTAAAGCTGCACAAGAATTGGGGCTTGAAAAATATCCAGTTTTTACAAGAAAAGCTATAACTGATTTGTCTTGGATGGCATGTGCGATTAAAATGTTGAAGTATCAAAAAAATATATTTCCTGCTTTTGCAACTCATAATGCACATTCAATAGCGTTTATTGAAGAAGTAGGAAAAAATTCAAATTTTGAATTTCAAAGAATTCATGGAATGGCTGATATTCTAAATGATTATTTTAATAAAAATTTAAATAATAATTATTCTAAATGTAGAATTTACGCGCCGGTGGGCAATTATGAAGATCTCCTTCCTTATCTGATGCGAAGATTGCTAGAAAATGGTGCAAACACTTCTTTTGTAAATAAATTAAATGACAGGAAAATAAAAATTGATGAGTTAATTTCAGACCCTATAGAAATTGTGAAATCTTATAAAGAATATAATAATCCATATATTCCGTTACCTAATAAAATGTTTTTACCAAATAGAGAAAACTCATTAGGTACAAATTTATTTAGTGAGAAAACAATTGCAAAATTAGAAAATGTTTTTAGTCTAAGTAATGAAAATCATAATGCGCATTCATTAATATTGAATAAAGAAAAAATTAGTTCAAATAATATTAAAATTTTTTCTCCTTCATCTAATACAAAAATAGTTGGCAATATAAGTTACGCAGATGAAAACACAATTAATGATGCATTAAAAGTATCCAAAGAATATCAAAAAAAATGGAATAGTGTTGGAATTGATGAAAAGATAAAAATAATTAAAAATTTTGCTTTATTATTAGAAAATAATAAAGAAGATCTTTTGAAAATTTGTGTAAATGAAGCAGGTAAAACAATTAATGATTCATATAATGATTTAAGAGAGGCAATCGATTTTTGTTATTACTATTCAAGTGAGGCTAAAAAAATATTAAATAAAGAAATTATATTTGATGGTCCCACTGGTGAAAAAAATAAATTAATTTATGAGTCTAAGGGAGTTATTTTCTGTATAAGTCCATGGAATTTTCCAATAGCAATTTTTGTTGGTCAGATTGTTGCAGCTTTGTTGTGTGGAAATACCGTAATAGCCAAACCAGCTGAACAAACATCAATCATTTCATATAAAATTATTAAACTTTTATTTGATGCTGGTTTACCAGTAAACGCATTACAATTAATATTAGGAGAGGGTTCTAAAATAGGTGAAAAAATATTACAAAATGATTGTATAAAAGGTGTACTGTTTACAGGCTCGTGTGAAACAGCAAAAAGTATTCAAAATTATTTAAATAAAAGAGAAGAATTGGTATCATTGACGGCAGAAACTGGTGGTCAAAATTTTATGATTGTTGACTCATCTGCACTTACAGAGCAAGTAGTAGATGATGTTATTGAATCAGCATTTAACTCTGCTGGACAGCGATGTTCAGCCTTAAGAATATTAGCTATACAAAACGAAGTATATGACAAAACTATTCAAATGTTAGTTGGTGCAACTAAAAAAATCAAAGTTGGATTACCTGAAAAACTAGATACTGATTTAGGCCCACTCATTGATGAAAATGCAAAAGAAAAAATTAATAATCATTTAACAAAATTTAAAAATAAAATATTATTTGATCTACCTATAAATAATGACTTAAATGGCTTCTATGTAGGTCCTAAAATAATCGAATTAGATAAACTAGGTGATGTTAAAAACGAAGTTTTTGGTCCCGTTTTACATGTCTATAAATATAAATCTAATGAACTTGAAAAATTAATCGAGTCCATAAATAAGATGAATTATGGTTTAACATTAGGATTGCACAGTAGAATAGATAATACTATCAACTATGTTTTTAAAAATGCAAATATAGGAAATATTTATATTAACAGAAATATCACAGGAGCTGTAGTAGGTGTACAACCCTTTGGTGGCAGAGGTCTGTCTGGAACAGGTCCAAAAGCAGGTGGACCTAATTATTTGATTAATTTACTTAATGAAAAAACTTATTCTCACGATATGACAACTTCTGGAGGTAATGCTTCACTATTTATGTTACCTGAAAAAAAATAATTAACTAATTATAAACTTTGGTTTACCTAATTTCGTAAAATCTAATACTACTCCAAGACCATAACTGTCTGAAGCCTTAAATTGTCCATTTATTCTTTGCGGTGATCCTTCAGAATAACTAATAGCATTATAACTATTAAAATCTGTTGAAGAAAAGCGGTAATCTATAGGAGTGCTATGTGCTAAATGTGATATGGCCGCTGTTGCTATATCACCGCCCCAAGAGTCTTCGATGGTCATAGGAATATTAAGCTCAACACATAAATCTCTAATTTGTTTACTTTTAGTCAGACCACCTAATTTACTAATTTTAAGATTAATGATATCCATTGCTTTATCTTTATAAGCAGTTAAAAAACTATTTAATGAAAAAATACTTTCATCTAGAATAAAAGGCCGATTATTTTTCTCTCTTATCAATAGACATTCATTATAAGTTTCGCAAGGTTGTTCATAATAGATATTTAAATGACATGTTTTATCTATTACCTTAAGTGCCTCATGAGTTTTCCACCCTGTATTTGCGTCAGCAACTAAGATATTGCTATCATTAAGTATAGAATCAACTTGTTTAATTCTTTCAATATCTTCCTGATAATAGCCACCTACTTTTAATTGAAATTTTTGATATCCCTCACTTTTGTATTGTTTTACACTTTCTTTCATCTGCTCAGGATCTTCTTGAGATATAGCTCTGTATAGACTAATGGTTTCTCCATACTTACCTCCAAAGAGTTGCCAAATAGGAGCTTTATAATATTTTCCTATTATATCCCAACAGGCCATATCAATTGGTGATTTTACATATGGATGTCCATATAAACTTTTGTCCATCTCTATATTGATTGTATTTATATTTGTAGGATCTTTTCCTATTAAATTTTTTCCAATTTCTAAAATTCCTGATCTAACACCTTTTGAATATGCTGGTAAGTAAGATGATCCTAAGTTACAAACCTCCCCTACTCCTTGAATATTATTATCTGTTTCAATAACTACGATTGTACAATCAAAATTATTAACTATATTTTCATTAGCCCACTTATATGCTTTTTCTATCAGAGGAATATCAATCTGATAAACTTTTATATTATTTATTTTCATGAAAATAATTAACTAAATTATTTTTAGTTCTCTACTAAAAGTTGTCAATGATTCACAAGAGTTATTAGTTATAAGAACATCATCTTCAATTCTTATTCCTAAATGATTTTCTTTATACAAACCCGGTTCTATTGTAATTACCATCCCCTCTTCTAATAATTCATGATTTTTTCTCATTACATATGGATCTTCATGTACATCCATTCCTAATCCATGGCCAGTTTTATGAACTATATATTGTTTAAAATTTGACGCTTCTAGAATTTTCATAACGTTATCATCTAAGTCATGCATAGAAATCCCAGGTTTTGAAACTTTCCTTCCAACTGAGTTTGCTTTATAGACAACATCGTACATGTTTCTATTTTCTTCATTGACTGAACCTAAGAAGAAAGTTCTAGTAATATCAGAGTTATAACCATTAACATTGGCGCCAAAATCAAATAAAATACAATCACCTTTTTTTATTTGATAATCATCTCTAGAGTGACCATGACATAATGCAGAATTTGAACCAGCTAAAACAAGTGGCTCGAATGCAATATCATTTGCACCAACTTCTAATAATTTTTGCATAAGATATTTTTTAATTTCAATTTCAGTTCTTCCCTCTTTAACAAAATTAATAGTATCACTAAGAGTTTGTTCAGCTATATCTACAGCTTTACGTATATTTTCAACTTCATATTTTTTTTTATGTAATCGTATTTTACTAATTATTTTATGAGCATTTTTTATTTTAATTCCTTCTGAAGCTTGCATAATTGCCTGCATCTCGAATGCCCTCATTAATTGACCTTCAATTCCTAAAGTAAAATTATTACCTAATAATTCAAAAGCTTTATTAAAAGCACTTTGAAATCCATCGTTATCTTGCCATTCAATAATTTCAGCATCAAAATTTAAATTAATAAAGTTAGAAACCTCCAAAACAGGAACTATAGCAACTGGCTTATGAGACTTTGAAATTATTAGCACAAAGGGGCGTTCCATTAAAAAAAATTGACCGCCAGTTATATGTCTAAAATTTGGACCAGGGACTAAAGCAAATGCATCTAATTCATTTTTTTTATCATTAAGCAATCTTTGTAATTTTTCTATCATTATATTTTTTTCTCCATTTTTAGTTGATGTTTAATAAAAAAAGGAATTAAAAAAACAGTAAGAAAATCAATTTTTTTTAAATCTTTATCTGAATAGTGGTTTTCTTTATTTAGGATATTTACAGTTCCTATTGGCCTTCCTTGAAAAAGAATTAATAAATTGATTATTGAACCACATCCTAACGAAAAAATTATCTCATAATCAAAAAATATTTTTTTAATCTCTTGTTTTGATTTGCAAATAAAATGTTGTTTATTTTTAAGAACTTTAGTTGACCAGATATTTTTTGGCATTTTTTTTTGACCAAGTATTGGATATATTTTATTATTATTTGAATATACTCTTTCGCAAAATTTTAATTTTTCATCAATAACTGTGAATGTGATTAGTTTATGCCCTATTAAAGAATGAACAATTTTATCAATTTTTTTATAAAAAGTTTTTTCATTTTCTTTTTTTATATCTTTAATAAGTTTTTGATTTAAATTAATCACAAAGTTATTTTTTTCTTAAATCTTCTGTTGCTTTATGATCAATTTCAAGGTTTTTAGTAATAACAACTTTATAATCCTCTTTTGCCTTCTCTATTGAAACATACCTATTTTGTACATCTTTTAAAACATCTTCAGGTTGTCTTTCAAGAGGCTCTTCGAAACCTCCTCCTCCTCCGGTATGTGTTGTTAAAACTGTTCCATTTTTGATTTGTAATCCGTTTGCTTTTAAAATATTTTTTTCTGGTGAATCGGGTATTTTAATATTTACATTTGGTGGCATTCCATCTTTCCCACCAAATAAACCCCAAGCGGGAGTAACAGATCTTTCGAACCACAGTGAAACAAATCCATCAGTATTTATTGTGTATTCCCTATACAGTCCCGATCCTCCTCTGAATTTACCAAGCCCACCGGAATTTTCTCTAAAACCATAATTAAAAATTGAAACAGGATACTTATTTTCAAAAACCTCTATTGGTAAATCCTTAAAACCACCATTGACGTTATTAATTAGAGCATCAGCTCCATCTGATCCTTGAAAACCTCCCCAACCTCCGCAAGTTGGTTCAACAGATAAAAAAGGAAAATTATTTCTTGGATCGACACCTCCAATAAATATAACCATCGAGTCACCATAATGTGCTGCTGCTGAAAGTTCCTTGGCTGATCCTGAAAGTGCTTTTACAAAGGCATCAATAAGCAATCCAAGACTTGAAAAATACCACTGGCAAGCTGCAGGTTCTTCAGCTTTGAAAATTGATCCCTTTGGTGCAGTTACATCTAGTGTTTTAAATGTACCACCATCAACTGGTCTTTTAGGATTAATTAGAAGTTTAAAAGCTACTCTGCATGCGGAAATTGTTTGAGCAAATCCACAGTTAACAGGTCCTTGAGTTTGATCTGCTGAACCATCCAAGTCAATTGTTATTTTTTCATCTTCAACGATTACTTTCATGTTGATCTTAACCGGATCACTGCCAAGACCATCGTCATCCAAAAAACCATCAGCGTAATAAGTACCATTCTTTATAGCTTTTACTGCTTCTCTTTCTAATTCTTCAGATTGTCTAAAAATTTCATCTCTTGCTGATTTAACTAAATCGATACCAAATCTATCAAGTATTCCCTGAAATCTTTTTTCACCAGTTTTACCTGCTGCAATTTGAGCATTCATATCGCCAATTAATGAGTAACCAAATCTTCCATTGATTCTTAAAAATTCAATTATTTCTTTCTTTGGTTCATTATTTTCATATAATCTTGTAACAGGCCATCTAAAACCTTCTTGGTAAATATTAGAAGAATCCATTGAGCCACCTGGATCCTTTGCACCTACATCCAACCAATGTGCTCTACTAGCAGAGAAGCCTGCTAGCTGCCCATTCCAAAAAATTGGAGCAAAAATTGTGATATCATTAAGATGTGTTCCAGTAAAAAAAGAATCATTTACAAAAAAAATATCACCTTCTTTAAAATAGTCCCATCCATAAATTTTAGCAGTTTCTTGAACACAAACTTGAAGATTACCTAAAAATAAAGGTAGGCCGGAAGATTGACCCAACACTTCACCTTTTTCATCTAAAAGTGCTACAACACAATCTTTACCTTCATAAATAACAGGAGTGTAAGCACTTCTGATTAAAACCGCATTCATATCTTGTGCAATAGAAATAAATGCATTTCTAATTATTTCAGTGCTAATTGGATCTGCTTTTTTCATGATTTATCCTTAGTTATGATAATATTACCGAATTCATCTTTTATAATTGAATAGTTTGGTGGAATAACAGTTGTTGCAGTTGATTCTTCAATTACTGCTGGTCCTTCAAAACTTTCATTGACTCTTATATTATGTCTTGCATAAATTTTTGTTTCATATTCTTTTTGGTTAAAAATAATTTTTCTTTTTGAATCTTTAATTGTTTTATCATTTTCTATACTCTTAACAGAGTCTGTTTTTTTAATCTTTCCTGTTGCAATTAATCTTAAATTTATAAATTCACTTGGACCTTCTGGGGTTGAGTGACCGTATTGCTTTTCATATGTTTTGTGAAAATTATTATTAATTTCATTTAAGTCAAAAGGTTCACTAATATCAACATTAACGTAGTATTCCTGACCAATATATCTCATATCTGCTGTTAAGCTGAAACTCATATCATTTTCATTAACATTTTCACTTTTTAATAAGGCTATTGCTTCATCTTTTAACTTATTAAAATTTTCTAGAAGTTTTTCTTTTTCTAATGATTGAAAATTTTGATAAAAATTAACAGTCAAATCTCTTCTAATATCTGTTTGTAACATACCCCACGCAGAGAAAGTTCCAGGATCATTTGGAACTATTATTTCATTTATCTCAAGTTCTTCAGCTAACCAAACAGCATGCATAGAACCTGCGCCTCCAAAGGCTACTAAACTAAATTCTCTTGGATCTATTCCTTCTTTAACAGTAATAGTTCTTATGGCATCAGCCATTTTGGCATTAATGATTGACAAAATTCCCTCAGCTAATTCAGTTGAAGATATATTTAATTTTTCAGATAAGCTTTTTAAAACACTCTCAGAGGCATTCAAATCTAAGTCCATCCAACCACCAAGTTTTGATTCTTTACCAAGTCTTCCTAGATACAAGTTTGCATCTGTAACAGTTGGTTCTTGTCCACCTTTACCATAACATGCTGGTCCAGGATTAGCCCCTGCACTTCTTGGGCCTACTCTAAGTGCTTCATTCTCTAACCATGCAACTGATCCTCCACCAGCTCCTATTGTATGAATATCTACAAGTGGAATTAATAAAGGAATGAATTCTTGTTCAGTTTCATTAGTTACTGAAGGTTTTCCATTTATGATTAAACTCATATCAAAAGATGTTCCGCCCATATCAACACAAATTAAGTTTGGCCTTTTAATTAATTTTGATAGGGCTTGTCCTCCGATTGTTCCTCCCACAGGACCAGATAAAAGAGTTTTAACGGGTTGTTCAAGCGCCGACTCAGCTCTTATAACACCACCATTAGACTGCATTATATAAAGAGGTTTTTTATAATTACTTCCTTCAAGTTGTTTTTGGAGTGATTTTAAATAATTATTTGTAACTGGACCAATGTAACTATTCATTACGGCAGTAGAGGCTCTTTCATACTCTCTCCACTCTCTTGCAATTTCATGGGACAGTGAAATCACTACATCTTCCTTGATAAGCTTTGATAGGTAATTTCTACTTTGAATTTCGTGCTGAGGATTTACATATGAATGCAAGAAACAAATTGATACTGCTTTAATATCTTTTTTATTTATTATTTCAGCAATATTAGAAAGATCATCTTCGTTTAGTTTTGTTTTAATAGATCCATCCCACATAGTCCTTTCTTCTACTTCATAGACATCTTTTCTTGGAACAAGTGTTCCTGGTTTTGTATATCTGACATTGTATAATTCTTTTCTATCTCCTCTAGCAATAGTATATGTATCACTAACTCCTTTTGTCATTATTAATAAAACTCTTGAACCTTTTCTCTCTAAAAAAGCGTTCAAACCTACAGTTGTTCCATGGACAATAAAATCTATATTTTCAATTTCTAGATTAGAATTTAAACCATTGAAAACTGCATTCGCTGGGTTTTCTGGTGTTGAGAGCACTTTGATTGTTTTAATACTATTGTTTTCAGTATCATCGACAACTATGTCAGTAAATGTTCCTCCTATATCTGCAGATACTCTATACATAATTAAAAAATTAAAATGATATTTAATGAATAGTTAATATCAAAATATTCTTTAATTCCAGTAAAAAATCATTTTTTTAAAATTTTTTTACAAAAAATTAATATCAATTTTTAAGATAATTCTTCGAAATTAGACATTAATATTTGAAATGTTATTGTAATTATGATTAGTTTAAAAAAATTAAGTAAAACAATCTTTTAGGAGGTATAAATGAAGAATAAAATTATACAAATTTTTGCATTGCCGTTGTTTGTATTTTTTCTTTCATTTTCTTCTTCAGCAGCAAATTTGAATATTGCTTTTTTTGCTTCATCAAGTGAAAACGGTTACAATCAAGCGACCTGGGAAGGTGTAAAAAAAGCTGCAAGCGAAGCAGGAAATGTTAACGCAGAAATATTCAATGGTGAATTTAATGCAACATTACAATATGGACAAATAGAAGACATAATAGCATCTGGTAAATTTGATGGTTTTGTTGTTGTACCAAATGATACTGTTGGTATTGCAGGTGCAATAGAACAAGCTATAGATGCAGGTATAAAAGTTGCCACAAGTCTTTTTCCAATTGGTCCTGATTTAACTACTTTAGAACCACAAGTAAATGGACTTACAGCAACAGCTGCTGGATCTCCAGTTTACGGAGCAACTCTACAAGCTAATGAAGTGGTGAAGTATTGTGCAGACAAAGATCCTTGTAACACAATTATAATGATTGGACAAAAAATTTATCCATTTGATAAATTAAGATACGATACTTTCCTTGATATTTTGGGTAAGGAATCTAACATAAAAATAGTTGCAACTGTTGAGGGTAATTATTCTCCAGATGTTTCATTGACTGGTATGACAGATGCGCTTCAATCAGCAAAGGATGTTCATGTAGTTCTATCAAATGCAGATCAACATCTTTTAGGTGCTGAAATAGCACTCGCAGATGCAGGTTACAATGTAGAAGATTTGTATTTAATGGGCGGAGGTGCTGCTGAAGTAGCTATTGATGCAATTAAGGCAGGTCAATGGGATGCAACTTTTATAGGAGTTCCTTTTTCAGAAGGATACCTTGCTGCAAAGGCAGTTATAGCTGCACTTAACGGTGAAAATGTTGATCCTGTAATTGATATTACTAAACCTGAAATTGTTGGTATTGATCCAATTATTACTAAAGAAGTTTTAGATGCTAATCCAAGCTGGACACCAGAATGGGGAGGTTAATTTAAATTTTTTAGTAAACAAAAAATGAATACAAATAAAGAACCTGAATTAGAAAAAAATAATTCAGGTTCTAAAACAAAAATAACATTAAAAAATATCACTAAATCCTTTTCTGGGATAACAGTCCTAAACAACATTAATTTAGAATTTACTTCAGGTGAAATTCATGGATTAGTTGGACAAAATGGAGCTGGAAAATCAACATTAGGAAAAATTATAGGCGGACACTATAAGTTATCTTCCGGAAAAATTTTTCTTAATGATAACTTAATCAAAAAATGGTCATCTAAAATTGCGCTTGATAATGGAATAGCAATGATACATCAGGAATTAGCTTTGGTTCCTGGTATGACTGTTTATGATAATATATTTCTTGGAATTGAAGAAAATTATTATGGAATTTTAGGCAAACAAAATACAAAATTATTTAATGATCTTGATCAAAAAATTGGATTTAATCTTGATCCAAATCAAAAAGTATCAAGTTTACGTATTGCCGATCAACAAAAAGTTGAAATAATTAGAGCTTTAGCAAGAAATGCAAAAGTAATTATTATGGATGAACCTACATCATCATTAACAAATGATGAAGTAATCAAACTTCATGATTTAATGCATAAATTAAAAAAATCAGGATATTTAATTATATATGTTTCACATTTCCTTGACGCAATTATTGAAGTTTGTGACAAAATATCAATATTAAGAGATGGTAACTTAATTCGTTCATCTAAAATTCAAAATGAAACGAAATCAAGTATTGTTGAGGCTATGCTTGGTACTAAAGAAGAAATTGCTTTTCCTAATAAAAAGAAGAATAAAATATTTGATAAAAAAATTTTAGAATTATCAAACATCAAAACATATACAGGTGTAAAAAATGTAAACTTAACAATAAATAAAGGTGAAATTGTTGGTTTATTAGGCTTAGTTGGCAGTGGAAGAACGGAAATATTAAGAAGTATTTTTGGCATTGATCAAATTCAAAGTGGAAGCATAAAATATGAAAATGAAATAACTAATTTTAAAAAAGTTGAAGATGCAATTAATAAAGGTATTGTAATGATACCTGAGGATAGAAGAAAATTAGGTTTAGTATTTACACAAAACACAAAGTCAAATATCTCAATTACTAACTTAAAAAATGTCAGTAACAATCAAGTTATAGATACTCAAAAAGAAATTAAACTTGTTAAAGATCTAATAAATTTATTAGATATTAAACCAACATCAACAAATGGAAATATTGCTTTTTACTCAGGAGGGAATCAACAAAAAGTTCTTTTTGCAAAATGGATTTTTAATTCACCAAAATTAATTTTATTAGATGAACCTACAAGAGGAATTGATGTTGGAGCAAAGAGAAAAATTTATGAATTAATAAACAATCTTTCTTCCAAAGGAGTAGCTATTTTATTGGTATCTTCAGAACTAGAAGAGGTGATGGGTCTTGCAGATAGAGCATATTTAGTTAAAGAAGGTGAAACAATTAATGAAATTATTCCATATCAAACTTCTATCGATAATGTTCTTTTTGAGCTATTTGGTGCAGAGAAAGTAAGTAATGAATAATACAAAAATAATAAATTTCTGCAGAGATTATGCTGTTTTGATTTTAATTGTTTTATTAATGATAGTATTGACACTTTCAAGTGACGCTTTTTTAA
Source organism: uncultured Alphaproteobacteria bacterium (assembly GCA_902518705.1). GTDB lineage: Bacteria > Pseudomonadota > Alphaproteobacteria > HIMB59 > CACPNW01. Next base: position 9,539 of record CABYHW010000002.1, on the reverse strand, counting down.
CCCCAAGAAATTTATTAAATATATTAAATCAAAATGCACCTTTAGCAATAATTGCTTGTGCTCTTACACTTGTTATAATTGTTGGAGGATTTGATTTATCTACTGGTGCAATATTTGCTGTTGCTAGTGTAAGCTCAGCGTGGATTGCAATTAATTATAACCCTTATGTTGGTTTATTAATTGCGCCAATTATAGGAATTATTTTAGGATATTTAAATGGAATAATAATTACATCATTTAAAGTGCACTCTTTTTTATCTACAATTGCAACAAGTTTAGTATTTAGAGGTTTAGCTATTTTAATCACAGGGGGATTTCTAATTCCTGTCAGGATGAAAGAGTTTACTTGGTTAGGACGAGAAAAAATTTTTGAGGTTCATGTTGCTGTGTATATTCTTATAGTTTTTGCAATAATTTCTACTTTTATTTTAACAAGAACAACAATAGGAAGGTATATTTTTGCTATTGGTGGAAATGAAGACGCATCAATATTATCAGGTATAAAAGTCAATTTTATCAAAATTTTTGCTTTTTCATTTTGTGGACTCGCAGCTGGAATAGCTGCAGCAATACAAGTATCTCGAATATCATTAGGCACATCTCAAGCTGGTTTGGGAATGGAGCTTCAAGCTATAGCCGCAGTAATATTAGGGGGAACAAGTATTTATGGTGGTTCGGGTGCTGTTTGGCGATCAATAGCTGGTGTAATGCTTCTTGCATTAATTAATAATGGTTTTAATATTTTAAATGCTGATCCTTTTTATAAAGACTTAACAACTGGTCTTGTAATTATTGCAGCTGTAGCACTAACATCTGGTAGAAAATAAAGTTATCCGTAAATAAAATACATATAAGAAAAATATAAACAAATACCTATAACTCCATATAATCTTCCTAGCTTTTTGAAAAAAAGCATAAAAAATAAAATTAAAACTGTAATAAGAAACATAAAAATAAGATCTTGAGTCACTAAAATATTAGGAATTGAAAATTTACCAAAAAAAGAACTTATTCCAAGCACTCCCAGTACATTATAAATATTTGATCCTAAAATATTTCCTAATGCAAAATCTACTTTTCTTTTAAAAGCAGATATTATTCCTACAACTAATTCAGGTAATGATGTACCAAATGCAATTAATGATAATCCTATTACTGACTCAGAAACGTTGTATATTTTTGCAATTTTTATTGCTGAATTAACTAGTAAATCTGAGCCTAAAACTAATAAGATAATGCCTGATACAATTAATATTATTGAAATTATAGTTGAGTAATTATTTTTATCTATCTCTGAGTTATCTATTTCTCCTTTTTTTATTTGAAAGTACATTAGATAAATAAGGGAAATAATAGCTACTATTCCAAAAATATAATTGAAATAAAAAAATGTCATAATAATAAAAACAACACCTAAAAAAATATTGATCCAAGCTTGATTTATTTGATTCTTATTTATATTTAGGATTGGAAAAATTATTGTTGTTGCAGCCATAACAAGGATTAAATTAGCTATGTTACTTCCAACTACTGCCCCTAAAGCTAGATCAGAATAATTATTTAGGACTGCGTTAATACAACTTGCTAACTCTGGCAGAGAAGTACCTCCGGCTACAATTACAACTCCAATAGCAAATAATGAAATGTTTATTTTTTTTCCTAAACTAACTGACCCTCTAATAATAATTTCTGCACCTAATACTAAAAGACCCAAACCTATTATTGCGAAAAAAATATTCATTACTAATTTTTAATTATTTAAGTTAGTTATATGTTTAATTTAATTAGTATATAATAAAAAAAATTTATAAATTATGAATGAAAAATTTGATTATATTATAATTGGCGCTGGAACTGCAGGTTGTATTTTAGCAAATAGACTTACTGAAAACAAAAAAATTAGAGTTTTATTAATTGAAGCTGGAGGTAAAGATAATAATCCTTGGATACATATCCCAGGTGGATACTTTAAAACAATGCATAACCCAAAAACTGATTGGTGTTTTACAACTGAAGAAGAAGAATTTTGTAATAATAGGAAAATGCTTATTCCAAGAGGAAAGACTCTAGGTGGTAGTTCATCAATAAATGGCATGTTATATATAAGAGGTCATGCTAATGACTACAATTACTGGAGGCAACTTGGTAATATTGGTTGGTCTTGGGATGATGTATTGCCTTATTTTAAAAAATCAGAAAATTATAAAATCGCTAAAAGTGATTTTCATGGAGTCAGTGGTCCTATTAAAGTAGAACAAATTAGATCAAAATTTAAGCTATTAGATTTATTTTTAGATGCTTCTGAGGAATTTGGTTACAAAAAAAATCCTGATTTTAATGACGGTGATAATGAAGGTATGGGATATTTTCCAATGACAATTGATAGAGGTTTTAGATGTAGTTCTGCAGTTGGTTTTCTAAATCCTATAAAAAATAGAAAAAATTTAAAAATCATTACAAATGCACATGTTAAAAATTTATTTTTTGAAAACTTAAAAGTAAAAAATGTGAATGTGTGGAGAGGTAATGAAGAATTTATTTATTCTGTAGGTAGAGAAGTATTATTATGTGCAGGTACTATTGGGTCTCCTCATATACTTCAAGCATCAGGTATTGGACCAGGTGAATTGTTAAATAAGAACAACATAAATGTTGTTAAAGAAATAAATGGTGTAGGAAAAAATTTGACAGATCATTTAATGTTAAGACCCGTATATAAAATTAAAAATCTGCAAACATTAAATGATATTTACCACAGTTTTACAAAAAAATTTTTAACTGGATTAAATTATTTAATTTACAGAAAAGGCCCATTAACAGTTGGGGCTAGTTATTTATGTGGTTTTATTAAAAGTGACTCTTATTTAGAAAATCCTAATTTACAGTTTCATATTTCACCTGCTAGTACTGATTTATTGGGTAAAGCTGAACTACATAAATTTCCAGCTTTTACACCTACGATTACAAATGTTCGGCCAACAAGTAGAGGATCAATAGAAATCAAATCTTCTGATACAAGAATTTATCCAAAAATAAAAATGAATTATCTGTCTACTTATGAAGATAGAGAGATTGCAGCGAAATCAATTAAAATTGTTAGAAAAATAGTTTTAGAGTCGAAGGCCTACAATAAATATCAACCAGAAGAATATAGACCTGGAATAGAATTTAAGGATAATGAATCTTTAGCAAGAGAAGCAGGTAAATTTGCGAATACTATTTTTCATCCAGTTAGCACATGTAGAATGGGTAATGATGAAAACTCAGTTGTAAATGATAATCTCAAAGTAAAAGGTATAAGCAACTTAAGAGTAGTTGATGCATCTGTGATGCCTACTATTACATCTGGAAATACTAATGCACCAACAATGATGATTGCTGAAAAAGGTTCTGATCTAATAATTAAAGATCAAAAATGATTATTGAACTAGTGTATCTTTAGGATCAATTCCAGCTACTTCTACTGGAGCTTTCATTGCATCTCTTCTAAAAGGTTCACCTAATTCTTGGTTAAGCATCACTTCAATGAAGGTTGTTATTCCTTGCATCTGATCTTTACAAGATTGTTGTAAAGCCTCTGTAAGTTCCTCTTGAGTATTGACTTTAATTCCCTTAAAACCACAAGCCTCTGCTATTTTTGCATAGCTTAATTTAGGATCAAGTTCAGTTCCAACAAAATTATTATTATACCACAGTGTAGTATTTCTTTTCTCCGCTCCCCATTGATAATTTCTAAAAATTATCATTGTAATATTTGGCCATCCATCTCTATTGCAAGAAGTCATTTCACTCATACTAATTCCAAATGCGCCATCACCCGCAAAGCCTACAACTGGTGTATCGGGACAACCTATTTTTGCACCAATTACAGATGGAAAACCATAACCACATGGTCCAAATAAACCAGGTGCTAAATACTTTCTCCCATTCTCAAATGTTGGGTAAGCGTTACCAATTGCACAATTATTTCCTATATCACTCGATATAATTGCATCCTCAGGTAGGCCTGCTTGTATAGCTCTCCATGCCATTCTTGGTGACATTTTCTCTGGTTCTCTATCTCGTGAGTCTTTGTTCCAAGATGTACCAGGATCATCTTCTTCATGATCAAGGCCAGTTAATGTTTGTAGCCAAGCTGACTTTGTCTTATGAATCAACTCTTTTCGTTCTTTTCGATGTTGATCACCTGCATTTGTTGCAAGATTTTCTAAAATTTGTTTTGCAACCAGTTTTGCATCTCCGCAAATACCAACACTAATTTTTTTTGTTAAGCCAATGCGATCCGAATTGATATCAACTTGAATAACATCCGCATTTTTTGGCCAATAATCTATTCCATAACCTGGTAAAGTTGAAAAAGGATTTAATCTTGTGCCAAGTGCAAGAACTACATCTGCCTTGGATATTATTTCCATTGCTGCTTTAGATCCATTGTATCCTAAAGGACCAACTGCAAGAGGATGTTTGCCCGGAAAACTATCATTGTGTTGATATCCGCAAGCAACTGGAGCACTTAATTTTTCTGCAATTTTTTTACAATCATCAATAGCGTCAGCTAAAATCACTCCAGCGCCAGATAAAATAACTGGGAATTTTGCATTAGATAAAAGATTTGCGGCTTCTTTAATTGCTTCAATTCCACCAGAAGGTCTTTCAAATTTAATAATAGGTGGCAGATCAATATCAACAACTTGGGTCCAAAAATCTCTTGGTATATTTAATTGAGCAGGAGCAGATCCTTTAATAGCTTTTGAAATAACTCTATTTAAAACTTCTGCAACTCTGGAGGGATCTCTTACTTCTTCTTGATAACACACCATATCTTTAAATAAGTTCATTTGTTCGACTTCTTGGAAACCTCCCTGACCAATAGTTTTATTAGCTGCTTGAGGGGTAACTAAGAGCATTGGAGTATGATTCCAAAAAGCAGTTTTTATAGGTGTAACTAAGCCAGTTATACCAGGTCCATTTTGTGCAATACACATTGCGATTTTACCTGTTGATCTAGTATAACCATCAGCCATAATTCCACCGTTTGACTCATGAGCAACATCCCAAAATGTTATCCCAGCTTTAGGGAAAAGATCTGAAATTGGCATAAATGCAGATCCGATTATTCCAAAAGCATGTTGAATACCGTGTTTTTGTAAAACTTTTACGAAAGCCTCTTCTGTTGTCATTTTTGCCATAATAAATCCTTAATATATTATTCTTACCTACATTAAATTAATTATTAAATGAACTACAATAATCTTGTTAGTTATTTATTAATTTTATAAAATTCCTATTTAATGAAAAAATAATTATTTACGATTGATAAAATGACGCTTCTTGGACAAGAAATTATTAAGGCTACATCTAAAACTTTGCCAAATCAACCTGGTGTATACCAAATGCATGATGACAAAGGTAATATTTTATATATTGGAAAAGCAAAAGTATTATCAAACAGAGTAAAGAATTATCTATCTTTAAATAATCTAACTAGAAGAATTCAAAGAATGGTTAGTCTAACTAAATCAATGAACTTCTTTGTAACAAATACTGAGTTAGAAGCAATCATCCTTGAATGTAATTTAATTAAAAAACATAAGCCAAGATTTAATGTTCTTTTAAGAGATGATAAGTCATTCCCTTATATATTTATTTCATCTGAACATGATTTTCCTAGAATTGAAAAACATCGGGGTCCACAAAAGAAAAAAGGTAGATATTATGGACCATTTGCAAGTCCAGATGCAGTAAATAGAACTATTAATACAATACAACGCATATTTCTTTTAAGATCATGCACAGATAAAGAGGTTAATGCAGGAAATAAATTGTGCTTCAATTATTATCTTAAAAGGTGTTCTGGTCCCTGCGGAGGAAAAATAACAAAAGAAGCCTATTCGAAATTAATAGAGGCAGCAGATGATTTTCTAAGTAGTGGTAATTCTCAAAAAATACAAAAAAATTTTACGGATCAAATGTATAAGGCATCAAAAAAAAATAATTTTGAATTAGCAGCATCCTTAAGAGATAGACTTAAAGCTTTAAGACATATTGAACAAAATAATTCAATTAAGATTAAGGATATAAAAAATGCTGACATTTTTGCAATAACCTCAAATGAAGGAAAAACGTGCATTTATGGAAGTTTTTTTAGAAATAATACATCTTATGGTGGCAAAGCTTTCTATCCAGATCATGACAACTTATTTGATTATGAAGAAATAATGTTAGGTTTCTTAAATATATTTTATGCAGAAAAAGATGTTCCTGAAACAATTATTACTAATATAACTATTGATAAAAAAAATAATTCTCAAATTTTAGGAAAAAATTTTGATAAAACAAAATTTATTAATCCATTGAAAGGACCTAAAAAAAATTTACTTAAATTTGCAGAAAAAAATTCTAAAATAAATTTAGATATTAAATTAAATAAACTTAGATCTTTTGATAATTTTAATTCAGAAATTAAAAAAATATTCAAACTTAAAGATGAAATTATGAAAATAGAAGCTTACGATAACAGCCATACATTTGGAAAACATCCTATAGGTGTAATGGTTGCCTATAATCAAAATGGATTTATAAAATCAAATTATAGAAAATTTAATATTCGTTTTGATCTTGAAGAAAACAAAAATAAAGTTGATGATTATTATATGATGAAAGAAATGCTTACTAGGAGATTTAGTAATTCAAAATTTCAAGGCGAGTTAGATTTGCCAAGTTTATTACTTATAGATGGAGGAAAAGGACAATATAATTCTGCAAAAAAAGTTTTAGATAGTTTAAAATTAGATATACCAATTATCTCTATGGCAAAAGGTGAGGAAAGAGATGCAGGTAGAGAAATTCTAATACATGACAAATTTACACATAGATTAAATGAGAATAATCCACTTCTTCATTTTCTACAAAATATTAGAGATGAGGTTCATAGATTTGCGATAACGACCCATCGATCAAAGAGAGCAAAAATGAGCGTCAAATCTGTATTTGATGATATAGAAGGGGTAGGTCCTGAAAGAAAGAAAATTTTAAAAAAACATTTTGGCACAGTGGAGAAATTAAAATTAGCTAGTTTAGATGAATTAAAAGAGGTTAAATCTATACCTGAGTCAATTCTAACAAAAATTTATGAATATTTTCATAGCGTTTAAAAAATTCTTCATCTACAAAGAATAGAAATGAATATATCAAATATTCTAACAATAATTAGAATAGCTATAATCCCAATTATTGTGCTTTGTATATATCTTACGAATCCATACTTTGGCTGGGTTGCCTTTATATTATTTTGTTTAGCTGGAATAACAGATTACTTTGATGGTTATTTAGCAAGACTAAGAAATGAAGTTACAAACTTTGGAACATTTTTAGATCCAATTGCAGATAAATTATTAGTAGCAGCAGTTATTCTTATTTTAACTTCTAAGGGTGTAATAAAAGACTGGGATACTATTCCAGCCCTAATTATATTATTAAGAGAAATTACTGTTTCAGGATTAAGAGAATATTTAGCAGGCATCAAAGTCAGTATACCGGTTTCAAGAATTGCAAAAACAAAAACATTTCTGCAGCTGGCTGCACTAGGTTTACTTATATTATCTGAAAGTAATCTAAATTTATTATTTGTTTTATATTTAGGTAAAATTTTTCTCTGGATTGCTGGAATATTGACCCTCTATACAGCCTATGATTATATTAAAGGATCAATAAAACATTTTTAAAATGAAAATTCGATATTTTGCTTGGATCAGAGATATAACAAAAAAAGATAATGATGTTATTGATATTAACCATCCTAAAACTTTAGAAGAATTAAAAGATTATTTAGAAAATATGTATCCAGAACTAAAAAAACATTTTTTACAAGATGTTATAAGATTTGCTGTCAATCAAGAATATGTTTCAAAAAATTTGAATTTAAAACCAATTGATGAAATAGCAATTTTTCCTCCAGTTAGTGGAGGCTAATGATAAAAATACAAAAAAAAAGTTTTAATTTAGAAGAAGAAATTGAGAAAATTAAAAACAAACATTCTGATATTGGAGCTTTAACTTCTTTTGTTGGATATGTAAGAGACTTAAATAATAACAAAGATGTTAATTATTTAAATCTAGAAGTTTACGAAGAAATGGCGTTTAAAGAGTTATCAAAAATTGAAAATAACGCGACTAAAAAATGGAGTTTAATTGATACATTGATAATTCATAGATATGGAAAATTAACTGTTAACGAAAAGATAGTTTTGGTTTGCTGTTTTTCACAACATAGAAAAAATAGTTTTGAAGCTTGTGAGTATATTATGGATTATTTAAAAAAAGATGCTCCATTCTGGAAAAATGAATTTTATTATAAAAATAATGAATGGTTAGAAAATTCTAAACAGAGCTTTTAACTATATTACTAAAATCATTCATAAATTTGAAAGTAGTAGTTTTATCTCCCGTAATATATTTAAAATCGTCAATTGATTTAATAGGAGTAATTTCAGCCGCTGTTCCTGTCAAAAAAGCCTCATCATAATTTCCAATTTCTTCAGGCATTATATGTTTTTCTGTAATTTTAAAACCTTGATCAGTTGCCATCTCAATAACTGTTTGACGCGTAATCCCATTTAGAAAACAGTCAGGAATAGGAGTATGAATATTACTATCTTTAATAAAAAAAATATTTGCTCCTGTTCCTTCTGCAACATAGCCTCTATAATCTAACATTAAAGCATCGTGATAACCTTTTTTTTCTGCAAATTCTTTTGAAAGAGTACAAATAATGTAAGGCCCAGATGCTTTTGCCTCGAATGGGGCTGTATCTGGCGCAGGTCTTTTCCAAGGAGATGTAATTAATTTTAAACCTGCTTTTTGATCTTCAATTTTAAAATAAGTTGCCCAGTCATCCCAAACTGCAATTGCTACATTTATATTCGAGCTAGTTGTTGACAAACCCATTTGATCTCCACCCCTCCAAGCAAGAGGTCTAACATAACAATTTTTAAGATTCATTTTATCGATAAGTTCATATTTTGCTTTGTTAATTTGATCATGAGTGAAAGGTATTTCTATTCCAATTATTTCCGCAGATTTAAAAAACCTTTTTGTATGCTCCTCAGATTTAAAAATCTTTCCATTGTATGCTCTTTCACCTTCAAAAACAGCACTTGCGTAGTGTAAGCCCTGCGATATTACATGAGAATTAGCATCTTGCCATGGTATTATTTCACCATTCATCCAAATCCACCCATCTCTATTTTCAAATGATTTAAGCATAATTGTTAGTTAATTTTTTTAATGACAATTGACTATCAGTGATGCATAATTAAGTCAATATGGCTGACCTAAATAAATTACTTACCCCTTTGTTTTTAAACAAAAAGGAAATCAAAAAAATTATAGAATTAATGTTTTTTTCATATCGGGACTTCACTTCAGGTCCAGATAAGGTTTTAGCAAAAATAAAATTTGGCCGTGCTCATCATAGAGTTATTTACTTTGTAGGTAAGAAAGAAAATCTTACAATCAAAGAGCTTTTATCAATATTACAA
>CABYHW010000001.1 GCA_902518705.1 uncultured Alphaproteobacteria bacterium | reverse complement strand
CTAAATATTTATCATGGATTTGTTAATGCTACTTTAAAAAAAATATCAAAACAAAAAGATGTTTTAAAAGATATTAAAATTGATTTTAATGATTTACCGATTTGGTTTATCAATAAAACTAAAAATTTTTCTAAAAAAGAAAAAACAAATTTTATTAGAGAATTTATAAATGAACCAAGCCTACACTTAGTATTTAAGAAAAAAGAAGATTTATTAAAATTTAAACACAAGATAAAGTTAACTTCAGAGGTGTCTTGTTTTTTAGATGAAAAAATATTAGTTGAGAATTTATCTTTTTATAAAGAGGGAGTTTGGTGGGTTCAAGACTTTTCATCTTTTTTCCCTTTGTATTCTATTTCAAACAATTTGTTGAAAGGAAGTAATATTGATCTTTGCTCTGCACCTGGAGGTAAATCTTTTCAAGTTTTATCGAAAGATAAGAAAATTAATTTAAATGAAATAAGTATTGAAAGAACAAAAATATTAAAAGATAATCTAAGAAGATTAAATTATGAAGCTGAAATTACTAATTTTGATATTCTTGAATTAGACCTTAAGAAAAAATATGATTTTGTATTACTTGATTCTCCTTGCTCTTCTATAGGAACCATAAGAAAAAACCCTGAAATTTTTTTTAGAAAAAAAGGTCCAAATTTTAATTATTTATTGGAACTTCAAAAAAAAATATTAAATAAAGCAGCCGAGTTGTTAAATCAAAATGGTGTCCTGCTTTATATGGTTTGTTCATTTTTAGAAGAAGAAACTTTTCTTCAAGTTGAAAATTTTTTAAGAAAAAATAATAAATTCAAAATCAGAAATTTTTTTATAAACTCTAGTCAAAAATATAATTTTCTTATTAAAGATAAATTTATTCATACACATCTTTCAAATATTGAAAATTATAAAATAGATGGTTATTTTGCAGTTTGTTTAGAAAAAAATACTTTATGATTAAAAAAATTTTTTATATTTTTTTTATTCTTTATTTTAAAAGAATAAAAAAAAATATTCCTTTTTTAGATTTAAATTTTAGAAGATTAGATTTTACAAATTACAAACAAATTAGATCTTTTGTATTTAAAGATAATTTTATATATTTTAAAAATAAATATGTACAAGGTTTTGAATTTCTTAATTATTCTCGAAACCTGGGAGGAAAAATTGGGATAAATATTTCCAAAAGCTCAATTTTTCAATGGTTTATTATAAATAATAATAAGATCAATTATCCTTGGGTTGATGACCTAACATCTAAAAGACTAATAAATATAATTTATAATTATGAGTATATAAATTCTTCATCTACTCCATACGAAAGACAGATGTTAAACAAAATAATATTTTATCATATTGAAAGAGTAATTTTTGAAAATAAAAATAAAAAAATTGCTGACGTTACGTCTAGTGATCTTAAGGCATATACTTTATCTTTATTTCTTTTAAATAAAATGGATGAAAGAAAAAAAACTGAAATTGAAAGCAGGTTAGTACATCAGGTAGACATATTTGGAATGCATAGAAGTTATAATATTCTTGAACATGCTAAATTTATTAATGATTTATATGAAATAAAAAATATTTTTCTATTTTTTAAAAGTTTTACCTCTAAAAAATTTGATCAAACTGTAGTTAAAATGACATCGTCTTTAAATGAGTATTTTCACTCTGACGGATCCATTCCCCTTTTTAACGGATCAAATAATATTTATACTGAAAATATAAAAAATTCTCTAAACAAAGATGTATATTTAAAATCGAGAAATTATCCTAGCAATCTTAATGGTATTGCATATTATAAGGACAAAGGCAGGACTTTATTTTTTGATGTTGTTCAGCCAAATAAAGACGTAATTAGTAGCAACTTAAACTCAGGAACATTATCTTTTGAATTTAGTGGAGATGGAGAAAAAATAATTTCTAATTGTGGTGCTTCCGAAAGTTTTGGTAAAAATCCAGAATATTTAAGATATTCTGCAGCACACTCTACTATAATATTACAAAATACAAATATAAGTGAAATTAATGAAAAAAAATCATATATAAAATTTCCACAATCTGTAAGTTTTAATTCTAATTCAACAGAAGATGAAGTTATATTTGAATCTTCTCATAATGGTTATTTAAAAAAATTTAAAACAATAGTAAAAAGAAAAATCAGCATAAATAAAAACAAAAATGTTATAAATGGAGAAGATACTATTATATCTCTAAAAAATATAAGAGACCGTATTATATATGATATAAGGTTTCACTTATCTGATGGTTTTTCATTTAATTTTACAAATAATAAAAAAAATTTAATATTGAAGTCAAAATTTAAAAAAATGTGGTTGTTTAAATGTGATTCTGAAATAGTTGTAGAAGATAGTATTTTGGTAGATAAAAATTACACTTTGCCAACAAATCAGATTGTTATTAAAGGTGTATTATCAACAAATAAAATTGAAAAAAAATGGTCACTAGAGAAAATTTAATAGATAAATATGCACTTATATCTGTATTCAATAAAAATAAATTAAATCTACTTTGCTCCACATTAAAAAATTTTAAATATAAATTTATTGCAACTGAATCAACTTGTAATAAAATTAAACAATTAGGTTTTGAATGTTTTGAAGTTTCAGAAATAACTAAATTTAATCAGATTTTAGGTGGAAGAGTAAAAACATTAAATCCAAAAATTTTTGGGTCTATACTTTATGACAGAAGATCAGATATTCATACAAAGGAGTTTAAAAAATTAAATATTCCAAGAATAGATTTAGTTGTAATAAATTTATATCCATTTGAGAAATTTTCTAATAAAAACGATTTTGATAAAACTATTGAAATGATAGACATTGGTGGACCAAGTCTAATAAGAGCCAGTTGTAAAAACTACAAATATGTAACAACTATATGCAACATTGAACAATATCATCCCTTAATTTCTAATCTAAAAAAAAATAAAGGTGTTACAGATTTGAAATTTAGAAAAAGACTAGCTGCAGAAGGTTTTAAAAAAACCAGTGAATATGATAGATTAATATTTGATTGGCTATCTATTGATAAAAAAAACATTATTAATTTAAGATACGGAGAGAATCCAAATCAAAAAGCATTTATTGAAAACAATAATATAAACAATTTAATTAACAAATACCAACTAGGTGGGAAGGAGATTAGTTTTAATAATATAATTGATGTAGATAATGGTATTAATTGTTTAAAAGAGTTTTTAGATCCTACTTGTATAATATTGAAACACACAAATCCATGTGGTGTAAGTTCATCTTCAAACATAGAGAGTGCATTTTTAAAAGCACTTAAAAGTGATCAGAAAAGTGCATTTGGTGGGGTAGTTTTATTTAATAGGAAGATTAAAGAAAATTTGGCAAAAAAAATTTCAAAATATTTTTTTGAGATAATAGTTGCTTGTGATTTTGAAGATCGTGCAATTAATATACTTAAAAGAAAAAAAAATTTAATAATTTTAAAAGTAAACAATATAAAAATTATTAAAAAAGAAGAAAAACTTACAAATTTTGGGAGAATTTATCAGGAAAAAGATATTGATAAAATCAACAAAAATTTTTTAAAGTTAGTGTCTAAGAAAAAAACCATTGGTAAACTTTTCGACGACATTTTGTTTTCGTTAAAAGTTGTTAAACATTTAAAATCAAATGCGATAGTTTTAGCTTCTAACAAACAAACGCTTGGGATTGGGACTGGTCATACAAATAGAGTAGATGCGCTAAAACAAGCTTTAAAGAATAAAAACCAAAATTTTAGAAATAGAAAATTTGTATGTGCTTCTGATGGTTTTTTCCCATTTATTGATAGTATTAAATTACTTGAAAGTAATAATTGTAAAGTAATTTCTCAACCTTCGGGCTCAATAAATGATGAAAAAATTATAGAATACGCTATTAAGAAAAAAATATCACTCTATCACACTAAAAATAGGTTATTTAAACATTGAAGGATATAAATAAAATACCAAGATATATAAAAAAAATTATTAATTCTAATCCCAAAATTGTAAGTGGTAGAAAGAATTTTGAACAATATGAAAATAGATTAATAAAAATTTATAATTTAATTAAAAATTTTAAAAAAACTAATAATTAAATTTTTTTATCCATTTACCTAATTTTATCTCAAGTTCTTTTTTTATTGAAAATTTTTTCCACCTTCCAATAGAAGATGAGTATAAAGGATTAACCACTTGGGAATAACTAGGGGTTGATATTTTTTCTCTAGATTTTGCAGTGATATTAAATTCTTTTAAGTTTCTTTCATAATCTAAATTCATAAAATTTAATAAATTTGAAATACTTTCTTCAAAATTTAAAACAACATTTTCATATTTTATTTTATGAATATTAAGTTCTAATTCTTTTTCATATGAATCAAAAAGGTCAAAAACTCTATGATAGAAGTCTATGGTATTATCTAAATTTAGAAAATTTATCATTGCGTCATTCATTTTAAACAAACTAAAAAAACAACTTATAACAACATCACATGGATGTCTTAAAGCAAGTATTATTTTTGCTTTTGGAAAGATACATTTTATAAAGCCCAACTCAATGATTGATAAAGGTAATTTATCAATTATTACTTTTTTATTACTTTTATTAGGTAGATTTATTAAATCAAAATATTTTTGTACTATATGATCTTTATCTTTTTGGTTTAATCTTTTTAAAGATAATAAATTATTATTATTTTTTTCAAAATATTCATGCCTCAAATTTAATAAATAAGGTTTTTCTTCCAAAACGGTAATTTTACTATGGGTTCTTAAAATTGTGTCTAAAAGAGTTGTTCCTGAACGAGGAAAACCGACTAAAAATACTAAATTTAAACTATCTGAATAATTTAATTTTTTATTTATAGTTTTAATATTTTCTTGTTTATAAAAATTTTTGTAATTAGAGATTGTGTTAATTATTTTATTTTCATCAAAGTTTTTATTTTCATCTTTCAATTTTATGAGGCGATTTCTTTTTACTATTTTGCTAAAAGATTTATTGAATTTATTAAGTCTTTCTAAATTCTTAGATCTTAAATCAAGTAACCTTATAGTATAATCGTTGGAACTAATTAATTTTTTTTCAAGATTATATTGTGCAATTATTTGTTCAGATTTTTTATATTTTTTTTTCCTATAAAAAAAAAGGCTTTTATAAAAGTATATATAATAAATATTTTTTTGTTTATGAAATATCTTAGTTGCTTTATTAATGTACTTTTCTAATGGATTAATTTCGTTTTTAGACTCTAGTAAATTAATAAATTTCAGATATGGATCAAAAAAATATTTATCACACAAAATTGCTCTATTGTAAGATATTGTAGCTTCATGGAATAGGTTATTTTTTTCATTTATGATACCTTCAAAATAATAAATATATTTATTATGCTTAACATTTTTAAATTTTTTCATTTTAAGAAGATTGTCAAAATCTTTGTTAAGATTGAATTGAGCACAAACCTTTGCTAAATGATTGGCAATCGAATAATTAAAACCGTTTTTTTTTAAAAAATCAAACAAACAATTAATTGATGAAGATGTATCATTTTTTATTAAATATAAATTTGATAAATTAATATAGGCTACGTAATTTTTTTTATCTATTTTGATTGCTTCTAAAAAATACTCTTGCGCCTCATTAAATTTTTTTTTATTTATACTGTTGAATGCTTGGGCAATAATTTTGTTATAATCACTATTTTTTTCATAATTTTTTTGTTTCATTTACTGTACTTAAAAAATAATATAGATATAAAATTATTAAGGTAAATAATGTCAAATCCAAATCTTTTTTTCCCAACTCCAGTATGGGTTACAAAAATTAAAGATTATGTAAATATTAACAATGATATTTATAAATACATAAAAGATATGCAAAGCATGGACGAAAAGGGGGTTATAAAAAGTAATGTAAACGGTTGGCATTCTAAAGACTTCAATCTTGCCGATGAACAACCCCGGAAATTCATATCAAACATTTCAGAGAATATTAACTCAGTTCTGAAAGATATGAACTGGGATGATCCAGATCAAAAAATAAAAATTTCAAGTATGTGGGCAATTATCAATAAGGGTGGTGCAGCAAATGCCAGACATCATCACGGCAATAGTGATATAAGTGCCGCTTACTATGTGAGAGCCCCTGAAAATTGTGGTGATATTGTTTTTTATGATCCTAGACCAGCTCCGGTTTTCTCACATCCTAAAGCGAAAAGTCCAAATAGTTTAAATGCTATGATTAATTCTATTAAACCAATAGAAGGTTATTTAATTTTATTTCCAAGTTATCTTGAACATTCGGTAAATTCAAATATTTCTAAAAATGAAAGAATTGTAATTAGTTTTAATATTAACATTGGTAATAGATAAATTATAAATTTAAAAATACTAATTTATTAAAAATAACAAATCATCAATAGTATTACATTTATACTTATAGTTAAATTTATTACCGTATCCCCAATCAGCATATATAAAATCTATTTTTGCGTTTTTAGCAGTAATATAATCAACATGCATATCTCCTATATATACACACTCTGATTTTTTTACATTTAATGATTTAACTATTTTATTTATTTTATAAGGATTAGGTTTACCCTTTTTGTCTTTACCTGCACACTCAATAAAATTAAACAATTTAATATTATGTTTTAGAAATTTTTTTGTTCTATAAATATCTTTTGATGTAACGATATTAAGTATATATTTTTTTTTTTTTAAAGTTTTGAGAGTTTTTATTGTATTAGAGAAATACTTTATTTTATTTATTTTCAAAATTGATTCATTGTCATAAGTTTTTTTTATTTCTAAATAATTTTTTTTTATTCCTAGTATTTTTAAAATATCGTTAAAGGGTCTTCCTATATTTTTAAAATAATCATAGAATTTTATTTGTTTGAGATTATGCTTTTCTTGAACTTGTTTCCAAGATAAAAACATGTTTTCTTTTGAATCAATTAAAACTCCATCTAAGTCAAAAATTAGTATTTTTTTTTTCAATTTTTTTTAATATTTATATTTTATTTTATCTAAATTCATAAATTTTACTGCCTTTAAAAAATCATCTTTAGTATCAACTGAGAAACTTGAACCTTCTAAATTAAACGTACCAATTAACATGTCATTTTCTAATGCTCTCATTAACTCTACTCCCTCAATTTTTTCTAAAGGACTTTGGGGGAGTTGTTTGAATTTTTCAAGAGCACTAGGTTTAAATGAAATAACAGATAAGTGTTTTAAATAATAATTATTAGTTTTTTTAAATCCGTATGGGACTAATGATCTAGAAAAATATAGAACTTTTTTCTTTGACTTTACTATTTTGACAATATGAGGTGTGTCAATATTTTTAGATTTTAATGATGGTACAACAATATCAAATCTTATATTTTTAAGATGCCAACTAACAACTTTATCTATATGCTTTGGGTCTACTAAAGGCTCATCACCTTGAACGTCAACATACAGGTCATATTTATCCTTAATCTTCATTGATGCTTCACTAATCCTATCGGTTCCTGTTAAATTTTTCCCAGTCTTTATAACCTTGCAGTCAAATTTTTTAGCAATGTCTGATATTTCTTTACTATCAGTACATATAAAAACATCTTCCAATTTTTTTGATAGGCATGCCCTTTTATATGTATGAACAACCAGAGGAATTCTATCAATTTCAAGTAATGCTTTTCTAAATAACCTACTTGAATTTAATCTGACAGGTATTAACCCAATAGCTCTTTTTTTCATATATAATTGTTGTTTCTTGTTAAATATTCCCAAGCTTCCCCACTTTCGATTTCTTTAATATTCCATTGTTCGTATGCAAGGTTGTAAAAAAAAGAATGGTTTATTTTAGGTCTTTCAATATTTTTTATAGATCCTATGTTTTGAAGAGTATTGTTTGTAAAAAAAGCTGGAATACCATTTATCATGGCTTTAAATCCAGCACTTGAATGATCGCTTACAAAAGCCCAAGCATTTTGAAGTAATTTATCAAGTGGAGTTTTAGAAGATCTATTATGTCTAATAATTTTTCTATCTGTATACTTTTTTATCTCTCGAATAGTTTTTTCTTCCCAGTTTTGTAATTTATAATATTTTCTGGCCTCTAGTGTAGGCTCTGAAAGAATAATATAATCACCTTTTTTAGTTTGATCTTTTAAATTAATATTTAGTTTATCGAATCTGTCTCTTGATTTATCTCCTAAACCGTTGTGCCAAAAATTATTATGAACGATTCTGAAATAACCATCGAATTGTATTATTTTTGTTTTATTACTAGTAAACGTCCTATTAGATTGCTTGAAGTAACCATGGTCAATATAAAAAAAATTTTTGACTTTTTTAATAAGATCTCCTGATCCTCTTAGATAACCATAAGTAATTACAATTTTATTGAAATCCTGAAAATTGTTAATATTAGCCATTAAAGAGTTTGACCCTTTTGCAAAATAATAGCATAGAGTCTTACTAATTGGATGATCAGTATAAACTACGATAGGTTCAATTATCATACATTATTAATAACATTATAAATTTAAGAAATAAATATCAAGTCAGATAAGAATTGATTTAAGTTATATAATTAAAAAGTACCATATTTTCTTATAAATTTTAGATAATAAATAATTAGATACTAGCTAATAATTAAATTAGGATATTATTTAGCCTAAAGTTATAAACGACTATTGTACTAGACCCCTCAACTTCAACTTTGGTTAAGTTGTAATGATCTCGATAATAAAAAATTATTTTTGCTTCTCACCATAAACCCACGTTTTTTTAAATCTGTAGTGGCAAAATATGAAATAAAAATAATCAATAAATTTACAGAAAATTAGAATTTATAGTCAAAATATTGAATTTCTTTTTGGAAAAAATAATTAACTGCGTTTTTAGTCTCATTAGTAAAATATCTTTGATGTTGATTAAATTCTCTATATCCAGATTTTAATTTTATTTTGCTGAGCTCTAGATCTGGGATTGTATTATTAAATCTTTTATTTAAATCTTGTATTAAATAATTTAGTTGATCAAATTGATATATGTGATCTACAAAGATTTGATTATTATTTGAGTAATTGTTCCAGTCTGAAGGTATAAGTTTTGGGTAATCAAACATATCTCTAAAGTTCTTTAGATATGGACATTTTAACGTACCGTCTGGTTTCCTTTTCTTTCTTGAAAACTCATATGATGAAACTGCTTTATCGTATGAATTTCTTTCGATACAAAATATAAAAAAATTTTTTCTGGCTTCTTGTATATTTATTTTCAAATAATCACAAATTTCACTCAAGCTAGCATGTTGGTTAAATTTTGGATCTATATTAATATTTTCCAGATATTTTTTATTAAAATCATTACTTTTTTCTAATTCATGATCATGAAGCTTAAAAAGTGATGAGATGTCTTTATCAAAATCAAATAAATATTTTTTCAGAATGTATTGTATAGAACTGCCAGCAACTTTTCTATTTTTGATAAATATATATTTATGTTTAAAAGATATAATCATAAAAAAGTAAAACAAAATGTTTTAAATTATGAAAGTACTGTTATTTGTCTATAGCATATTACAAAAATGTAGAAAGACAAAATAAGATCAAACACCCCCCCCCTACAGATAAAATTGAAAAAAGAATGAATGCTCCAATTAATGTTCCTATAAAATATCCACATCCATCATTACCTTCAAGTTGCTTAAATAAACGATATAAAACAAATATTGTGCATAAAATTACATAATATATTCCTATTTCTGCAAAATTAATCATTCGAAATTTTTTATCTATAAGTAATAAAATTCACAGTTTCTTATAACATAAAACTGTATTGAACTGTATTGAGCTCGATATCTATTTTTTGAGAGGATACTTTTTATTTTTGGAGCGGGCGAAGGGATTCGAACCCTCGACTTCAACCTTGGCAAGGTTGCCATGTACAATTTAGATCTAAATTTTCTTTTATTTGTGCAAGAAAATTTTACAAAATTTTAAGACTTTGTAATCCAACTGGTGCGTAAGTGGAACGTTAGAAGTGGTGTGGCTGAGCGGTTGAAAGCACCGGTCTTGAAAACCGGCAAAGGGGCAACTCGTTTGATAGTTAAATTTTAGTTTCTCCACAATTAGTAATCTAATTTGAGCTTTAGTTTTTTTATTAATTCTAAACTTTGTTGATTTAAGGTGTTAAGATATATTTTATGGAAGATATACTTAGACTAATATCAAGTAATTGGAAATCTTATAGATTGCATTGTCAAAGCAAGTCTAAAACAGGATATGATATTAAAATTGTTAAAAAAGATCATATTATCTATGATCTAGTAATAGATAAGTGGTCTGATAAAATTAAAAATAAAGTTAATGATAAAAAATATATAGTTGAGTCGTCTGTCGGTGAAGGAAATTTGTCAGCTGTTCCTTGGTTAGCAATAATGAATAAAAGTATTACAGAAAGTCCAAGAGAAGGCTTTTATATTGTTTATTTATTTTCAAGGTCAGCAGAGAAACTATATCTATGTCTGGGTTTAGGAGCTTATCAATTTGAGTTAATTTATGGAAGAAATAATAAGTCTTTAGAAAAAATTAAGTTGGCTACCGATCATTTCAGACAATTATTTAATGAATACAACTTTCAAAGTTTAAATAGTGAAATTGAATTACTGGAAGATCAGAATAGTTTTGAAGAACCTATAAAAGGTTCGTCGAGATTTTTAGTAAGCGCATTTCAAAGTGGGACTTGTTTTGCAAAATCCTATGATATTAATACTGTATCTAATGAGATTTTGTATAAAGACTTGGATAGTTTTTTAGAGTCTTATGACTCAATTGTTGAAGATCCAAGGGCTGAAAATTTAGATATTATTTCTGAAGCTTATGTGGTTAAACCAGTAAATGTAGAAGTTGGGTATGAGGTACCTTTATTTACCCCAAGAGAAAAAAATAAAACTAAGAGAAAAATTTCAACAGTCTTTAAAGCAAAATCTAAAAGAAGAACCCAAGAATCTAAAAAGGTGGGCCTAGCAGGAGAGAAACATGTGTATTCAAATGAATATCAAAACTTAAAGAGTGTTGGCAGAGAAGATCTAGCAAAAAAAATAAAAAAACATTATGAAATAAATGAATATCCAGGTTGGGATATAACTTCATATGATAAAGACGGAAATGAAATTTTTATTGAAGTAAAGTCTACTAAAGGGCAATCGATAAATTCCTTAGATATTACAGAAAACGAGTGGAACGCTGCTGTTAAAGAAAAAGATAAATTTTATATATATCTAGTGAATAATGCACTTACAGAAAAAATTAAGATATTCGAAAAAATTCAAAATCCCAAAAAATTAGTAGACGAAAAAAAAATAAATTTATCAACCTCTGTTTTTGAATTGAAATTATAAATATAAATTGGAGCGTAAAAGGAGCGTTACCACAGTACCACAGTTTATTAAATTCAACTGTGGGTCTATTTTTTCAATCATTACTTGAGTTTTTTGACAGTTCACCACAGACCACAGTTCATTTCGTAAATCTAATAAATAAATTAAATGTTTACGTTTGCGATTTAGGTAAGAACAAAAAAAGGGCGTTTTAACTGTGGTAGTGTGGTTGACCAGAACCCTTAACAATCTCCGTGGTTAGTGGTAATAATTCAACTATGACTACTTATGTTGTGTGTGATATAGAAGCAGACGGACCTATTCCTGGACCACATTCTATGATAAGCCTTGGTGCTGTAGCCGTTAATAAAGAAGGAGAAAATTTTGGAGAATGTGAAATTAATTTCTTGCCACTAAAAAATGCCAAACCTCACCCCGCTACTATGCATTGGTTTACAACAGAAGCGCCAGAAGCTTTAAAACATACTCAGCATAATCAAGTCTCACCCAAAGAAGGAATGAATAAATTTGGTGATTGGCTTCTCACGTTACCAACCCCACGAGTTATGGCTGCTCATCCAGCTCCATTAGATTTTATGTGGATCAATTGGTATATTCAAACTTTTCTTACAGAACGATTAGAAAAAATTCCTTTCTCTATGCCTTTTTTTGATAAGAATGGACAAGCAGCCTTTGATATCAAATCCTATGCTGCTGCTGTGCTGCAAAAAGATTATAAAGACATAGGTAGAGATGATTACTCTCTAGAATTGCATGATAATACAAAACATACGCATAAAGCCATAGATGATGCTAGAGAATATGCAAAATTATTAATTAAACTGCTGAATAAAAAATAATAAACAATCTTCGGTCGCGATATTCGGCTAAATGCTTAGTCGAAAATCTTAATAGATTTACGTTTGATAATTCGTCTTTCATAAGTTGGTTGAAACGATATTCTTCATTTCGCCACTGCTTCTTTTTCTTGTGTTTATCCTCATTGATATAACGCTTGAAAAGATCGCCCAATGTTACTTTGGAAGCTGTCGAATAATCGGAATAATCTCCTCGATCAACTTTTGTTTCCATGTTCCTTGCCCAACGCTTCGCGTCAGTTCAGTTCATAAAACTTTTAGTTATTGTCTTGATACCCAGTCGTCTTATGCGAACTTGGTAACTAGTTTTATTTAAGTATTTACGCTTTTGAATTGTAGCCATAAGTTCTCTCTTTCTAGGAAAAGTTTGGCTCTATTGGATCGTAAGTGGAGCGTTAGATTCTAACCCGCTCAAAATTGGAGCGGGCGAAGGGATTCGAACCCTCGACTTCAACCTTGGCAAGGTTGCGCTCTACCCCTGAGCTACGCCCGCATAATTTATACAATTACCACTTTGAATTTATAAGTCAATAATTGAGAAAACGATTTATTTAAATCTTCTTCTATATACAATATCAACAAGCAACATATGAGGAAGCGTTAAAGCAGCAAGTCCAATAAAAATTACTTTTAATATCGACTCATATAATGATAAATTTTGAACTAAATAGTAAACAATTCCTAAACCTCCAATCCAAGAAATTACTGTAAAAATTATTGTAGAGTAAATAACAAAATGTTTATTTTTTAAATTTAAATAAATATTTGTAATAAGGTGTTTTAAATGTTTGTAAGTGTGAAAAAAACAGAAATATATTGCAAAGCTTAGTAATGGATCAAAAAAATAAAAAATTAATAAAAGAAATAGAATCTCAATAATTCCTTTTCGTAATTTCTTTTCAAAGAAGGAGAGGTAAATAAAATATATTATAGATAATAATGTTAAAAAATATGGAATGAAAAAATATTTTTGGATTGAGTAAATATTATTATTTGTCAGATATTCAAATATCAAAAAAGATTGATCTTCGTTGAAAAATATTATTCCAAAAATAATAGTCATTCCATAAGTAAAGCTTATAGAATACTTATATTTATTTATTTTAAAATTTGTCCAGTCACACAATCCAAAATGGGCAATAGTCATTATAATAAAAATCGTTAGTGCAATAATAGGAAAATATAACCAAAATAAAATGACTAGAAAAAATAATATTAGATAGTAAAATATAAATTGTAGAAATTTAATTCTGTTACTAAAACCTACTAAAGAAGCAACTGCACCATCAAATGAACCATGTGGAAGACCAATAAAAAAAATTAATAAAAAAGAAATAATGTTTAAAATTGTAAGGTCGGCTAACATATTATTTAAATAATTCTTTTATAAAAGGAAGTTTGGGCATACTATTTATAATTTTTAACTTAGTTAGAAAATTTGATTCACCCATCATAAAACTTTGAAATTCATTTCCATTTAGATTAGATGCGAGCTTTATAAACGATCTTCCATCTTCTCTGTTATTTTTTAAAAAATTAATAAAAACTTTATCCATTTTTCTTTCTAAAAAATTATGGATATTTACATAGTTGTTCTTTGAATTTTTTAACAATTGGATTTGTTTTATAAGAAACGAAAAGGCATATCCAGTAGAAGGCTTACACGCACCTCCTCTAATACCAATATTGAAGATATTAGAATTAACTGATCTTTTCTGCCCTGCAAAAAACATTGGTATTACTCCTTTTTCTGAGCTTTGTTCTTTAAAATTATTAATATTATTTTTCTTTAAATAATCATTTATTTTTTCTCTATACCAGGAACTGTGAAAAACATCTTTTGAAAAGACTGTCGATTCAACAAGCGCTTTATTGTGACTAAATGGTAAGATGTATATAAAATGTAAAACACTATTTTCTTCTGTAAAATGCATCAAGGTTAATTTATCTTCACTAAAACTGTTATCTGCCACGGTAATATTAATTCCAAAAAAATGTTGCAATAATTCACCTTTTTTTTCTTTTGCTGATCGTGAATCATATATATTTTCGGCGTAATATATTTTGTCATCAGCAGTGATTATTTTAAAATAATTTTGTTCAGGAAAATATTGGACAACTTTTTTGTTTATGATTTCCAATTTATTTTTTGTTTCTAAACAAAATTTCTTCCAAGTTTTAAAACTAATGACACAATAAGGTTTATCTAAACTTGTATGTGTTACGTCTGTATTTTTGTTACTAATAGTCCATTTGTACCATTTTTTTTCAATAATCGTTTCAAATGGCTTCATCCAATCTGTTAACCAAAAACCAAAAATATTATCTCTTTTGTTTATATCTTCACTTTCAAATGCTATGATTTCATTATAACTATCTCCGTAAAGAATTTTATTTACAGCTAAACCACTAGGGCCTAAGCCAATTATTGCAGCTTTATAAATTTTCATTTGGGAGATTATCTCTAATTTTTTTATACTGATATTTTGTAAAAGGGATAAAAATAAAAAGTAAAATTGATTTGACTGTAATTGAAGATTTTTCTAATAAGTTTAAATATACCCTTTCTCTTAAATATTTTTTTTTGTTGGATTTTATCTTAATGCCAATACCTCTATAAATATTAGCTGCAATGAATATGCCTAGTCTGGTAGATAGCGGGATATATTTTAAACCAGCAAAACCATTTTCATAAAACTTATCTGAAAGACCTATTACTTCATGAATTGCATTTGATATTCTTTCATCCTTTTCTGAACTTTTGCTATGAAGATCAGTTAAATTTTTTAATGAAATACCAGGTATCCAATTAGCAGGTAAGTATATTCTTTTCATTTTAGAATCCTCATAAACATCTCTTGCTACATTTGTTAACTGCATTCCAATACCTAAATCAATTGCAGAACGTGCAGCCTTTTCATGTTTTACTCCTATAATTTTAGACAT
Source organism: uncultured Alphaproteobacteria bacterium (assembly GCA_902518705.1). Lineage (GTDB taxonomy): Bacteria > Pseudomonadota > Alphaproteobacteria > HIMB59 > CACPNW01. The sequence continues at coordinate 195,213 of CABYHW010000001.1, read as the reverse complement.
CATTAATCCAACAGTACCAGCAACATGATAAGAGTATTTTATAAGTTCTCCTTTGTTTTGAATTCTTGTTTTTTTCTGATCCATAATTAATCCCTCTATTAAATCTATAAAAATCAAATTGTTAATTTCATTTTTCTGCAAAAAAATATTTACTTTATTATTTTTATTGGTCCTTATTTCTTCAATTGATTTTTTGAGATAGATAGTTTGATCTTCGCTATATTTATCAGCAATATCATCAAAATATCTACAAATTGAATAAAGGGTGCCAGCATTTTTTTTATATCTTTTTGGTAAAAAAAAACTTGCCCAATAAAAACTTTTGCCTTCCTTTCTAAGATCAGCAGATGAATTGAGCTTTAAATCAAACATTATTATTTTAATTCAGCTTTAATTATGTTTTCAACAACTTTAGCTGATGAAAGAACTCCGGGTATTCCAGCACCTGGATGTGAACCTGCCGCTGAAAAATATAGGTTTTTAATTTTTTTGTCTTTGTTGTGATACCTAAACCAAGCTGACTGTGTAAAGATCGGAGCTATAGAAAAACCAGCTCCGTGCATAGAATTATAATCATTTTTAAAATCCTTAGGGTTCATCCAAAAAACATCGGTGATATTATTTTCTAAATCTGGCATAATTGTTTGTGATAATTCTTTAACTATTTTATTTTTAAGATTTTCTGATTCAACATCCCAATTAATATTGCCTTGTAAATTAGGTACTGGACATAAAACATAGAAACTGTCACAACCTTCAGGAGCAAATGACTTGTCTGTTGCAGTAGGCCTGTGAATGTATAAGGAAAAATCATCAGATAAAATTTTATTTTTAAATATGTCATGAAGTAAAGATTTAAATCTTTTAGTCATCCAAATAGTATGATGAGCAACTTTATGATATTGTTTTTTCGTACCAAAGAAAAGAACAAAAAGTCCCATTGAATACAATAAGTTTTTTTCTTTTAATACAGGTCTTTTTAAATTTTGTTTTTTTAAAAGTTTGGAGTAAACCATAGGTGGATCAGCATTACAAACAACTAAATCTATATTGGAAATTTCTTCATTGTTTGTTAATATTTTTGTTATCCTATTATTTTCAACAATAAATTCTTTTGCCTCTGTATTTGTTTTAATTTTAATTCCACAATCAATCATTAATTTTTTTAATTCAGATACGATTTTACCAGTTCCACCCATACAAAAAAATACTCCCCACTTTCTCTCTAAATAATGAATCAAAGCATAAATAGATGTTGTTGTGTGTGGATCACCTCCAACTAAAAGTGGGTGAATTGAAAATGCCTTTCTAAGATATGGATTTTTTAGGTAACTGTTTACAAGTTGAGATACTGTGAAATAGCTTTTCAATATTATCAAATTAGGAATAACTCCTAACATTTTAAAAAAAGAAATAAATGGTTTGTCAGCTAATTGTGTAAACCCTACATCAAATATTTTTTTTGATTGATTTAAAAGTTTATAATATCCTTTTATATCTTTCTTATCAAATTTACTAATTTCTATGTTAGTTTTTTCTACTGTAGAACAATAATCAAATGTTTTACCATCATGAAAATAGTACCTATACCAAGGTTCAAGAGGAACAAAATTTAAATAATTCTCTCTTTTTTTTCCAAACAAACTAAATAATTCATCAAAAAGAAATGGTGCTGTTATGACCGTTGGTCCAGCATCATGTTTAAAACCATTCACTTCAAATACTCTTGCTCTTCCTCCAAGCTCGTCTAGTTTTTCAATAATTGTTGTATCATAGCCTAATTTTTTTAATCTTAAACTAATCGCAATACCCCCAAAACCGCTTCCAATAACTACTGCTCTTTTTCCCATTGTTAATTTTGTAATTGTATTTAAATACCTTATTTTTTAAATAATATAATATTATTTATGCTTACAAAGACAGATTTATTTGAATTACTTAGTGTAAAAAATAAAGATTTTCAAATTCATGATCATGACCCATTATTTACTGTTAAAGATTCTGAGAATCTAAGAGGTGAAATTAAAGGAGCACATACAAAAAATTTATTTTTAAAAAATAAAAAAAATAATTTTTTTCTTTTTAGTTGTGATGAAAATGCAAAGGTTGATTTAAAGCAATTTTCTAAATCGATCGATGCCAAAAATTTATCATTTGCTAATGCTGAATATTTAGAACAATTTTTGGGTATAAAGCCAGGATCAGTCTCACCATTTGCCCTTCTTAACGACAAAGATAATGTTGTTGAGTTTTACTTAGATGAAAAACTTTTTAACAGTGAAATAATTAACTTCCACCCACTAATTAATACCACGACTATAAGTATAAAGACTTTAGAGTTTATAAACTTTCTCCTTGAAAATAATAAAAAAATTCATATTTTTTCTTTAGATAGTTATAGTATAGTCAAATCATTATGAGTGAAAATTCAAATATAATAGATGTTACTGAAACAGAATTTAATGATCAGGTTATTGAGGCAAGTGAAAGTAAATTAATTGTCGTTGATTTTTGGGCTCCTTGGTGTGGTCCTTGCAAACAATTAACACCAATTTTAGAAAAAATAATATCAAAATCAGGAGATAAAATTACTTTAGTAAAAATTAATATTGATGAAAATCAACAAATTGCTGCGCAATTAAGAATTCAATCAATTCCTACTGTTTATGCATTCAAAGATAAACAAATTGTTAATGCATTTCAGGGTGTTATTCCAGAAGGTCAGATTATTGAATTTATTGAAAAATGCTTAGGATCTAAAATTAATGAAGACTTCACTGAATTTTATAATGAAATAGAAACTGCCATGGCTGAAAATAAGTTTGAAGAAACTAAAGACACTCTTCTAGAATTTATTTCTAAAAACTCAGATGAAATTAAAGGTATTTGTTTTTATTTAGAGTGTTTGATCGAGCTTCATCAATTTGAAGAAGTAGAGGCGTTCATTAACTCATTAGAAAAAGATGTGCAAGAAAAGGATGAGGTTAAACAGGTTTTAAAAAAAATGGAAATTGTGAAAAATAATTCATCAGGACCAAACATTAATGAGTTACTTGGTAAACTTGAGAATGAACCAGGTAATATCGATTTAATTTTAGAAATATCAGATAAATATTTTTCAATGAAAGAATATGAAAATGGAATGGATTTGCTTCTAAAAAATTATCCAAAAAACAAGGATAGTATTAAAAATAAAATGGTAGAATTTTTTGCTGTACTTGGAAATACTGATCAAGTTACTATTCAATATAGGAAAAAACTTTCACAATTAATGTTTTCATAATATGGAAATCCCTATTTTTCCTCTAAACGGCGCCGTCCTTTTTCCAGGAACAAGCTTGCCCCTGAATATATTTGAAAAAAGATATATTGAGATGGTTGACTACGCTCTCTCAAAGAAAAGGTGCATAGGCATGATACAATCTGATGAAAAAAATAAACTCTATAACATTGGTTGTATTGGAAAAATTCATAGTTTTAGTGAAACAACAGATGGACGATATTTAATTAGTCTAAAGGGTACTAATTGTTTTAAAGTTAAGAAAGAGTTAGAAAAAAAATATAAGTTTAGGTTGGTTGAAGCTGAAATGTTGGATTTTGAGGAAGATAAAAACATTATAAATGAAAAACAAAAAAATAATCTTTTAGATAAGTATAGCCAATATATTAAAGTCAAAAAAATTAACTTAAACTTAGAAGAAATTCAAAATATTGATTTTAATCAAATTATAAAATTTATAGCAATGATATCCCCTTTTAGCGACATTGAAAAACAGGTTCTTTTGGAAACAAAAAATTTAAGTGATTTTTATAAAAAACTCCATTCAATTTTAGAGCTTGAGATCGTTGAAGATAATAATAGTAAAACTATTAATTAACACCCATAGCAAAATCACTTATCTTATTTTTCAATTTTTTACTTTTCTCTATTAAATTAATAGCTGAAAATCTTGCATGATTAAAAATTGTATTGTCTAATTTAAAAATGCTATCGACTTTATCAGTTATTTGATACAGCCTATAAGCTTTGAAAAAATTATTTTTCTGAAATTCTTTACAAAATATTTCATCTCCTAATTCCAAGCCTAAAGAGTTATATTTTTTAACAAGATTGTATACACTTTCTACATCTTGCATACCTAGATTCCACCCCTGTCCTGCGATTGGATGAAATGAGTGGGCTGAATCACCTAAATAAATAGCTCTATTCTCAAAAAATTTAGAGTTTAAATGAGCTTTTAAAGGGAATGTTTGTTTAGCAATTATTTTTTTAATCTTACCTACACTTCCCTTTGTCTTTTCATTTAAAATGGAAATAATATTATTATCATCTAAAGAAAGTAAAGAATTTATAAATTCATTAGTATTTGTCCAAACTATGGAACTTTGAAACTGATTTTTATTTTTACGCATTGGTAAGATAGCAAGAGGCCCATTTTTAAAGAAGAACTCATAAGCAGTGTTATTGTGATTCTTTGAGTGATAAAAATTTACTACAATTGCTTTTTTTTTATAATCTTTTTTATAAATTGGTGTTTTAAAAATTTTTCTTATAGAGCTATTTTTCCCATCAGATGCAAACAGAATATTTGTATTAACAAAAAAATTATTTTGCTTTGTTATAATCCTATTACCCTCATAAAATATATCTTTAACAGAAACATTGTTAAAAATTTTTACATTTTTTTGTTTTTGTAATTTTTTATAGAGACAATCGAGTATAAATTTGTTTTTAACTATATATCCTAGATTAGATTTTCTTCTTTGGTTGTCAAAATAAATTTTGTTTGATTGATTTCTATCTATTATCTGAATATTTTTTATTGGCTCTGCATAACTTCCAATTTCATTCCAAATATTTATTTCTTCAAGAAATTTTTTAGTCCCCTCTGAAATTGCCGTTGTCCTTTTGTCTAAAATATTTTTATGATTAAATTTAGCTTTTTGTTCTAAAACTACTACTTTATTACCAAGTTTTGAAAGTGAATATGCTGTTACAGCCCCAATTAGCCCTCCTCCTATTATATTAATATTTGATTGAATTTCTTTCATAATTTTCTTCGAATTACCATAATCTAAATGTATTACAATCTAACTATATGTTCAAGTATGGTTCTTTTCGAAATTTTATTATTAAATTTTTTACAGGCATACTTATATTCGGATTTGGTATAATTTATTTTGCCTGTCTCTATTCATATTTTCCAGACGATCCAGGTTTTAAACAACTAAATTATAATTCAAATAATGTTGAAATAAAAAATTTTTTAGGTTTTTTTGGCGCATATTTATCAAGTTATTCTTTAATATTTATTGGTACGTTAAGTTATGTATTATCTTTTTTAATAATTTTAGAAGGTTTAAAATTATCTTTAGGTATAATAAGTCGTCTAATTTATTTAAAGTTTTTATCAAATTTTGTTGGTATAATATTTATAAACATTTCTTTAAGCTATTTCGACGTTATATATTTTGAGAGAGGATTAATATCTCAATTTCTGATAGATGTGTTTTCAAATAATAATTTTAACTTTCTAAATAACCTTATCGCATACTCAATAATAAATGTTTTACTTCTTATTTTAGGAGTAATTTTAATACTTTTATCTTTTAAAATAAAATTTTATTGGATTAAAAAATTTTTTTTATCTCTAAAAGTTTTTAAATATTTTGGATACATGTTTTCTGTATTAGGTTTATTAAAGTATTTCAAATTAAGCAAAAAAACTTCTAAAAATAATTCAAGAAGTGAACCAACAATTAAAAAAAGAAATTATGTAAATTTAAATAACAAAGATAATAAATACACAAAATCAACAAAACCAACTAGTTTAGATAATTTTAGCTATAATCTTCCAACAATAGATATTCTTTCAAAATCAAGTTTAAAGAATAGTAAAGATAAAGAGTTGGATAAGACTAATACTGATGCGGCTATAAAACTTGAGAAAACTTTATCTGAGTATGGTGTTGACGGAAAAATAGTTGGCTTCAGTAGTGGTCCAATAGTAACATTATTTGAGTTTGTTCCAAATGCAGGAATTAAATCAAGCAAGGTAATGGGTTTATCGGATGATATAGCTAGGGCAATGTCTTCTATTTCAGCGAGAATTTCTACACAGCCTGGTAAAACAAGTTTGGGAATTGAAATTCCAAATATTAAAAGAGAGGGTGTTCTTTTTGGAGATTTAATCAAAGAAGAAGAGTTTGAGATAAATAACGACTCACTTATTTTAGCTTTAGGAAAAGATATATCTGGAAAAAGTATTTTTGCTAATCTGAAAAGGATGCCTCATCTTCTGATTGCAGGAACAACTGGTTCTGGAAAATCAGTTGGTATAAATACAATGATATTAAGCATACTTTATAAATTTAAACCAAATGAATGTAAGTTAATACTAATTGATCCTAAAATGTTAGAATTAAGTATTTATGAAGACATACCTCATTTACTTACACCGGTTGTAACTGATCCAAAAAAAGCAGTATTTGCACTCAAGTGGGTCGTAAGAGAAATGGAAAACAGGTATAAACTTATGAGTTCATTAAATGTAAAAAACATTGATTCTTATAATGAAAAAGTTTTGAGAACTATTTCATCTGGAAGAAAGTTGTTTAGAGAAGTTCAAACAGGAATCGATGATGATACCAAAATGCCAATTATTGAAAAACAAGAAATTCTTCTAGAGAAAATGCCTTTTATAGTCGTAGTAATTGATGAAATGGCAGATTTGATGATGGTGGCTGGAAAAGAAGTGGAATCCTTGGTTCAAAGATTAGCACAAATGGCAAGAGCATCAGGGATACACTTGATTACTGCAACTCAAAGACCTAGTGTTGATGTTATAACTGGAACTATCAAGGCTAATTTTCCAAGTCGAATTAGTTATAAGGTTTCAAGTAAATTCGATAGTAGAACTATTTTAAATGAAATGGGAGCAGAGCAACTTTTGGGTAGTGGTGATATGTTATTTTTGGATAATGGTGGATTAATAAAAAGACTTCACGGAGGATTTGTATCTGAATATGAAGTTGAAAAGGTTGTTAAAAATATAAAAAATCAAGCAACATTTGACTATAGAAAAGAAATATCTCTTAAGGAAGAAGATATTACTAATGACATTAGTGGTGATTTAGTTTCTGAAAATAAAGATGAGCTTTATAGTAAAGCAGTGGATATTGTAATTAAGCAGCAAAAAGTTTCAACTAGTTATATTCAAAGATACTTACAAATTGGCTATAATAGGGCGGCAAGAATAATTGAAAAAATGGAAGATGACGGGATTATTTCAGAAGCAAATAATTCAGGGAGAAGAGATGTTCTCAAAAAATTTTAAAATTCTTTTTTTTCTTTTTTTTTTTATAATTACTTTATCTAAAATTTTAAACGCTAAAGAAGAGAATATAGCAAGAGTTCTAAAATATGTTGACGAACTAAATAATTTATCTGTCTCTTTTGTACAAGATGATACAAAAGGAATTGTTTCTCAAGGCAAAATATACGTAGGAGAGAAAAGGATTAGAGTAGAGTATCTTGATCCTACTAAAATCCTTCTAATCTTAGATGAAAATAAAGCAATGTATTACAATTATGATCTTGATGAAGATGAGTTTTTTAATCCAAAAAATACGATTGCTTCAGTTCTTTTTGATATATTCAAAAATAATAAATTTAACTTAGAATGGGAAATAATACGAAAAAAAAATAATTTAATTATTTACAAAAATAGCAATCTTGATGGAAAAGATTTTTTAATAAGTTTACATTTTGAAATTAATCCATTAATTTTAAGAAAAATATATTTTGACACTCAAGATGAAAAAATTCGTTTAACTTTTTTTAATCATAAGACTGAGGATAGTTTTCCAAAAAATTATTTTAAATTAATAAATCCTAAAACTTTCAACTAATTGTTAGTATAATTGAGTCTTTTTTTGAAATAATTTTTATATTTGCATTTAGTTTATCAAGTTTTTTTCTTATTCGGGTTAAATGGCTTTCTAAAGAATTAGTCTCAATATCATTTTTAATATACAAAATGTTTTCTTTAACAAATTTTTTGTTTATATCTTTTTTCTTTAAAAGAGTCTCAAGAATTTGATATTCAAAGTCAGTTAAAAGACAGAATAAATTATTTTTTTTGTTTAAAATTTTTTTATTTGTCAGTTCTAAAAAATTAAAATTAATTTTTTTATGAAATAATAAATTATTAATTTGACTTTTAAATGAATTTAATTGCAGGGGTGTGTTAATAAATAAAATTTTATTTGGTAGGTCTAAGTTTTTTTTGTCAGCATTAGTAATTATAATATATTCTTTATTTATTTTTTGTATTTGAATTTCTTTTAATGATTCTTTGTTCAGCAAAATTAAAACCATTTCATCTTTATATATTTCATTTGATATTTCTTTGCTTGGTTTTAATAATAAATCATAGTCTGGAAATAATTTATAAAAAATATTATTTTTTTCAAAATTACTAAAAATTATTAGTTTACTTTTCACTTCCGTTTGCCGAATAAAATTGTTCCGAGTCTAATATATTTTGGGTTATATTGAAGTGCGATTTCATAATCATTACTCATACCTATGCTTATATTTTTTAAACCATTTTTATTGGCTAACTCTGAAATATCTTTAAAAAAAATCTCTGGGGGTTTATCCATTGGTGGAATACACATTAGTCCACATATCTTCAAATCATTATCAATTTTGCAAAAATCTAAAAAATCTTTCAAATGTTCTGGAAATACACCACTTTTGGAGCTTTCTCTAGCGATGTTAACTTGTATATAAATTTTTTTACTATCTAGTTTTTCCTTATAGTTGGAAAATAATTTTGCTATTTTTTCCCTATCAAGTGTGTGGAAAACATCAAATAAATTAACCGCATCTTTAACCTTGTTAGATTGAAGTGGTCCTGTTAAGTGAATCTCAATATCAGGATATTTATTTTTTAATGAAATAAACTTATCTTTTGCCTCTAAAACCCTGTTTTCACCAAAAATTCTAACGCCCTTGTTAATTGCCTGAAGTACACTTTCTTTCGAATGATTCTTTGAAATAGCCACTATTTCTGTGTTTCTTTGATTTTTTTCTATTAAATCTGCTATTTCTTTATATTTATTGTAATTAAACATTCTTATTTGTTGTAAAAAAACAACATATATTTAAATAATTGCTTTTATAAGTAAGCTTTTTTTGAAATTTAATCAATTTTTTAATATTTACTCTCTTAATACGAATTGTTTCGTATTTAATGAATATTCATTAACTCAAAAGGAGTAATTATGAAAAAAGAACTATTAATGGGTACAGCTCTAGTATCAACGCTTGGTGCAGCTTCAGTTGCTGAAGCAGTAACAGCTACTATGAGTGGTAACCACCAAGTAGGTATTGAGGTTGAATCACCAGACAGTGGTGGAGACCAAAAAAAACAACTTAATGATAACAATTTTTCAGTATCATTATCTGAAACTACTGATGCAGGTGTAACAATCTCATCTAGTTTCTCTATAGTAAATGAAGCTTCAGCAAGTAGTAGTGTTGGTGCATCAGACATGGATGCAGGTTTAAGTCTTGCTTTCACTGATGGTTCAAAACTAGACTTAATCAATGCTGGTAACGCTTCTGGTTCACACGATATCTCTATTCCAGGTTCAGCTGGTTCAGAAGGTATTACAGCAACTACAGCTAACAAAGCTCCAACAGGATTAGACTTTGCTACTGGTTCTACAGTATACGGTATTGAATATCATACTGCAGCTGACTTCCTAGTAGATGGTTTAAAAATGTCAGTATCTGCTTCTACAGATAACTCAGTAGCTACTGGGGCAACTTGGAAGAATGATGGTCATATTGCTGTTGGTGCAACATATGTTACTGATTTTGGTGACACTGCTGTAACTATTGGTGCAGGTTATTCAGAAACTGAAGGTAGTTTAAATGGAACTACTCCAACTACTGAAGAAAGTTCAATTCACTTTGGTATCAGTGCTGTAACAGGTGACTTAACAGTTGCTGTGGGATTTGCTGATGGTGATGACATTACTACAGGATCAGGTACAACTGCTAACGTAGAAATGGATGCTGAAGTAGTGAAAGCTGGTATTAAGTATGTATCAGGTGACTTAACTTTCAACTTAGGTATTGTTGATGGTGAAGGTACTGATAACGCATTTGGTAGTACTGGTGGATCTGCGGACTCTATGAATAAAGCGTCTGCAAGTGTATCTTATGCAGTTGCATCAGGTGTAACAGCTATTTTAGGATATTCTAACAGTGACTCTCAAAATGAGGGTGCTTCAGATGATAAGGATGGTTCAGCTTGGTACATTGGTGCCAACATGTCATTCTAATTATCCAATAATTAGTATTAAAAACGGCACTTATACAAGTGCCGTTTTTTTATGTTTTACATTTCAATATCAATACAATAATTGTTAATAATGGTTTCGAAAATAACATTAACTTTTTCTATTCTCCTTCTCCTATTATCATGTAATAAAAATTTAACAGAAGAAGAAAAAAAAGAGCTCTGGAGCAAGGCTCAGACTACTGGAGAAATTATTAACAGATCTGGAACGGTTTTCAATTCTGGTTCAAATAAAGAGTTGGCTCTGAGAGATGCTCAAAATAGGTTACAAACTGGGGGAGGCTTGTTTGGAAATAAGGGTCTAAGTGTAGATGGTTTAATTAATAATAATAATAATCAAAACCAAAATAATGCATCTTTGAGCATGCCAATTAATAGTTTTCTTTGGAGAGGTGCTTTAGAAACTATAAGTTTTATGCCACTAGCCTCAGCTGATCCAATTGGAGGCACTATTATAACAGACTGGTATTCTACAGAAATAAATGAAAATGAAAGATGTAAAATAAATATATTTATTACTGGTGTTGAACTTAAAACTCAAAACCTCAAAGTAAAAACATTTTGCCAAATTTTTAAAAATCAAAATTGGATAAATAAAGAGATCGGAAGTGAAAACAATATCAAACTTGAAAATGCTATTTTAAACAAAGCAAAAAAACTAAGATTACAAATAAGTTAAAATAGTGTCATCGAGATACAATCATAAAATAGTTGAAAAAAAATGGCAGAATTTTTGGTCTGATAAAAAAACTTTTTACTCAAAAATAGATAAAAGTAAAAAAAAATTTTATGTACTAGAAATGTTCCCATATCCTTCAGGAAAAATACACATGGGGCATGTAAGAAATTATACTTTAGGTGATGTAATCTCTAGGTATAAAATAATGAAGGGCTATAATGTTTTGCATCCAATGGGATGGGATGCTTTTGGTCTTCCTGCTGAAAATGCTGCCTTGAATGAAAAAAGGAATCCAAAAGATTGGACTTATAAAAATATTAAAACAATGAAGTCTCAATTATTAAAGATGGGATTATCTTTGGATTGGACAAAGGAGGTGACAACTTGCCATCCAGACTATTACAAACATGAACAAAAGTTTTTTATAGATATGTTTAAGTCTGGCTTAGCATATAAAAAAGAGGCTGAGGTTAATTGGGATCCAATAGATAAAACAGTTCTTGCAAATGAACAGGTAATAGATGGGAGAGGTTGGAGATCAGGAGCCTTGGTAGAGAAAAAAAAATTGTCTCAATGGTTTCTTAAGATAAGCAAATATTCTGAAGAACTTTTAGAAGATCTTAATAAGTTAAAAGACTGGCCTAATAAGGTAAAAATAATGCAATCTAATTGGATTGGTAAATCTGTTGGGGCAGAAATTGAATTTAATATTAGTAATCAAAATAAAAAAATAAAAGTATTTTCAACTAGGCCCGACACGATTTTTGGTGCGACTTTTATAGCTATCTCAATAGATCATAAATTATCTAAGGAGCTTTTAATAAAAAATAGAGATTTATCAGTTTTTATAAGTAAGTGTGAGAAACAAGACTCTGATAAAGTTAAAATTGGTTTTAATACTGGTCTTCAAGTTGATCACCCATTAATAAAAAATAAAAAAATACCAGTTTTTGTAGCAAATTTTATTCTCTCAGAATATGGTTTGGGAGCAGTGTTCGGATGTCCAGCTCATGATCAAAGAGATCTAGATTTTGCGAAACAGTATAATTTGGAAATTATACCTGTAGTTAAGCCTCATAATTTCAATGATAGTGAGTTTAAGGTCAATGATAAAGCATATGTAGAAGATGGGGTTTTAATTAATTCAGAATTTTTAAATGGACTTAAAATCAAAGAAGCAAAAGATAAAATAATTTCATATTTAGAGAAATGTAAGATTGGTTCAAAAAAAACAAATTACAAGTTAAGAGATTGGGGTATATCAAGACAAAGGTTTTGGGGCTGTCCAATACCAATAATATACAGAGAAGATGGTGAGGTTTTAACAGTTGATGAAAAAGATCTTCCTGTAAAATTACCAGAAATTGAAAATTTTAATAAAAATTCTATAACATTGGACAATGTTTCTGGTTGGAAAGATACAATATGTAAAAACACGGGTATGAAAGCACGTAGGGAGACAGATACTTTTGATACTTTTTTTGAGTCATCGTGGTATTATTTTAGGTATTGTAGTGCAAGATCAAATAAACCATTTGAACAAGAGGATATTAACTATTGGCTTCCTGTTGATCAATATATTGGTGGTATCGAACATGCAATATTACATTTATTGTATTCAAGATTTTTTACTAAAGCACTAAGGGATCTTGGCTACTTTAAAATTAATGAGCCATTTAAAGGTCTATTTACACAAGGCATGGTTACCCATCAAACATTTAAGAACAACAAAGATGAGTGGATTGAGCCAAATGAAGTTGAGCGGATTGGATCTAGATATATTGATAAAAAAAATAATGATGTAAAAGTTGGTAAAATTGAAAAAATGAGTAAATCAAAAAAAAATGTTGTTGATCCAAATGATATTATTGAAAAATATGGTGCTGATACAGCTAGGTGGTTTATGTTATCAGACAGTCCTCCTGAAAGAGACCTTGAATGGACTGAAACAGGAATAATTTCTTCATATAAGTTTATAAATAAAGTATGGGATTTTGTAAATTTATATAATTCATATAATATTTTAGAAATTAATAAAGATGAAAAAATTATTAATGATCTTAAATTAAAAATTAATCAAGTAGCAGACAATATTGAAAAGTTTCAATTTAATAAATCGGTTGCAAAAATATATGAATATGTAAATCTTCTAAATGAGAGTATTTTAAAAAAAACACTTTCTAAAGAATCTTTTAAGTGGTCATTAGAAAAATTGTCACAAATACTACAACCATTCACACCACATTTAAGTGAAGAATTATGGGAAGCTCTTGGCAATAAAAATGCGTGTATAAAAGAAACATGGCCTGAACAAAATATTAATGAACTAGAAGTAAATTATAATATTGCTATACAAATAAATGGTAAAACTAGAGATATTTTAGTTACTAAAGAACTGTTTGAAAAAGAAATTGTTGTTGAATTAGCTAGCAACAAAGATAAAATTAAAAGATATATAGAGGATAAAAAAATAATAAAAATAATATATGTGCCAGGTAAAATTTTAAATTTAGTAATATGATATTAAGAATAGGTGTTTTGGTTTTATTTTTTTTTGTTTCTTCGTGCAATAATATAAGTTTTGTTTATAAAGATAATAATACTATAAAAAATCCAATACTAAATAATACAATTGTAGAGGTTAAAGGTAAAGATTTACCTCATTTAATTAAAAACGTTTATGAATTTGTAGGGTTTACAAATAATCCCAAATATAATTTAATGATTATTGTTGAAGAAGAAAAAACAAAAAGATCTGTTGAAGTAAATCAAGCTGCTTCCAAAATTGATCACGTTATAACCTTAAATTATAGATTAACTAACATTTTATTAGATTGTCAAGTTTATGAAAAAATAATCAATACAACATTTACTTTTATACCTAAGTCTTCTGGTTATAATTATGGTTCTGATAATTCATTAGAAACGTTTTATGAATTATCAATTAAAGAAAATTTAAATGAGTTTGTTATTAATGTTGCAAAAAATTCAATAGATAATTGTTAGAATGAAATTAAACCCTGTTGATATTATTTTAAGTTCTGAGATTAATAAATTAAATAGATTATATTTAATTTCTGGTAATGAGATTACTCTTATTAATAAAGTCAAAGAAAAATTAATAGAAAAATTTAAAAAAAAATCACAGTACAAGATTGAAAGTGAGTTTGATAATAATTTTTTTTTACATAGTAATAATTTATTTAATGAAAAAAGAATTTTTATTTTAGATAACATTTCTAGTTTTGAAATTGTTTCAAAAGAATATGAAAGGTGTGAAGATATATTCATTTATGTTTTACAAAATTCTCCTAAAAACAATAAGATTAAAAACTCAGTTTCTAAAAATAATAATTTTACGCTAGTAGATTGTTATGAACTTTCTAAGAATGATAAAGTCAGAGTATTTAACTATTTTATAGAAAAATTTGATTTAAAAATTAACGGGGATGTCTTTTGGGAAATTATTGATGCACTAGATAATAAATACTTATTTTTAGAAAAAGAGATTGAAAAAATATTTTTGCTTAATACAACTGTCATTACTTCAGAAATTATAAATAAAACAATTGTTAGCGATTCAATAAAAATAGAGGGTTTGTTTTTTGATATATTTAAAAAAAATAGCAAAATAGTATTAAATTTTAAAAAAAAGGTAGCAGACTCTTCCCAGGCATATGAACTCTTTCAAGTTTTTAAAAGGTTTAGCAATTTAATAATTGAAAATGAAACAATAGCACACTTTAATCAAAATATTCCAAGGTATTTATTTAGAGAAAAAAAATCGCTTATAGAAATTTATAATAAATATAATTTAAAAAAAAGAAGAGATTTATTAAATCTGATTAGAAACACTGAAAGCATATTGAGATCTCAATCAAACCTTGCAGTTGTTATTACATTAAGGTTTATATTAAGTTTTAAACGGATTACTTTTTCTTAAGCCTTTTCATTATTTCATCAAGCTGGTTTAAGTCAGAATAATACAAAGTTAGAGATCCTGAAGAGCCGCTTTCGTTAAATGCAATTGATGTTTTTAAACCAATTTTATCTGATAACTCTTTTTCTAAATCAGCTATGTTTGGGTCTTTTTTCATTGTATTTTTCTTGTTTTTCTTAAACTGAGAAGTTATTTTTTCTGCCTGTCTTACACTAAGGCTTTTTTCAATAATCTCGATTGCTTTTTCGTAAGCGTTTGGTATTCCTATTAAGGTTCTTGCATGACCCATGCTAAGCTTACCATTTATTACTAAATCTTGAATTTTTTTATCTAAATCTAATAACCTTAATGTGTTTGAGACATGGCTTGAGCTTTTTCCAATTATTTTTGCTAATTTTTCATTTGTAATTTTTTTTAACTCTATCAAATTTCTGAAGGTATTAGCTTCTTCTATAATATTTAAATCTTCTCTTTGGATATTTTCTATCAATGCCGCTTCTAAAACTTCAGAGTCCTGAAAATCTCTAACAACGCATTCTATTTCGTGTAAACCAGCAATTTGAGATGCTCTCCACCTTCTCTCACCTGCTACTATTTGAAATAGTGAATCATCAATTTTTCTAATAATAATGGGTTGAATTAGACCTTGGTTTTTTATTGAGGATGCTAATTCGTTAAGCTCATTTTCTTTAAAATTTTTTCTTGGTTGACTTGGGTTAGGTATAATTTGTGAAATATTAATTTTTTGGACTTCATTGTTGTTAGTTTTATTTGTGGTCGGTAAAAGTGCGCCCAAGCCCATTCCTAATTTATTATCTTTATTCATAATTTTTATTTTGATTTAAAATGACTTCTTTTGCAAGTTCAATATAGGCCAAAGAACCTGCGGCTTGTGTATCGTATACAAGAGCCGGCTTTCCATGGCTTGGGGCTTCAGAAATTTTAACATTTCTTGGAATTGTTGTTTTGTATACTTGATTACCAAAATGTTGCCTTACGTCTTTCTCTACAAGTGAGCTCAATGAATTTCTTTTGTCTAGCATTGTAAGTAATATCCCTTCAATTTTTAGGTCTTTGTTATAATTTTGTTGAATTAGTTTGATTGTATTCATTAAAGCAGAAAGACCCTCAAGGGCAAAAAACTCTGATTGAAGGGGAATAAGCGTAGTATCAGATGCAACTAATGAGTTGATTGTTAGAAGTCCAAGTGCAGGTGGACAATCAATAAAAATAAAATCAAAGTCATTAATTTCAGAAAATATAGATTTAAATAAAAACTCTCTTTTTTCAAAATTTGTCAATTCCACCTCAGCCGCTGCTAGATCCGTGTTTGCTCCGATTATTTTAAGACCAGGAATTAGTGTTTCTTTAATTCCCTCAACCAAAAATTTCTTTTCATGAATCATCTCATAAATTGTTGGTTTTCTTGCATCATAAGTAAAACCTAGTCCGGTGCTTGCATTACCTTGTGGATCAGCGTCAACAATTAAAACATTTTTTTTTACTGCAGCTAATGAGGTAGCGAGATTTATAGTGGTTGTGGTTTTGCCAACACCCCCTTTTTGATTGGATATAGAGATAATTTTTTTCACAGTTTTTTATATTTGTTAATTCTTAATACATACCCATCTCCCTCACTTTGACTTGGATAAAGATCGTATTCAAAGCTATAGGATTTTTTTGCATCGTGTATTTCTTTTTTAACACTTCTTCCTTTTAGAAAAAGCAGTGATGTATTTTTTTTAGTAAAAAACCGTGAATAATCTAATAATTTAATTAATGGAGCAAAAGCTCGGCAGATAATAAAGTCAAATTTTTGATTTCTAATTTTTTCTACCCTTGTGCAAATAGTTTTTATTTCTAAATTTTGCTCGTATGCAAATTCTTTAACAAAGTTAATTTTTTTCATCTTAGAATCAATCAATAATATATTTGAATGCCCAAAAATATGTAGGATCACCCCTGGTAGCCCTGCACCAGTGCCAAGATCTATTATAGGTGCTTTTTTTTTCGAAATAAATTCAGACAATTGTAATGAATCGTTGACATGTCTATCCCAAGCAACATCAATTGTAGACGGTCCTACCAAATTATGTATTTGGTTACTTTTTGTTAACTTGAGTATGTAACTATCAATTAAATCAATTTGCTTTTTGCTAAGATTATATTTTTTTATTACAGAGCTTTTATCCAAATTATGCTGCTTTTTTATTTTTATTTTTTTTTATATATCTAAGAAGCGCTATGGTGGCTGCTGGTGTTACGCCTGATATTCTTGAGGCTGCTCCTAGAGTTGGTGGTTTAATTTTTGTTAATTTTTCTACTATCTCATTAGATAAACTGCCAACTAGTTTATAATTCGTTGATTTTGGAATTGTTAAACTTTCTTCTTTCTCAAAATCTTGTATATCCATTCTTTGTCTATCAAGATAACCTGCGTACTTAGCTTCAATTTCTATTTGTTCTATTACGTATTCTTCTAAGTCATTTAATTCAGGAAGTATTTTTTTGAGCTTAGTGGTTGTAATATTAGAAAACGACAGAAGATCTATGATATTTCTTTTCTTTCCATCTTTGTTTATTTTTATCCCCTTTTTCAGAAGTGCGTCTGGTGAGAATTTGTGATTTTTAACAAACTTGAACCCTTCTTTGATCCTTTTGGATTTTTTTTCAAATTCTCTTTGCCTATTTATATTAACACAACCTATATCAATTCCAAGAGGTGTAAGTCTTAAATCTGCATTATCAGCTCGAAGTAAAAGTCTATATTCAGACCTTGATGTAAACATTCTATATGGCTCTTTTGTTCCTTTTGTAACCAAATCATCTATCAAAACACCTATATATCCAGAGGACCTGGGTATTATAAATTCTTTATTAGATGTTGTTTTAAGTGATGCATTTATCCCGGCCATTATACCTTGTGCAGCTGCTTCTTCGTATCCAGTTGTTCCATTTATTTGTCCTGCAAAAAATAAATTTTTAATTTTCTTTGTTTCAAGCGTATGTGTTAGCTCTTGTGGATCAACAAAATCATATTCAATTGCATAAGCGGGTTGTGTAATTGTAACATTCTCTAAGCCTTTAATCGTTTTAACAAATTGCTCTTGAATTTCAGTTGGAAGTGAAGAGGATATTCCGTTTGGATATATTAAATCACTATCTAATCCTTCTGGCTCAAGAAATATCTGGTGTGATGACTTATTTTTGAATTTATGAATTTTATCTTCAATAGATGGGCAATACCTAGCTCCCATTGATTGTATTTCTCCCGAATACATTGGTGATAAGTTTAAGTTCTGAGCGATTATTTCATGGGTATTTTTATTAGTATGAGTAATAAAACAAGAAATTTGAGGAATGTGGATATCTCTGTTGATAAAAGAAAATGGAACAGGCTTTTTATCTGGGTGTTGTTCATCTAAGTCATTGAAATTTATAGTTTTTTTAAGTAATCTTGGGGGCGTTCCTGTCTTCAATCTGCCTATTGAAAACTTTAGTTCTTTAAGCCTTTTTGCAAGCTTTATTGAAGGCTTATCACCAACCCTTCCAGCTTCTTGCTTCTCTGAGCCTATTCTTATTAAGCCTTGTAAGAAAGTACCTGTAGTTAAAACCACAGATTTGGATGATATCTTTTTGTTATCACCTAAAACAACACCATTTACCTGATTATTTAAAACAATTAAATCTTCTACTGAACCCTCGATAATTTGAAGATTTTTTTGCTCAGATATGAGCTCATTTATGGCATTTTTATATAAAATACGGTCTGTTTGTGCCCTTGGACCTCTTACAGCAGCACCTCTACTAGAGTTTAACATTCTAAATTGTATACAGGATTTGTCTGTAGCTTTGGCCATAATTCCATCTAAAGCATCTATTTCCTTTACAAGATGTCCTTTTCCAAGGCCTCCAATTGCAGGATTGCATGACATTTCTCCTATTTTATCAACTTTATGAGTAATTAGTGCTGTTTTTGATCCAGTTCTTGCAGATGAGCATGCTGCTTCTACGCCTGCATGCCCCCCACCAATTACAATTACATCGAATTTATTGTCCATATCCCATTTCACGTGAAATTACTTACCTATACAAAAATCACTAAATATTATATCTAAAATTTTCTCAATATCAAATTTTTGATTAATTCCATCAATATACATAATAGATCTTCTAACATTTTCAGCAGCAATATCTATTTCTTTTAAATCTAAACTTTTAAGCAATACAAGTGATTTCTTTAGGCTTTCCATATGTCTTTCACGTGAAAAGACTGGTCCAGAAATTGGTTTTTTCTTTAATTTTGAAAATATTTTTTTAATAAGAGACTCAATTCCATAACCAGATACTGATGAAATACTATGTACCCCACTAATTTTCTTTTTATTTGTATCATATTTTGATTTAACAAATATTTTTGATTTGATTTTACTATATTTTTTCTTTTCATTGTTTTTGAGAAAAACTATATTTAAATCAGACTTTTCAGCGCTCTCTAAGGATCTTTCAATACCTATTTTTTCTATTAAATTCTTATATTTTCTTATTCCGGCTGTATCAATAAATGTGTATTTATCTCCTTGTATATCTAACGTGGAGCTTACTAAATCTGTTGTAGTTCCAGGTATATTAGTAACTATAGAAACCTCCTTATTATTTATATAGTTTATAAAGGAAGACTTGCCTGTATTCGGCTTTCCAATAATAGTTATTGTAAAACCGTTATGTATTTGTTTGGATAAAGACGACCTTTTAATAATATTTTCAATTTTTTTATATATGTTCTTATTTTGTTCTCTTATGCTTTTATATATTTCTTTAGGGAGGTCTTCGTCAGCAAAATCAATTATTGCCTCAATATCTGCTAGAAGTTTTTTTTGTTTATTTGATATTTCAATAATTAATTTATCTAAATTTCCACTTAAATTACCAATAGCTATCTTTCTTTGATTTTCAGTTTCTGCATTAACTAAATCATTAATTGTTTCAGCTTCTAAAACACTAAGCTTGTCATTCATTAATGCTCTTT
Source organism: uncultured Alphaproteobacteria bacterium (assembly GCA_902518705.1). Lineage (GTDB taxonomy): Bacteria > Pseudomonadota > Alphaproteobacteria > HIMB59 > CACPNW01. The sequence continues at coordinate 175,189 of CABYHW010000001.1, read as the reverse complement.
TGGTAAACTCTCCAGGCTCAGCAAGTCTGATCTGTTTTTTTAATAGGGTTTTAGTTATTTTGTTAATTACTGAAATGCTTCCATGACAAGATATTTCCACCATATCCTCTCCTGTGTAGCTTTTTGGTGATTTAAAAAAAGTTGTTAGCGTTTGATCTATAACACTATTTCTATCTAATAAATTGTTTAATGTAGCAAAATTTGTTTTGAATTTTTTTTTAGACGATATTGATTTTATTAGTTTGTGAGAGCCTTTTCCTGAAACCCTAAAAACAGCTATACCTGATTTACCTTTTTGCGTAGCGAGAGCAAAAATTGTCTCTTTGGAAGCTTTCATTTTTTGGGAATTAAACCCAAGATGATATTAAGTAAATAAGAAAGATTATAAAAAAAATTTATATTTATTTAGTTCCCATGCTTTGGAAGAAATCGTTGTTTGTTTTTGTATTTTTCATTTTATCTAACAAAAACTCCATAGCTTCTGTGCTTCCCATTGGAGCTAGTATTTTCCTTAAAATGAAGATTTTTCCAAGTTCATCTTTATCAAGCAATAATTCTTCTTTTCTTGTTCCAGATTTACCAATATCAAATGCAGGATATGTTCTTTTTTGGCTGAGTTTTCTATCTAGTACCATTTCACTGTTACCTGTACCTTTAAATTCTTCAAATATTACCTCATCCATTCTACTACCTGTATCTATTAAAGCAGTAGCAATAATTGTAAGAGAACCGCCTTTTTCAACATTTCTTGCAGCACCAAAAAACCTTTTAGGTCTTTGTAGAGCGTTTGCATCAACTCCTCCTGTTAATACCTTTCCACTAGAAGGAACAACTGTATTATAAGCTCTTCCAAGTCTAGTTATTGAGTCAAGAAGAATAACTACATCATTTTTATATTCAACCAGCCTTTTAGCCTTTTCAATAACCATTTCAGCAACCTGAACATGTCTTGATGCGGGCTCATCAAATGTGGAGCTGATTACTTCACCCTTTTTTAGAGATCTTTGCATATCTGTAACTTCTTCTGGTCTTTCATCAATTAGCAAAACTATTAGCTTTGTATCAGGACTGTTAGCAGTGATAGCATTAGCTATTTTTTGCATAATTATCGTTTTTCCGGTGAATGGTTGTGCAACAATTAATTGTCTTTGTCCTTTTCCTAGAGGTGCAATAATATCTATAATTCTCTCAGTCAAATCAGGCATTGGTTTTTCTTGTTCTAATCTAAATCTTGAATCAGGATACAATGGAGTTAAGTCCTCAAAATTTACTCTATTTTTAACAGAATCTGTTTCCTGCCCATTAATTTTATTAATTTTAGTAATAGCAAAATATCTTTCTCCTTGTTTTGGAGATCGTATTTCACCTTCGACACTATCTCCAGTTCTTATACTAAATTTTTTAATTTGAGATGGAGAAACGTAAATATCATCTGGACCAGGAAGATAGTTTGATTCTGATGATCTTAAGAAACCAAAGCCATCTTGCATAATTTCAATAACCCCTAAACCGGTAATAATCTCACCTTCCTCAGCAATTGTTTTTAAAATTGCAAACATTAAATCTTGTTTTCTAAGAGATGACGGGTTTTCTATACCAAGTTTGTCTGCCTGTTTCAAAAGCTCTTGAGGTTCTTTTCCTTTTAGTTCCTGTAAATTCATAATGTAGTTGAGGTAGTTTAGAAGTGGGTTATTTTAATAATCAAAATTGAAGTTAATGTCAAAATAATAATAATATATAATATATATTTAATTGTAGTATTAGTTGTAAGGTTAAAAGGCTTAATTATTGCTTTATTATTGTATCATTCTTTATTTACCAACATATGAGTAAAAACCTAAACAAACATGTTAATTTAAAGAATAATCAAAAAAGAATACTATTTTTAAATAATTTGTAATGCAATAAATTTTTAATAACTTGTTATTAATTTTGTATAAAAAATATATTAACACTCAGTTTATAATGTTCAGACAAGTTATTAAGTTGTTAACAACACATTTTTGAAACAAAAGAACTATTTCTTAAATTCAAATTATATTTAATAGTGTTTATAACTATAACTTTTATTAACACACTTATGCACCAACAATTTATATTAGCTAGCTCAAGCAAATCTAGGTATAAAATATTGAAAAATGCAGGATTAAATTTCAAACAAAAAGTTCCAAACTGCAACGAAGAAGATATTAAAAAAACCATCAACAGAAAAACAAGGCCTGAGATTTTTGCAAAAAAACTTTCTTATGAAAAAGCAAGAAGTGTAAGTAGACAAAAATTGTATGCCAATAAGATTGTTTTAGGCTGTGATACAGTCATTTATCATAATGGAAAAATTTTAGATAAAGTAAATTCTATTGAGAAAGCCCAAAAGAAAATCAAATCTCTATCAGGAAAGACACACTTAATAGTATCGGGCTTAACTATTTGTTTGAATGGCTCCAAAATTTGGGAAAGTTACGAAAAAACCCATGTTAAAATAAGAAAGCTTAATAATGGTGAAATAAAAACATACTTAAAAAAAACAGGCAAACAAATACTAAGCTCTGTAGGATGTTATCAAATAGAAAGTTTGGGGCCTAATATCATTGAGAGCATAAAAGGAGATTATTTTAATGTGATGGGATTACCTTTATTTAATTTGCTAGATTATTTATATTCAAAAAAATGAAAAAACTTTACGTAGTTGGGAATAGTGCATCTAAAAGTCTTTCACCAACAATATTTAACTATTGGTTTAAAAAATATAACATTAAAGCAACTTATGGATACTTAGAACTTACAGAAAAAAACTTTCATAAAAAAATAAAAGAAATTTTGGAAAAAAAAGATACACTTGGCTTAAATGTAACTATTCCATTCAAAAACAAAATTATCAAACACCTTAATAAAATAGACGCCCATGCAAAAAAAATTGGTGCAGTAAATTGTGTAACAAATAAAAAAATTATAAATGGAACCAATACTGATTGGACAGGATATTACAAAACCCTACCAAATATAAAAAAAACCAAAAGCAGAAAAGTTATTATTCTAGGATATGGGGGCGCATCACACGCCATTCACTATGTTTTAAAGAAAAGGGGGTTTAAGGATATTTTAATTTTCAACAGATCTAAGAAAAAAATTAAGTATTCAAACAAGACTGAGTATACAAAAACATATAGTGATCTTGAAAGACATCTTGAGGGAGTTTTTTTAATAATTAATACCACACCAATAAACCCTATATTAAAAAAAAACCTAAAACGTATTACAAAATCTACAATTGTAAGCGACATTGTTTATAGCCCAAAAAATACCTCATTTCTTAAACAGTTTCCAAAAAATAAAAAGATTTATGGAATATCAATGTTGATTGAACAGGCCAGGCCGTGTTTTAAAATTTGGTTTGGTAAAAGCCCATCTGTAGACAAAAAATTGCTTAACACAATTTATAAAAAAATTTAATGACGAAAACCATAGCAATAACAGGTGGAATAGGATCTGGCAAATCTACCTTTTGTAGTGAATTAAAAGAAAAAGGTTTCAAAATTCATAGTTCAGACGAGCAGGTGGCAAAAATATACAAAAACCCTGATAAAAAATTTGTTACTTATTTACGTACTATAGGTCTGTCAAAGTCCATTTCAAAAAAAAATATAAATAAAAAAATTATATCAAAAATTATTTTTGAAAATAAACAGATAAGAAAAAAACTTGAGTTATACATATTTAAGATAGTAAGAAAAAAGAGGTCTGATTTTATAAAACAAGAAAAAGATAAAAAAACCAGATTAATATTTATTGATATACCCCTATTGTTTGAAAACAATTTAGAAAAAAAGTTCTACAAAGTAATATCTATAATAGCATCAAAACAAGTAAGATTAAAAAGACTAAAAAAAACAAGAAAAATGACAGAAACACAGTTTAAAAATATATTTAGATCTCAAACTTCAGACGTTATAAGAAAAAAGAAATCTGATTATGTTATTTACAACAACTCGACATTAAAGGATTATAAAACTAAAATTAATAAGTTAATAAATAAACTTTAATTTAAACAATGAGAGAAATAGTAATTGATACAGAAACAACCGGTCTTGATTATAAAACCGGTGACAGAATAATAGAGGTTGGTTGTGTAGAACTTAAAAACTACGTGCCTACAGGAAACACCCTTCAATTTTATTGCAAACCAGATAGAAGTATAAGCGAAGGTGCAAAAAATATTGTAGGTCTCTCAGATGATTTTCTCAATCAACAAAAACCATTTGAAGAAAATCACAAGGAGCTTTTGAGTTTTTTGAAAAATGATACATTAATAATTCACAATGCATCATTTGATTTAGGTTTTATAAATAATGAGCTATCAATCTTAGGACTATCTCCATTAGAAAATCCTGTAGTAGACACCGTTTCTCTTGCAAGAGAAGTTCTAAAAACACGAATAGCCAACCTCGACTATTTATGTAGAAGGTTTAATATTGATTTATCAGACAGATCATTCCACGGAGCTTTGCTTGACTCTCAGCTTTTAGCTGCAGTTTATTTAGAACTTAGAGGTGGTAAGCAGTTTTCTATGGAGCTAAACTCAAACAGTGATGAAAAAAATACACAAATTAACAACAAAAACGAAACAAAAACCAAAATCATAGAGGTTAATAAAGAAGATTATCTTGCTCACAAAGAAATGTTAAAAAAACTAAAAAACCCTCTTTGGAAAAAATATAACTATTAATATTTGAAAAAGTTATTATATTAAAATTAAATGATTTACGGCGACTTACAATTTTTTGACATTCTGATTTTTGCAGCTATTGCTGGATTTATTATTTATAGATTAAGAAGTGTTCTTGGAAAAAGAACAGGGTTTCAAAAAAATATAACAGAGCCAAAACCTCAAGAAACCAAAAAACAAGAGGATGTCCAAAGCATACCTTCTTTAATGGATAATGAGACAAAGCTTGAGGTTGTATATAAAAAAGTAAATAATTTTAATCACCGAGAATTTCTTGATGGTGCTAAGAAAGCATTTGAGATTATAATTTCATCTTTCAATAATGGAGATAAAAAAACACTGAAAAATCTAGTGTCCAAGGATGTTTACTCTGCTTTTGAAAAAGCAATTGATGAAAAAACAAATAATCCAGAATCACAATTTTATTCACTCGTTGTAGAAGGTATCGCAGATGCGAAAGTAGAAAATGACACAATATCAATATCGGTCAATTTTATTAGTGAACAGATGCTAAATAATGATGAGGGTTCTATTGTTAAAAATAAAGACACCTGGACTTTTGAAAAACCAATAAACTCTTCTAGTCCTATATGGATATTAACTCAAACTTAATATTTGTCCTTTAAAGAACTCAAAAACCGAATTAAAAAAAACGAGGGTTATTCTGATAAGCCTTATCAAGATCAATTAGGGTTTTATACTATTGGTTATGGTCATCTTATTACAGAAAAAGAAAATAAATATTATATTAAAAAATTTAAAAAAAAATATTTTGAAGAATTGTTTGAGATAGACTTTAAAAAAGCACACCAACAATACAAAAAAAAATTTTTTATAAAAGATCACACAACTTCAGAGAAAGAATTATTAATAGAAATGATTTTTCAACTTGGAGCAAAAGGCGTCTCTAAATTTAAAAAAATGCTCTATTTTCTAAATAAAAAACAAAAATTTATGGCATCACTAGAGATGTTAGACAGTTTGTGGTATCTCCAAACACCTGAAAGGGTAAAGAATTTAATTAAACACTATACAAAAAAATAATGGAAGAAGATTTTTTTCTAAAAAACATGAAGGGTGTAAAACCTTTTAAAAAAGATACCTCCATAGTTAAAACGAAAACAACTAATAAAAAAAATGTAAAATTAGATAAAAAAACTAATACCAAAAATACCAGTAAAAAAACAATAACTGAACACAAGGTTAGTAGCTCAGAGTTTAAACTATCATTTGGTGAAGTTAATAAGGAGCTTAAGCGGGGAAAAATTAATATAGATAGAAGAATTGACCTTCACGGATATGGTTTAGTCGAAGCACATGAAAAATTTATAACTGAAGTAAAAAAAAATTATAACAAGAATAAAAGATGTTTGCTTATAATTACTGGAAAGGGTGTTCATAAAAAAATAGAAAATGATCAAGACACAAGCCCTAAACTTTTCTATGGAAAGATCAAAAACTCAATAATAAACTGGATAAACGAAGACGATCTTAAGAAATATATCTTAACATATCAAGATGCGGGTTTTGAACATGGGGGTGACGGAGCTCTTTTTGTTTATTTAAGAAAAAAAAAGTTTTAAATTCTTTCTAACTTAAATACCCTTTTTTTGAAATGAATAAGAATTTCATATGGAAGTAAATCATCTTCAACTAAAAATTCAATTTTTTTTAAATCATTTCTTTTATGGTCAGCCCAAATATTTACATAGTCTTCAATTTCTAAAATTATATTTCCATCCTCACTTTCGTTTTGTTTGAGTGTGTAAATTCTTCTCCCATCAATTGTTTTTGCCTCATTTTTTCCATGTAAAATATTTATAAAAGAGGTGATTGGGTCAAAATATAAATATAAGTCTTCTAGGTCTACCCTAGCTATTTCTTCTTCTACAGGCTCTTGTTTTAATTCAATTAAATAATCATCAAAAGACATTTTAACTATTTTTGTTTTCTTCTTAGTTTTCCAAAACTGTTTATAATTCTGAGTTTTAAATATGTTGTTTTCAATAACCCCAGTTGAAAGATAGCTTCCTTCAAATTTATATAAAGGTGAAAAAATACCAGAATTTTTCAAATTAATTTCTGTTTGATAAATATTATCATTAATATTTAATGACCAACTAAAATTACCAATTTTAATCCCTGTTGTGCTGACCCTATATTCTGCACTAAAATTATTTGCATAGGATGTATTAATTACAAATATAATAAAAAATATTAGAAATTTATTCAAACACAACCTCGTAAACATCAAGTTTTCTTCTTGTAAATTTCTGATTAGGCGAATTTATTTTTAAAACCTTATGTTCATTCTCTAAATAATTAATATCTGAGGGGCTCCCAATTAAAGTAAAGTTTTCATTTATGTTTTTATTAAGAGGAGATACTATTTTAAAGTGGTTTGTTATTTCATCTCCTTCTTTATGTGGCATATAGAAATTAATATCCTTATCTTTTAATTCAAAATTAAGGCTTGAAAATAAAAGCCGATCAGAAACCACTATATTTTTTATGACACCATCTGAAGAACCACTGTAAATTTTTAGAGCATAATCATTTATACCGCTTATTCGCTCAAAAATTTTAGACGGATAGCTCATTCCAATCATTACAAAAAGAATTAAACAGACAATAAAATTAAACATATAATTAGCTATCTTTAAAAAAGAATTATTAATTCTAATATATAAAAGAGCAAATAAAGAAATTAAAGCTGGAGCAGCCCAATTTGCATTAGCTCTTACAATAATAGCTTCTACTAAAACAATTAAAATTATAGGCATAGAAAATATTAGAAAAATTTTTTGAATATAGTTCCATTTATTAAATCCAAATATCCCACCCAAAACCATAAACGGGCCTAACATTAAAACCTGAATTAACAAAAATTCTAAACCTCTAATAAGATCTATTTCAATATTTCCAAAATTTGCATTATCCGAAGTATGCTGAAGTGTTATCCAGTCATTATTAAAGTTCCAAATAATATTTGGTACGATAATTACAAATACACATAAAAAAGTAAGACAAAAACCAAATAAATTATCCAAAAAAATTTTTCTAAATCTTTTATCTAATAAAATTAAAACAAATAAACAAATCACAAAATATATAGCTGCGTATTTTGATAAAAAACCTAACCCCAGAAAAATACCCAATAATATAAAATTTTTTAAACTATGTTCACCATTGATCTTAATTAATTCATTAAGTGAAAGTGTCCAAAATAATAATAAAAAAAGATCAGTACTAATTATAAAAGATGAAAAAGAAACAGCGGGTATAAATAAAAAAATTAAACAACCCGCAAATGAATCTTTTTTATTTAGTCCAGAGTTGAGTAAAAGATTATAAATACTCCAGGCAATCAATAAATAGACAAACGATGGGAGAAGTTTTAATGAAAAAAAACTACTACCTAATATTTCCGTATAAACTCTTATTATCCAAGACAAAAAAGGAGGCTTTGAAAAATAACCAAAGTCAAGATTTTTTGACCATACCCAATACTGTGCTTCATCACCAAACAAATTAAAAGTAGTAAAATTTAAGGCACTTATTTTCAATAAAAGTAAAACAACAAATGATGGCAATAGAATTTTATTTAGCATAATATTTTTTATACAATTCAAATAAAACTATATTTAAAATTACAATTAAAAAACCAGCAAAAAAAATGTCACTTAAGAAATGACCACCAGCCATTATTCTAATTAAACCTAGTACTAAACCAGCAAAAGCACTTGCATAGAGAAAAATTATTTTTTTTGTAATTAAATATAGAATTATAATTGAAAACCCAACAGAAGCATCGCCTGAAACAAAAGAGCAATTTGTTTCGCAAGCGTTGCTTATTTCAAACCACGGCGAAAAAGTTTCTTTTCCACCTAATTGTAAAATATCATTTGGTCTAGCCCTCCCCCATAAATTTTTAAGTATCAGGTTTACAAAAATTAACACCCCAATAATTTGAGAACCCCACAACAAAACTATTTCCTTTATAGAAAATTTATAATTAAAAAAAATTTTATCAATTTTAGTGAAACGCCCAACTATTGGTAAAATTAAAATATAAATAAGTATTAATGGTAATAAAATATCTCGAAACAATATTGAGGTTAAATCAAAACTTTGTAAAGCAAACTGTTGTGATCCATAATAAAACAAACCTGAAATATACAAATCTATGGATGGACCTGAAGTAATAAACACACAACTAATTACCAAAAATAATACATAATTATAAATCTCTGAATTTTCTTCAGGCAACAAATTTGAAAATTTATATTGGGCATATTTCTTTTCTAAGATTGTGTTTATAATTTTGAAAGATATAAGTGCTAATACAGCACCGGCAACAATGTCAGTAAAAAAGTGAGCACCAACTACAACTCTACTCAAAGCAATAACAGACGCTAAAAGATAAAAAAAATATTTTAGTTTTGGAAAAGTGGCTACAAGAATAAAACAAATTATAAATATAGTTGATGAATGGCCTGAAGGAAAGGAATGAAAATTTGAGTCGAAAGTAAAAAAATTAAAACCAAAAGAGTCCTCAAAATTTGTGTGATTGGGTCTTGGTCTACCAACAATATGCTTCAGAACCTGAGTTACAACTCCAACAACCAAAATATAAAAAAAAGACGATACAAAAAAATTACTTATATTTTTTTGTTTTTCAATTTTTATAAATTCTAATCTGTTGTTCAAATAAACAACACCAAATCCAATAACAGAAATAGCAAAATACCAAGACGAGCTCCCGAGCCTTGTTATGTCTACAAAAAATTCTTTTAAATAAACACTATTAAGACTTTTATTAAAATCTTTAAAATAATTATACAGCCCTAGATCTAAATTGAATGATATGAAAACATTTAAAGATATTATTAAAAGAACAAGTAGCTCAATTCTTATATTTTTAAAAAGACTCATTTTATAATTTTTAAAAAATTAAATGAGCTTTACAATATAAACTTCGATAAGTCCTGACTTTTAATAAGTTCTCCTAAGCTATTTTCAACGTATTCCTTATTAATTATTATTTCTGTAGGGCCTATATCTGAGGCAGTATAACTAACCTCTTCAAGTAGTTTTTCCATTACAGTATGTAGCCTTCTAGCGCCTATATTTTCTACGTTCTGATTTATCTCTGTAGAGAGAGAAGCGATGGTATCAATTCCATCTTCTTCAAATTTCAAATCAACCTTCTCTGTTCCAAGAAGTCCTTGATACTGCTTAATCAAACTGTTTTGTGTTTCAGTAAGAATAAGTTTAAAATCTTTTTTACTAAGACTATCAAGCTCGACTCTAATTGGCAATCTGCCTTGAAGCTCAGGCAGCATGTCTGATGGTTTTGATAAGTGAAATGCCCCAGAGGCAATGAACAAAATATAGTCTGTTTTAACAACACCATATTTTGTAGTAACCGCAGTTCCCTCAATAAGCGGTAATAAGTCTCTTTGAACACCTTCTCTTGATACATCCGCACCACTTCTATCAGCTCTAGAAGTAATTTTATCTATTTCATCTATAAAAACGATACCATTTTGCTCTACATCATCCAATGCTCTTGAGTTTATTTTATCTTTATCTAAAAGTTTATCAGTTTCTTCATTTAACAAATATGCATGAGAATCTTTGACACTCATTTTTTTCATTTTCTTTTGATTACCAAAACCTTTTCCAAATACATCGCCTAAATTAATCATACCCATTTGAGAACCAGGCATGCCAGGTATGTCCATAGTTGGTAAACTTAAATTTGCATTAGCTGAAACTGGAATTTCAACTTCATTATCATTTAGTTCTCCGGATCTGAGTTTTTTCCTAAAATTATCTCTAGTAGCTGGTGTTGAGCTTTTAGAAACCAAAACGTCTAAAATTCTTTCTTCTGCATTTTTTTCTGCTTTTGCCTTTACTTCTTGGCCCATTTGTATTTTTGTTTTTGTAATACTTATTTCAACAAGATCTCTTATTATTTGTTCAACATCTCTTCCAACATATCCAACCTCTGTAAATTTAGTTGCCTCAACTTTAACAAAAGGTGCATTTGCTAACTTAGCAAGTCTTCTTGAGATTTCTGTTTTTCCACAACCTGTTGGACCAACCATTAAAATATTTTTTGGTACAATTTCCTCTTTTAAAGAATCATCAAGTTGTTTTCTTCTCCATCTATTTCTTAATGCAACTGCAACAGCCTTTTTTGCATTGTTCTGACCAATGATAAATTTATCTAATTCAGAAACAATTTCTCTTGGGCTAAAACTTGATTCCATATTTAAAGCTCAATAGTTTCTGAAATAATATTATGATTTGTATAAATACAAATATCTGCAGCTATATTAAGAGATTCTAAAGCAATTTCTTTGGCATTCATTTTTGTATTTTTCATCAATGCTTTAGCAGCGCTATTTGCGTATGGACCCCCAGAACCTATTGCAAGTATACCATCATCAGATTCAATTACATCGCCGGTACCAGATAATAACAAACTTACATCTTTATCAGCTACAATCATCATTGCTTCTAGTCTTCTTAGATATCTATCTGTTCTCCAATCTTTAGCCAATTCTACGCAAGCTCTTTTAAGTTGGTTCTTATATTGATCTAACTTTCCCTCTAATCTTTCAAATAAAGCAAATGCATCTGCAGTAGACCCTGCAAATCCAGAGATAACTGTTTCATCAGCTCCAAGTCTTCTAATTTTTTTAACATTGGATTTCATTACGGTATTACCAAGACTAGCCTGACCATCACCTGCAATAACGACTAAGTTGTCTTTTCTAATTCCTACAATAGTTGTTGATTTAATAATATTTTTTTCCATTAATTCTTAAGATGGCTATTTAATTATTTTTATCAAGTAATTTACCTAGAATAAATCATATTTCACTGATATTAGGCAAAAATGCGAAAAGGTAAAGTAGAGAGAAATACTAAAGAAACCAAGATAAGTTGTGAGGTTAACTTAGATGGCGCTGGTCAATCTAATATTTCAACACAAATTGGTTTTTTTGATCACATGCTTGAATTATTATCTCATCACAGCTTAATAGATATAGACTTGAAATGTGAAGGAGATACTAATGTTGATCTTCATCATTCAGTTGAAGATACAGCTTACGCAATTGCTTTATCTATAAACAAAGCACTAGATGATAAGAAGGGAATAAACAGATATGGTTTTTCATATGTTCCTATGGATGAATGTTTATCAAGATGTGTTATTGATTTAAGTGGAAGGCCAGAGCTTGTATGGAATGTTAATCTTGGTTTAAAAAAAATTGGTGAAATGGATACGGAGTTGTTCCATGAATTTTTCAAAGCATTTTCAAATGAATCAAAATGTAATTTACATATTGAAAACCTATATGGAAAAAACAATCACCATATCATTGAATCATGCTTTAAAGCATTTGCTAAAAGTTTAAGACTTGCTGTCGAAATAGATAACAGAAGAAAAGACAACATACCATCATCAAAAGGCACTCTTTAATTTTTAATGAAAAAGATCACTATTGTCGATTACGGCTCAGGCAATGTTTTATCTGCACAAAAATCTTTTGTTAAGATAGCAAAAGATAACAATATTGAGGCTGATGTTTTAATTTCAAAAAAACTGAATGATGTAAAAGATTCAACTCATATCGTGTTGCCTGGTCAGGGAGCTTTTTCTACATGCATGAATGGTTTAAAAAAAACTGACGGCTTAATTGATGAGCTTTGTGAGTTTGCGTTAATAAAAAAGAAACCATTTTTGGGTATATGTGTTGGTATGCAAATGTTAGCTAACATGAGTGAAGAAAATGGAGTTCATGAAGGATTAGGCTGGATAGACGGGCAAATTAAACTATTACCCGGAGACACCTTGAAACTTCCACATATGGGATGGAACTTGGCAATACCGACAAATTCAAAATATAATAACTTAATCTCAACTAAAAATGACTATTACTTCGTTCACTCTTATTACTTCGAATGTGCTGATAAAGACAATATTTTGGCAGAAACTAAGTACGGAACAAATTTTGCTTCAATTGTTGGAAAAGAAAATATATATGGCGTCCAGTTTCATCCTGAAAAAAGTTCCTCCCAAGGATTAAACTTACTAAGTGAATTTATTAGAGTATGAACATGTCTACACAACTAAAAGAGAAAATTAATATTTCAGTCGACAGTATTGAAAAACTTACGGATGTAGATTTAGCAGACCTTTGTAATATTACAGAACAAGCAATAAAAGCTGGAGGTGGGTTTGGTTGGTTGAGAGTTCCTACAAGAGATATTTTAATAGATTACTGGACTAAAAGAACAAATGATAAATTTATTAAACTTATTGTTGGTAGATTAAATGGTGTTATAGCTGGAACCCTTCAGCTTGCATATGAGGCGCCTAATATTGAGTCTAGGAAAAATATTGCACGTATAAGAAGACAGTTTGTTGCCCCATGGGCAAGGGGTTATGGTTTGGCTAAAACAATGATTGATCACACCGAACAAATTGCTAAAGAAGATAATATTAAATCATTACAGTTAGCTGTAAGAGAAACACAAGATGCAGCAATAAAACTATTTACAGGTAAAAATTATATCAAATGGGGTGAAAACCCATACTATGCTTACATTAACGGAAGTTTTATTAAGGGTTACTATTACTATAAAAATCTGTAGTGCAAATTATACCAGCCATTGATTTAAAAGATAATAAATGTGTTAGACTTTCTAAAGGTAAAGATAACACCAGTGTTGTTTACAATGAAAACCCAGAAAAACAAGCTATCTATTTTGAACAAATTGGTTGTAAAAAACTTCACTTAGTTGACCTAGATGCTGCTTTTGGTAGATCTAATGTTAATTTTGAAACAATAAAAAAAATTAGAAAATCAATTTCAATACCAATACAATTAGGGGGTGGGGTTAGAAATTTAGATTTAGCCAAAAAATATTTTGAAGTTGGAATAAATAATTTGATTATTGGGTCAATGTCAGTTGAAAAACCAAATGAAGTTATAATTTTATCAAATACGTATGCGGATAAAGTATATATATCATTAGATATTCTTGAAGATAACATAATGATAAAAGGTTGGGATAAAAATTCAGGAAAGAAAATACAAGATATTCTTGATATTTATAAAAACTCAAAAATTAAAGGATATGTGATTACAGATATTCAAAATGATGGAATGCTGAAAGGTTTAAATTTGGATTTTGTTAATAATTTTATAAAAAAAATAAACTTAATTAAAAAATTTAATAAAAAAATTATAATTGCAGGCGGTTTAACAGATTACTCTGATCTAATAAATTTAAAAAAGCTTAATACAAAAAATATTGAAGGAATAATTTCAGGTAAATCTTTCTATGAGGGAAAGATTGATCTAGTAGAAGCGCAAAAAATTATAAACTAAAATGGTAAAAATAAGAATCATCCCATGCTTGGACGTTAAAGATGGAAGAGTTGTAAAGGGTATCAATTTTTTAAATTTAATTGATGCAGGCGACCCTGTTGAGCAAGCAAAATATTATTCTGATAATGGGGCTGATGAAATATGTTTTTTAGATATTAGTGCATCATTAGAAAATAGAGATACTATGATCAATGTAGTAAAAAAAACTGCAAACGAGGTTTTTATACCCCTCACAGTTGGTGGTGGAATTTCATCAATAGAAAACATACAAGCATTACTTAAAGCTGGCGCCGACAAAGTTTCTATAAATTCTGCAGCAATTAGAAATCCCAATATCATTAAAGAGGCTTCTGAATATTTTGGAAACCAATGCATTGTCGTAGCTGTTGATGCAAAAAAACATAATAATGATTGGTTTGTTTATTCTCATGGCGGGACTAAGAAAACCGAATTATATGCTTTAAGTTGGATAGAAAAAGCTCAAGAACTAGGAGCTGGCGAAATTCTTTTAACATCAATGGACAAGGATGGCACAAAATCTGGTTTTGACAATGAACTTTTGGGTAAGGTTTCAGAATTTTTAAAAATACCTGTTATAGCTAGTGGAGGAGTTGGAGCTCTAGATCATTTTTATGAGGGTATAGTTAAAGGCAAAGCCGATGCTTTATTAGCAGCCTCAGTCTTTCATTTTAATGAAATTAGCATTAAAGAAGTAAAGAGATATTTAAAAGATAAAAATATAAATATTAGAGATTAAATTCTATGAAAATTGAAGATTTAAATGAAATTATAAATAGTAGAGTAAAAAATAGAAAAAAAGACTCATATACAAATAAATTATTAAAATTGGGCCCAAAAAAAATAGCTCAAAAATTTGGAGAAGAAGCATCAGAGTTGATTATAGATTTTCTAAAAGGATCAAAAAAAAGAACCATAGAAGAAGCTGTAGATGTAATCTATCACCTATTAATTTTATTAAAGTCAAAAAAAATTTCAATAAACGAAATACATAAAGAACTAGAAAAAAGAAAATAAAAAATCATGTATGATGAAAATAATATCTTTGCAAAAATATTAAGAAAGGAAATACCTTGTGACAAAGTTTATGAAGATGAGTTTAGTTTATTTTTCAACGATATTAATCCCCAAGCTAAAATACATGTTTTAGGTATACCAAAATTTCCTTGTACAACTTTTTCTAATTTTTTAAAAAAAGCAGATAATGAAAATATAACATCTTTTTTTAAAAGTGTTCATAATGTAATTATCAAATTGAAAATCGAAGAGAGTGGATACCGGTTGATAACAAACTCTGGTGTAGATGGAGGACAAGAGGTTCCACATTTTCATATTCATATTTTAGCTGGAGAAAAAATTGGAAGCTTAAGATAGCTATTTTTTTATTATTACGTAATTTACGATTTCTTTTACACCTTTAATAGACTTTAAAGCATTAATTAATTGTTCTAATTGATTCGGTCTTGAAGTTATACCAGCGATAAATAACTTACCATTAATTGTTTCAAAATTATAACCTACAGCCCTTAAGCCAATTGTCTTAGCAGCTACACCTCTTGCTTGGGTATTAATCCATAGATCATTTGCGTAATCTTTTATTGTTTCTCTATTTCCTATTTCTATTTCGTTAACAACCTCTTTCACACCCTCAACTTCCCAGACAAGTCTTACAGCTTCTATCCTTGTTTCCTGATCTTCTACTAAACCAGTAAGTAAAACTCTACTTTCTAATACGCTTGTGTTTATATCGACAAAAAGATTATTATCCGATCCTATAAAACTTGCAGCAATATTTACTTTAATTGTAGTGTCATCAACAACAGTACCCAATGATCTATCTCCTTCTGCTACAACCATTGCAGTACCACCACCACCTGCTAAAATATTTGTCGGACTACAACTATAATTTAAAACTAAAATTGAAGTAATAAATGCAAAAACTATTAATTTTGGTATTTTTTTAATTTTAGAACCCATTTATAAATTTTATTTTTATTTATTCCAATCAATTTATGCACTATTTCGACGACTTCGGTCAAAGAAAATTTTGAAAGTAACACTGTAATTGTATCGTTATAAATAGACAAATTTATATTTTTTGTTTTTTTTATAGATTTTCCTTCAACAACAACAACAAACTCTCCTTTCATTAAAATTTGTTGATTTGTTATTTGACTAATGATTTGTTCATAACTACCTCTTAAAACGTTTTCATTAATTTTTGTAAGTTCTTTGGAGATACTTATTGTTCTAACTAAATCTTCACTCTGAATAAAATTTAAACAATCAATCAATTTATTTGATGAAACAAAAAAAACTGAGGTCCTAATTGAATTTTTAATTTCATTAATAAATAATTTCATTTTATTTTTAGATTTTGGGAAGAATCCTAAGTAAGAAAATTCATTTATTGGAATACCAGATAGTTGCAAAGCTGGTATTATTGAACAAGACCCAGGGATTGAAGTAGTATAAATATTATTCTCAATACAGTATTTTACAAGTTTAAAACCTGGATCTGAAATTAGAGGAGATCCAGCATCTGATATTAATACTATTTTTTTATTTGATAGTTCTTTTGATATTTTATTTATAACTAGTGTTTCGTTATAATCGTGTAATGATAATAATTTCTTTTTAATGCCTAATTTGTTAAGTAGTTTTAGAGAATGTTTAGGGTTTTCACAAATAACCAAATCTGCCTCAAAAATTGTTTCTTTTGCTCTTTCAGATATGTCTTTTAAATTTCCTATTGGTGTAGCTACAATAAATAAACCACTACTATTTTTTTTCATTATTCATCTTATTATATCGTTAATTTCTTGTTCTCCAGCAAATTTGTCTAAACAATCTTATAAAAATGATGATATAGAAAGAAAACAAACTTCTACTCCTAAATTTTTAGATAAAAATATAATTAAACAGGAATTGGACTCTAATATTGTTAGTAAGAGCGATACCTTGAATGATATTTCATTAAATAGAAATATTACTTTTCTTTTTCCCATAAACGAAAATAAAAAAATTATAAATCAGTTTACAAATGTTCTAGAATTAGCTGTTTACAATAAAAACTTTAACAACATTAATTTTGACTTTAAATATTATAGCAACAATTTTGAATTAGAAAAAATTATTTCCAGTTCTTATAAACCTGGTAAAATATATATTGGTCCAATTAAAAATGATGATACTCAATTAGTAAAAAAGTTCTGTGATAAAAAATTAATATTTTTTTCATTCGCTTCTAATCGAAATTTGGCAGACGATTGTATTTATTTATTTAATTTTTTCCCACAGAACGAACTTGAAGAACTATTTAATTTTTTAGATACTGAAACTAGATTAGCATTTTTATTTCCAGAAAATAATTATGGATTTATGATTAATTCAATTATTGACGATATATTAAATAAAAGTGAGACAATACTAATTAACAGATCTTCTTATAAAAATGATCTATCTAATGTAAGAGAAAGCATAAAAGAACTTGGAAAATATAATCTTAGAAAATATGAATTAGAAAGACAAAAAAAAATATTATCTACAAAAACAGACTTAAAATCAAAAGAGAGATATAAAAAACTTCAAAAATTTAAAACAACTAGTGATTATGATTTCACACATATTCTTATTGCTGATTATGGTCTTAACCTTTTAAAAGTTGCACCACTTTTAACTTATTACGATATTGACCCTAATTTAGTTCAGTTTTTAGGAACTGGTGTAATTGATGATGAAAATTTTTTTACAGAACCATCATTACAAGGAACAATATTTCCAGGTATTGAAAAAAATAAAAGAATTTTTTTAATCAAGCAGTACGAAGAAATATATAATGAGAACATTTTAAGGATCTCTACTTTAAATTATGATTTAATTGGTTTGTTAAATTTTGTATTTACAAAAAATTATTCATTTAATGAATTTTTATTGACTTTAAATGACTCAAAAATAAATTTTAATGGAATTGATGGAAAATTTTATTTTAAAAATAACATTGTTGAAAGGGACTTGGATATTTTAAAAATTTCTAAAGGAACAGCAATTAAAATTGATTAGTTTAAAAAATCTAAAAGCTTATTAACAGCTATAGACCTATGACTGAACGAATTTTTTTCTTTTTTGGTCATTTCACCATAAGTTTTATTATTTTCAGAAGGTATAAAAATAGGATCATAACCAAACCCATTTTTTCCTAAAGGTTTTTCTGAAATTGTACCATTAACTCTGCCCTCAAACACTATATGATAAGAGTCTTTTAAAGTTAAGCATATAGATGTTTTAAAAAAAGCTTTATATTTAGACTTCATATTAGCTTTATTAATTATATAATTAAAACAATCATCCATTTTCTTAAAATCATTTAAAAATTTTTTTGAATGTATACCTGGTTTCCAATTCAATGCTTCTATACAAATACCAGAATCATCAGCAAAAGTTGGAATCAAAGTTTTTCTATAACCAAAATATGATTTAATTTTTGCGTTTTCTGAAAAACTAATACCGCTTTCTACTGGCTCCTTTAAAAATTCAAAATCCAAAATTGATAAAACCTTTATTTTTTTCTTACTAACAATATTCTGAATCTCATTTATTTTATTAATATTATTTGAAAAAAAAAAAATTTCTTTCACTTTATAATAATATTTTTTTTTGCTCTGAAATTATGCTCCGCACACCTTTTTTAGCCAAAGAGAATATTTCGTTGAACTGATCATTATTAAAAAAAAATTCTTCACCTGTAACTTGAATTTCTGAGATATCGTTTGTATCACAAATAACAAAGTTAGCATCTACTTGGGCTACGCTATCTTCCTCATAATTTAAATCTAGCAATGGTTTGTTGTTTATTATTCCAGCTGAGACTGCTCCAATAAAATTAGTAATAATTGGTTCTCGCAAATTGTAATTATTTTTCAACTTTTGAATAGCTAGATATAGAGATACAAACCCTCCACTTATAGCAGCTGTTCTTGTTCCACCATCTGCTTGAATTACATCACAGTCTATTTTTATTTGTCTTTCTCCAAGGCTTGAAAGGTCTACAATAGACCTTAAACTTCGACCAATTAATCTTTGTATTTCTTGAGTTCTACCAGATTGTTTTCCTTTTGCAGCTTCTCTATCCATCCTTGTATTTGTTGACCTCGGTAACATACCATATTCTGCTGTAACCCATCCTTTGCCAGTATTCTTTAACCAGTGAGGAACTCTTTCGTCAATTGTTGCAAGACAAAGCACATGTGTATTTCCAAATTTTACCAAACACGAACCATCTGCATGAATATTTACGTTTTTCTCAAATGAAATTTCACGCATTTGATCGAAGGATCTATCTTTTCTCATATAAATTTAATAATAGTAGATAAATATTATTTTTAAATAAAATTCTTATGTCAGACAATTTATATGCTCAAATTAATGATAGATCTAAATTAATTTTCAAAAAATTAGTTGAGTCATATCTTAAAACTGGTTCTCCCGCAGGATCAGAAACAATTATGAAGATGGGAGGCTTAAATCTTTCTTCAGCATCAATTAGATCCATTTTATCAAACTTACAAAAAGAAGGACTACTTTACGCCCCACACAGATCAGCTGGGAGAATGCCCACTGAAAAAGGGATGAGGTTTTTTGTGGACGGACTTTTAGAGTTTGGAAGAATTTCAAAAATAGATAAAGAAAATATTAAACAACAGTGTTTAACAAAGGGAAAGTCCTATGAAGAGGTTCTCGATGTTGCGTCTAAGGCTATTTCAGGATTATCAAGTTATGCAGGAATAGTTATCGCCCCAAAATTTCAAAAAAACTTAAAGCACGTTGAGTTTATAAGATTAAATAGTAGTCAATTAATGCTAATTCTTGCTTATGAGAATGGAGAAGTAGAAAATCGCATCATTGAAGATAATGGAAAATATAATAGTTCATTATTAATACAGGCCTCAAACTACCTTACATCAAAGTTTACTAATAAAAATATTTCGCAAATTAAAAGATTAATACAAACAGAAATAAAAAATTCACAAAATGAGCTAGAATTAATTTCTTCAAAATTAATTCAGCAAGGTATTATTGAAACTCAGCCAAATAGCAAAAATCCTTATATTTTTTTACATGGCCAATCAAATTTATTAAAAGATGAAATAGTTTCAAAAGATTTAGATCAAATTCGAAATCTTTTTGATGAAATTGAGAAAAAATCTAGTTTTGTAGATATATTAGAAACTGCAGGAAAGGCAAAAGGGGTTCAGATTTTTATTGGATCTAAAAATTTTTTGTTTAAACACTCTGGTCTTTCTATGGTAATGGCCCCATATAAAAATAATGAACAAGAAATCATAGGAGCTATAGGTGTAGTTGGACCAACAAGATTAAACTACTCTAAAATAGTTCCACTGGTTGACTATACGTCTAAAATTATTGGAAAGGTGATTGATTAATGGTTGAAAAAAAAGAACAAGATAACCAACAAGAAGAAATTAAAGAACCTGATTCTGAGAATATTGAAAACGAAGAAGATAATAATGATAGTCAAGAAAACACAGATTCAGAAGAGACAAGCGAAGAAGAAAATTCAGAAGAAAACAATTTAGAAAAGGAAATTGAAACACTAAAAGAAGAAAAAATTCGATTACTCGCTGAAATGGAAAATCTTAGAAAAAGATTTGAGCGAGAAAAAGTTGAAACAATTAAGTTTGGTAGCATAAATTTAGCCAGAGACATTCTATCGCCAGGGGATAACCTAGAAAGAGCGCTGGATGCTTTACCAGAAGATGAAAATCATCCAGAAAGTATAAAAAATCTTATCGATGGTTTAAAAATGGTGCTTAAAGAATACAAAAGCACTCTTGAAAAACACGGAGTCAAAAAAATTGAAACTTTAAACCAAAAATTTGACCATAATTTTCATCAGGCAATGATGGAGGTTGAAAATAATGAAGTTGAAGAAGGAACAGTAGTTCAAGAAGTCCAATCTGGCTACACAATGCACGACCGATTACTAAGAGCAGCTATGGTTGGAGTTTCCAAAAAACCAGTCGCTAAAACAGAAGAACCTAAAGAAAAAGAAGAAGACTATCCTGAAAATGAGAGTAAAGAAAAGTCTTAAAAAGCCCTAAATTACTTGTTTTTTTTAATATTAATCGGGAACATCCTTGTATTTTGAAACTTTTTTCCCATATCTAATGTAGCCAATGTTGATTGGTAAATAATTAAATAAAGAGGAATAAAAATATGGCAAAAGTAATTGGTATTGATCTAGGTACTACAAATTCCTGCGTTGCAGTAATGGACGGTAAGGAAGCAAAAGTAATTGAAAACTCTGAAGGTGGAAGAACAACACCGTCAATGGTAGCATTCAGTGACACAAAAGAAAAACTTGTCGGACAATCAGCTAAAAGACAAGCAGTAACTAATTCTGAAAATACTTTATTTGCCATAAAAAGATTAATCGGAAGAACATTTGAGGATGAAGCTGTTAAGTCTGACAGTGGATTAGTACCTTATAAAATAGTAAAAGGTGATAACGGTGATGCTTGGGTAGAAGCACGTGGAGACAAGTATAGTCCAAGCCAAATTAGTGCATTTATATTACAAAAAATGAAAGAAACTGCAGAGTCTTATTTAGGAGACACTGTTACACAAGCAGTTATAACAGTTCCTGCTTATTTTAATGATGCTCAAAGACAAGCAACAAAAGATGCTGGAAAAATAGCTGGACTAGAAGTCTTAAGAATTATTAACGAGCCTACTGCTGCAGCGTTAGCATATGGTTTAGATAAAAAGAAAACAGGTACAGTTGCAGTTTACGATCTTGGTGGAGGTACATTTGATATTTCTATCTTAGAAATTGGTGACGGTGTTTTTGAAGTTAAATCAACTAATGGTGATACGCATCTTGGTGGTGAAGATTTTGACCTTAAAATCATTGATTATCTTGCAGATGAATTCAAAAAAGATAATGGTATTGATTTACGTTTAGATAAGCTTGCTCTTCAGCGTTTGAAAGAGGCTGCTGAGAAAGCAAAAATTGAATTATCAAGTTCAACCGAAACAGAAGTTAACTTACCATTCATAACAGCTGATCAATCTGGTCCTAAACATTTAACGATTAAATTATCGAGAGCAAAACTTGAAGCTATCGTAGGTGAACTTTTAAACCAAAGTTTAAAGCCTTGTGAAATGGCACTTAAAGATGCTGGATTACAAGCTGCTGAAATTGATGATGTTATTTTGGTTGGTGGTATGACAAGAATGCCTAAAGTAACGGAGATAGTAAAAAATTTCTTTGGTAAAGAGCCTAACAAAGGTGTTAACCCAGATGAGGTTGTTGCATCTGGTGCTGCAATTCAAGCAGGCGTATTACAAGGTGATGTCAAAGATGTACTACTACTTGATGTTACACCTTTATCACTTGGTATTGAAACACTTGGCGGTGTATTTACAAAACTTATTGATAAAAACACAACTATCCCAACAAAGAAGAGTCAGGTATTTTCTACAGCTGAAGATAATCAGAGTGCAGTAACAATTAGAGTATTTCAAGGTGAAAGAGAAATGGCTGCGGATAACAAATTACTAGGTCAGTTTGATTTAGTAGGTATTCCACCTGCTGCAAGAGGAATGCCTCAAATTGAAGTAACTTTTGATATCGATGCAAATGGTATTGTAAACGTTTCGGCTAAAGACAAATCAACTGGTAAAGAACAACAAATCAAGATCCAGGCTTCTGGCGGATTATCAGATGAAGAGATTGAAAAAATGGTCAAAGAGGCAGAAGAAAATGCTGAAGCTGACAAAAAGAAAAGAGAAGCTGTTGATACTAGAAACCATGCTGATAGTTTAATTAATGAAACTGAAAAGAATTTAAAAGAGCACGGAGATAAAATTCCTGAAGCTGATAGAAATAAAATCACAGAGGATATTGAAGAGCTTAAGAAAGTAAAAGACGGTGAGGATTTAGAAGCTATAAAATCTAAAACTGAAGCACTTGTTCAGTCATCTCTTAAAATGGGCGAAGCAATTTATAAACAAAACCCACAAGGTGCTGGACCTCAACCTGATCCATCTGGTGCTGAACCATCAGCTGATAATACAAAAGATGAAAAGGTTGTAGATGCAGAATTTGAAGAAGTAGACGAAGATAAAAAAGATTAACGCTCCATAATTTTTATAAGGAGGAGATGTGGCTGATAAAGATTTCTATGAGATACTAGGCGTTCAACGAAATGCCAGTGAAGATGAAATAAAAAAAGCTTATAGAAAACAAGCCATGAAATATCATCCTGATCGTAACAAGGATGACAAAACTGCAGAAAGAAAATTCAAAGAAGCTGCTGCTGCTTATGAAGTTTTAAAAGATTCAGAAAAAAGATCAGCTTATGATCAATATGGACATGACGCTTTCAAACAAGGTGGAATGGGTGGAGCTCAAGGCTTTGGAGATTTTGCAGGTGGCTTTTCTGATATCTTTGAAGAGTTCTTTGGTGGAGGTTTTGGAGGACAATCATCAAGAAGACGAGGACCACAAAGAGGAAGTGATCTTCGTTATAATATGTCCGTCTCCCTATTCGAAGCTTTCACTGGAAAGAAACCACAAATAAGAATTCCAACTTATGTTGGTTGTGATGCCTGTGCAGCAACTGGAAGTGCAGATAAATCTGGACCAAGTACCTGTTCTACTTGTGGTGGTGCAGGTAAAGTTCGATCACAACAAGGCTTCTTTTCAATTGAAAGACCATGCCCTACATGTGGCGGAGAAGGTTCAAGTATAAAAAATCCGTGCCTTAAATGTTCTGGAACGGGAAATATTAAAAAACAGAAAACAATTTCTGTTACTATTCCTGCTGGTGTTGATACAGGTACAAGAATTCGCATAGCTGGTGAAGGTGAACCTGGTGAAAGAGGTGCAGGAAATGGGGATCTATATATTTTTGTTGAAGTTCAAAAGGACAAACTCTTTGAAAGAGAAGAAGAAAATTTATTTTGTGAAATACCAATTTCAATCACTACTGCTATTTTAGGTGGCGAAATAGAAGTACCAACAATAGAGGGAAAAAAAGCCAGACTTAATATTCCAGCGGGAACTCAATCTGAAACGCAATTTAGACTACGTGGTAAAGGAATGAGTATACTTCGACAAAGTAGACGTGGAGATATGTATGTACAGGCAAACGTTGAAATACCAGTCAATCTAAATAGTAAACAAAAAGACATTTTGAGAGAGTTCGAAAATGAAGGTGGAACATCAAAAAAACATAGCCCAAAATCGCAAGGTTTTTTCTCAAAATTAAAAGAAGTCTGGGAAGATTTAACTTAATTTCTTTTCAACTTACAATCACCAAAGTATAAGAAGTTTTTATGGCAAAAATTAAAATAGCAGTTTCAGGTTGTCTTGGCCGAATGGGTCAGGAAATATCAAAACAAATTTTACAAAATAAAAATTTAGAATTTGTCGGTGGTTTTGAACACAAAAAACATAAAAATATAAACAAACCCTTAAACAAAGTTTCAAGTATAAACTCTGCAAAATTGGTTACAGCTAATGCAGCTCAGTTAATCAAAGAAGCAAATGTCATAATTGATTTTACAACACCTGAGTCCACTTTAGATAATCTTAAAATCGCTTCTGCAAATAAAACGGCAGTTGTTATTGGTACAACTGGAATGACAGACGCACAAAAAAAGAAAGTAAAAAGTTATTCTAAAAAAATACCGATACTCATGTCTTCTAACATGAGCTTGGGTGTTAACTTACTATTTAACTTAGTAAAACAAACAGCATCAGCCTTAAAAGATACTGATTATGATATTGAAATTGCTGAGACTCATCACAAACATAAAAAAGATGCCCCTTCTGGAACTGCATTATCTCTTGGCGAGTATGCTGCTGAAGGTAGAAAAACTAAGTTAAATAACTCAAAAGTTTTAGATCGTACAAAAAAACTAATATCTAGAAAAAAAGGCGACATTGGTTTTTCTGTAACAAGAGGCGGTGAAATTGCAGGTGAGCACACAGTAAGTTTTATAGGATCAAATGACAGAATAGATTTAGTGCATAAGGCTAATAACAGATCAATTTTTGTAACAGGCGCTATTGATGCCGCAGTATTTGTATCAAAGAAAAAAATGGGATTTTTTTCTATGAATGATTTGATTTCTTTAAAATAAATATCTTGAAATTTTAATGTATGAGTAAAGATATTTCATACTTTCCTAATAGAGAAATTGAGGGCGGCTGGAGACTCATATCAACTGATCACGCATCAAAATTACTAAATATCAATTTTAATTTAATTGAACTAGAAATAAAACGCCAACAATTGTTTTTTGGAAACCATCCTCAAAGTACAGTCATTAT
The DNA here is from genome assembly GCA_902518705.1 of uncultured Alphaproteobacteria bacterium. Classification (GTDB taxonomy): domain Bacteria; phylum Pseudomonadota; class Alphaproteobacteria; order HIMB59; genus CACPNW01. The sequence continues at coordinate 149,673 of CABYHW010000001.1, read as the reverse complement.
TAAAGATGGCTATTTAGTTTATGAAAATCATAGTTTCATGACATTGCCGCAAAGTCGTTTTGATATATGGTCTTGTACAAAATCATTCACTGGAATTGCATGGATGTTTTTATTAGAAGAAATAAAAAAAAATAAATCTAAAAAAAATTTAGATATAAATTTACAAACACCTATCTACAATTTTCTTCCAAAAGATTTTATAAAAAACGACTCAAGAAAAAAAAATATCAATTTACACCATTTATTGTCTATGACTTCAGGTTTAAAAGGAGAAAATAATGATATTTATGGCTTAGTGACTGGACCTCAAAATGGTCCATTTGAATTTGCTATTGGAAAATGTGAGAATAGATATGGAAAGTCAGTCGATATTTTATCTTCTGAACCTGGAAAACAATGGGAATATTCTGATCCAGCAGTGGCTTTACTTTCATTTGTTTTTTTTGAAATAACAAAAAAAAATATTCATGAATATTTATATGAAAAACTTTTTAGAATAATTGGTATAGAGAACGCTAGTTGGAATATTCACGGCGGTGGAAATTTTTTAGGTCCATTTACCTCATCGCATGTTGGTCTTCATATTTCAGCCAGAGATTTATCACGCTTTGGATATTTCATGCTCAAAAAAGGACTATGGAATAATATTAAAATATTATCTTCAGATTATATAGACCTAGCAACTACAAAATCACAAAATTTAAATTCATCTTACGGATATCAATTTTGGATAAATTCAGACGGCCTTCGATGGCCATCTTTACCAAGAGACACTTATGCTTTGGAAGGATACAACTCTAATAGATGTTATATTATACCATCTTATGACTTAATAATAACAAGAATAGGATCTGGGCCATCAGAATGGAATGAACAAAATTTTGTAAATAATATTTTTAAAAGTTTTAAAAAAAATTAATAGAAATTTAATTGTTTTTTAATTCTTAAATATAAACCCTCTTTTAAATCAGCATGCAAGAAAGTTGCAACTTCAGTTTCTTTATCTGATTCTCTAACTGATAACTTGGATGTATTTTTAAATTTTGTAAAAAAAACTTTAGACCAGTAAGTGCTGAATTTAGATGAATGTAAAAGTTTATCACCTTTATATTTTCTTATAGATATTTCTTTTTGATTAATGTTTATTTCATCCTTAATATTTTTTTCTTTGAAATATAAACGGATTAAATAAAAAATTATCAGATATTCAAGTCCAAGAAATATAGATACAGGCCAAGCTCCTTGAATAATTAGAAAAATAGAGAATAATGAAATCCAACTTATAAAAATAATTCCTAAAACCAAAAAGACTGATTTGGAACAACTTTGATAAGGTCTTATATTTTCATTCATCGAATTCATTATATCACATTAATATAAAACAACCTTTGTGATAAAGAGACATATGTACACAGATATTAATTTGATAATTTGCAGTTTATTATCAATTTATAATTGCTTCCAAATCCTAAAAAATGGCTAAATTCCTTTGATCTCTTGCTAATTCAGTAAGGAACATATAGATGCATCCCCGAAAAAATAATAAGTAATAATCCTTATTTAATGGTGGATTGATGAAAAAGATTAGTAAAATTTTAGCAGCAAACAGAAGTGAAATTGCTATTCGAATTTTCAGAGCTGCAGAAGAGTCTGGTATTAAAACAGCTGCTATTTATTCTAAAGAAGATCGTTTTGCTATTCACCGATTTAAAACGGATGAAAGTTATTTAGTAGGTGAAGGCAAAGGTCCAATTCAAGCATATTTGGACATAGACTCAATTATTAAAATTGCTAAAGATGCAAAGGTTGATGCTATTCATCCAGGTTACGGATTTTTATCTGAGAGCCCTGAACTAGCTGAGCAGTGTGAAAAAAATGACATAACATTTATTGGGCCTAGTAAAGAAATACTAAAAAGATTTGGAAATAAAACTGAAGCTAAAAAAGTTGCGGAAGAAGCAAAGGTAGGCACCGTTCCGTCTGTTCTTGTAACAAAAGAAAATTTAAAAAGTGTTGAAAAAGAAGTTGAGAAAATTGGTTACCCAGTAATTGTTAAAGCAAGTTGGGGTGGCGGCGGTCGAGGAATGCGTGTTGTTAGATCAAGCAACGAATTAATAGATCAAATTACTACTGCTCAAAGTGAGTCACTTAAAGCTTTTGGAAAAGATGAAGTATTTATAGAAAAATTTTTAGAAGATGCTGCACACATTGAAGTTCAAATTTTAGGTGACAGACATGGAAATATTTTACATCTTTTTGAAAGAGATTGTTCTCTTCAAAGAAGACATCAAAAAATTATTGAAAGAGCACCTGCACATTTTCTTGAAAATAAAACTAGAGAAGAAATTTGTAACGCTGCTATCAAAATTGCAAAACAAGTTAAATACTTTGGTGCAGGAACTGTTGAATTTTTGTTTGATAAAAAATCTGGTGAATTTTATTTCATCGAAGTTAACCCAAGAATTCAAGTTGAGCATACAGTTACAGAAGAAGTTACTGGTATTGATATTGTAAAAGCCCAAATTAAAATTGCAGAAGGTGAAAAAATTGGCAGTCACCCAGCACTTCCTAAACAAGAAGATATTCATCTAAACGGATTTGCTATTCAATGTAGAGTTACTACCGAAGATCCGCTTAATAATTTTATGCCAGATTATGGGAAGATAATGACTTACCGATCTGCCGCTGGCTTTGGAGTGAGGTTAGATGCAGCAAATGCATCATCCGGTTCTATAATTACACCGTACTATGATTCTTTACTTGTAAAAGTAACAACTTGGGCAAAGCATCAAGACGACTGTATTAAAAGAATGGACAGGGCTTTGAGAGAATTTAGAATTAGAGGTGTTAAAACAAATTTAGTATTTCTTGAGTCTCTTATAAACAACAAAGATTTCCTTGAAGGAAACTACAATACGAATTTTGTTGATACTAAAAAAGAGCTCTATGCTTATAATCCACAAAAAGATCGAGCATCAAAAATTGTATCTTATCTTGGAAATATAATCGTAAATGGACACAATGATATATCTGGAAGAGTCACTGGCAATTCTACTGTTGAAGTTCAAATTCCTAGTTCAAAAATTAATAGCGAGAAAAATGATTATGTAAATGATTTACAAACTTTAGGTCCAGAAAAATTTGCAAAAAAAATAAAAGAAACATCATACACCCTAATTACTGACACAACAATGCGTGATGCACATCAATCGCTTCTTGCTACAAGAATGAGAACTGATGATCTTATTAATATTGCTGAATATTATAGTGAAAATCTCAGCAATTTATTCTCATTAGAATGTTGGGGCGGCGCAACCTTTGATACATCGATGCGTTTTTTAAAAGAAGATCCTTGGGATAGATTAGCAAGATTAAACAAAAGAGCCCCTAACCTACTTAAGCAAATGCTCTTTAGGGGATCTAATGCTGTTGGATACAAAAATTATCCCGATAACGTTGTAAAACATTTCATTCAACAGTCAGCAGAAGCTGGAATTGATGTATTCCGAGTTTTTGATTCATTAAACTTAATTGATAATATGCGTGTTGCAATTGATGAAGTACGCAATCAAAATAAAATTTGTGAAGGAACTATCTGTTATACAAATGATGTAACTGATCCAAATGAGAAAAAATACACATTAAAATATTATATTGATCTTGTTAGAGATTTAGAAAAAGCAGGAGCACATATTATTGCTATTAAAGATATGGCGGGATTAGCAAAACCTAATGCTATAAAAAAATTAGTTAACGAAATTAAACAAACAACTGATCTTCCAATTCATTTCCATACTCACGATACATCTGGTACTTCATCAGCATCAGTTCTTGCGGCAATAGAAGAAAAAGTAGATATCGTAGATCTTGCAATTGACTCGATGAGTGGATTAACATCACAACCTGCACTTGGCTCAATCGTATCTATAATGAAACAAAATCATCAAGATCCGCAACTTGATGAAGAAGCAATAAGAACACTATCTTTATATTGGGAGCAGGTACGTCAAAATTATCATGCATTTGAAACTGATTTTAAAGGTGGAAGTTCTGATGTGTATCTTCATCAAATGCCAGGTGGCCAGTTTACCAATTTAAAAGAACAAGCGAGATCATTGGGAATTACAACTGATAAGTGGGGAATGGTTGCTAATAAATATGCAGAAGTAAACCAACTTTTTGGTGATATTGTGAAGGTAACCCCTTCTTCAAAAATTGTAGGTGATATGGCGCTTTATATGATTGCTAATGATTTATCTAAAGAAGATGTATTAGATCCAAAAAAAGAAATCTCTTTTCCGGCTTCAGTCATTGAATTTTTTAAAGGGGAGATTGGTATACCACATGGAGGCTTTCCGAAAGAACTTCAAAAGAAAGTTCTTGGCGATACAAAACCTCTAACAAAAAGACCTGGGGAAGTTTTAGAATCAGTTGATTTAGATAAAGAAGCCAAAAATTTAGAAGATGAAATAGGGATGGAAATTAATCAAACACATCTAGCGTCTTACTTAATGTATCCAAAAGTTTTTAAAGATTATGTTGATCACTTTAAGGAGTTTAGCGATACATCAATTCTTTCAACAGAATTATTTTTTTATGGTCCTCAACAAGATAAAGAATACACGATAGAAATTGATAAAGGAAAAAACCTTATCTTACGATACTTAGCTAAAAGTGAAGTTAATAGTAATGGAAAGTGCTCTGTGTTTTTTGAAATAAACGGACAACCAAGAACAATAGATATAGAAAATAAAGAATTTTCAAAAAATATAACACAAAGAGCTAAAGCAGATGATAACAATTCTGATCATGTCGGATCCCCTTTACCAGGGCAAGTTGCTAAAATATTTGTTCAATCAGGTAGTAAAGTGATCAAAGGTGATAAGTTACTAGTGATCGAAGCTATGAAAATGGAAACTACAATAAACGCTGATAAAAGTGGAACCATCAAATTAATTAATGTTGCATCTGGTGATAATGTGGAGACCAAAGATCTACTTGTTGAAATTAGCTAGTAAGGTTGTATTCTTTATAACATTCTTCAATAGACCCTTTTGTATTTATAAGTTTACCTGAAGAATCTCGAAATTCAAAATATTCTACTCTCTTAATATTAGAGTTGTAATTAAAGAAAATAAATAATCTACATGAACTACTATCATATCGCATCATATGAACTGATCCATCAGATCGTGCTAAATTAGGTTTCCCCAGTTTTTGTTTTATCTCAGCAAGTTGTTTTCCCATGAAATTTATTTCTGCGATTTTTTGCTGCTCCTTAACTATAGTTTTTTCCTCTTCTTTTTCTTCAGTGATAATTTGTTGCTCTTCAACAATAGTTTTATCTTCAATAATTTCTGGCTCTTCTTTTGGAATAGTATCTTCAACTTTATCTTTTTTTAAAACCGCCCCAACTTTCACAACTTCTCTTCCAACCTCAATGGTCGTACAGCTAGATAAAATCACTAATGTTAAAAAATAAATTGATAACCGCATTGCTCTTAGTGTGAATTCTATATATGTAATCGCATATGATTACAGTAATTAAATCACCATTCGTTCAATACAAATTAACAATTTTGCGAAATAAAAAAACATCAAATACTTTTTTTAGACAAACTATGAATGAAATAAGCTACCTCATTGCTTCTGATGTTCTTCAATACGTTCCCTTTAAAAAACAAACAATTGAAACACCTCTAAAAAAAATGAGTGGTACAGCATTGGGTCAACCCATAATTTTGGTACCAATTTTACGCGCTGGTTTAGGATTACTTGAAGGGTTTGCAAAATTTTTACCCGAAGCCGAAAAAGGTCACATAGGTTTATACCGAGACGAACAAACTTATGAACCTGTAGAATACCTCTTTAAACTTCCAAGAGTTAAAAATAAAAAAGTGTTAATTTTAGATCCAATGTTGGCCACAGGTAATTCTTCAATTGCTGCAATCAATTTAATAAAAAACAAAGGCGTTAATATTAAAGATATATTTTTGGTGTCTTTGCTAGCTGCTCCTGAGGGTATTAAAAAAATTCAAAAAAAGCAAAAAGGCATTCATATATTTACTTGCAACATTGATGCTAAATTGAATAAAAATAAGTTCATTGTACCGGGCTTAGGTGACGCAGGCGATAGGTATATGGGTACTTGAAGTTATCCATAAAAAATCCTATTATTTATCCATAATCTCATTTTTTAATGCATTTTTTTATAAAGAAAATGTTATCAATGGGATATCTATAATTCATATTTAAGGGGGATTTTTGGTATGAAGAAAATTTTAAGTATTTTTTCAGTTTCTTTCGCTCTTGTCTTCTCTTCAAGTGCGTTCGCAAACACAATAGGAGTTGTTTATGACTCTGGTGGAAAATTTGACAAATCATTTAACGAGTTAGCGTTCAATACAGCTGAGAGAGTTGTTAATGAACTTGGCTGGGGTATGATTGAGTTTGAATCTGCAAACGACAATCAGATCGAGCAAGGTATGCGTAAGATTGCTGATAGAGGAGCAACAATGATCGTAGGAATGGGATTTGCTCAAGCTGATGCAGTTGCAGCAGTTTCAGCTGATTACCCAGATATAAAATTTGTTGCAGTTGATGTTTGTTGGTTAGATGATCCAAACAATAATATTTATCAAGCTTGTTACAAAGAACATGAAGGTTCTTTCTTAGTTGGAATGATGGCTGCTATGGCATCTAAAAGTGGAACAATAGGTTTCGTCGGTGGAATGGATATTCCTCTGATTAGAAAATTCCAAGGTGGTTATGAGCAAGGTGCACAATATGTAAATCCAGATATAACTGTTTTAGCTAATATGACTGGAACTACAAATGAGGCATGGAATAACCCAACAAAAGGTGCAGAATTAACAAAAGCTCAAATTGATGGCGGTGCTGATGTTGTATACCAAGCTGCTGGTGGAACAGGTATTGGTGTTCTTCAAGCTGCTGCTGATGCAGGCATTATGGGTATTGGAGTTGACTCTAATCAAAACTGGATGCATCCAGGTAACATGTTAACATCAATGTTGAAGAGATTAGATCTAACAATTTTTGAACAAGCTAAAAATGTTGAGTCAGGCAGATTTGAATCTGGCATAAACATTCTTGGTCTTTCAGAAGGAATGGTTGGTTATGCAACTGAAGATGGAATGGTAACATCTGAAATGGCTGCTGCCGCAGATGCTGCTGCTGCAGACATTGCTAGTGGTGCTCTAGTTGTTGCTGACTGGTCACAAGAGTAGATACTAAAATAAATATTTGGTGAGACCAAAGATTAATAAATAATTTATGGTCTCACCTATCTTAGAATTAACTGATATAAATAAATCATTTGGTCATGTTCATGCCAATAAAAACATTAATCTCAAAATAAATAAAGGAACAATTCACGGCATAATTGGAGAAAACGGAGCAGGTAAATCTACTTTGATGAGTATAGTTTTTGGTCTTTACCAAGCTAATTCAGGTTCAATTAAGATTAATGGAAAAGAAATTAATTTAAGATCACCAAGAGATTCAATAATAAACGGCATTGGAATGGTTCATCAACATTTTATGTTGGTAGAAAATTTTACTGTACTAGAAAATATAATTCTTGGTTTTGAAGGTGAAACAGTATTTGGAGAAAAATTACAAAAGGCAAAAGAAGATTTAGAAAAATTATGTCAAACATATAATTTTAATATTGATCTTGATGCTACTATTTCAGATTTATCTGTAGGTTTTCGTCAAAGAGTGGAAATATTAAAATCCTTATACAGAGGAGCAGAAATTTTAATTCTTGATGAGCCAACAGGAGTTCTTACACCTCAAGAAGTTGATGAATTATTTAAAATTCTTCGTTCATTAAAAGATGAAGGCAAAACCATAGTTTTAATTACGCATAAATTAATTGAAATAATGGATTTAACAAGCGAAGTATCAGTGATGCGCCAAGGAGAAATGGTTGGGCATACAAAAACTGAAGATACAAGCAAAGAACAACTAGCCGAAATGATGGTAGGAAGAAGTGTCTTACTTAGAGTTGATAAAAAAGATATAAAAAAAGGGGAGACCATATTCAAAGTTAATAATCTTTCAGTTAAAAATGATCTAGATGTAACGCGTGTAAAAGATGTAAACCTAGAAATATGTTCAGGAGAAATTCTGGGTATTGCTGGTGTAACTGGTAATGGACAAACTGAATTATTAGAAGCACTTTCTGGAATTAGAAAAGTAGAGTCTGGAAGTATTGAATTATTTGGTGAAAAAATTTCTGATCAGAATAATTTCTTAAACCCAAGAATGCTTAAAGAAAAAGGTTTAGCACATGTACCTGAAGACAGGCAAAGAATGGGTTTAATTAGTGATTTCAAGGCACATGAAAATTTAATTTTTGGTTATCATGATCAAGAGCCATATTCAAAATCTGCAATTTTGAACAATAAAGAAATTACTGAATATTCAAATAAAGTTATGCAAGAATATGATGTTAGACCTAATTCTCCAAACTTAATAACATCTAATTTTTCAGGAGGTAATCAACAAAAAATTATTTTGAGTAGAGAGCTTAATGAAAATCCAAAAGTTCTTTTAGTGGGGCAACCAACAAGAGGTGTAGATATTGGAGCAATCGAGTTTATTCATCAACGTCTTATTGATATGAGAGATAAAGGTGCAGCAATATTATTAGCATCAGTTGAATTAGATGAAATTTTATCCTTATCTGACAGAATAATTGTTATGTTTGATGGAAAAATTGTTGGAGAAAAGGAAAATAAAAATGTCACTGATCGTGAGCTAGGATTGCTAATGGCAGGTGTTGCATAATGAGTAATATTGTAGTCGATAAATCAAAAGTTCCGTGGTGGGTCTCTAATGTTATTGTTCCACTAGTAAACTTAACATTAGCGTTATTAGTTTCAGGACTTTTTGTTTTTATTGCAGGTGAAAATCCAATAGAGGCTGTTAAGTTAATTATTTATGGATCATTTGGTTACATCCAAGGATTTGCTTATACACTTTATTACACAACAAATTTTATTTTTACTGGACTAGCTTTTGCTGTAGCTTTCCATTGTAGACTATTTAATATTGGTGGAGAAGGTCAAGCATACATAGGCGGCCTAGGTGTTTTTTTAGTAGCAATAAATTTAAGTTTTCTCCCTGTTCCAATCGTTTGGCTTTTAGCAATCTTTGGTGCATTTTTATTTGGTGCAGCATGGGCTTACATACCTGCTTATCTTCAATCAAAAAGAGGAAGTCATGTTGTTATTACAACAATAATGTTTAATTTTATCGCTTCATCTTTAATGATTTTCTTACTTGTAGATGTGATTAGAGATACAAATCAAATGGCACCACATACGGTGAAGCTTCCAGAAGAAATCTGGTTACCAAGTTTTGAAGCATTCTCCGGAATTCTTGGAATAAAAATAAGATATTCACCTCTTAACCTGACTTTTTTATTAGCAATTGCATCATTGTTCTTTGTTTGGTTTTTAGTTTGGAAAACTAAATGGGGTTATGAAATGCGAGCAGTAGGACACAATACTCAAGCAGCAATATATGCAGGTATATCACCACATAAAAATATTATCATCGCGATGTGTATTTCTGGAGGTTTAGCAGGTCTACTTGGCGTCAATGAAATTCTTGGTGTAAGCCATAAAATTCAAGCAGGCTTTCCAGCAGGATATGGATTTACAGGAATTGCAGTTGCACTAATGGGCAGAAATCATCCGATTGGTATTTTACCAGCAGCTTTTTTATTTGGAATTTTATACCAAGGAGGCTCAGAAGTTACATTCGAAATGCCAAACATAACTAGATACATGTTTGTTGCTGTTCAGGGATTAATAATACTATTTAGTGGTGCATTAGAAAATCTTTTTAGACCACAAATAGAAAGCTTTTTTGTTAGAAGGCTTAATAGAGAGGTAAATGCGTAATGGAATTTTTATCTGATATTGCTTCTTTAATTAATTCTACTTTAAGAATATCTACACCTTTAGTTTTTGCAGCAATGGCTGGTATATTTGCTGAAAGATCTGGCGTAATAGATTTTAGCTTAGAAGGTAAAATGCTTATGGCTGCCTTTGTAGCAGCTGTTGGTTCTTACTATTTAGGTAACCCGTGGTTAGGTTTATTGTTAGCTATAATTGTATGTGTATGTTTATCAATGTTACATGGATTTGCTTCGGTAACACATAAAGGCGATCAAGTAGTATCATGTGTTGCTATAAATATTTTAATTATTGGATTAACAACTGCTTTAGCAGCAGCTTGGTTTGGGCAAGCAGGTCTAACACCAACATTAAATGAAGATCAGCGTTTTTTAGAAATTCATCTTCCTTTTGCTGACGCGCTAAGAGACATTCCGTTTATTGGAACACTTTATAGTGATATATTAAGTGGTCATTATGTTTTTGTATATTTAGCATATCTCTCTGTTCCACTAGTTTTTTGGATAGTATTTAAAACTAGCTTTGGTTTGCGTTTAAGAGCAGTTGGAGAAAATCCAAGTGCCGTTGACACTGCTGGAATCAATGTCTTTACTATGAGATATAAAGCGCTAGCAATCAACGGAGTCCTAATTGCTTTTGCTGGTGCTCATTTATCAACTGCTGTTAATGCAAATTTCTTCAGAGAAATGTCAGCTGGTAGAGGATACTTAGCTCTAGCAGCAATGATCTTTGGAAAGTGGCACCCGAAAACAGCTTTAATTGCTTGCTTGCTCTTTGGATTCACAGACGCTCTTCAAATCAGACTTCAAGGTGTTGAACTACCTGCAATTGGCGAAATACCAGTTCAATTAATACAAGCACTTCCATATATACTAACAGTAGTATTGCTTGCTGGTTTTGTAGGTAAAGCAATTGCACCTAATGCTATTGGTCAACCTTACATTAAAGAAAGATAATTAAATACTTATTTAAAATAATTTCCTATATAAAATACTGATACTAGGAGAAAATATGTCAATACTAGAAAAATACATGAAGGTATTTAATGAAAAAGATGAAGCAGGAATGAATGAAATTATCCATGATGATTTCAAATTTACAATGCATTCTAGTGGTAATGTTTTATCAAAGTCCGACGTTATAAGTTGGGCTATGAGTGACGACATTAATGATGATAAGTCTAGAATTGTATACGAAAATGACGAGATTGGGATATATCACTCTTTCGTTACTTTTAAAGATGGCAACACACAAGCTGTGATGGCGGTATACAAATATAAAGATGGCAAAATAATTTCACTAGAAACTGGGGCAACCAATATGCCAAAATAAAAAAAGTGGAACTCTAAGTTCCACTTTTAAATTAATTTAAATTATTTTTATTGTTCTAAATCGAAACGGTCAGCATTCATCACTTTGTTCCAAGCTTTGATGAAGTCTTTTTTCATTTTTTCTTCACTATCATCACTTGCATAAAGCTCTGCTATCGCTCTTAATTGAGAATTGGATCCAAAAACAAGATCTACTCTAGATGCAGTTCTTACTTTTTCTCCTGTAATTTTATCTGTAGCTTCATATGAATTACTTCCAGTTGGTTTCCAACTAACACCCATATCTAAAAGCTTATCAAAAAAATCATTTGTTAACTTACCTTTTGTATCAATAAATAATCCTCTTTGATCTGAACTAATACCCATAGATCTCATACCACCAACAAGTACCGTCATTTCAGGAGCAGTTAGCCCTAATAGTTGTGCCTTATCCAACATCAATTCCTCCGCAGTTACATCATAATTCATTTTTAAATAATTACGAAAAGCATCTGCTTCTGGCTCTAAAACTGCAAATGAATCAATATCAGTTTTATCTTGAGTGGTATCACCTCTACCTGGAGTAAAAGGCACTTCCATTCCAGTTGCTTGTTCCACACCCACATTACCAGCAAGGACAATTACATCAGCTACTGAAGCCCCTGTCTCTTTTGCAATAGGCTCAAGAATACCAAGAACTTTTTTTAATTGCTCTGGTTTATTAACTTCCCAATCTTTTTGAGGAGATAGTCTAATTCTTGCTCCATTAGCTCCGCCTCTCATATCTGATCCTCTGAATGTAGAAGCACTTGCCCAAGCAGTTTCAACCATTTCTTGAGTGGTTAAACCACTACTTAAAATTTTAGCTTTTACTGTTTCAACATCATAGTTTGAATGACCTTGAGGGACAGGGTCTTGCCAAATCAATTCCTCTTCCGGAACTTCTGGCCCCATATATCTAGTTTTTGGACCCATATCTCGATGTAGAAGTTTAAACCAAGCCCTAGCAAATTGATCAGCAAAATATTCTGGGTCTTTGTGAAATTTTTCTGATACTTTTCTGTATTCAGGATCTTCACGCATTGCCATATCTGCTGTTGTCATCATCGTAGGAACTTTTACTGATGGATCATCAACTTGAGGAGCCATGTGTTCCTCTTTTTGATCAATCGCATGCCAGATTTGGGCACCTGCTGGACTTTTTACTAACTTCCATTCGTAACCAAGAAGCATATCAAAGTATCCATTATCCCACTGAGTTGGATTAGGTGTCCAGGGACCTTCTATACCACTTGTTGTGGTATCACGACCAACACCTGAACCGTGCAAGTTATTCCAACCTAAACCCATTTGTTCTAAAGGCGCACCTTCTGGTTCTGCTCCTACTAGAGCTGGATCACCAGCACCATGTGCTTTACCAAAAGTATGTCCACCTGCAGTGAGAGCTACAGTTTCAGTGTCGTTCATTGCCATTCTTGCAAAAGTTTCTCTTATATCTTTTGCACTAGCAAGAGGATCAGCTTTTCCATCCGGTCCTTCAGGGTTTACGTAAATTAATCCCATTTGCACTGCTGCAAGCGGATTATCTAAAATTCTATCTCCAGTATACCTTTTATTTTGTAACCATTCTTCTTCTACACCCCAGTAAATATCTTCTTCTGGTGCCCAAATGTCAGGACGCCCACCACTAAAACCAAAAGTTTTACCACCCATAGATTCAATTGCAACGTTACCTGTTAAAATAAATAAATCAGCCCAACTAATTTTATTTCCATATTTTTTCTTTATCGGCCAAAGAAGCCTTCTTGCCTTATCTAAGTTACCATTATCTGGCCAACTGTTTAACGGGGCAAAACGTTGAGCTCCTGTTCCACCACCACCACGGCCATCACCAGTTCTATAAGTTCCAGCAGCATGCCATGTCATACGAATAAAGAAACCACCATAATGACCATAATCAGCTGGCCACCAATCTTGAGAATCAGTCATTAGATTATGGAGGTCTTTTTTTAATGCAGCATAATCTAATTTTTTGAACTCTTCTCGATAGTTAAATCCAGCTTCCATTGGATCTGATTTAAGATCATGTTGATGAAGTATGTTTAAGTTAAGTTGATTAGGCCACCATTCGCGGTTAGATGTACCTTCTCCCATATTTTTTGTAATTGCTCCGTGCATTACAGGGCATTTACTTTCTGCATCCATTTAGAACCTCCGTTATTTAATACTAATATATAAAGAATTTAAATTAAAGAAAAGTGAAAACTATAACTCAATTTTGAAATTTTCAGGTCGCCACGTCGCAGGTGCAAGTTCAAAATCATCAAAATCAAAAGCAGGTGCGACAGTGCATCCAATTAAACTGAAAGCACCAGAAGATCTCATAGCAAACCATGTGTTTGCTGTTACGGTGTAAATATAATTATTATCTGACCCTAAAGAAAAAACTTCATAATTAACTCCGTCATTTGATGTGAAAACTTCTAGAGGATCTCCAGAATAAAAATGTAATATTTCATTTTTAGTTAATCGATGCCAATGTGATTTTTCGTTCCTCTTTAATAAGTAATAAATTTGACTAACATTTTCGTTCTTAAAATTTTCAACATAATGTCCTCCTTCAGGATGACTGATCATATTGAGTTTTTTTATTAAATTATCTGCTTCCACTTAGATTAAATGACCAAGTTTACTTTTCTTAGTTGAGATATATTTTTCATTATACTTATTGGTGTCTGAGGTAATAGGAACTCTTTGATTTACTTTGATACCCATATCTTCAAGCGCTTTTATTTTTTTTGGATTATTGGTCATTAAATCTAATTCTTTGATTGCTAAATATTTTACCATTCCAGCAATATTTTCATATGTTCTCTCATCATCTTTGAAACCTAGTTGATGATTAGCCTCAACAGTATCTAGTCCTTTGTCTTGTAAATTATATGCTTTAATTTTATTTGAAAGGCCGATACCCCTTCCCTCTTGTTGAAGATAAAAAATAACTCCTCTGCCATTTTTAGCAATTTGTTTTAATGATTCAGTTAGTTGGAATCTACAATCACATCTCATACTAAAAAAAGATTCCCCTGTAATACATTGCGAATGAATTCTTGATAAAACTGGCTCAGCGGTAAGCAAGTCACCCATACATATTGCTAAATGATCTTTTGATTCATTTTCATCTGTAAAGGCATGTACAGTGAACTCACCAATATCTGTTGGAAGCTTACTAGTTTCAATAAACTTTAATTTGTCTGACATTATAATTTAGTAGGGTTTGGAGCACCTTTGTATACCTCCTCAGGATCAAAAACTTTTTCTTTCTCTTCAAATTTAAGAACAACTTTAGAGCTAGAATTATCCAAAGGTATACTTCTATAAAAACATGATCTATATCCCACATGACAGCTAGCACCACCTTTAACATCAACCCTTAACCAAACACAATCTTGATCATCATCAATTCTTATTTCTTTTATCTTCTGCGTTAATCCACTCGTTTTACCTTTGTGCCAAAGGGTATTTCTACTTCTAGAAAAATAAACAGCTTCACCCAAACTTATAGTTTGTTTAAAAGCTTCTTCATTCATATAACCTTGCATAAGTAGTTCACCAGATGAAAAATCTGTTGTTACAACGGGTATTAGACCATTTGAATCAAATTTCGGAGCAAGCTCATTTGACTCTTCAACTTGTTCTATAGATTTTCTTTTTTCAAATTGAATGTTATTCATTTTTTAATTTTTCAGCAGCTTCTAGTGCAAAGTAAGTCAGTATACCATTTGCCCCAGCTCTTTTAAAAGATAAAAGAGATTCCATTACAACTTTTTCATTAAGCCAACCTTTATTAATTGACTCTTTTATCATCGAATATTCACCAGATACTTGGTAGGCAAAAGTTGGAACTTTAAATTCTGATTTAATTCTAGAAATAATATCAAGATAAGGCATACCAGGTTTAACCATTACCATATCTGCGCCTTCACTTATATCTAATCCAACTTCTCTAATAGCTTCATCACTATTTGATGGATCCATTTGATATGTTAATTTACCATCTTTACCCAAATTAGAACCAGAACCTATAGCATCTCTAAAAGGTCCATAAAAACCTGAAGCATATTTTGCAGCATAAGAGAGAATAAGGGTATCTGCTAAATTGTTTGAATCTAATGCAGTTCTTATTCTTCCCACTCTTCCATCCATCATATCTGATGGGGCGATTACATCACAACCAGCATTAGCTTGGATTAGGGCTTGTTGTTCCAGAACCTCCAAAGTTTTATCATTATCTATTTTATCATTTATAACCAAACCATCATGCCCATGGTCCGTAAAAGGATCTAACGCAACATCACATACAATACCAATATTTGGAAAATCTTTTTTGATACTTTTAATTGATCTGCACACCAAATTGTTTTCATCTACAGCTAAACTTCCCTCAGAATTTTTAAGGCCACTTTCAATTTGCGGAAAAATTGCAATAGCAGGAATATTAAAATTAACAGCTTTTTCTACTTCACTTAAAAGTTTATCAATAGAGTATCTGCTTATACCAGGCATCGAATTAATAGGATCATCAACCTTGTTTCCCTCGCATACAAATAGAGGCAAGATTAAATCATTAACACTAAGTGTATTTTCAGCAACTAAACGACGAGAAAATTCTTTCATTCTATTACGTCTAAGTCTTGTACTTGGAAACTTGCCTTGCATGTTACTCATTTTTTATTCTATTGGTGATTTTGCTTCTTTAGATAAGCTAGTAACAATATCTTCTAATTTAAAGGTCTTTGTTTCAGAAGATCCAATTCTTCTAACAGATACTGTTTTATCTTGAGCCTCTTTTTTACCAACAGCAATAATTGCTGGCACTTTACTGTTACTGTGTTCACGTATTTTATAACCAATTTTTTCATTACGTGTATCTATTTCGGCCCTGATTCCTTTTGATACTAATGCCTTTTGTACCTCATAAGCATACTCATCAGTATCAGATGTAATTGTAGCAACTACTGCTTGCAACGGTGAAAGCCAAAACGGAAGATGACCTGCATAATGCTCAATTAGAATACCGGTGAATCTCTCCAAGGAACCAAATAGTGCTCTATGTAACATGACTGGTATTTTTTTATTACCATCTTCTCCCACATAAGTAGCTTCCAATCTTCCAGGTAAATTTAAATCTACTTGCAGTGTGCCACATTGCCAGTCTCTGCCAATTGCATCACGTAAAACAAACTCTAATTTAGGACCATAAAATGCTCCCTCTCCTGGATTTAGCGAGTACTCAAGGCCTGTTGCTTCCATAGCTTGCATTAACGCAGCCTCAGCTTTATCCCAAACAGCATCATCTCCAACGCGTTTTTCAGGACGATCAGAAAATTTAATTCTAACATTATCAAAACCGAAATCTTTATAGATACTAAGTATCAGATCACATACCGTCTTACTCTCTTGTGTAATTTGATCCTCTGTACAAAATATATGTGCATCATCTTGTGTGAATGCTCTCACTCTCATTAATCCATGAAGGGCACCTGATGGTTCATAACGATGTACTTTTCCAAACTCAGATAATAGAAATGGTAGATCCCTATAACTTTTTAATCCTTGTTTAAAAATTTCTACAGCACCAGGACAATTCATGGGTTTGATTGCATAAATTTTATCGTCTTTTGCTTCAGTTCTAAACATCATGTCACTAAATTTATCCCAGTGGCCAGAGGTCTCCCATAAAGACTTATCCATCATGTCTGGTGTATTCGTTTCTACGTAACCTGCCTTGTCTTGTCTCTTTCGCATATAATTTATTAAGGATAGGAATAATGTCCAACCTTTAGGATGCCAAAACACCGCTCCAGGAGCCTCTTCCTGAAAATGAAATAAATCCATTTCTCGTCCTAGTTTTCGGTGATCTCTTTTCTCTGCTTCTTCAATTTGTAAAAGGTGCTGTTCAAGATCTTTTTCTGTTGCCCATGCAGTCCCGTAAATTCTTGTTAGCATTGCATTGGATGAATCACCTCGCCAGTAAGCACCAGCAACTTTCATTAATTTAAATGCTTTACCAATTTGTTTAGTTGAAACCATGTGAGGGCCCCGGCACAAGTCTAACCAGTCACCCTGTTTGTAAATACTGATTTCCTCATTATTAGGTAAATCATTTATTAATTCAACTTTGTAGTTTTCACCTTTATCTTTAAAATGTTTTATTGATTCTTCTTTAGACCATACTTCTCTTATAAAATTTTTATTTCTTTGAATGATATCATGCATCTTCTTTTCAATTTTTGGAAGATCAGCAACAGTAAAAGGTTCATCTCTAGCAAAATCATAATAGAAACCATTTTCAATTGCTGGACCAATTGTAACTTGTGTTCCAGGGAACAATTCTTGAACAGCTTCTGCCATTACATGAGCACAATCATGTCGAATTAATTCAAGGGCTTCATCACTATCTCTTTTTAAAATTGCTACTGACGCATCATTATTAATAGGCAAACTAATATCTTTTATTTCATTATTAATTTTTATAGCGACTGACTCTTTGGCAAGAGATTTAGAAATTTGTGAAGCTAAATCTAGACCATTTATGCCTTTATCAACTTCTTTTTTATTTCCATCTGGGAATGTAATTGTTATCTTTTCACTCATTTAGATTTCCGCCAAATCGTTCCTTTATCAGTATCTTCTATTTCTATACCTTTATCTTTTAATGTGTCCCTAATAGTATCTGCCAAATTAAAATTTTTACTGCGTCTAGCTTCATTACGTTCATTTATCAACCTTTCAATTTCTTCAGCATTTTCAGTATCTTTTTGATTATAACCTAACCAATTACCTGGATCATCTTCAAGAATACCTAATATTTTGCCAGCTGAAAGGAGATTATTTTTGATTTCCTTTTTTCTTTCATCAGATGCAGATGAAGTATCATTTGCCTCTTCATTAAGTTTTGCAATGACTTTAGGTGTATTCAAATCATCTAAAAATGATTCCATTATAGAATCAGAAGGTAATTTAGAATCTGCTTCAACTTCTGATAGCTCTAATAGAACTCTATAAAGTCGATCGATCATTTTGCTATTTTGTTCAATGATTTCTTCTGTCCAGTTCAATGGTTGTTTGTAATGAGCTGATAACAAGGTCAATCTCAAAACCTCTCCCTTGTATTTTTTGTTGAGATCATGAACGAGTTTAATATTGCCAATTGACTTTGACATTTTTTCTCCCTCAACATTAACAAATCCATTATGAAACCAATAAGCTGCAAAATCTTTAGGATCTTTATTTTCTGATATGGAACAAGTTTGTGCTATTTCATTTTCATGATGAGGAAACACCAAGTCAATACCACCGCTATGGATATCAAAAGGAAGACCTAATGATTTTTCTGACATAACAGAGCATTCTAAATGCCATCCCGGTCTTCCAAATCCCCATGGTGAATCCCAACCCGGCAGTGGAGAAGGGGAAGGTTTCCACAAAATAAAATCAGCTGGGTCTTTTTTAAAAGGAGCAACCTCAACACGACTTCCAGCTATTTGTTCATCTCTATTTCTTTTTGAAAGAATTCCATAATTTTCAAAAGCTGGCACATGAAATAAAACATGCCCTTCTTTTTCATAAGCTTTCTCTTCCTCAATTAATTTTTTTATTAACTCAATCATTTCTTTTATATGATCAGTTGCTCTTGGTTGAATATCAGGAAGGTTTACACCAAGGGCACTCATATCATTATTGTATATCTCAGTATATTTTGATGTAATAACACTGATGTCCTCACCAGTTTCTTTAGATGCATCTATAATTTTATCATCAATATCAGTAATGTTAGATACATATGTTACTTTCTTATATTGGGTTTTTAAAACACGAACTAATAGATCGTTTACCACTGCCATTCTTGCATTTCCAATATGTGCAAAATTATAAACAGTTGGGCCACATGCATAAATTCTTACATGATCAGGATTAACTGGTTTAAAAAATTCTTTTTTACCACTTAGTGTGTTCTGTAATTGTAATGACATCAATATTTTTTTAATAATTAAGTTCTATTACCACGGGTTCGCCGTGAACTAAAATAATTGCCGCTTTTTCAAAAGATGGAGGGCCTTTAGGCTGATAATTATTGCTAAAAGCAAAACCTTCTTTTGGCCGCCAGAACAAACCTGTCTTTAATTCTCCATTAGAATCTTCATCATGATAAGCAACTATTGCAATTTTTCCTTCATGTATTTTACTTAAGGGGACCACAACCTCACCTTTTTGAACTCTTTTTCTCACACTCTCAATAGCTAATTCCTCATCTAAAAAACTCTCTTTGGAGTCATATATTTTAACATCTATATATCCCTCTCCATGTTCAATGTTGGAAAAAATTATTGTTCCATGACCATAAAGATAAGATGACCATGTGACGGTTAAGCAAAAAAAGAATATTTTAGTTAAAATATTTTTCATATAAGTATCCTAATTATAATAGAATCCAGTGCTGAACAATAACGAATATTTAGATAAATTATATCAATCTGATAAGCCTATCATTATTTATAAAAATGATAATGGCTTTGACGTATATACTGATTTTTCTAAAAAAATAATTGTAGATAAAAAAAATATAAAAAATTTTTTAAATATACAAACCCAAGAAAAGAGCTCAAGTATTGACGGTTTAAATTGTTACATAGGTTTTTTTGGATACAAACTACTTTGTGACAATATTGGAATAAAACTTCCAAAACAAAAAACTACGAATTTTTATAGTGGACTTTTTTATAAACCTAAAACAAAAATTAGTATTGGTAAAAAAATTTTAATTCAAAGTACCAAAACCAATTTTAGAAATATTAAAACTAATTCAAAAAAATACTCGAAATTAAATAAGAATTTTAATTTAAATTTAACTCTAAAACAGTATTCTAAATTGTTTGATGATTTCTCAAAAAATATTAGACAAGGGAAAACTTATCAAATAAAAATTGCTCAGACTTACTCAAAAAGAGGCAATATAAACGCGATAGATCTTTTCTGGAAATTAATGCAAATTAATGAGTCTCCAGAAAGTTTTCTAATTAGAGATAAAGGTTATAGTATCATTAGTTGCTCACCTGAAACACTGCTATTAAAAAAAGGAGATCTGATAAAAACTAAACCTATCGCAGGTACTTTAAGAAAAACTAAAAAAATAAATCACAATAAAGCATTAACTTTTTTTAGAAGAAATGAAAAAGAAACTAAAGAACACAATATGATAGTGGACATGGAAAGAAACGATCTTTCAAAAATTTGTAAAACTGGTTCAGTAAAAATAGATAAATTAAAAACAGTTGAAGAATATAGAGATCTCTTCCATTACGTTACAACAATCAAAGGTGTTTTGAAAAACAAAATAACTAATCATGAAATAATCTCATCGTTAATGCCTGGTGGATCAGTAATTGGTTGTCCAAAAATAAGCACTATTCAACTTTTAAATCAAAAAGAGAAATCTGATAGAAATATTTATACTGGCAGTTTTGGTATCATACATTCGAATGGAGATATGCGTTTTAATATAATGATAAGGACACTACTTAATTTTAAAAATACTATTGAATTATCTGTCGCTAGTGGAGTAATATTGGGAAGCACTGCAAAAAAAGAATATAATGAAAACTATATAAAGGCCAAATCTCTATTAGATTTGTTTATTTAATGATTTATCTAATCGATCACGAAGACTCATTTACATACAATCTTGCTCACTTATTAGATAGTATAGAGCCAACTATCGTATCTAATTACTATGAAATTAATTATAAAAAACTTCGTAAAGCTTCAACAATAGTTCTTTCACCTGGGCCTGGTGAACCTAAAGATTATCCCTTAACTTCAGAGGTTTATAAAAAATATAAGGGAAAGAAAAAAATTCTCGGAATCTGCTTAGGTTTCCAACACATAGTGCACTCTGAAGGTGGTAAAATAGTTCAACAAAAAAATATCTTACATGGTTATCAAAGTCGTATAAAAATTATAAGTGACAAATCAATTTTTAAAAAAGATGCCGACCTCCTTGGCGGCAGATATCATTCACTTAAATTAGAAGAGCCATTTATTTCAAAATCAATGACAATTACAATGCGTTGTGCAAAAACAAACGTGGCAATGGCAATTGAAGATGATATGAACCAAATATATGGATTTCAGTTTCACCCAGACTCTTTTTTAACTCCAAATGGAAAATATCTTATTAAAAAAATCATATCACGTTAAAGATTTAAAAACTGTAAAGTTTAATTCTCTTTGGGGGTATAATGGTGTTTTTACAACTATAAGGATTTCAGGAAATAAACCAAACTTAGTTTTAATAGATCAACATTTAAAAAAACTTAACAAAGATTCAAATTTCTTTGGTATTAGTTTTAAAGTTTCAGAACAATTTCTTATTAATTTTATACATACTAATTCTAAAATTAAAAACTATGATCACTTATTAAGAGTGGCAGTTACAAAAAAATTAATTTCTTTATCTTTGCGAAAAAGAAATAAAGAAGAAAAAAATTTTGCTGCTCATATCTATAGATACCAAAGAACCTTACCTTCTTTTAAAAACTTACAATATAAAAAAATACTTTCTTTACAAAAAAAAATAAATTTACAAAAAGAAGAAATTCTTTTTTATAATAAAAGTAAGATTTTAGAGGGGTCGACCACAAACTTAATTTTTGTAAAAAATAATCAATTATTTATTCCGAAGAATTCATATTATTTTGGAATAACCTTATCATATTTAATAAAAACAATTCCATACAAGATTAAAAAAATAGATATTCTAATATCTAACTTATATGAATACAGTGAAATACTTTTGGTTGGATCTGGCAAGGGAGTTGTAAGTATTTCTTCTATTGATCAATTAAATTGGTACAGATCTTCTCTTAAGATGTACAAGTCTATATTAAAAGAATATTCAAAAGTTTTATAAAATGAAATTGGGCAAACATAATTTTAAATTTAATAAACCAACAGTAATGGGCATATGCAATGTTACGCCCGACTCTTTTAGTGATGGTGGAAAAAGTTTTAAGACAAAGGATGCTCTAAATAATATCAAGAAAATGACAGAAAATGGAGCAGATATCATTGATATTGGAGCTGAAAGTACGAGGCCTGGTTCTGAACCTCTTACCTATAAGGAAGAAGTTAAAAGGCTAGATCCTATATTAAAAAAATTACCAAAGAACAAATTTGTTATCTCTGTTGATACTAATAAAATTGAGACACAAGAATATGCATTAAGCATGGGTGCTCATATAATTAATGATGTGTTTGGTGGTTCTGAGGATTTATTTTATTTATCTAAAAAATTCAAAACAGGTTTAATCTTAATGCACACACCTGCTCCACCTAAGACAATGCAATCTAAAATTAATTCTTATAAAAATGTAGTACAGGATATTAAGAAAATTTTTTTAAAAAAAATTAAACAATTAGAAAAATTAAGAATACCTTCAACTAAAGTATGGTTTGATCCTGGAATAGGTTTTGGCAAAAATTTAAATCAAAATATTGAGATCATGCAAAAAATTGAACAGTTTAAGTTTAAAGGTTATGGATTGCTGCTGGGCTCTTCAAGAAAAAGCTGGATAAATCTAATTGATCAAAGCAATGCTGACGAAAGATTAGGAGGCTCTATTGCTTCGGCTTTATATTGTTATCAAAAGGGTGTTGATATATTTAGGGTTCATGATGTTAAAGAAACTTCACAGTCATTAAAAATTTTTAAAAAGTTATGTTTAAAGTAGAAATAAAAAACTTATCAATTAGTGCAAACTTAGGTATCACAGAAATTGAAAGAAAGAAAAAGCAACTTCTCAAAGTTACTCTATCCTTTGACTATAAAGTAAAAGACTCTTTAAATTTGAATAGTATCAATAATGTTAAAGATTATTCTGGCATTACAAAATTTCTTAAGACTTATATTACAGAATCAAAGTCACACACTCTTGAACATTTAATTTCTAAAACATCGAAGGCGCTTGAAAAAAAATTTAAAATCAAAAATATAAAAATAAAGATAAATAAAACAGCTGTTGCCAAAAAATATGGAGCAGAGTCAGTAAGTGTTTCAAACTGAAACTATCATAGCCCTTGGGTCAAATGTAGGTAATTCAATACTTAATTTACGTAGTGCAGTAAAAGAGTTAAATAAAATTGGTCACATAAGTAAGTTTGCCAATATTTATATATCTGCGCCATATGGATATAAATATCAGTCAAACTTTTACAATAGTGCAATTATCTTAAAAACAAATCAACAGCCTCTACAATTAATCAATTCTATTCAAAAAATTGAAACAAAATTAAAAAAAAATAAAAGAATAGTTAACGGACCAAGAAGTATCGATATTGATATAATTTTTTTTGGAATTAGTAAGTATCATTACAACAATCTAATCATTCCGCATCCAAGAGCCAAAGAAAGAGATTTTGTTTTACATCCTATATTAGATATTAAACCCTTTCTTCTCCATCCGGTTGAAAAAAAATCTATTAATCAATTATCTAAAGAATTAACCAATAAATATATTATTAAAAAATTATCCTATAGAAATTTGATTTAACAAATCTTTAAGCTTTTCTTGAGATATTAAATTACGGTTATTTTTTAAACCTCTTGAAATATCCAAACCAAAAGGTGAAGTTTGTTTCAGAATATTCGAAACATTTTTCTTATCTATACCACCACCAATATAAATAGGAATATTTTTATTTTTAATAAATTCTATTTGTTTAATACTTTTTTTCAATGAGTATTTTTTAATGCTTTTTTTTCTATAAACATTCATATCAAAATAAACTACATCAACAATTTTTTTAATTGACTCAATATAATTTTTATTAAAATTTTCAGGATTAATAGCAATCCCAATTTTTAATCTTTTAAATATATTTTTTATTTTTAATAAGTCTTTTTTGGAAAAATGATACGAACATGAAATTGTCTTTGGTTTTGTGAAATCTATTTGTTCAATTATTTTATCTAATGATACATACCGAGTCAAAAGAACTGATTCTATTTTATAATTTTTACACTCTTTAATTAATGATTGAATTTTTTTATCACTAGCTGTGTTTGGTCCATTTAAACTTTTACTCGCAAAACCTAATGATTTTATTTTATTTTTATGTGCAACTTCAACTGATTTTACATTTGTTATGCCACAAATTTTTAAGGGTATTTTTTTCATTAAATTTTATTTTTAAATATTATAAATATATGTAAACTATTTTTTTTTAAATATGTCATTAAAATTTTATAGACGAGTAGCGTTTGGTTTATCACCAAATGATAAACCAGATAAAGATCCTCTTAATTGGGCACTAAATCAACTAGATACTATACCCAATCTCTTATGGTCTGGAATAATTCCAACAGAAAAAGAATTAAGAAAAAAATATGGAGAGTGGGTATACGGAGATAGAGAAGTTTTAAGAAAAACATTTAAAAATGACAAACATGCCTATAAAAAAGCAAAAGATGAATTAAGAATAAAAACTGGTGAAAGGTATTTTGAATTAAACGAACATGCTATTCGTCATTATCAAACTAAGTATTCCAAACAGCCTGTTTTTGAGCGTTTTTGGCTTTTTTGGGGAAATCATTTTGCAATAAGTGAAAAAGATTTTTTAGCAGAGTTTAGCACTGGGCCTTATCAACGTGAGATTATAAGACCTAATATGGTTAAAACTTTTGAAGAGATGGTTCAGTCAGTTACTACTTCATGGTGTATGATTCACCATCTTGATAACTCAGAATCTTTTGGTCCCAATTCTAAAAAGGGAATGGAGTGGCGAGAAACTATAAATGAAAATCATGCAAGAGAACTACTAGAATTACATACTGTTTCACCAAATGCTGGATACACTCAGGATGATGTTATTCAGTTAGCCTATATTATGACAGGTTGGGCACACAAATGGGATAGAAAAAATTTAGAGACAGGAGATATATGGTTTGATCAAGAAATGCATCAAAAAGGAGATAAAATAGTTTTAGGAGTTAAATATAAAAATGATGCAAAAAGAGAACTTGCAAAAGTAATTCATGATTTGGCAACACATCCAATCTGTATCAAATTTGTTTCAACAAAATTATGCAGGCATTTTATTACAGATGAACCAACAGAAGAAATGATAGATCCAGTAATAGAAGCATGGAACAAATCCAATGGAAGCTTAATTGAAATTCACAAAGCAGTTATAACGCAAGCTTATAAGTATAATGAGATTACACATAAATTTCATCCACCTGAAATATGGTTAATGCAATTATCTAGAATGTTTGATTTAAATATTCCGCTTTCTTTTGAAAAAATGAATTATACTTTCAAGTCAAAGCCAAATAACAGACAAAGACAATTATCATGGATACTTAGAGAAATAGGCCATTCACCTTATCGTGCCAAACAACCTAATGGTTGGAGTGATTTGGAGGTAGATTGGGTATCACCAGAATTATTATTACGCCGCCTTTGGTTTGCTTCAGTTGAACTTCCAATGCTTGTTAAATCTGGAAACAGATCCCATGGTTTTATTTTATCTTGTCTTAAAAATAATTTTGAAGATCATAAAAATATGGCGTCTCTTATTGATAATTTTAGATTTGGCACATCAGATTATGATTTAGGTCAAAAGTATGGAGTCATTTGTAATTTGCCAGGAGTATTAAAAATATGAACTGCACAAGAAGAAATTTTTTAATTGGAGGATCAACAACATTATTTCTTTCTGGATATTTTCCTAAAATAAGTTTCGCTTCAATGCAGAAAAAAAATCTAATTATTATATCACTTCGTGGAGGAATGGATGGTTTAACAGCTGTTCCTGTTATTGGAGATAAACGTCTCAAAAAATTAAGAAAAAAACTCATTTTGGAAGACGTTCTTAATTTGAACAGCGACTTCGGCCTTCATCCTAAATTAGAAATTTTTCATAAACTCTGGCAAAAAAATCAAGCGGCATTTGTTCATGCAACAAATATTCCTTACACAGGCAGATCACATTTTGATGGACAAAATTTAATGGAAACTGGAGCACACATTCCATACAAAGAAAAAACAGGATGGCTTGGTAGGGGGTTACTAGCTTCAAATATTATAGGAAAAGGTTTGGCAATATCTTTACCAATGCCACTTTTATTAAGAGGTGTGCCACAGAATAATAACTTCTTCCCATCACCAGATTTTGTTGAAACAAAGTTAATAGATCAAATTTATAATGAATTTAAGGGTGAGCATAATGAGCTAATTAAATCTACACTTGATACAATTAGACAAAGACCATTGTCTATGCAAATAGCTACTGACTCTGATGATAGAAAAAAACTTGCTCTTGAAGCTGCTAAACAATTAAAAGATCAAAGTGGTCCTCGAGTTGCTGTATTTGATTTAGATGGTTTTGATACCCATGCTGCTCAAGGAGGTGTTGATGGAGCGCATGCTGATGAACTAGAAGAAGTAAATAAAATTGTTACTATTTTACATGAAAATCTTGGCCAAGCGTTTGATAATACTCTTATTCTTACTCTAACTGAATTTGGCCGAACTATAAAACAAAATGGAGGCTATGGAACTGAGCATGGATATGGAAGTGCAATACTAATGGCTGGAGGCTTGCTAAATAAATCTCAAGTTTATACAGATTGGCCTGGACTAAAAAAGAAAGAATTATTTGAGGGAAGAGATCTAAATTCGACTATTGACTCAAGGGCTGTTTATAATTCTGCAATGTCTGTTTGTTTTAACCAAGATCCAGAATTTTTACGTAAAGAAGTTTTTTGGGGAGATGAACTTCCTGATTTGTCTCAAGATTTGTTTAAGATTTAGAAATAAATAATTTTTTTAGTAATTTCATGTTAAACAAGAATATGGTTTCAGAAAATTTTGATACTTTATTTAAGGCTGCAAAAAAAGTTAGAGAGCAAGCTCATGTGCCATATTCAAATTTTAAAGTAGGAGCAGCTTTTCTAACAGAAGATAGTAAAATTATTACTGGCTGTAATGTTGAAAATGCAGCCTATCCTCAATCCCAGTGTGCCGAAGCAACAGCAATTGGAAATATGATATCTAATGGAAACAAAAAAATTTTAGAAGTTGTGGTTATAGGTTCAGGTGAATTATTATGCTCACCTTGTGGTGGTTGTAGACAGAGGTTAAGAGAATTTGCTACTTTAGATACTAAGATTCATATGTGTAACGAAAATGGTCATATGAAAACATCTACGCTAGAAGAATTACTCCCAGATTCTTTTGGCCCAGAGAATCTTTAATGCTACCTTCGGCCAAAAAATTTCTAGAAATAACAAATAATACTTCACCAGACATTGCTGTAATTTTAGGAAGTGGTCTAACTAATTTTTTTGAAGAAAAAGATATTCAAGAATCAATTTCATATGAACAATTATCTGATTTTCCACAGCCAACTGTCAAAGGTCACGCAGGTAAATTAGTTTTAGGAAAAATAAACACTTTAAATGTTGTTTGTATGTATGGAAGATCACATATTTATGAGGGGCATAATCCTCAAAGTTTAGCTTTACCCATAAGAGTATTAAAGGACATTGGGTGCAAGTTATTAGTTGTTACAAATGCAGCAGGTAGTTTAAATGAAGCTATGCCGGCTGGCAGTCTAATGGCAATTAAAGATCATATTAACTGGAGTGGTTTCAATCCACTTATTGGACCCAATGCTGAAGAGTATGGCCCTCGCTTTCATGATATGAGTGATGGGTATCACAAGTTTTATAGAGATCAGTTAATACAAGTCGCTAAAAAAATAGATCAAAAAATTTGTGAAGGTATCTATTGTATGTACTCAGGACCAAATTTTGAAACCCCTGCTGAAATCAATGCCTTAAAAGTAATAGGTGGAAATGCAGTTGGAATGTCTACAGTACCAGAAGTATTAGTTGCTAATCATTGCGGACTTCCCGTTATTGGTATTAGCGTAATCACCAACTTAGCTGCTGGTATGAATAAAACGAAATTAAGTCATCAGGAAACTTTAGAGAATGCAAGTTTAGCAGAGAACAATGTTTTAAATTTAATTAAACAATTTATACAAGAAGTTCAATTCGATGATACCTCAAGAGATAATTAGAAAAAAAAGAGACAACAAAGATCTATCAAAAGAAGATATCAACTTTTTTGTTGACGGTTTAACAAATGGATCTTTTTCAGATGCACAAATTGCAGCAATGAGCATGGCAATATTTTCAAATGGAATGACGCCTGAAGAAACTGTTTGTTTAACTGAAGCGATGACGAACTCAGGCGATACACTGAATTGGTCTGACATTGTAGATTCTGAGCTAGTTTGTGATAAGCACTCAACTGGCGGTGTTGGAGACAAGACGAGCGTTATATTAGCACCAATACTTGCAGCTTGTGGACTGTATGTACCTATGATTTCAGGCAGAGGTTTGGGTCATACCGGTGGTACTCTAGATAAATTTGATTCAATACCCGGGTACAATACAAAGCCTGATTTAGAAACTTTTAAAAAAGTAGTAAAAGACGTTGGTTGTGCAATTATTGGTCAAACTTCAAACTTAGCACCAGCTGATAAAAAATTATATTCTATAAGGGATATTGTAGGTACAGTAGAATCTTTACCTTTAATAACATCATCTATTCTTTCAAAAAAAATTGCAAGCGGTCTTTCATCGTTAGTCCTTGATGTAAAAGTTGGTAATGGATCTTTTAATAGCACTATTGATATAGCAAGAGATTTATCTAACTCCTTAGTAAGAGTCGCTAAAGGAGCAGGATTACATTGTGAAGCTATATTAACAGATATGAATCAGGTCTTAGGTAAAAGTGCTGGTCACACACTTGAGATATTAGAATGCATAAAATATATTAAAAATGATTTTAAAGATCATCGATTAGAGAAGATCACTAATGAATTAATATCTTCGCTATTAGTAAACATTTATAAAATTTCAAAAGAAGAGGCTTATAATAAAATTAATACGGTTATTAATAATGGACTAGCTGCAGAAAAATTCGAAATGATGGTTGCAGCCTTGGGTGGGCCAAAAAATATTTTAACATCTTATGAAAAAGATCTAACTAATACATCTATTCAAAAAGACATATTTTCTATTGAAGGTGGATGGATAGAAAATATTCATACCAGAGAATTAGGCCTGATACTTATTGAACTTGGAGGTGGAAGACAACAGGTTACCGATAAAATAAATTATGGAGTTGGATATGACAATGTTCTCAATATTGGTGATGAAGTGAATTCCTCAACTCCTCTGTTAAGTTTATACTCAAGTAAAAATATAGATGATAATTTAATAAATAAAATAAAAGGCTGTTTCATTATTTCAGATAAAAAAACTCAAAAACTATCTGAAATATTTGAAACTATAAATTAATGAGCACTCAAACTGAAATTAATGAAGTACTTGTGCAATACTTACAAAGCGTAGGTTACCGAGAAGATAAAATAATTACTGAGCTAGAAAATGAAACTTTAAAACTTGGTAGTGTTTCTCAAATGCAGATTGCAAAAGAACAAGGTCAGTTTTTAAAAATGATAACTAAAATTTCCAATGCTAAAAACTGTTTAGAAATTGGAAGGTTTACAGGGATGAGCACTTTGTTTTTGGCTAGAGGTCTACCTGAAACAGGAAAAATCGTAACTGTTGATAATTCAGATGAATTTTTATCCTTAGCAAAAAAATATTGGGAATTAGATAATATGAGCTCAAAAATTGAATCGATTATTGGAGATGGTGTTGAGGTAATGCAAAGCATGATAGACCGTCAACAGAGTTATGATTTAATTTTTATAGATGCTGATAAAAATAATTATCCAAATTATTATGAACTTTCGCTGAACCTATTAGTTTCTAATGGAATAATAATTATTGATAATATGCTTTGGCACGGCGATGTGGCTGATGAAACTAAACAAGACTCTCAAACAAAAACTATCCGTGATTTAAATTTAAAAATACAAAATGACACAAGGGTGGAATTCTCTCTTCTGCCATTATCTGATGGATTATCATTTATAAGAAAAAAATAACAAAGACTTGAATTAAACACAATCATCCCCACATAACAGTTGTCTGTATGCCATTGTGGGTGCGGACAAAATAAACTTGCTTAATAAAGGAGTTATTATGACTAGAAACCTATCCGTTTGGAATTCTCTTAGACCATTCTCTGTTGGATTTGACTCAATTTTTGATGAATTTGATAGAATGTTGGAGTCTACGGAAAGATACAATACAAATTATCCACCTTACAATATTCATAGAGTTGATGAGCATAACTATAAAATTGAAGTTGCTCTCGCTGGATATAGTAAAGAAGATATTGAGATTGAATTAAAAGAAAACAACCTAACTGTTAGAAATAAACCTAAAGAAAAAGTGGTTAATGAAAATGGTAATGGTGTAATCCATAAAGGAATCTCAACAAGACAGTTTGAAAGATCGTTCACAATTTCAGAAGACATCAAAGTTAAAGATGCTGAATTGAAGAATGGACTTTTAGCGATTGATTTGGAGAGAATTATTCCAGAAGAAAAAAAAGCTAGACTAATTTCAATAAAGTAGTTTAGGATAGGGGCCCAAAGTGGCCCCAACATTTTTAACTTTAAATTTAGAATAAATCTAATTTTATGAATTTTAACAACACTGATATTAAAAAAAAATTTATATAGATCTACATTCGTATTCTGATAATTTTTAATAAGATTCTTAATCATAGAACGTGGAGATATTTATTATCTCCACAAAAAAAGGAATGTTATATGAAAATTATTTTTAGATTACTATTAATACTAATTGCATCCACCATTTCACTAAACTTGTTTGCCAAAGAGGTTAATGTTTATTCTTACAGGCAGCCAATTTTAATAGATCCATTCTTTGAGGAATTTACAAAATCGACTGGCATAAAGGTAAATGTTTTACATGCAAAAAAAGGATTACTAGAAAGAGTTCTAGCTGAAGGTGAAGATACACCTGCTGACTTGGTATTAACAGTTGATATAGCAAGGTTAAACCAATTTGTTGAAAAGGATATTTTGCAACCAATTAACTCAGATATTTTAAATATGAATATTCCAAATCATTTAAGAGACAGTAATAATAAATGGTTTGCACTTTCAAAGAGAGCTAGAATTGTTGCAATATCAAAAGAAAGATTATCTACAGACTCAATTAAAAGAATAGAAGATTTATCTGATCCAAAATGGAAAGGTAAAATTTGTACAAGACCTGGTAGCCATGACTACAATAGATCACTATTAGCTTCAATAATTGCTGCAAATGGAGAAGTTATTGCTGAAGAATGGGCTGCAGGCGTTGTTGCAAATTTAGCACGTAAACCTGAGGGGAATGATAGAGCTCAAGCAAAAGCAATTTATGAAGGTGTGTGTGATATTGCTATAATGAATACCTATTATTTTGGAAAAATGAAATTTAATGAAAAGAATCCAGAACAAAAAGAGTGGGCTAACTCAATAGAGTTAGTTTTTACTAATCAAGAAGACAGAGGGAATCACATTAATGTTGCTGGTGGAGGTGTTATTAAGTACTCTAAAAATAAAGACAATGCGATTGCACTACTTGAATTTCTAACTCAGCCAAAAGCACAAACCCTGTACAGTTCTATAAACTATGAATATCCGGTTAATCCAGATATGCAATTAACTGATGAGTTAAAATCATGGGGCGAGTTTAAAGAAGATAAACTGCCTGTTGAAAAACTTGCAGAACTTGCTCCTGTAGCTCAGAAAATCATTGATAGAGTAGGCTGGTAAATTATAGGTTAACTGTTTTGATAAATTTTAATTTATGGTCCAATTCTGTGGCGATAATTGCTTTAGTAATTATCGCCCCTATTTTTTCAATATTTTATTACGCGATCCTAGGCGATACATCACTATGGCCACACCTATTTTCTACTGTTTTACCGAGATATTTTACCAATACAATAATTCTAATGTTTGGTGTTGGAGGATTAAGTTTAGTCTTTGGTTTGACTACTGCTTGGATAGTGACAAGATATAATTTTTTTGGGAAAAAATTTTTTGAATGGATGTTATTATTACCAGCTGCTGTCCCAGCTTATATCATTGCCTATACTTATACCGACTTTTTTGAATATGCTGGTCCTCTTCAATCATTGTTAAGAGACATATTTGGTTGGACGAGCTCGAAAGATTACTGGTTTCCAAATGTGCGATCAATGGGAGGTGCAATTTTGGTAATGTCTTCTGTATTGTATCCATATGTATATTTAATGACTAGAGCATCATTTATAACGACACCTATATCTTTTTTTCAAACTAGTTCTATTTATGGAAGGAATTCCTTCTTCAATGTTGCTATTCCATTTGGTCGTCCAGGTATAATTGCTGGTTTGGCCTTAGTATTAATGGAAACAATTTCTGATTTTGGGACAGTTGATTATTTTGCAATTGAAACATTAACCTTAGGTGTATTTAATGTTTGGCTAGGAATGAATAGTCTATCTGGCGCATCACAGATTTCTAGTATTTTATTTATGATTGTTATAGTACTTTTAACTTTAGAGTATTTGGGTAGGCGTAGTAGAAAATTTCATGAAAAGTACAGTGGTGCATCTTATACACCAACCCAAACAGTTTCTGGTGTTAAAAATTCTTTATTGTTTTTAATTTGCCTAATACCTTTAAGTCTTGGTTTTATAATACCTGTTTTAATTTTATTGAATTTTGTAATTAAAGGTTATTCTATAATAAATTTTATTGAAATTTTTCAAATAACACTTTCAAGCATATCCTTAGCATTTATTTCTTCATCATTCATTATGTTGCTCTCCTTATTAATGATTATAGTTGGAGCATATAAATCAAATAATTTCCAAAAAATTTTAATATTTTTTGCGTCTTCTGGTTATGCTTTTCCTGGAACAATTCTTGCTGTTGGAATAGTGGTATTTGTTGGGTGGCTTAATGATTTAATTTATTTTCGTATGAGTTATGCTGTTGGCGGATTTATAATTTTATTATTTGCCTATAGTATAAGATTTTTAGCTGTTGGTAATGGAGCCATTACATCAGGTATTTCAAGAATTCATCCAAACTTATTAGATGCATCCAGAACAATGGGTGTTGGTTTTTTCAAAAGTATAAGAAAAATTATATTACCCTTGCTGTATACAAATTTATTAGTTGGAGGAATATTAGTTTTCGTAGACATCTTAAAAGAACTTCCAATAACTCTTTTATTAAGACCATTTAATTTTGAGACACTAGCAACTTATGTTTATCAATATGCCTCTGATGAAATGTTGGAGGAATCAGCATTTGCAGCTCTAATTATCGTTATTGCAGGATTAGGACCAGTAATTTTTCTTAACAGAACAATTACTAAATCAATAAAAAACTAAAACTTAATTCTTAAATATGTAAGCCTGATCATTATCAATTTCTATCTCGACTGCAGACGATTGTTTTGGATTAAAGTCAGCAGGCATGTGGCTATGAACATGAACAACTTCATTATTATTATCTAACACAGATAAATGGATAAAACTAAATGAACCCATTAATTTTGATGCCATAACGGTTCCCTTAATTCCATTAACTGGTGTTGGTTGTTTGTTGAGTTTTATACCTTGAGGTCTTATGTGTACTACAACTTTTTCACCTTCTAAATTTCCAGGTGTTTTAATTTTCCCAACCGGTGTGTAAATGTGAGATTCTTTAACGACACCTTCAAATTTATTTGTTTCACCAAAAAAACCTGTAACATATGAATTTTTTGGGTTGTTATAGAGATCATTTGGAGTTCCTGATTGTACAATCGAACCTGATTTATCAAAAATATTTATATGATTTGAGATAAACATTGCTTCGAAAGGATCATGAGTGACTATAATTACAGACACATTTGATTTTTGTAAAAGATGAAGCGTATCATCTCTCACCTCTTCTCGAAGGCTTAAATCCAAACTTGAAAAAGGCTCATCTAATAAAAGTAAATCAGGTTGTGAAATTATAGATCGTGCAAGAGCAACTCTCTGTTGTTCACCACCACTTAACTCGTGTGGGTATTTATCTAGTGAATTTGGTAATTTAATTAATTCAATAATTTCATCAACATTGTTAGTTGAATTTTTTGCATTAGTTGGAAATCTCAAATTTTCTTTTACTGTCAAATGCGGGAATAAAGCGTAATCTTGAAATAAAAAACCGATTTTTCTTTTTTCTGTAGGTAAGTGCTTTGCAGTACTACTTACTTCTTCACCATTAATAATAATTTTACCTGACTGTACTTTTTCAAGACCTGCTATGAGTTTTAATAAAGTAGTTTTTCCACTACCTGACGGTCCCAAAATACAAGAGATACTATCTTTATTGAGATTAAAATTAATATTATTTAAAATTTTTTTATTATTAATAGAGTAATTAAGATCTTTAACTTCAACAGCAATCATAAAATACCTATTACACTAAAATTAAACTTGGGGAAATTTATCTAAAATTTCACTTTCCCATTCAAGAAACTTTTTTGATCTATTATCAGGACTTGGATGTGATCCCATAAATTCAGGCACCCTCCCTTCTTGACCTGCCATCATTCTTTGCCATAGTTTAGCAGGCTCCTTTATATTAAAACCTGCAAGGTTCATAAATCCCATACCTAAATAATCAGCTTCACTTTCCATTTTTCTACTAAATGGAAGAAAAATACCATACTTAACCACTGAGTTGTAAACATTGCCACCTACGTTACCAACTCTAAAAGATTTATTTAAAAGTTCAGCGTATCTACTTCGCGATATTCCAATTGTTGCCATTTGCATCATAGATGCTTGAGTTAATTTTTCAACGGTGTGTCTAGCAAATGCATGTGCGATTTCATGTCCCATAACTGCTGCAATCCCGTCATCATTTTTACAAACTGGAAGTATACCAGTGTAGAAAGCAATTTTACCACCAGGCATACACCATGCATTTTTTGTTTCAGACTCAATTAAAGCAAATTGCCAGTTAAAATTTTCTACAGGATTTTTTTCACGCTTATTAATATAAAATGTATCTAAAGAGGTATAAATTTCTTTTCCAATTTCTTCAATTTTTTTTGACTCATCTGTGTTATCTAAAAGAATTTTATCTTCTTTAGCTTTAGATAAAAATCTTGAATATGTTTTATCAACTTCTTGATTAAGAGCTTTTTCATTAGGATAAATTTTTGGAAGACCTGCTACACCACCACCCATTAAAATTATAGGTAGATTGCTATCATACAAATTTAACTGACTTCTATTTGTTAATGGTACTTGTGTACAAGAAGGTAAAATCATCGAACCACATAAAGAGCAACTTGCACCAAAAACAAAGCTTCTTCTATTTATTCTTGCTTCCATATTATTATTATATAGGTAATTTCATTTATATGAATATTTTTAATTCAGTTAAAAAAGCAGAAATTCATGTTCATTTAGAGGCAACCATTACGCCCGATTTATGTAAGAAATTTGCTAAACGAAATAATCATGAAATACCTGAAGAAATGTTTGGCTCAAAGTACGCATACCAATGGGATGATTTTTATGATTTTATAAAAAAATATGATGTAGTTACTTCTGTCATACACACGCCAGAAGATTATTTTGAATTAACGTATGAATATTTAAAAGATTGTGCCTCTAATAATGTTCTTTATGTCGAAGCGATGATTTCCTCAACTCATGCTAAAGAAAAAGGCATGACTTATCATTCTTTTATTGAAGGAGTCTATGAAGCTTCCAAAAAAGCTGAAGAGGATTTTGGTATTGTTTCACGTTATATAATGAATGGGATCAGACATTTAGGACCAGAGTCAGTACAAGAAACTGCAAAAGAAGTTTTAAATAATCCTCATCCTTGTTTAGTTGGTTTTGGTTTAGCTGGGGATGAATTGCATTTTCCACCAAATTTATTCGTTGAAACATTTGATATGTTAAAAAAAGAAAATTTTCCAATTACTGTTCATGCAGGTGAATGGGATGGTCCTGTTAATATAAGAAATGCTATTAATCTTCTGCATCCAACAAGATTAGGTCACGGAGTTCGATCAATAGAGGATCCTGATTTAGTCAAAGAAATAATTGAGAAAGATATTATTCTAGAAACTTGTCCAACAAGTAATATTGCAACTAAGATTTATGAAGATTATGTAGATCATCCTGTGAAAACATTATTTGATCAAGGGGTAAAAGTAACAGTCAATTCGGATGACCCTCCTTTTTTCAATGCAACAATAAACGGTGAGTATAAGGTTATGGAAGATTTAGGTTTAAATGAAAAAGAACTTACTTCACTTACTCATAACGCAATTAAGTATTCTTTTTGTGATGAAGAAAATAAAAATAAATTATTATCTAAATTAAATTAGATAATTTTACTAAAGGTCTTGCGCCATAATGTGAAATTATTTCTGCAGCAGCAACACTAGCATAATTTCCACAAGTAGAAATATCTTTACCTCTGGCAATCCCAAACAAAAGTCCAGCTGCATAAAGATCACCCGCTCCTGTTGTATCAACAACTTTGTCAACTTGAATTGGATTAATCTCAATTATGTTATCTTTTTCTACAATAACTGAACCTTTCTCTGCTCTTGTAATTGCAACAGTCATATTTAATGATTTTGCATATTCAATAGCATTGTCAAAGTCAGTTTCTTCAGACTGAGCTTTAATCTCATCCTCGTTTGCAAAAAGAATATCTACATCGTTCTCAATTAATTCTTTGAATGAATCTCTATGCCTATCAACACAAAATAAATCTGACAAAGTAAAAGCAATTTGTTGATTGTCTGCTTTACAAATATCAACCATTTTTTTCATCGCTTTTTTTGCATTTTCATTATCCCATAAGTAACCTTCTAAATAAGCTATTTTGTGATTTTTTATGTGTTGATCATTAATATCATCTGGTCCGATTAAAGTTCCTGCACCTAGAAAAGTACACATTGTTCTTGTCCCATCTTCCTCAACAAAAATTGTGCAACATCCTGTAGAGATATCTGGCGAAGTAAACCCTAATGGAAATTGTAAACCTTCTCTGACCATATCTTTTTGAAGAAAAATTCCAACTTCATCATTTTTAATTTTTCCGATAAAACTTCCATTGCCGCCAAAAGAGGTAATACCAAACATGGAGTTACCAAGGGAACCTCCGCCTGCCATTTCTCTGATGGAATAACTTTCATGCAAATTATTTTTTAAGTTTTCATCAATAAGATTCATAGAATCTCTATTAATTTCATGCTTTTCAATTTCACTTTGATTGGAAGGAATTATGGCATCTACCATAGCATTTCCAATTCCAACTACATCTAATTTATCACTCATTTTTGTTTAATTATTATAGGTACTAATTGTACTATAATGACTCCAACAAATATTGCAAGGCATCCAAGTATTTTTTGTGTGTCTAAAATTTGATTTAAAAGTATCCAACCTGCTATTGCAGCAAAGACTGACTCCATTGATAAAATAATAGCAGCAGGAGCAGGATTAGCTTTATGTTGAGCAATAATTTGAAGTGTATATCCAATGCCAGCAGAAAAAATACCTGTATATAAAATTTCAAACCATTCAATTTGCATATTTGACAGCTTTGGTTCCTCCCACATAAAAGCTAAGATCATAGATAAAACAAAAACAATGAAGTACTGAATACTTCCAAATAAAAAAGGACTGTTAAGTTCTTTCATAAAAATATCGATACAAATAATATGTAAGGCAAAAAATAAAGCAGCAATAAACAAGAGTGAATCTGATTGTTGAATTTCAACTGATTGATTAGAGGACAAAAGATATGATCCATACAAACAAAGTAAAATGGCAATCCAGATAATCCAGTGTACCTGTTTTTTAATTATGAATCTTGAAATTATACCAACAAAGGGAACGTAAAGAGTGCTAAGAAAAGCAGCATTTGATATTAATGATTTTTGTAAAGCGTATTGTTGAAGACCCATACCACCAAAAAGAAAAAAACCTGTAGCTAAACAAAGATAAACTTTTTTTCTATCAATTAATATTTTAACAATATTTTGTTGTTCTAGATAAATCGCAAATGGAATTACTGTTAAAAAAGCAAAAAAGAATCTTCCAAAGCTAAAAGTAAAAGGACCTATGGCTCCCATTCCAGTAGTTTGGCTGACAAAAGCTGTTCCCCATATAAGTGAGGCAATTAAAATGAGTATGTTAGCTCTTGTATGACTCATAAAAATATTTGATTACTTATTTTATTGTTTATCTTTATTAATCCACCAAGACTCAATTACAATTCCGTAAAGTGGAATTTCGTCTGGGTATTCAAAAAAATCCCAATAAGCAATTCTGTCTTTGTTGCTATGATAAAGAGGAACAACATAGTGACCCCATAACAATACTC
Source organism: uncultured Alphaproteobacteria bacterium (assembly GCA_902518705.1). Classification (GTDB taxonomy): domain Bacteria; phylum Pseudomonadota; class Alphaproteobacteria; order HIMB59; genus CACPNW01. The sequence continues at coordinate 110,957 of CABYHW010000001.1, read as the reverse complement.
TATCAAGTGCGTGGATCGCCGTTGTTAATTCTTCTCTATTTGTTGCACTAATTAGTTTTTCAATTAATGCATCAACTGCTGGACTATTGATACCAGGATAATTTCTGCTTCCATCTTTTTGACCAACTTCTGATCCCCAATAAAATTGTTGCTCATTTCCTGGGCTTAAACTGACTCCCCAATATCTTTTAATCATATCAAAATCATAACTTAACAAACGTTCTTGATACTGTGATGAATCAACAGTTCTTACATCCATTGTAATGCCAAGTTTTTTTAAATTACTTTGATAGGCTAAGGCAATTTTCTCATCAGATGGACTGACAATCAAGAACTCAAACTTGAATTCTTTTCCATCTTTTACCAGTTTTCCATTTTCAACAAACCATCCCTCTTTTTCAAGTATTTCTTTTGCTTTCAATAAATTTTTACGGTCATTACCACTGCCATCCGTAATAGGTGGAGTAAATGTTTCCGTAAATACCTCTGCTGGAATTTCATCTTTCCATACATTCAACAATTCTAATTCATTTTTTGACGGTAAGCCTGAAGAAGCTAATGGTGAATTATCAAAATAACTATCTGTTCTCACATAAGCATTTTGATATATCGTTTTATTAATCCATTCATGATCATAGGCATAACTTAAAGCAAGTCTTACATTTCTATTATTAAATATGTCACGTCTTGTATTCATCACAAGACCATTCATTCCAACAGGTCTATCGTTATTCATTTCTGTCAATATTACTTCACCATTCTGGACAGCTTTGAAATCATATTCTGATAACCAACGTTTAACATTGTACTCTCTTCTAAAGTCGTATTCACCAACCTTAAAAGCTTCAACTAAGACATTTGAGTCTTTGTAATAATCATAAATAATTGTATCAAAATTATAGAGACCTTTATTTACCGGTAAATCTTTTGCCCAATAATTTTCAACGCGTTTGTATTTTATTTGACGTCCTGGATCGAGACTATTAACTTGGTATGGACCACTGCCTAGAGGAATATCTAAAAATGTTTTTGTAACATCAAGATTTTCATAAAACTTTTTTGGAATGATTGGAAGAAAGCCTGCAATAATAAGAGGTAATTCTTTATCTTCATTATTTTCAAAAATCATTTTTATTCCATCATTTCCAATCAATTCAGTTTTAATAACTTTGCCATAAGTTTTTTTCTGATTTGGAGTACCTTTTGTTTGAAACGTTTCTAGACTAAATAATACATCATCGCGTGTTATTGGTGAGCCATCATGAAAGGTTGCATTTGAATTTAAATAAAAAGTTATAGACGATCTATCTTCAGGCAATTCTACCTTTTCAGCTATTAAACCATAGAGAGAGAATGCTTCATCCCATACTCTTCTCATTAACGTATCATTAACATACCCTAGACCAGCAGCTTTAGAACCTTTAAAAGCTACTCTATTTAGATTATCAAAAGAACCATATGATCCAAATTTTACTACCCCACCTTTAGGTGCATTTGGGTTTACATAATCTAGATTTTCAAAATCACTGGCATACTTTGGTGTTCCATGCATTGCAATACCGTGAACTTTTTCACTGTACGCATGTTTGTTAAGTGCAATTATTGAAGTTAAAATGGCAAATGCGATTAGAAATTTTTTCATAAATATATCCTATCAAAAAAAAGATAGATTTGTAATGAAATATAAATTTAAAAAATTATATAAATAGAATGCAAACCCTTAAATTAATTTCGGTACTTATAATATTATTTATTGGACATAGTATTCATGCAGCAGAAGTTGATATTTTTAAAGGTATGAAACTATATGCTGAAAATTGTGCAGGGTGTCATATGGGTAATTTAGCAGGTCATGAAGAGTGGGATAAATCGTTAGATGAAGATGGTCATAGAAGAGCACCTCCTCTTAATGGCACTGGGCATACTTGGCACCACTCTCCTGCACAATTATTTCATGTCATTAAATATGGTTTTAAAAAATCAAATCCTGATTACGAAGGTAAAATGCTTGGTAATGATGCGTTATCAGATGAAGATGTTTGGTCTATTCTTGAATTTATCAAAAGTACATGGCCAGAAAAGATACTAAATAAATATAACTCCCATTTTAAAAGCTAAGATTATTAAAGCAAATCTTCAATTTTAATATTTAAGATATATATTATTATTATGAAAATTTTAGGATCTGAAATCACACCCTATAAGACATATTTAAATAGACGTAAGTTTATAAAGGGATCTTTAGCTAGCGCCATGCTAGCAACGGTTACCTCAACAGCATTTGCAAACCACGATAGTGGTCTTTCAATTTATACTAAAAACCTAAATGAAAACGACAAACTTAATTCTTACGAAGAAATCACAACGTACAATAATTTTTATGAGTTTGGGACTCATAAAAAACATCCTCATTTAAATTCTGGAAATTTTAAACCTAGGCCATGGACAATAAAAATAGATGGTCTTGTGAAAAAGCCTCAAACATTTGACTTAGAAAAAATTTTATCAAATGTAACAATAGAAGATAGGGTTTATAGATTGAGATGTGTTGAAGCATGGTCCATGGTTATTCCTTGGCAGGGTTTTCAGTTATCTGAACTTATAAAAATGGCCGAACCTTTAAGTTCAGCAAAGTATGTTCAGTTTGTAACTGTATTCAGGCCGGAAGAAATGCCTGGTCAGCAAAAGAGAACAATCATTTGGCCATATAGAGAAGGGCTTCGAATGGATGAAGCAATGAATCCTCTAACAATATTAGCAACTGGATTGTATGGTCATGAAATGCCTAATCAAAATGGTGCACCCATAAGATTAGTTGTTCCATGGAAGTATGGTTTCAAATCAATTAAATCAATTGTAGAAATTAGATTTTTAGATACTCAACCTGAAACATCTTGGGAAACTTTAGCTCCTTGGGAATATGGTTTTTATGCTAATGTTAATCCTAATGTTAATCATCCAAGGTGGAGTCAAGGAACAGAGAGACGAATTGGAGAGTTTAAAAGAAGAGAAACACTTATGTTTAATGGTTATGAAGAAGAAGTAGCACATCTCTATAAAGATTTAGATTTGACTAAATTTTATTAATGAATGTTTTCAACAAAAAATTTTAACCGCAGTAAACCTGTCTTATTTATTTTAATTCTATTTCCAAGTCTACTTTGGGCGTTTCAATTTGTTACTGGAAATCTTGGAGTAAATCCAATTGAAAAACTAATGGATGAATTAGGTCTAATGGCACTCAGATTAATAATAATAACTCTTATGATTACTACTCTATCAAATATTAAATCTATAAAATCGATAGTTGTATTACGAAGAATGATTGGACTTTTTGCGTTCTATTATGTTTGTTTGCATTTCTCTACTTACATAATTCTAGATCATTTTCTAGATATGCAATTTATCATACAAGATATTATAAAAAGACCATTTATAACTTTTGGTTTTATAAGTTTTCTTTTTTTAATCCCGCTCGCTAGCACTTCAACAAACAATATGATTAAACGATTAGGTTTTAAATTATGGAAGAAAATTCATTATTTAATTTACCCAGTAGCCATTCTGGCTAGTTTGCATTTTTATGTTTTAGTTCGTGCTGATAAAACTGAACCAGTCATTTATATGGGAATAATTATACTCTTATTACTTCACAGAATATTTAAAAGACTTACTCGTCCTCAGTTGGCTCAGTGACGGGGTTCATTTCCATACCGGCAGGACTAATATTTCGTGGTAAAGGATTATATTGTGATTCAAGATCACGTGGCTTAGTTCTTTGTGTCATTCTATACAAACCAAACAGTCCTAGTAGTCCATGTATTAAAAATAAATAAATGTAAAAACCTACCGCTCCCAAAATTTCCATGAATCCAGAAACAAACAAAGGTCCGATAATTGATCCAATACCAATCAGTATACCAAAGGTTGCACTTGCTGATACTATCTCATTAGGTTGTAAGAAGTCATTTGTATGAGCAACTGTAAGTGAATACATTGGTAAACATGCAACTGAAAAAAGACCAGTAAAAATTAAGAACAACGTTAGAGGCATAAAGTTTGCAAAAACAAAAAATAAACTCAAACCTGAAGCCATAAAAGAAACACCAATAAGAATAACACGTCTATCAATTCTATCTGACAAATATCCAATAGGCCATTGAGATAGGGCACCAGCTGATGTTATAATCATCATATAGAGAGAAATTTCAAATAAGCTTAAATTAATAGATGATGCATAAATTGCACCGTAACCAAAAACTGCACTATGTGATAAACCAGTTGCTAACGCGCCAACAAAACCTAGAGGTGAAACAGTATAAAATTCTCTTAAAGAAAAAAATTTAGGACTTTCTGTATTAGGTTGTTCTGTTGAAGACAAAAGAATAGGAAGAAGTGCGAATGATAATAAAATTGATACTAAAATAAATAAATCAACTTTAGCTGGATCGCCTAAATTTAATAAAAATTGTCCTGCTCCAACAAATACAAAAGTAATAATCATGTAAACGGAAAGTAATTGACCCCGAGTTTGATTAGTTGATTTTTCATTTAACCAACTCTCCATGATTACATAAATCCCAGCAAGACTTAAACCAGTTAATATTCGTATAAACATCCATGAATACGGATGAACAAATACAGAGTGTAATAATATAGCGATAGAAGCAAGCGATGCTAAAGCGGCAAAAACTCTTATGTGACCAACACGTTGTAAAAAAATTGGAATTGTTAATGCGCCAGTTAAGTATCCAACGTAATAACCAGCTATAATAAGTCCTGATGCAAAAAAACTAAAACCCTCTAAAACAGAACGAACACCGATAAGTGTTCCTTGCAGACCGTGACCAAGACTAATTAAAGCAAAGCCAAAAAAAAGGGCCCAAGTGTTTTGTAGTACCTTAAACATCTTCTAAATTTTTATTAAAATTTTAGTATTCTTCTTCGCCGTCGTCTTTAGGCTTAATACCTTCGGCTATTGGATCAATTTCTGTTTCGTCTTCTAATAAAACAGTATCATCCTCAAGATTGTCTTCATTGTTATCTACATCCAAACTATCAATATCAAGATCATCATCCTTTTCTTTTGGTTTTGGCGGAATTGGATTAGCGAGCGGCGCCGCATTTGTACTTCCTGGTTTTCTACCTCTACGTGGTCTAGCTAGTGTTGTTACCTCAATTTCTTTACCACATTCAGGACAATCCATTTTATCTAAATTAAGATCATAATATTGTATCTTATTACACGGACACGTTCTTTTATTACCCCAGGATTCTTTGTACATTTTATTCTTCTTTTCTTATAAATATTTTACCACAATAACCACAGACAATTTTGTTCTCGTTATTAAAGGTATAATAAACTGCGGGATGTCCTAAACCATCTTCACCACCATCGCAAGAGATAGTTTCAGTTTTAGGATCAACTTCAACAATATCATCTGCCATAAAACTCATATAAAATTTTAACCCAAAATGTCTATGTTTTTTAACTAAAGAATTTGAAAATAAACAACCGAAATACCACTCACTATTAAAATAGAAGGTATTATTCGAGATTTTGCATTCTTCTCAAATAAGAAAAGCATTCCAATAATTGCAGCAAACACAATGCTTATTTCTCTAATACTAGAGACATAAGCTATTTCTATAAATTGCATACTCCAAACAACAATTGCGTAACTACTTGTTGCAAATACACCAGCAGCAATCCCCGATCTAAATGTGTATGTTTCTCTTTTTCGTAAACCATCTTTCGAGATCAAACCAATAATTAGCAAAGGTATTCCATTAAGTGTGAAGAGCCAGTAAATATAGGAAAAACCATTTTCAGAAAGTCTCACCCCGACTCCGTCAACTAAAGTGTAAGCAGTAATTAGAATAGCCGTTGATATTGCGAGAGCAAAACCTCTGAAGTTAAAAGATAAATTTTTAGAATAAGAAATTAAAAATAACCCAATACAAACAATTAAAATTCCTACGAAACCAGCAACACTAATATCAGAACTTAAAAATAAAATACTAATGATCGCTACAAACAAACATGAACTTCCTCTAGAAATTGGATATATGTAAGAGAGATCACCGTACCTATATGAGTAGATAACATTTAGTCTGTAGAAGACATGAATGATTACGGTTGCTATTAAAAAATACCAAACCTCTAAAGTTGGAAATGGAACAGTAAATGTTAAAGGTAAAAAAATAGTAACTTCCAAGACAGATGTTATACCCATTAACGATAAAGGGTTCTTGCTTGATTTTATTATAGCACTCCAAACTGCATGACATAGAGCAGAAACAAGAATTAAGATAAAAATAAAATTTACTGACAATGTCATCAGTAGATAAGAATTTACTTCATGCCTGTCAAAGTAATTCCTTCAATAAATCGTTTTTGCGCGATTATAAAAGCAACAATAAGAGGAACAGTTACAGTAACTATTGAAGCCATCATTGGACCAAATTCGTCACTATCAATTCCACCTCTGAATTCTCTAATACCAAGCGGCGGAGTAAAGAGATCTCTATTTCCTGTTATTACCATTCGAGGCCAGAAATAATCATTCCAGTGCGCAACAACTGAGAATATTGCAAAAGCAAGTAACGCTGGTATTGCAGTTGGAAGCATTACTTTCCATACGATTGCGTACTCTCCCATGCCATCCATCCTGGCGGCATCAATTAATTCATCTGGAACAGTCATAAAGAATTGCCGCATTAAAAAGATTCCAAACACCGATATGATCCAGGGGAGTATTAAGGCGGAATAGGTGTCAACTAATCCTGCCTGGGCCAACATAACATACAATGGAAGTGCAATTCCGTGAACAGGAATGAGCAAGCAAAATAAAACCATCGAGAAAACAAATTCTCGTCCGTAAAACCGTAACTTGGCAAGTGCGTACGCGCACGGTAAAGCGACTAAAACCTGAATGATGAAGATTGATAAAGTAACAATGACACCATTCATTAAGTATCTAGGAATAGGAGCTTTTTCAAAAGCAAACCAATAGTTGTATTGATATGGCTTCATTGTACATGTTTCTTCTGAATAACCAGTTTTAACACATACGGGAAACGTTTGAGTTTCTTGCGCACCAATAAGACCTCCAGAAATTGATTGGATTTCTTGCTGAGATTTTAATGACATAGAAACCATCATATAAAAAGGGAGCATCACTACGATTGCACCAATAATTAGGATTGCATGTTTCCAACCTTCTCCAATATATTGCTTAGCTTCCATTAATAATGAACCCTCTTCTCAATGACATATCTTTGGAAAAACGTTAACACAAGAATAAATCCAATAAAGACAACAGTGATTGCTGCGCCGATACTTGTTAAGTTTTGTTGAATAGCTTTTTCAAAGATTGCATACATCATGACATACGTTGTTTTTGACGGACCACCTTTAGTAAGTATTTCGATGGTATCAAATACTTGAAACGTTCTAATTGTAGTAATAGTGACAACAAACAACGTTGTTGGACCAAGCATTGGCCATGTAACAAGTTTAAATTGCTCCCAAGTAGATTTAGCTCCATCCATTTCTGCAGCTTGGTATAACTCTCTTGGTATACTTGTTAAGCCAGCTAAATATAAAACCATGTTAAAACCAAAAGCCTGCCAAATTCCTATGAAACATACTGTCCAAATCGCAGTATTTTTTTGTTTTAACCAATATGGAAAATCCATGTTGTTTGCACATGCTACAGCATACCAGCTTTCTTGTGAGTCTACCCACGGTAACCAATGAAAACCAAGAATGAATTCTCTAACTCCTCCACACCCATTTGCTAAAAAACTATTTACAATTCCTAATGTTGGATGAAGAGTAAATTCCCATGCAATTGCCATGGCAAGAAGAGTTGCCATAACTGGAAGAAAGAAAATTGTTTTATATATATCAGCGCCAAACCTTAGTGAATTTAAGAGCATAGCAGCACATAATCCAAGTACAACAGAAATTGGAACGACAACAATAACATACGTTGCTGTGGCCCAAATCATTTTGACATATGTTTTTCGATTGAACATTTTGTCATAATTTTCTAGTCCAACCCACTCGAATGTTTTGTTTCCTAAATTATAGTCAGTAAAAGAAATTCCTCCTGCAAGAAAAAGAGGAAAGATTAAAATAATTATCATCAGTATGATTGCTGGTGCAATAAACCATATGTGAGCTTTTGAATTATGCATTAGTAAATTGAACTCTCATTCCTGCTTGATTAAATAGTAATGCTTTATCTGAAACTCTTTTTATATTTACACTAGAACCGTTTGAAATTTGGTGTGTAAATTGTGGTAAGCCCCTTACAATTATTTTATTTGAACCGTCATCAATATTTACATGAAAGAAAATATCTGAACCTAAATTTTCTCTATATGCAACCGTTCCACTAAATGTATTTTCATTACTTTCATTTGTAATTTCTAAATGTTCTGGTCGAATACCAATATGTAAATCTGTATTACTTTCAGAACTTTTTCTTTTAAGATTAACGTTGAGAAAACTTACCGTCCCACCAGAGTCCGCAGTTCCTTTAAATATATTTATTTTTGGACTTCCAACAAATTGAGCTACACTTAATGAGGAAGGATTGTCATATACTTCTTGAGGCGTATCTAGTTGTAATAAATTTCCATCAATCATAACAGCCATTCTAGAAGACATAGTTAACGCTTCTGCTTGATCATGTGTTACATAAACAAAAGTAGTTTTAAGTGAATTATGAAGTTCAGATAGTTCGGATCGCATGTGAACTCTCAAAGCTGCATCTAAATTTGAAAGAGGTTCATCCATTAAAAAGGCAACAGGCTCTCTAACCATAGCACGACCAAGAGCAACTCTTTGTCTTTGACCGCCTGACAATTGTCCAGGTTTTCTATCTAATAGTTCTGAAATTTTTAGAGTTTCAGAAGTTTTATTTACTAATTGATTTATAGATTCTGTTTTCTCTTTTTTGCTTGGAGAAAAATTACCAATTAAGGGAAGTCTTTCAAATGCATTATAATCTCTTAGTCTTAATGGAGTTTCCAAATTTCTTCTTACTGTAAGATGAGGATAAAGAGCATATGACTGGAATACCATTGCCAAATCTCTTTCACTGGCTCTAACTCTATTTACATTTTTATTATCTATTAAAACATCGCCTGAAGTTTGTTGTTCCAATCCTGCAATTATTCTAAGTAACGTAGATTTACCACAACCAGATGGACCAACTAATGTTAAGAATTCTCCATCATTTATATCAACATTCAAATTATTAAGTACTTGTGTAGACCCAAATGACTTTGAAATATTTTTAAGTGATATAGTCCCCACTCATCCCCCCTCTATGTTAACTTTAATCTACAAAATTTTATTAAATTTGAGAATATTTTAAATCTATTTATTTCAGTTTTATTTCAATTTTATTAACAAATATTCAAATTATCATTGAGTTTAACAAGCAGATAACTATAAATTCTTATTTTTAATAATATATATTAGATGAAATTGTGTCCGATAACTTAGAAATTAATAAAAGAGAATATCCAAGTAATTTCTCAAAAACTGCTATTGTGATTTGCCTTGATGGTAGTCAAAAAGAGTATCTCGAAGAAGCATCAAAATCCAATCTTACACCAAATCTTGATAAACTAATTGCAAGTGGTGAAAACCTACTAGTTCACAGCGCTATTCCAAGTTTTACAAATCCAAATAACATTTCGATTGTAACAGGCCAACCAAGTTCTGTTCACGGTATATGCGGAAACTTCTTTTATACACCTGAGACTGGTGAAGAAGTAATGATGAATGACCCAAAATATATGCGAGCACCAACTATTTTTGAAAAATTTTACAATTCTGGTTCTAAAATTGCTCTTGTTACTGCAAAAGATAAGCTGCGAACACTTTTAGGAAACGGATTAAGTTTTGATGATGAGAGAGCTATTTGTTTTTCTGCTGAAAAATCTGATCAAGCATCAAAAGATCTTAATGGTATAGATAATGTAAACGATTGGTTGGGGATGCCAGTGCCAGAAGTATATTCTGAAGGACTTTCTGAATTTGTAATGGCTGCAGGTGTAAAGCTTCTTGAAGAGTTTAAACCAAATATCATGTATTTATCGACTACGGATTACATTCAACACAAATATGCACCAGGAAATGAAACAGCAAATAAATTTTATGCAATGTTTGATAAATATATTGGTCTTTTAAATAAGGAGAATGTTTCTATAATTATTACAGCAGATCACGGTATGAAACCAAAATCAAAAGAAGATGGTTCACCCAATGCAATATTTTTACAAGATTATTTAGATAATAAATTTGAACAAAACATGGCTAAAGTTATTCTACCAATTACAGATCCATATGTCGTACATCATGGTTCACTTGGTTCTTTTGCAACAATTTATTTAGAAGACAAAAGTAAGATAGATTCAGTTGTAAATGCTATCAAAGAAATAAAAGATATAGAAGTTGTTTTAACAAAAGACGAAGGATGCTCTACTTATAATTTACCCCCTGATAGAATGGGAGACATAATATGTATGTCTTCAGAATTTATGACCATTGGTTCATCGGAAGATAAACACAATCTTTCTGGATTAAATGAACCTTTACGTTCACACGGTGGACTTCATGAAAGAGAAGTGCCATTCATATCAAATTTAAAATTACAAAACATAGATACTAGCAAACAATTATATAACTATGATGCATTTTACTATGCAATTAACGGAGCCCTATGATGCACAAAAAAATGATTAATGAAGCAATGCGTATTGCTGGAGAAAAAGTTACTTCTGATAAAACAATAAATGTTGAGTACCCTTTTACAGGTGAAGTAATCGGTACGGTCCCTGCCGGTACTGCTGAGCATGCAAGAAAGGCTCTAGATATTGCTGCAAATTACCAACCTAAACTTACAAGATATGAGAGACAAAAAATTCTTCAAACTGCTGCAGAAGTACTTGTTAAAAGAAAAGAAGAAATTTCTGATATTATTACTTTAGAACTTGGTATCTCAAAACAAGATTCTTTATACGAAGTAGGAAGAGCTTTCGATGTATTTTCATTAACGGCTCAACTTTGTATTCTTGATGATGGAGAAATATTTTCTTGTGATTTAACTCCACATGGAAAAGCCAGAAAAATATTTACCATAAGAGAACCTTTAACGGCAATCTCAGCAATCACTCCATTTAATCATCCTTTGAATATGGTAGCACATAAAATTGCTCCATCAATTGCAACAAACAATTGTACTGTTTGTAAGCAGACAGAGTTAACTCCCTTAACCGCAATGGTTCTTGCTGATGTTTTATATGAAGCTGGTTTACCACCAGAAATGTTTTCAGTTGTTACAGGCTGGCCTCAAGATATCGGATCAGAAATGATCAAAAATCCAAACATTGATCTAATTACTTTCACAGGCAGTGTAGGTGTAGGAAAATTAATCGCTGAACAAGCTGGATACAAAAGAACAGTTCTTGAGCTTGGTGGTAATGATCCATTAATTGTTTTAAATGACTTAGATGGTGATGATCTTAAAAAAGCTGTTGAGCTAGCTGTTACTGGAGCAACGAAAAACTCTGGTCAACGTTGTACAGCTGTTAAAAGAATACTGGTTCAAGAATCCATTGCAGATCAATTTGTTGAAATGGCTCTTGAGCGTGCTAAGAAAATTAAATTTGGTGATCCCATGAATATGGAAACAGACTTAGGTACGGTTGTTAATGCTCAAGCTGCAGAACTTTTTGATAAAAGAGTTTCAATGGCAGAAGAAGATGGTGCAAAAATTTTATACCACCCTGGAAGAGAGGGTGCTTTGTTACCTCCAATAGTTGTAGATCATGTTGATCCTAAAAGTGAATTAGTTTTAGAAGAAACATTTGGTCCAGTTATCCCAATCATTCGTGTGCCTAATGACGATGAAGCTGTAATGAAAATATCTAATTCAACCGCATTCGGATTATCATCTGGTGTATGTACAAATAACTTCATGCGAGCAAAAAAATATATTCAAGGTTTAAATGTTGGTACAGTAAATATTTGGGAGGTTCCAGGCTATAGAATTGAAATGTCTCCTTTTGGAGGAATTAAAGATTCAGGTCTTGGTTATAAAGAAGGTGTAATTGAAGCAATGAAAAGCTTTACTAATGTAAAAACTTTCTCACTACCTTGGTAAAAAAACAAGTTTTTCTCTAATTTTTTTATTTCTGTGGAAAAATAAGCTTATTTTTTAGTAATATTTTTGTAATAAAATTGTAACCCTTTCTAGCTACATGTTAGATTAAATTATTATATTCAATCGGGAGGATTAAATGAAAAAATTAATTACAGGATTGGCAGCCGTATTAGCTTTCGGTTTTTATGGTTCTGTTAATTCAGCTAAGTCTATTGAAATAGAAGTAGCTTATCCTTATTCAGGATTATTCGATGTTACGTTTCAAGCTATTATGCCAGAGTTTGAAAAAGCACATCCAGATATTCAAGTTAAATTTAGAGCAACTTATGAAAACTATGAAGATGCAACTGCAACAATCTTCAGAGAGTCTACTTCAGGTAATTTACCAGATGTAACAATGCAAGGTCTTAACAGACAAGCACCTCTAGTAGATAAAGGTATTGCTAAGTCTTTAGAGCCATTTATTGCAAAAGAGGCAGCTTTTGAAAAAGATGGTTACCATTCTGCTATGTTAAGTCTTTCAACATTCGGTGGTGAAGTTTATGGATTACCATTTTCTGTATCAACACCAGTTGGATATTATAACATGGATCTATTAGCTGAAGCAGGTGTAGATAGTATTCCAACTAACTGGGACGAAGTTATTGCAGCATGTAATAAATTGGAAGCAGCAGGTAAAGGAACTCTATACTTTGGTTGGAACATTACAGGTAACTGGTTCCACCAAGCATTAATGCATACTCAGAATGTTCCAATGGTTAAAGATGGAGCTGTAAATATGGGTGGTGATGCAGGACTTGCAACGTTAGAGCAAATGAAATCAATCATGAGCGGATGTAATATGCCAAACTATTCAATTGCTGATGGTCAAGCTGCGTTTAACGCTGGTACTATTGGTATGATGTTCTGGTCTACTTCAAGCTTGGGTTCAGTTAATGCTGCAAAGGCAGACTTTGTTTTAAAAACTGCACCATTCCCTGGAATGGCTGGAGTTAACAATGGAACACCAGCAAGATTACCAGCAGGTGGAAACGCTGCAATGTTAGTGTCTACATCTGATGATCCAGCAAGAGTTGATGCTGCATGGACTTTCTTAAAGTTCATTACATCAGGTATCGGTGCTGCATTAGTTGCTGAAACAACTGGATATGTTCCACCAAACAAAGCAGCGAATGAATTATTAGGAGATTTCTATAGTAAAAACCCTAATAAACTTACTGCTGTTGAACAACTTCCACTTCTTGCAGATTGGTTTGCATATCCTGGAGAAAATGGATTAGCTGTTACACAGGTAATCTATGATTACACAGAAGAAATTGCTACAGGCGACGCTGATGATATGGGTGATCTCCAAGAAGAAATGATGGAAGAAATAAACGATCTTATGTAATTTGAGATTATTTATTATTAACTTTTTATTACAGCGGCTTTATAAAAGCCGCTGTTTTATTTTAAATTTAAATGGGAGTAAAAATAGATGCCTCTTACAACTACTACCATAGGTGCTTATCCAAAACCGAAACAAACACCTATTCAAGATTGGTTTTTAGGGACAAAATCAGAAGAAGAGAGAAAAGCGTCAAAAGGATTATTATCAAATTGGTCACCTGGCGCATATGAAAAAGCGTTAGAGTCTGCAGGTGCAGATGCTGAAAAATTATTTTTAGCAGCAATTAAAGAAGTTATAACTGATCAGGTAAATGCGGGTATTGATGTTCCAACAGATGGAGAAGTCAGACGTGAGAGTTACGTATTATATCAATGTCGATTTTTAAATGGAGTAAGCTTTAAAGAAGTTACACATAAGTCAGTAAGACAAGGCGCGTTCGAAGCTGATCTTCCAACTATTGTTGCACCGATTTCAAGTAAAGAAATACGTATGCATCTAGACTGGAAGAGCGCACAACAATTTACAAAAAATCCAGTTAAAATTACCCTACCTGGACCAATGACAATAACAGATTCAATTGCGAACAACTACTATGATGACATGAAAAAACTTGGTTTTGATTTAGCATTAGCCCTTAATAAAGAAGTTAAAGCACTTGTAGATGCAGGTTGTCAGTATATTCAAATTGATGAACCAGTATTTGCTAGAAAGCCCGATGAAGCTCATTCATATGGTATGGAAAATTTAGAAAGAATGATGCATGGTATACCTAAAGAAGTGCAACGTGTTTGCCATATTTGTTGTGGTTATCCTAATTCATTAGATTCAGCAGGTTATAAAAAGGCTGATTTAGATGCTTATGATAGAATTGCATCACTTGTAGATGATTCAACTATTGATGAAGTATCTTTAGAAGATTCACATAGGCATAATGATTTAAATCTTTTAGAAAAATTTACTAAAACAAAAGTAATTTTTGGATTTATTGATATTGCAAAAAGCAGAATGGAATCTGTTGAAGAAGTAAGAGTTCGTATCAAAGATTCACTTGAACATATTGATGAACACCGCTTAATAGCTGCACCAGATTGTGGTTTAGGTTTCTTTACTCGAGAACAAGCAATTGAGAAAATGACAATTTTAACTAAAGCGGCAAAATCAATTTAATATAATGTGGAATTATTTTAATCCTGTTGAAATTATCTTTGGAGAAAATAGATTTAAAGAAGTACATGATGCTCTTAAAAATAAGAACTACATCATAATCACTCATCCAGAAGAAATTTTTAAAAAATATAGCGATGAATTAAAATCTTCTTCAAATCCACCACTATCCATTATGACGGATGTTCAGCCTAATCCAGATTATAAGGATATTTTAGAGCTACAAAAAAAATTTTCTTCAATCAATGAATCGGTAGATTATATTTTAGCTATAGGTGGTGGCTCTGTTACAGACACAGCTAAAGCAATTGCTGCTTTTAAAGATAAACAAGAATATCTAACAGATTTCGTTCGCAATAAGAAAAGTCCAAGAGTCGAAAATCCAATCAAGATTATCGCAATACCTACAACTTCAGGAACATCAAGTGAGCTTACGTGTTGGGCCACAATTTGGGATAAAGAAAAAAACAATAAATTATCTTTGGCGCATAAGTCTCTTTATGCAGAAAAAGCAATTATCGATCCATCAATTATGGTTGATAAGCCTTTAGGCTTGACCATTTCAACAGGTTTAGATGCTCTCTCTCATTCAATGGAAAGTATTTGGAATATTAATGCAAACCCAATTTCTGCTTCTCATGCAATACAAGCATCAAAATTAGTATTAGAAAATTTACCACTTCTCGCTAAAGATTTAAGAAGCGTTGAATTACGTTCAAACATTGCACTGGCATGCGTTCATGCTGGCTTAGCATTTTCCAATACAAAAACTGCTATTGCGCATAATCTATCATACCCTGTGACGCTCAATTACGGCATTCAACATGGTATTGCTTGCTCATTTACATTACCCATGATTACTAAAAGTATGGTTGGAATTGATAGTGTAGCTGAAGAAAGACTAAAACTAATTTTTAACGATAACCTAGAGAATGCCGCAAATCATCTGAGTGAATTTATGCGTTCTTTAGAGGTTCCTCTTAACTTAAATGAAATAAAAGTTCCTGTTCAAGAATGGAATAATATAGTAGATGATGCGTTTTTAGGGGAACGAGGTAAAAACTTTATTGGCAATAAAGAAGCCTTCATCTCTTCTGCTAAATCAATGGGACTTTATTAGTAATGAAAAAAAATTTCAGGTTTTATGATAACAGACAAAAATACTTATTATTTGTCACAACAACAAATGAAAAAAATCAAATTGCTGATGCGATACGCCCTCACGTAAATAAAATTAAACCTCAAAAACCTGGTATAAAAATATTTGATGCTGGTATGGGTGATGGTTCCTTACTTATGAATGTTATGCGTCAGTGCCACGAGGCTAATCCTAACGTACCTTTATTAGTTTGCACAAAAGAAATAAGCATAGAAGATGTAAGATTAGGTTTAGAAAAATTACCCGATAGGTTTGTTGAACATAAGAATACTGTTTTTGTTATTTCAAATCTACACTACGCTGAAGCCGCAAACCTAAAATCAAAAAATGAAGTTAAACAGAAAAAAATTAATTGGAATATTATTAAATTAAAAGGTGACACTTCTCTTGAATTTGCCCAACAATTAAGAAAACAAAATGAATTTTTAGAAAAAAAATGGAATATAGAAATTAATAAAAAGTCAGGTAACCATACTTATAAAGAGCCTTCAGTCATGGTTATCTACCGCGAAGATCAAGAATTTAATGTAAATGAATTAATACCTACCAAAAAAAAATCAGATAATAAATTTGATCTTATTATTGCTTCACAGCCTTATCGTTCAAGAATCACAGCAGAAAAGAAATCAAAATATGTCATCGAACCAATGATTAGAGCGTTAAAATCAAAAGGGAAATTATTAACTATTCATGCTTCAGGAAAAGATCCTGCTAATGAAATAATTCGTAAAATTTGGCCAAAAGAAGACCCATTTCCTTCTCTTGGAAATAGCATCATTTCTTATCTTAAGAAAAATTTAGATAAAGATTTATTAAGAGGTTTATCTTTTGGAGAAAAAAGAATTATCAAATGTAAATTGAGAGCTCTACCAACAGAAATCAGCGGAGGTATAGCGACATCATTAGTTTTTTCTGCTTGGAATGCCTCCATATATGTCAATCAAATGGATGACGAAAAAGTAATGAAAGTAGAAAAAACCAAAAACTATGAAAAAATTGTTCAAAACATTGTTGCTAAAAATAAAGGTCTTTATTTTAACAATGAAATATTTGTAATCGAAAAAAAATAATTTTTTATTTAAACCAATTAATTTCTGTTTTTAAAAAATCCTCTGTATGAATAATTAAGGCGTCAGATCGAATTATTGCAACATTATAATTTGTATCTGTATTAGCAGTTCCTAAACGATATTCATTTGAAAAGTTAGGTATTAGAGGAGACCAAGTACTTCTTGGGGAAGAAAAAGTAATACCACAATAAGAGCCAGAACTTGTAATGTGTTGATGACCAAAAAAAATATGTTTTATTATCTTGTTATTTTTAGTTAAAATTTGTTGAAACTCTTTTTTTTGTTGTAATCCTATTCCATCACTTTCCTCTTTTACTAATGCTAGTGGATTATGATGCATAAAGATATACGTATCTGTATTAGTCTTACTTAAAATATTATTTAACCATTCTTGCCTCTCTTCACAGTAATGTCCTTGGTGAGTGTTAATCAGATTAGTATCTATAAAAATTAAACGTTTATTATCTATATCCTTAAAGTATTGAATAAATCCATTTGGATCGGTTTCAATATTAGGAAAGTTTATTTTAAACTCATCTCTGTTATCATGATTACCTATAATTAGTTGAGGATTTAAATTCTTTGGCAGATCTGCTTCATCAATTATTTTTGTAAATAACTGATAAGAATCTTTATCACCTAAGTCTGTAATATCACCAGTGATGGCAAATAAATCCGCATCACCATGATTATTTTTTATATGACTTAATGCTTTTTTAAATTTACTGACAGGATCTATGCCATGAATCTTATCTATATAAATATGAGGGTCTGAAAGATGAATAATTTTCATTATTTTATACAAATTTATAATTAGATCGCAGTTTTAAAATAAATATACTTATTAAATTCCTCTTTTAAGTCGATGCTAACTCTTGCATGTACTTTACCTTGTTTTCCATGAAATGATTGTTTTTCTTTAACTGGAAACACCCCTTCATGCCAAATGTTTGGATGAATATACAAACCTTTTGATCCATCACAATAAAATGCTTTGAAATGTTCTGGTTCGATGTCGTCTGTTGGTAAAGCTAAAGGACAAATAAATGGTTTATTTTCTGCAGGAAAAAAAAGCTGACCTCCATCAGGATGATAATTTGCATGCCATAGAAATATTTTTGTTGGATCTGAATATTTATCTTTTTGCAATTCTTGATCGGGGTTATTGGCATAACCCAGTATATATTTTCCATCTACTTCATAATCGCTCTTATGTTGGACAGCATTATTTTGTCCATAAAGCACATCACCTTGCCACCAGGTATCAAAAGAACCTTCGGTAGTTCCACCTTCATTACCAGTTCCCTCTTCTATGTCGCGCCATCCTTGTTTTGGCCAAGTAACAATTTCAATATCACTATTTTCAAAACTATCGATTAAATATCCGTATCCTTTAAGATTTTCATTTGTTGCTTTAACTAATGGTATTTCAATTTCTTTTGTCATTATTTTGTTAGTTTAATGTTAATCCCAATTCAGTAACGACTTCTTTTACAGCTTTTATTGTATCCATCATGTCTTGTTCATCTAAATTACCAATACACCCAATTCTAAAAGTTTCTGCCACTGTTAGTTTTCCTGGATAAATTAAAAAATCTTTTTCACTAAGAGCATTATAAAATTTCTCAAAGTTAAATTTAGGATCATTAGGTTGTTTAAACGTAATAATAATTGGTGCTTGTAAATTATCAGGAAGTAGTTGCTCAAATCCCAACTCTTTCATTCCATTACAAATAATTTCACAATTTTTTTTATATCTTTTACCTCTTCCTTTTACACCGCCTTGTTCTTTATGTTCTTCAATAGCTTGGTTGAATGCAGCTAATACGTGTGTTGGAGGTGTAAATCGCCATTGTTTATTTTTTTCCATTGCTTGCCATTGATCATACAAGTCTAGACTTAGTGAGTGACTATTGCCTTTTGCATTTTGAATAACTTCATTTTTAACAAGAATGAAACCAACACCTGGCACACCTTCTAAGCATTTGTTTGATGAAGCGGCTACAGCATCAAAAGTAATTGTTTTAGAACTTAAGGGTAATGCACCAAAGGCACTCATTGCATCGATGAATAACGATAAATTTTTCCCCTCAACCAATTTTGCAATGTCTTCAATAGGATTTAAAATACCCGATGTTGTTTCACAATATACAGCAAAGACGTGTGTTAAGTTGTTGCTATCAATTAAGTCTTCAATTTTATTGATGTCATGTACTTCATGTTCAGCAACTTCATATTCAATAAAATCTCTCCCTAAATATGTGCACATTTTTTTCATTCTTTGTCCGTAAGCACCATTGATCAGAATCAGAATTTTAGAATCTTTTTGAGTAAGAGAGCTTACCATCGACTCTACGGCAAAAGTTCCACTTCCCTGCATTGGAACACATTGATATTTATCTTCACCGTCTATTAATTTAACAAGGGAATCTCTAATTGATGCATTGAGATCAATAAATTTTGTATCTCTCGAACCCCAATCATGAAGCATAGCCTCTTTTGTTGACATCGATGTCGTGAGAGGACCAGGGGTTAATAATTTTTTATCCATTAAATATTTACTTAATAAATATTATTATAAATTTGATCAATCTTATTAAAGTTGGAATTGAATTTATTTTCTAATAAGTTAATTATAAATGAAAATGGAAGAAAATATTGTAGACTATCTCTTACATCTTTTGAAAACAAAAGGTGCTGATATTCAATATGGTAATGAGGATGTGACCCAGCTTGAGCACGCACTCCAATGTGCTGAACTTGCTGAAAAACATAAATTACCAGGACCAACAATTGCTGCAGCATTACTGCATGATGTTGGCCACCTTATCTATGAGGACGGCGATCCCATTCATGAAGGGAAAGATGGTCATCATGAAAATTTAGGTGCTGATTTTTTAAAAAAATATTTTGGTGAGGATGTTATTCTACCAATTAGAGCACATGTTGACTCAAAAAGATATTTATCAAGTGTTGAAGAAGGTTATTATGATAGTCTATCAGAAGCATCGAAACTTTCGTTAAAAGTTCAAGGTGGTCCTTTCACAAAAGAAGAAGCAGATGCGTTTATAAGCAAACCTTTTATGGATGAAGCAGTAGAGCTTAGAAGATTTGATGATTTAGCAAAAATTCTAGATAAAAAAACTCCCGATGTTGAACATTTCCGCCCCTATTTAGAAGAAGCAAGACAGTCTTTTTTAGCTAAACAAGCGTAAATGCAATTTAGCAATTATGATTTTATTGACTCTAAGTCATTTGCAGGCAAAATTATATTAACTTCTTTCCCAGGTCTTAACTCTAATGGTTTATTTGAAGAAACAATTTTAGCAAACGAATTAGAAATATTTAAAAATAATAATTGTAGTTCTATTACTTCTTTTGTTGAAGATAGCGAATTTGAAAAATTGTGTGATAAAACTTTGTTTGTCAAAAATATTTATGAACATAAATTACATTGGTACCATTTACCCATTTATGACATGGGAGCACCAGATAAAGATTTTAAATATAAATGGGAAACAACAAAAGTTTTATTAAAGAACGAATTGATAGATGATAAAAACATAGTTTTACATTGCCGTGGAGGAAAAGGAAGAGCTGGCACTATAGCTGCTATTTTACTTGTTGAATTTAATTATGAAAAACAAGAAGCTATTGATCTAGTACGATCAAGAAGAAAAGGAGCTATTGAGTCAAAAATCCAAGAAGATTTTATTTTTTCTTATCGAGCAGTTAATTAAAAAGAGACCGTTAAATTAAAAATATTTTCTAGAATAAATAAAACAATTAAAGAAATTAAAGCTGCAATTATAGGTAGCGTCATCCAACCCAAAGAAATTCTACCTGCAATTGACCATTGAACCTCTTTTCCTCCTTTTAAAAGACCAATTCCAATTACGCCGCCGACAACAGCTTGGGAACTTGATACTGGTACCAAAGGTATAGAGGGAAGATTTATAGATTGTAAAAAAGCACTTATACCCTGGGATGCAAATAAAAATAAAACAATAGAATGCGATATAACAACAATAAATGCTGCCACTGGTGTCATTTTTAAGAGATCATTACCCACGGTAAACATAACTCTTTTCGAGTAAGTAAAAACACCAACAGCTATTGCTAAACCACCCAGCAGAAATAATTGTTCTTTTGAGGAAAAGACAAATAAATTTCCAATAGTAACATCAGTAAACGGTGATATAGGTACGAAGACACCCATTACATTGGCAATATTGTTTGCACCTAAACTATAAGCACCAAAAGCACCCGCTAAAAGTAAAGCTGTTCTTGTATAGGCATCAAGTCTGAGAATATGTAACTTTCTATTGAGTATAACTCTTTTTGTAAAAGTAAATAAACCCATTGCAATAACTCCTGCAATAATAGGACAGAGTATCCATGTTCCTAAAATAGTAATTAAAACTTGAAGATTAGTTGAAGATCCCGTGTATAAATTCCAACCAACAATTGCTCCAACAATCGCTTGCGTTGTTGAAACAGGCAAGCCAACTTTAGTCATTAAATAAACAGATATTCCTGCAGCAACACATGCTGCAAAAGCACCAGGCAATGCATTAATAGCACCTAACTTTCCTAAGGTTTCTGTTGTACCTGCTCCGCTAATAATTGCACCTAGAATAACAAAGACACTACAAATTATTGCTGCACTTGTGAAACTAACCATTCGTGTTCCAACTGCAGTTCCAAAAACATTTGCTGCATCATTGGCACCAAGTGACCAACCTAAAAAAAGACCACCAAATAAAAAAATTAGAATTGTAATTTCCATTGAAAATTAAATGGAACGTTTAATAGCGTAAATTTGAACCTCGTCAGCTATGTCTTCTGCTTGATCACAAATACGATCAATCTTTTCTACAAAATATCGAAGATGCATTTTTTGATCTAGAGGTAATTCAGAATCAAAAATTCTTCTTGCAAGTGAACTAAATTTTATATCAGATTCTTTTTCATAAAAAGTTACTTTATGAGCATTATCTCTAACAGATTTAATATCTCTAAAAAATGATCGGACAGTCAAACAAAGTGACTCAACACAATTTACAACAGTCTCTGTTAACTCAATAAGATCTTCATGAAATTCTTTTGGAAAATTAGGTTTTTGAATAGAGAAGTGATAGCAATTTCCTTGGTACATTCCAATTAATTCGTCGATGTGTTCTAGAAGTCGTAACACATCACTTCTTGCATCTGGGATTAGTGTTTCTTCATAAAGAGTATGCTCAACATCTTTTGTAATTTTGTCGGCCTTACTTTCCATTTCTTTAACTTTTTCAACCATTTCCTCAAATTTACCATTGGCGGAATGATTGAGATAAGTTGGAACTATCGATTTAAATACTAAGCCCACTTCAGAGACAATATCAACAAACTCATCAATTTCTCTTTCAAGCTTTTTGGTATCACCAAATAATGATGCACTTTTTAATCCAAACATGGCGTGCTTATAGAACTTTTCAAAAAAAAAGAAAGAAATGTTAAATTTTTGTTACAATTTGATTAATATCTTTATCTTTAAGTAAAGTGTAATATTCGCAATCTATAGAATTTAGGAGAAGATATGACAGATTTATCAATTAATAGAATTAAGTGGTTTAGCACCGCGTTAATTTTATCAGGAATATTATTAACCAATTTAAATGCGTATCCAATTAACATAATTATTCACGGTACAGGTGCTGTTGGTTGGTCAATTGTTGGTTATATGACAAAAGATAGAGCTCTGCTCACAAACTTTGGTTTACAACTCCCACTATTTATTTTTGGATATATTTATTTGCTAACATGAAAAATAAAAATATTCTTTTTATGTGTGTTGCTAATTCAGCAAGAAGTCAAATGGCTGAAGGAATTGCAAAAAAATTATATCCTAATTGCATTATTCAAAGTGCAGGATCAGTGCCCAAAGAAGTTAATCCTAATGCTATCGAGGTTATGGGTGAAATCGATATTGATATATCAAAACATTATTCAAAAGATTTTGAAAGCTTAGACAACAAATTTAGAGATGAATTAAATACCGTTTTTACGCTTTGTAAAGAAGAGGTATGTCCAGTTTTAAATTCCAAAGCTCAGATATTTTCAATACCATTTGATGATCCGGCATCAGATCATTTTAGTTCAAACCAATTAGATAAATTTAGAGAAGTAAGAGATTCAATTTTTGATAAATTGAAAGAACTAAAAAATTTATTTGAGAATTAATGAAGTTAAAAATTAATTAAATTTATAAAAATTTAATATTCCATTAATCTATTTGTAAACAATAAAATTTAAATGTTTCTTACCACTCACAGTAGTATTTCCTCCTGCTAATTACCAATAATTGTGAGTGGGATTAATTTTTTATTTCTCCTTTTTCGAGTACTTTAACAATTGTTTAACATTATAAAATTAAGAATTTAAAGTAAATTTTATGAAAATTAATAAACCAGCGCTTACCTTTTCTAACTCCGAAGTTAATCCTGTTGGAAAGATTATTATTCAATTAACCGAATTGGGAACGGGTAAAATTAAGTTACGTAAGTTGTATGAGGATTATTTAAGAGAAAATTTACCTCCAGAGAATTTTTGGCATGATGCAATTGAAAGATTAGGTCTCCGTATTCAGACACATTATCATTCTAAAAGTAATATTCCTAAAAATGGCAAACTTGTCGTAATCGCTAACCATGCATTTGGAATAGCTGATGGTCTTACAATATGCTCTTTAATTAGTAAAATTAGACAAGATTACAAAATTATTACGCATAAAGTTTTACAAGGAGCAGATCTTATTAAGAATAAAATTATTCCTCTTGATTTTTCAAAAAATAGAAATGCTTTAATAAATAATATCGCTGCACGTAAAGAATGCGAAGAACACTTAAGAAATAATGGGGCACTAATCATTTTTCCATCAGGATCAGTTTCAACGAAACCAAAATTAAAAAAAGGAATCAAAGCAATAGATCGTGAATGGAAACAATTTACTTCAAAAATAATAATGAAAACTCAATCACCTGTCCTCCCAATTTTTTTTGAAGGACAAAATAGCGAACTTTTTCATGTTGCTGATAAAATTGGGCAAGTCTTTCGATATTCTTTAATGATATATGAACTTAAAAGAAGAATGGGAAAAAAAATTGATGTTCATATTGGACAAAGAATATCCTTTGAAACCATAAAAGAAATTGGCAATCTTATTGAGATTACAAAATTTTTAAGGAATAGCACTTATAGATTAGATCCAAGTAATAAAAACTCAATATTTAATTAATACTTCTGTAAAAAAAAAGTTAGTTAATGTAATTGAAATAAAATTTTAACAAATTCTTTCTATTATTTATTAATAAAATGAAAGATCAGCAATCAGTTTCATATTATAGAACTATATGGATATCTGATCTTCATCTTGGAACAGAAAATAGCAAGAGTGAAATGCTTCTTGAATTTTTGAGATCAACAGATTCAAAATATTTATTTTTAGTTGGCGATATTATTGATGCATGGAGAATGAAAAAAAAAATTTATTGGCATCAAACTCATAATGACATTATCCAGAAGATTTTGCGTAAAGCAAGAAAAGGCACAAAAGTAATATTTATCCCAGGTAATCATGACGAACTAGTAAAAAGTTACACAAGTTTTTCACTAGGGAATATATCAATAAAAAATAAGTTTACACACAAATTAGCTGATGGGAGAAAAGCCCTTGTTTTACATGGTGATGAATTTGATGCAGTTATATTAAACGCTAAATGGCTGGCAAGTATTGGGTCATCCCTATACGAATTTATATTAAAGTTGAATAACTATCTAAATTTTGTCAGAAGAAAACTAGGTTTATCTTATTGGTCATTATCTCAATTTCTCAAACATCAAACAAAAAGAGCCACGAATTTTATTTCTAACTTTGAGTTTGCCGTATCTGATAGTGCTAAAAGAGTAAATGCCGATGTTGTTGTTTGCGGCCATATTCATAAGCCCGTTATAAAAAAATTAAATGGAGTGTTATATTGCAATGATGGTGATTGGGTTGAGAGTTGTTCTGCGCTAGTGGAAAATAAAGAGGGACAATTATCTCTTATTGACTGGTCGATTGAAAGAGAAAAAATTTTTCACAACAAATATAACAAAATACCAGAAAGTGTAGCAGTGTGAAAAAATTAGCAATCATTACCGATGCTTGGCTTCCCCAAGTTAATGGTGTGGTAAATACATATCAACATATTAATCCATTTTTAAAAGAAAAGAATGAAATAGACATACTTCACCCAATGATGTTTACTAATTTTAGCTATCCCTGGTATAAAGAAATAAAACTAGCAATTAATACAAAAAAAATAACAGAAAATTTTTTTAATAATTTTGATCCAGATTTTATACATATCGCTACTGAAGGACCAGTTGGAATAGCGGGGAAAAAATTTTGTGAGAATAATAAGTTGAGATATACAACCTCTTTTCATACGAGATTTCCAGAATATTTAGAGCAAAGAATAATGATACCAAAAATAATTGGGTATTCATTTTTAAAAAATTTTCATAAAAATGCATGCAATGTATTGGTCCCAACAGTATCTATGCGTGACGAATTAACGAAATATCAATTTCAAAATCTTAAAATTTGGTCAAGAGGTGTTAATACTGAATTATTTCATCCTTTAAAAAGAAGAAAAGGAATGAAAAAGTACATTGTTTACATCGGTAGAGTTGCTCTAGAAAAAAATATTGAAGCATTCCTAGAAATTAAAACCAAAATGGATAAAATTGTTGTTGGAGATGGTCCAGAAAAACAACGATTACAAAAGAAATATCCTTACGTTTCTTTTGTAGGTATGAAAAAAGGTCAAGACTTAGCAAAATATTATGCAAATGCTGAAACCTTGGTATTCCCATCTAAAACAGATACATTTGGAAATGTAATTTTAGAGTCATTAGCATCTGGCACACCAGTGGCAGCATATCCAGTAACAGGTCCTATAGATATTTTAAAAAACACAGTAATTGACACCCTTGATAACAATATTGAAAAATCACTTAAAAAAGCTTTAAAGATTGATAGAAATGATTGTAGAAAATTTGCAATGCAATTTACTTGGGATAAATGTGCAAATCAATTTCTATCAAATATTGTAAATGCAAAAAATTAATTTTAAAATTATAGTTACTAAAAAGTAAGAGACTTAATTTTTATTAAATTGAAAGAACTAAAAAATTTATTTGAAAACTAATAAATTTAAAAATAAGTTTAATTTATAAAAACTTAATATTCTATTAACACGTCTGTAAAAAATAAAATTTAAATACTCTTTACCACTCACAATATTATTTCTTCCTGCTATGTCCAATTGTTGTGAGTGGGATTAAATTCTATTTTCAAATTTTTAAATTAGACTTAGCTCTAGATTTGAGTTTTGCTGAACCCCTCCCAGACAAGCTTGGATTTTTGATAAAAAAATTGTGAGAGGAAAATTTTTTCTCTTTGCTTGATATTTCTTTTTTCTGATAATTGCCATTACTTAACATTTGCCAAGAATTTGTATTATCTGTCATACTGGCAATTAAGATCTGATTTAATATTTGTTCATGTACAGTTTCATTTTCAATAGGAATAAATGTTTCAACCCGCCTATCTAGATTTCTTTGCATTAAATCGGCAGAAGAAATAAACAAGATATTTTTTCTATGAGGGAATTTATGACCATTATAAAAACAATATATTCTCGTATGTTCTAAAAAACGACCAATTATGCTTTTAACAACTATATTTTCTGATAGATTTTCTTTACCAGGTATTAGAGAGCAAATTCCTCTTATCAACAATTCAATTTTTACATTTTTTTGAGATGCTTTATAAAATTCATCAATAATTTGTTTATCAACAAGAGCATTACACTTACATACTATTCCAGATGGTTTATTTTTTCCAGCATTTGTAATTTCATTTCTAATTAGTTCATTTAATTTGTTTCTTGCAGTTATTGGAGAATATACTATTTTTTTTATTGTTGTTGGTTCAGAATAACTAGTTAAATAATTAAACATTTTTGCAGCATCATTTGTTAATGTTTTGTCACAGGTGAAGTAAGATAAATCCATATAAACTCTTGCATTTCTCGGGTGATAATTACCTGTTCCATAATGTGCGTAATTTACAACAGAATTCATTTGCTTTCTTGTTACAAGTGTAATTTTTGCATGAGTTTTCATATCAATATTGCCAAAAACAACTTGCGCTCCAGCTAATTCTAATTCTTTTGCCCATTTTAAGTTACGCTCTTCATCAAAACGTGCTTGCAACTCTATAATGACAGTTACTAATTTTCCTTTTTGTGCTGCTCTAACTAAACCTGCTTCTATTGGTGAGTCATCAGTAGTTCGGTATAAAGTATGTTTTATTGATAAGACTTTTGGATCATCTGCAGCTTGATCAATAAACTGCGTCACTACTTCAAAAGATTCAAAAGGGTGATGAATAACAATATCTTTATTTGCTATAGCTTTAAAATAATCATTTTTAAAATCTTTAATTCTTTCAGGAAATCGTACCTTAAATTTTGGAAAAAATAATTTTTTAAAATCTTTCAAAAAAATTGACTCTATACTCGAAAGATTAACGGGTATTGGCAGTTTATATGTATTTACATCCTTATAGTTAAGTTTTTTATTTATGAATTTAATTAAGTGACTAGATATACTTTCATCAAAATCAATTCTTATTACCTCTTGTCTTCTTCTCTCAAAAATAGCTTTTTGAAATACTAAAAATAAATCTTCTCCTTCACCCCCTAATTCTAATTCACTATTCCTAATTGGTCTAAAAATACCTTTATCCAAAACCCTATCACACTGGAAAATTTCTTTTAAAGAAATAAGTAGGGCTGTCTCCATAGATACAAAACGTGTTTTTTTACCAGGTAATTTAATAAATTTTTCTAATCCCTCTGGCACTCTTAGTATTCCATAAAAAGTTTTTTTATTATTCATTAAACGACATACTAAGGTTGTTTCTTTATTTGGTATAAAAGGAAATGGGTGAGATGGATCAATAATAATTGGCGTTAAAACCCCCCAATTATTTTCTTCTAAATAATTTTTAATAAATGTTTTATCTTTTGTTTTCAGTGTTTTTTCTACATCTATATGGATTTTGTTTTCTGAAAGCTCTCTTAGTAAATCTATCCATATTGATTTTATATTTGAAATCATCTTCGATGTTTCTTTATCTATCAGCTTGAGTTGTTGTTGTGGTGTTAATCCATCAAAACTTTTATTTCGTGAAAATTTTTGAACATTCAATCCTGCTACTCTAACCATAAAAAATTCATCTAAATTAGAGAATGCTATTGATAAAAATCTAACCCTTTCTAAAAGTGGAATTTTACTATCAGATGTCTGACTTAAGACTCTTTCATTGAATTTTAGCCAAGACAATTCCCTGTTTGCATAGTTATAAGTGGTATTTTTTTTTAACATAATTTTTTTTTATATTTTTTAGGTATAAAAAAAACATGTTCATAAAAAATTCATATTTCTTTAATAATTTTTATTTTTTGGTTTTAAAATTTTATCAATAGTCCAGCTATTTTTAAAGGATATTATAGCAAAAGCACAGGTCGGAAAATGTTCAATATTTGAATTACATAAAATATTAATTGACTCTATCAAACTAGGGTTGTGCCCAATGATAAGAGTATTTTTTTTTAATTTTTTAATTTTTCTTACAAGTATATTTGATGGACATTCATAAATATCGTTATCAATTGTAAATTTTACTGAGCGATCAAACGAGTTAGAAATTATATTATATGTGCTAGTTGTTCTTTTAGAAGGAGAACATATTATCTGACCAATTTGAAATTTTCTTTTATCTAATATTTTAGAAAATTGTTTTGCATTTCTCATACCTCTTTTATTGAGAGGTCTATCAATGTCATCAAGCTCTAAATTATCCCAACTAGATTTGGCATGACGTAATAAATAAACTTGTAGCATTCGAGTTTAATACTTTAGATATATACATTTCCAAGGCTAAAATGAAAAACAAAAATCCCATAACAGTGATTGATCTAGGTTCTAATACATTTAGACTGGTTATATATGCGCAAGCTATTTATCCTTTTCCAATACTTTATCAAAAAAGAGAATTTTTAAAATTAGGTGAAAGTATTAACACAGGTAAACTCCCATCGATAAAAATAAAAGAAGCTATAAAATGCTTAGAAGAATATATTAAGATTGCAAAAGATTATGAGTCCTTAGATATTCATATAATTGCAACGGCCGCAATTCGTGAAACAATAAATGGAAAAGAAATTATTGAACCTTTCAAGAAAAGAAAGTCAGTAAGAGTAGAAGTACTCTCACCAAAAAATGAGGCTAAATGTGGATCCCTAGGTGTAATTAGTTCAATAAAAAATCCAATCGGTTTAGTTGCAGACTTGGGAGGTGGAAGTTTAGAACTTAGTTCAATAAAAAATAAGAACATACTTGAGACTAAAAGTTTAAAAATTGGCATCTTAAGAAGTGAATCTGATATGTACAAAAATACTAAAATTAAATTTGATAATTTTTTATTTTCGAAATTTAAAAACCAATCTCTTAAATTTTCTAAAAACGTAGGAAATATTTATGTTATTGGAGGCATGTGGCGCAATCTTGCAAAACTACATTTACATCTAAATGGCATCAAGAAAAATAAACTACATGGCTACCTGATACCATTTTCAGAGTTAGAAATATTCTATCACAAATTATACTCTATGGATAAAAAACAAATTAAAAAATTGAATGTTGTTCAACCCAATCGATTAGATAAATTAAAATTATCTACATATATTTTATTTAGCCTTGCTTCATTTTATAATATTAAAAATATTATTTTTGTAAGATATGGAATTCGTGAAGGTTATTTACATGATATGTTGAATTAATTTTTAAAAAACAATCTAACAGTAACTGTAGCAATAAGAGCCCCAATAATCTGAGCTAAAATAAAACCTATAACGCTTGATGGACTTATTCCACTAAAACTATCTGTAAACATTCTTCCTATGGTTACTGCTGGATTTGCAAAACTTGTTGATGATGTAAACCAATATCCTGCAGTAATAAATAGAGCGACACCAATAGCTATTCTTTCCTTGTTTACCTCTTTTAATATAAAAATAGTTAATAATAATCCAACAGTTGCAATTATTTCTGAAAAGAATTTAAATACACCAACTCTTTCATTGAGTGACCATTCAATTATGGGATATTCAAAATACCAATTTGCAGTTAAACAACCAAATATACCAGCAATAATCTGAGTAAAAATAAAAATTATTCCATAATTAATAGGAATATTTTTTTGAATAATATCACTTAATACAACAGCAGGATTAAAGTATGCCCCTGAGATATTAATAAACATAGAAATAATTACAAATAAAATGGCACCTGTTGCAATTGTGTTTCCTAGTAATATTATACCAAGGTCATTTGACATTAACTCTCCCATAATTCCACTACCTACAACTGTTAGTACAAGAAAATATGTCCCAATAAATTCTGCTAGTATTTTTTGTCTTAAAGAATATGTCATTACAAAATTACCCTAAATAACTAGACGTTTACCATGTATTCTAAAAATTCTTTCACACATTTATCCCATGTTAAATTAAGTGTAAAATTTCTACAATCAACCCTTTTTACTTTAAGCGCTTTTTTAATTGATTGTAATAAGTCATTATCTAAAGTGTTAATCTTCTCATCTGTTAATACATCTATAGGCCCAGTTACTGGATATGCAGCAACTGGTGTTCCACTAGCCAATGCTTCAAGTATTACATTTCCTAAAGTGTCTGTCTTAGAAGGAAATACAAACACATCTGCGTTTGCATAATACTTTGCTAATTCTTCTCCGGTTTTTAAACCAACAAAATTTACTTCAGGATACTTATTAGTATATTTTTCTAATTCAGGACCATCCCCCACAACTATTTTATTATAATTTCCTTTAAGTTTTAAAAATTCTTCAATATTTTTTTCAATTGCTACTCTTCCAACATAAGTCAGCTGAGTATCCTTGCTGTTTATATCTCTTTTATTTGGATTAAATAATTCTGTATCAACACCTCTGTTCCAAACTACTAAATTTTTAAAATTATATTTTTTTAACTCATTTAGCATTGAAACTGATGGAACAAGAACTCTTTCAGAATCACTATGTAGTTTTCTTAATATGGAATAAGTAAATCTCTTTGGAATAAAAGCTCTTTGTTTAATATAATCAGGAAAACGAGTGTGAAAGGAAGAAGTATATTGTAGTTTATTATTAAGACAGTACTTACGACCAGCAAAACCTACTGGACCTTCAGTCATTATATGAACAATATCTGGATTAAATTCTTTAAAAAATTTTTCAGTAACTTTCTTAGTGTTGTAAGAAATCTTTATTTCTTTGTACCTAGGATAACTAAAATTATTAAACATCTCAGGATGTAATATTTTAATTTCAAAACCTTTTTTTTCTAGAATAGGTATAACGCTTTGAAATGTCGTAACTACGCCATTTACCTGAGGAACCCACGCATCACTAATTAATGCGATTTTTTTAGGCTGCATCCTCTTTTATTTTTCGTCTTTCTTCTAAAGAAATTAATTTTAATTTTTCTCTTTCTTCGGGCCAATTAAGAATTGATAAATTGCCAATTTCATCTTCAACGAGTGCTGTGCAACTTTCAATCCAGTCACCATCATTACAATAGAGAACACCATTTAATTCCTTTATTTCTGGTCTATGTATATGCCCGCACACAACAACATCGGCATTTTCTCTTCTAGCTCTGTCAGATACAGCAAACTCAAAATTACTAATAAAGTTTGTTGCATGCTTAGTTTTCTTTTTTAAATATTGAGACAGTGACCAATAAGACAAGCCCATCTTTCGTCGAATAAAATTGAATACATTATTTAACTTTAGTAAATATTCATAAAGTGCTGATCCCACTTTGGCTAACCACCTCGCATTAATGATCACAGCATCAAATTCATCTCCGTGTGTAATCAGCACTTTCCTTCCATCAGCTAATTGATGCGTATCTTCATTTTTTATTGAAATTTCTCCAAAGGAAAAATTTGTAAAATCTTTTAATACTTCATCATGATTTCCTGGGATAAGCACTACCTTAGTTCCATTTTTCGCTTTCTTTAAAACTTTTTGAACCACGTCGTTATGTTCTTGTGGCCAATACATTTTCTTACGCATGCGCCATCCATCAACAATGTCGCCTACTAAAAATAAATATTCCGAATCTGTTTCTTCTAAGAATTCTAAAAGCATTTTGCTTTTACAACCACTGGTTCCTAGGTGGGTATCCGAAATGCAAATTGTGCGGTAAAATTTTTTATTACTTTCAAATTTCATTAATTAAAGATTTGTTCTTATACATAAAAGTATCATTTTATAATACAATTTATTATTATATGTGTGTATTGTATAAAAATAACAGTATGACGCAGAAAATTTGGTTTAAAAAAAAATCACCCCTTCACGGTTCTGGATTATTTGCAAAAACTAATATTAAAAAAGGCCAGAAAGTAATCCAATATATTGGTGATAAAGTTACTAAAAGAGAGGGTGACAAAAGAGCAGATAAACAAATCCGCAAAGCAAAAAAAGATAAAAATAACGGCATGGTCTATGTTTTTGAACTAAACAAGCGATACGACATAGACGGTGATGTTGATTATAACTTTGCAAAATTTATTAATCATTCATGCAATCCGAATTGTGAAGTAGACATCATAGATAATGAGATTTGGATTTCTTCCATTAAACGAATAAAAAAAGGAGACGAACTTTTCTATAACTATGGTTATCCTTTTGATACAGATTTTGTGGATCACATTTGTAAGTGTGGTTCTAGAAATTGTGTAGGTTATATTTTAAGTGACAATGATTGGCCAAAATTAAAAAAATATGAAAAAAAAACTAAGACTAAGTCTAAGTAAGATACCTTCGATTATTATTGCAATTGATACAAATAAGGAAATAATTTTTTACAATAATGCAGCTAAACAAAAATTTTTATTTATCGATGAAGGAAGAGATCTCAATAATATTATTAGATCAACAGAGTTAAATACTTTTATTGATAAAGCCTTTAGGGAGAAAGAAGATTTTAGGTTTGAATTCACCCCATCTAATTTTAGTGATATGTATTTTATTGCTGACTTAATATTTGTTGAAAAAGATTATGAAGAATTATTAATATCACTAAACGATCAAAGTCTTCTTAAAAACTACGAACAAATGCGAACAGATTTTGTGGCTAATGTAAGCCATGAATTGAGAACTCCTCTTTCCTCAATTCTAGGCTATGTTGAAACAATTAAAAATTCACTCAATGAAGATAAGAACAAAGACAAAACGGTTGGTAAATTTTTAGACACAATGGAAGATCAGGCTTGGCGTATGACTAGATTAGTCGAAGATTTATTATTACTAAGTAAATATGAGACTGAAGATAAGCCGATAGAATTTCAAGAAGCGAATATAAGGCAATTAATTGATGGCGTAGTAGATAATTTACAAAACAAGTTAATGGCAAAAAAAATTGAAGTTCAAATCAAGGATGATTTTGATAAGTCTACAATATCAGCAAACAAAGATGCTTTGATTCAAGTTTTTTTAAATCTAACTGATAATGCAATCAAATATAGCAAAGAAAATTCTACTATTGAAATTGAGCTTGAGAGTGTAATTGATGACAATACCACCTTTTGCCAAATAAGTTTTATAGATAAGGGAGAAGGCATATCGAAAGAGCATTTAACTAGACTTACTGAAAGATTTTATAGAGTAGATAAAAATAGATCTCGAAATCAAGGCGGTACGGGTTTGGGTTTATCTATTGTTAAACATATAACTAATAGGCATAATGGTAAATTATCGATAAAAAGCAAGGTAGATAAGGGTTCAACATTTACTATTTCTTTACCAGTATTTCAGCAAACTGTAATAAATCCTTAATATATATTCTGTAGGACAACCTTATTTTAAATGAGGCTTAATATGAAAAATGTAATCAAATTAATTGCTGTCCTTGCTTTATTTGGAACTACTTCAGTTTCAGCAAGAGACTATATTTCAATTGTAGGATCTTCTACAGTTTATCCTTTCGCTACTTTAGTTGCTGAAAAAATGGCATCAGAAGGAATGAAAGCACCCGTAATTGAATCAACTGGTTCTGGTGGAGGACACAAATTATTTTGTGCAGGTGTTGGAGTTGAACATCCAGATATCACTAACTCTTCAAGAGCACAAAAAGATAAAGAATTCAAACTTTGTCAAGATGGTGGTGTAACCGATATCATCGAAGTTAGAGTTGGTAATGATGGTATAGCTTTTGCATACGCTGCAGATTATGAATGGAAATATACTAACGGTGCTACAATGAAAGGTGGCATTGATTTAACTAAAGAAGAAATCTGGCAGGCAATGGCTAGAGATAATGCAAATGCTCCAACAACTTGGTATGAAATAGATAAAAGATTACCAAAAGTTGAAATTTCTATCATGGCACCTCCTCCAACTTCTGGAACAAGAGATGCATTTGACTCACTTGTAATGAAAAAGGGTTGTGTTAAAGATATGTTAGTTGCTGACGGTGATTGTCAAGCGTATCGTGAAGATGGCCATGTTATTGAAGGTGGTGAAAATGATGAACTGTATGTTGAGCATATAACTAAAGAACAAGGTGCATTCGGTATCTTTGGTTATAGTTTTGTATCTAACAATTCTGATAAAGTTAAAGCGTCAATGATTAACGGTGTTGAAATCTCTATGGAAGGTATCCAAGATTATTCATATCCAATAGCAAGACCTTTATTCTTCTACATTAAAAAAGCACACATTGGTGTTATTCCTGGTTTAATGGATTATGTTAATGAGTTTGTAAGTGAAGAAGCAACAGAAGGTTACTTACTAGATGCTGGACTTGTTCAACTAAGTCCTGCGGATAGAGCAGCTGTTCTTGATGCTATTTCTAATCAAACAAATTATAAATAAAAATCTTAAATTTTTATAAAATGGGGGCATACAAGCCCCCTTTTTTTTAATACTAAGTTATAAATGTTTTTTTGGTCTTTAGTTTTAATTGCAGTCGGAATTTTCTCATCCTTTATATACGGAAGATCAAGAATTAAATTAAATTCTAAAAAACAAGGTACGAAAAGCAAATCTCTTCCCAATTATTATGCACAATACGTTTTAATGTGGTGTTTGTTTCCTGCACTAATTGTTTATTTTTCATGGGCTATTTTTCAAGAACAGATTATTCAAAACATAGTTATTAGTAACTTTGAATTTATTGAGGGCGCAGTTTACAACGAAGGATTATTGTTAGCAGAGATTAGAAATGTTGCTAATAACCCTTCTTTTGCTGATGGTAAATCTATAGAAATAATTAATGCTGCATCTCATTATTCTTCCTTAAGACAAATAAGTCAAATATCTTTTTATACCTCAATAATCATTATAATGTTACTTGGAGCCTTATACGCTTCACAAAAATTAAAACCAGAATTTCATGCTCAACATACAATTGAAAAATATATTCAATATATACTTATATTTTGTTCATCTGTTGCTATTTTCACTACAATAGGAATAGTTTTTTCACTAATATTTGAAAGCCTTCGCTTTTTTGCAGAAGTATCAATCTTCGAATTTTTATTTAGTACTGAGTGGTATCCTTTTATTCCAATTAGAGAAGGTCAAACAGCTGCAGAGGGATCCTTTGGTGCAGTACCAATATTTGCTGGAACATTTTTAGTAATGGTAGTAGCCATGTGTGTTGCGGCACCTCTTGGATTATTAACAGCAATTTATTTAGCAGAATACGCAAGTCAAAGAGTTAGAAAAATAGTTAAACCTCTTCTCGAAATTTTGGCAGGGATACCAACAATAGTTTACGGGTTCTTTGCTTTTGTTAGTGTTGCACCTTTCGTTAAAGCATTTGGACAATCAATTGGAATTGATGCTTCACCAACAAGCGCTCTTGCAGCCGGCATGGTAATGGGGGTTATGATTATTCCTTTTATTTCTTCTTTATCTGATGATGTAATAAACTCTGTTCCACAAAGTCTAAGGGAAGCATCTCTTGGTATTGGCGCTAATAAAGCAGAAACTATTAAAAAAGTAATTTTACCAGCAGCTTTACCTGGAATTGTAGGAGCATTTTTATTAGCAATATCCAGAGCGATAGGGGAGACTATGATTGTTGTAGTTGCAGCAGGCACAGCCCCCAATCTTACGGGCAATCCTTTTGAAAACGTAACAACAGTTACAGTTCAAATTGTTGTGGCCTTAATAGGTGATCAAGAATTTGATAACCCAAGAACATTATCAGCATTTGCTTTAGGATTAGTTTTATTTGTTATTACATTATTTCTTAACATTATAGCTCTACAAATAGTAAAGAGATACAGGGAGCGTTATGAATAATTCTATTGCTAAAGAAAAAATTGTTTCTTTGAGAAAAAAGAGAAGCTTAGAAGATATGCGATTTAAGTATTACGGCTTTACAGCTATGTGTTTATCTTTAGCAGTTTTAGTTTTTCTTTTGTATACAATATTTTCTAAAGGATACACTGCTTTTCAAAAAACAATTGTTCTCCTAGAAGTTGATTATAATCAAGAGGTTTTAAAACTAACACCTGACTCTTCAGATGAAGATATGGAAAAAGGAAAATTTTTTAGAGTTAAAAAACAGGCTATTGAAAATTTTTTCCCTGATCTCTCAAAATCAGATATTAAATTAGTAAAAAAATTATTTTCTATAAATGTAGATAAGGAAATTAAAGACTACTTCTTAGATAATCCTGAAGTTATTAATACTAAGCAACAAATTTGGGTAACCGCCCATAGTGATGTGGATCAACTATTAAAAGGTAATTCAAGAAGGGATGTGCCAGAAGATAGAAGAAAATTAAATGATATTCAATTAAGTTATGTTGATCAATTAGTTGAAGAAAATAGAGTTAAACAAGTTTTTAATAATTTCTTTTTTACTAAAGCAGATTCAAGGCATCCTGAAATTGCTGGTGTAGCTGGTTCATTTATGGGATCATTATTTACTCTTTTTACTGTTTTTATTTTATCTTTTCCAATTGCTATAGGAGCGTCTGTTTATCTTGAGGAATTTGCTCCAAAAAATAGAATAACTGAATTAATAGAAGTAAATATTTCAAATCTAGCAGCAGTCCCATCAATAGTTTTTGGACTACTTGGGTTGGGGGTATTGCTTAATGTTTTTGGTCTTCCAAGGAGTACACCGTTAGTTGGAGGGTCCGTATTAGCCTTAATGACGTTACCAACCATTATCATTGCCTGTCGAGCTTCATTGAAAGCTGTTCCTCCTTCAATTAAAGAAGGAGCACTTGCAGTTGGAGCAACAAAAACACAAGCGGTATTTCATCATGTCGTACCCCTTGCACTACCAGGGACTTTAACAGGGACTATTATTGGATTAGCACAAGCATTAGGAGAAACAGCACCACTAATAATGATTGGCATGATTGCATTTATTCCTAATATTCCAACTGGTTTAACAGAACCTTCAGCAGCACTACCTGTTCAAATATATCTTTGGGTGGAAAGTGCAGAAAGAGGTTTTCAAGAAAAATCAGCCGCAGCAATAATGGTAATTTTAATATTTTTGTTTATGATGAATGCCATTGCAGTGTTCTTAAGAAATAGATTTGAAAGGAAGTGGTAAAACATGAGTAACTCTAAAATATTGGCAAATGGTGTAGATGTATATTATGGATCCAAACAAGCTCTTTTTGGAATCTCAATGGATATCAAGGAGAAAGAAGTTACGGCATTAATCGGTCCTTCAGGATGTGGTAAATCAACTTTCTTAAGATGTATAAACAGAATGAATGATTTAATTGAAATATGTAAAGTATCGGGATCAATAAAAGTAGATAACGAAGAAATTATTAGTGAAAAAACCGATGTTGTAAGTCTAAGATCTAAAATTGGAATGGTATTTCAAAAACCAAATCCTTTTCCTAAATCTATTTTTGATAATGTTGCTTATGGCCCAACTATACATGGTTTAGTTGACTCAAAAAATGAATTAGAAGAAATTGTACATTCATCATTAAAAAAGGCAGGTCTATTTGATGAAGTAAAAGATCGATTAAATGAACCTGGAACAAGTTTATCAGGCGGTCAACAACAACGATTATGTATTGCAAGAGCAATTGCTGTTAATCCTGAAATAATCCTAATGGATGAACCTTGCTCTGCTTTAGATCCAATAGCAACTGCTATTATAGAAGAATTAATTGATGAGTTAAGATTAAACTATACAATTATTATAGTAACTCATTCTATGCAACAGGCAGCCAGGGTTTCGCAGAAAACATGTTTCTTCCATTTAGGAGAATTAATAGAAACGGGTGAGACAAACAAAATTTTTACAAATCCTGATAATACAAAAACACAGGATTACATTACAGGGAGATTTGGTTAATGAAACAAGAAGGACATATTGTAAAATCATATGATGAAGAAATTAGAGACATTAAAAATAATATTGTTGATATGGGCAGTTTAGTTGAAAATCAACTAAAAGACTCACTTCAATGTTTAAAGGATAAAGATACAGAATTTGCAGAAAAAATTATAGAAAACGATGATGTAATTGATAAAGCATATAATACTCTTGATCAAAGCTTAGTTGAAATACTTGGCAAAAGACAACCGATGGCTGCAGACTTACGAACAATTTTTTCAGCAATTAAAATCAATAAAGATCTAGAAAGAATAGGAGATCATGCAACAAATATTGCCAAAAGAGTAGCAGTAGCAGAAATAGTTTTGCCAGAAAAACCTTCGAGAGATATTATTAATATGGGTGCACAAGTAAATATAATGATTAGTGAAGTAATAAAAGCTTTTTTAGAATTTTCAGATCAAGCCGCAAAAAAAGTTTGGTTAATGGATAGACAAATTGATGAAGAATATCTTGGAATATTAAGACAACTATTAACCTACATGATGGAAGAACCAAAAAGAATCACAGCATGTACAAGTCTTTTATATATGGTTAAAGACCTAGAGCGAATTGGTGATTATGTACAAAATATAGCTGAAGATATTTATTATGCAGTTTCTGGTGAGCCCCTATTTGATGGTAATCCAGACCCAACCTGGGAAGCAATTCTTCCAAAGAAAAAATAAATTGTAATAGAATTGTAACAAAAATTTAATAGTAGAGATTCATGAAACTAAAAATGCTTATCGTCGAAGATGAAGAAGCATTACTAGATCTTCTTAAATTTAATTTTAATAAAGAAGGATATAAAATAGATACTGCAACGGACGGTGAAACTGCTTTAGAAAAAATATTATATAAACCACCTGACATAATTATTCTTGATTGGATGTTACCTAAACTATCAGGAATTGAACTTTGTAGAAGAATTAGAAAAAATAAAGAACATAAGAATATTCCTATCATAATGTTAACAGCAAAAGGCGAAGAAGAAGATAAACTTCGTGGCTTAGAAACTGGAGCAGATGATTACATAACAAAACCTTTTTCGGTTAACGAATTAGTGGCAAGAGTAAAAGCTGTTCTTCGACGAATTAGACCAATGTTTGTAGATGAAGTTTTAACTTATAAAGGAATAGTAATTGACCTTGTATCTCACTCAGCATCACGAGATGGAGAAACTCTTCATCTTGGTCCAACAGAATTTAATTTATTAGCTTTCTTCATGGAAAATATTGGTCGTGTCTTTAGCCGCGAACAATTACTTAATCATGTTTGGAAAAATGAGGCCCATGTAGAACCTCGAACAGTTGATGTTCATATAAGAAGACTGCGAAAGGCCATTAATAATGACGTAAAAGAAGATTTTATAAGAACCGTGAGATCAGCAGGATATTGTTTTGGCTCGTAATTAAGCCATAAATTTCACTTATACAAATCACTTACCAAACTATAAAACCACCATATGAAGAGTCTTTTTAGATCATTCTTTACTGTCAGCTTCTATACATTTTTAAGTCGAGTATTAGGTTTTATTCGAGACATATTAATAGCAAGATATCTTGGATCGACAGTCATTGCTGACGCATTCTTCGTAGCATTTCGTATTCCTAATTTCTTTCGTCGTGTCCTAGCAGAAGGAGCATACAGTGCTGCATTAATCCCTGTTTTCTCAGGTGTTGTTCTCAATCCAAAAGATGAACGCGAGGCTTCTGATTTTGTTGAAAACACAACCTCAATGTTACTATTTGCTACGGTCGTTTTAACGATCATTTTCTTCTTTGGGATGCCTTATATCATTCAAGTTTTAGCACCTGGTTTTACTGATAATAAAGAAGCCTATGAACTTGCTGTGCATTTTGGAAAAATAATTTTCCCCTATATTATTTTTATATCCTTAGCTGCTCACTTTGCTTCAATTAATAATGTTCATGAACGTTTCGCCGCTGGTGCATTTGCTCCTGCTATTTTAAATATAAGTTTTATTCTGTCATTATTCTTTTTAACACCTTTTGTGACAACTGCAGGTCACGCATTATCGTATGGTGTATTAATAGGAGGAGTTTTACAATTTTTATATTTATACAGAGCGGTTTTAAATTTTTATCGACCACGTATTATCCTTCCAGTTTTAAATGAAAAATTAAAAAAGTTTTTCAAATTATTTTTACCAGGTGTTGTTGGTTCAGGTGTTATTCAATTAAATATTGTTATTGGAACTATTATTGCTTCTTTTTTACCCGTTGGTGCAATCAGTCATATTTATTATGCGGATCGTCTTAACCAATTACCACTTGCTATATTTGGAATAGCACTTGGCATAGTTCTTTTACCAAGTTTATCAAAAGCTATTAAACAATCAGATCACGAAACAACAAATAATATTCAAAATAGATCTATTGAATTTTCGTTATTAATTTCTTTACCATCAGCCATTGGATTATTTATTTTAGCGGAACCCATTATCCAAATTTTATTTGAACGAGGTGCCTTTGTAGCAGAAGATACTTTTTATACTGCTAAAGTATTAAGTTACTTTGCCTTAGGTCTACCTGCATACATTATAATTAAAGTTTTAGTTTCTTGTTTCTTTGCAAGAGAAGATACTAAATCACCACTATACATATCTATTGTCAGTGTGATTACTAACGTTGTCTTATCGCTACTTTTAATTGGATCAATGAGAGAAATGGGTATTGCTGTTGCAACAGCAATTAGTGCATGGATAAATGCATTATTATTATACCTCTTTTTAGCTATTAGGAATCATATGAAATTTGATGATCTATTAGTAAGGAATTCCATTAAAATTTTACTAAGTTCGTCCCTATTATTTGTAGGAATATACTTATTAAATGGACTGTTCTTTACTAATATTAGCGGTAATTCAGTGTTATTAAACTCCGCGCTTTTACTTCTGATTATCTTTTTAGCTATAATTATTTATTTTGGATTAGTAATTGTGTTAAAAGTCCTATCGGTAAATCAGTTAAGAGAATATTTAAAAAAATAAAATGGAAAAACCAACAAAAAGAATTTTATCCGGCGTTCAACCATCTGGTGATCTCCATTTAGGAAATTATCTTGGTGCCATAAAAAATTTTGTTACTCTTCAAAAAGAATACGAATGTTTTTTTTGTGTTGTTGATTTACATGCCATTACCGTTTGGCAAGACCCTAAAGTTTTAGCAAATAAAACACGAGAAGTAACTGCAGCTTTTATTGCCTCTGGTATTGATCCAAAAAAAAATAATATTTTTGTTCAATCACAAGTTCCTCAACATGCACAACTTGGATGGTTGTTTAATTGTGTTGCGAGGATGGGATGGTTAAACCGCATGACACAATTTAAAGATAAGGCCGGAAAGAATAGTGAGAATGTTTCTGTTGGTTTATTTTCATATCCAACATTAATGGCAGCAGATATATTAATTTATTTAGCAACACACGTTCCTGTAGGTGATGATCAAAAACAACATTTAGAGTTAACAAGAGATATTGCACAAAAATTTAATAATGATTTTAAGACAGATTTTTTTCCTATTCCTGAACCATTAATTTTAGGAGAGGCTACAAGAGTGATGAGTCTCCGCGATGGGTCAAAAAAAATGAGTAAATCAGATCCTTCTGATTATTCCAGAATCATGTTAACTGATACAGCAGAAAATATTACACAAAAGATTAAAAAAGCTAAAACAGATCCTGAACCATTACCACAAGATAAAACTGGTTTAGAAAAAAGACCAGAAGCTGAAAACCTAATCTCGATTTTTGCTTCTTTACAAGACACATCTATTGAGAGTATTATAAAAGATTATGCAGGGAAAGAATTTTCCACCTTTAAAAAAGATTTAGCCGATTTATCTGTATCTAAATTAGAGCCCATTACGAGTGAAATGAATAAACTCATGAGTGATGTTTCTTACATCGATTCTATTTTAAATCAGGGTAAAGAGAATGCTATAGCAGTAGCAGAACCTGTTTTGCAAAAAACTAAAGAAATTATTGGTTTTTTGTCCTAAAAATTCCCCAAATTTTAAATTTTTTTTTAGAAAATTCATACTAAAGACATATTAATAACTATATATAGTGCATATGTTTATACAAACTGAACAAACTCCGAATCCACAAACATTAAAATTTCTACCCGGTAAGGTTGTTATGGATGATGGCACGGCCTTTTTCCAAAATATTGATGAAGCAGCTGACTCACCATTTGCAAAACGCTTATTTGATGTCGAGGGAGTTGAAGGAGTGTTTTTTGGAAGTGATTTTATTACTATTACAAAAAATCAATCTTTAGATTGGCAAGTTATGAAGCCGTTAATCTTAGGTTCAATAATGGATCATTATAATTCTGGAGATGCAACAATCAATATTACTAAAAAAGGTGAAGATAAATCATTAGAGATTGATGAAAACGATACCGATATTGTAAAACAAATTAAAGAATTACTGGATACACGAGTAAGACCAGCTGTTGCTATGGATGGCGGTGATATTATTTATGATAGTTTTAAGGATGGTGTCGTATATCTCCACATGCAAGGTGCTTGTTCAGGTTGTCCAAGTTCAACTGCTACTTTAAAAATGGGTATCGAAAATATGCTAAAGCACTATGTTCCAGAAGTACAAGAAGTAAGGCCTATTGATGGATAGACTGTATAATTTTTTTTGCTTTCCTCTATTACTTCTTGGATTAATTTTTATAAGCAATGGCTTTGTTGGCTTTGTAGAAAATAACACTGTCAATAGTAAGAATAACATTCAAACCGCAAATCAAATAAACAAATTATATTCTGAAAAAGAAATTACACCATCTGAAAAGGAAATTACCCTTAAGGGCCCTCCTATTACAGAAATAGTGAATGAAAAATTAATTGTTAAAGTAAGAATAAAGCCTATTAATCCTATTATCACTTCAAAGATTGAAGAGCAAAACAATCCCAGTTTGCAGTTAACATTATCAGATAAAGACTTTGATTACCTTGATTCAAATAAAAAAGAATTCGTAAAAACTGTTTTACCAATAATTATCAATGAAAATCAAAATATTTTAATGATTAGAAGTTTCGTTAATGAGCTCAAAGGTAAGTTAGAAACTTTTAGAACTCTCAATAATAATGAAATAAGAAAACTTAATGATATTGCTCAAAAGTATAATATTAAGTATCAAAATAAACACAAACTAGATTTAGTTGACGAAATACTTTCAAACGTTGATGTAATACCTAATTCAATAGTATTAGCCCAAGCAGTAATTGAAAGCGGATGGGGTAAGTCTAGATTTGCAAAAGAATACAACGCACTTTTTGGGGAATACACTTATGATGACTCGGAAGGCGTTATCCCACTTGAAAGAGAAAATGGTGATACTCATCTAATCAAATCATTTAGCTCATATAGTAACAGTGTTGAATCATATTTTGATAATATTAACTCTCATTATGCATATGAAGATTTTCGTGATATCCGGAATATTATGAGAAAAAGAAATAATTTTTCCAATGTTAACTTACTTGTTAATGAATTAAGCACTTACGCAGAAGATGAAAATTATATTAAAACAATAAGACAAGTTATTAAAACTAATAACTTTGCTATCTTTGATCAAAAAACTATTTCTTATTAATTAAAAATAAAATTGGTGACCAAACCATCTCCAATTACCTTCACCATCTTTAACAGTACAATTCATTCTAGATCTTCCAGGTGTTAATTCTCGTGAAAGTCTTATTTCAATTCTTTCGTTAAATTTATAAATTTCTCTATCAACTTGCCCTTTGCTATCAAATATAAAACAATCTAGAGATTTAACTTTTTTATCATCTAGAAGAGAGAAACCTATGAATGGTGGGTTTTGTTTAATAGTTGGATTTTGAGGTATAAAGTCATAAACTCCTAATCCTTTAGAAGAAGCAGCAAATTTTACTCTATCTATTTCACCATACCTTTCATTTAATGAAAATCTCGGTAAATAATACATGTTAGAAGTTTCATTAATTATTCCTGAATGCTGACCAAAAGCAACCTTAAATTTAAATTCTTTTACTAATTCAATTATTTCATCTGTTGTCTCACCATAAGGAAATGCAAATAAAGTTGGTATCTCCCCAAGCTCTTTTAAGAA
The DNA here is from genome assembly GCA_902518705.1 of uncultured Alphaproteobacteria bacterium. Taxonomy (GTDB): domain Bacteria; phylum Pseudomonadota; class Alphaproteobacteria; order HIMB59; genus CACPNW01. The sequence goes on along the minus strand of CABYHW010000001.1, from coordinate 66,296 downwards.
GATTCTATTAGATGTTTCTATTTCATCTCTTACTTCTTCAATACTAATATCTGGCATGTGGGCATGTGTATGAGAGTGTGCACCAATTACTACGCCTTCTTCTCTCAGTTTTCTTATTTGATCCCAGTTAATATATTTTTTATTATTTGAAATCGTCCCTGTTGTTACAAATAACGTTACGGGAATATTATTTTCTTTAAATAAAGGCCATCCCACTTCTAAAAAAGACTTATCAGCATCATCTACACTTATGCCAATAGTATTTGCTGGAAGATCACCATCATTAATAATTGTATCAATAATAAAATCTAATGATTTAATAGTATATTTTTCTTTAGTTAATTCTTCAATATGACTATTAAGTTGGTCAATGGTTACACTTGTTGAGGGATATTTAGAAACTCCAAATTTATGATACATAAATACAGTTGCTGAGTTTTTTTACTTCATTAGCAAAAGCACTACTTACTAATAAAAAAATTAAAGAAATACTTTTTAAAAATAGCAATAAAATGTAGTTATGTAATTTCATATGTTGTTATTTCTAGATATTATATCATCAATACCAGAATTTTGTGTAATTGATGACAACAAAATAATATTACAACAGAAAATTACTAAATCTGAAACAGATAAGTTAAGTGATAATATAATACAATCCTATATAGAAATAGATAAACGATTAAATTTAACTAAAAATCTCAAAAAAATTTCTACAACTATTGGTCCTGGTTCTTACACAAGTTTAAGGGTTGGTTCGGCATTTATTTCTGGTCTTATGATTTCCCGTAATATTCCTTATTACCCACTAACTATTGAGGATATCTTAAACTTTAACGCAATAAAACATTTCAAAAAAAATTTGGGAGTTTTTATAACCTCTTCTAATAATCAGAAATTTTTTTGTTATAAAACTAAAGATCACAACATGAAATACTATAAAATTGAAAATAATAAATATTCAATTCCAAAAAATATCGATTTGATTCTTTTTAATAAAAGTAAAATAAATGAAAAAAATGAACTAGAACAAATGAAGTTTTCTTTTTTTGAAGAATTTTACAACAATTACAATAATTTTACGTTTAAAAAAAATATTATTATTGAACCAATATATATATCAAATAATCAATTACTAAATTGAATAGAATTAGTTTAATAAATAAAGAACACTTATTATCAATAATCAATTTTATAAATGATAATAGTGATGAATTTAATTATTTTAAAAACATAGGATGGAATATAAAAAATATTGAAAGTCATTTTAGCAAAAATAATAATTACTCTCTTGGATATTTTAAGGATAATAATCTTGTAGGAGTCTTAATTGGTGATACAATTAAAAATGATAAAGAATATAATTTAGAATTACATATTTTATTTGTATCAAAACATCAAAGAAGAAAAAAAATTGCAACAAAATTATTAAATTATATTGAAACAAATAATCTTAATTTTTCAAAGATTTTCATTGAAGTTGCTGAAGATAATGTAGAAGCAATAAATTTTTATCAAAAAAACAACTTTGTCTTTTTAAATTTTAGACATAACTATTATAGGTATAATGACAAAAATATTCATGCTAAATGCTTCATAAAAAATATTAATAATGATTGATAAATATATTTATATAAAATCTTATGGCTGTCAGATGAATGTATATGATAGTAATCGTATTAAAGATTTGTTCTCAAATAAGGGATATAAAATAACAAAAGATATTTCTAAAGCAGATTTAACTGTTTTGAATACTTGTCATATTAGAGAAAAGGCAGTTGAAAAAGTTTATTCTGATATTGGTAGAGTAAAAAAAATTAAAGACAAAAAACAAAATATGAAATTAGTAGTTGCCGGTTGTGTAGCTCAAGCTGAAGGTCTTGAAATAAAAAAAAGATCTCCTTCAGTTGATTATGTCGTTGGACCTCAATCTTATCACAAATTACCTGATATGATTGATAAAGTCGATGAAATTGAAAATAGTGAGTTTTTACAAAATGAAAAATTTAAAAACTTAATTTTCAATTCTTCTAATTTATCTTCTGAATTTTTATCTATTCAAGAAGGGTGTGATAAGTTTTGTTCTTTTTGTGTAGTGCCATATACAAGAGGACCTGAATTTTCTAGACCAGTTGATGATATAGTAGAAGAAACAAAAAAATATGTATCAAATGGTATTAAAGAAATAATTTTGCTAGGTCAAAATGTTAATGCTTACCACGGTGTAGCATCAGATGGAAAATCAAAAGATCTAGCTTACTTAATTAATAAAATCAGTGAAATCGAAGAAATAAAAAGGATTAGATATATGACATCCCACCCTATAGATATGAAAGATTCCCTCATAAATGCCCATGCTGATAATTCAAAACTTATGCCTTTTCTTCATCTACCCATTCAATCTGGCTCAGATAAAATTTTAAAAAAAATGAACAGAAAACATTCAGTTGATGATTATTTAAGAATAGTTGAAAAAATAAGAAATGTTCGCCCTGACATTGCTCTTTCATCAGATTTTATTGTCGGTTTCCCGGAAGAAACAGATAATGATTTTGAACATACAATGAAATTTATTGAAAAAGTAAATTTTGTTATTGCTTATTCATTTATTTATAGTCCAAGACCAGGAACACCTGCTCAAAACAAAGATAATATTAGTTTGTTAGATAAAAAAGCTCGGTTAAGCGCTTTGCAATCTTTACTTACACAACAACAAATAAATTTTAATAAATCATTTGTTAATAAAGGGATGGAAGTATTATTTGAAAAGGTAGGCAGGCATAAAGATCAATTTATAGGTCGTACAATCTACAATCAAAGTACATTTATTAACTCTAAAAAAGATCTCTTAAATCAAATTATGAATGTGAAAATTACAAACTCAACTAACTTTGCACTTGAATGTCAGATATAGTAAATAAAAACGAAAATTTAGAATTAGAATTAGAAGATAATACAATTTTAAGTAACTTATTTGGTATCAATGATAGAAACTTATCTCTTATAGAACAAATTAATCAAGTTAAAATCCAATACCGTGGAAATAAAATTAAAATATCAGGTAATAAAAAATCAATTTTTGAAACTAAGAAAACTATTCTTAACTTATTTAAAGAAGCACAAAATGGTGCTGAAATAGATGAGGATAGAATTAGAGATAATAAAAGTTTAATATCTATGAATATTAAGTCAGACAAACAGATGGATTTATTTATTCAAACTAAAAAAAGAAAAATTATACCAAGAACTGAAATACAAAATAAATATCTTCAATTACTAAATACCAAAAATATTACATTTGCTATTGGTCCTGCTGGGACAGGAAAGACTTATCTTGCTGTTGCTAAAGCAGTTTCAGCCCTTCAAGATGGCAAAGTAAATAAAATTATTTTATCCAGACCAGCTGTTGAAGCTGGAGAAAAATTAGGTTTTCTTCCTGGAGATTTAAAAGAAAAAGTAGATCCTTTTTTGAGACCTATCTATGATGCTTTATATTCAATGCTACCCTATGAACAGGTTGAAAAAAAATTACTTAACAACACAATAGAAATAGCACCAATTGCCTTTATGAGAGGAAGAACTCTTGAAGATTGTTTTATAATTTTGGATGAAGCTCAAAATACAACAAAAACACAAATGAAAATGTTTTTAACTAGATTAGGTAAAAATAGTCAAATGGTGGTTGTAGGAGATATTACACAAATCGATCTTGTAAGTGAAAAAGATTCCGGGCTTAAGGATGCATTAAAAAAATTAAATAAAGTTAACGATATAGGTTTTATCGAATTATCAGAAAAGGATGTCGTTAGACATGATTTAGTCAAAAAAATTATTAATGCATATGAAAAACATAAAAGTTGATTTTTTTTCTGAATCAAAAAAATGGTCAAGGCGAATACCTAAAATTAAGACTATTACAAAAAAGACTATAAATAAAATGAACTCTTATTTTAAAAGAGATCATAAATTTGAACTGAATATAATTTTAACAGATAAATCAAAAATGATTAAACTTAATAAAACCTATAAAAATAAACAAACAGATACTGATGTTCTTACTTTTATTACAAAGAACTCAAATAAAAATGTTGGAAAAATTTTATATTGTGATATTTTTTTCTCAATTGATACTATTGAAAAATATATACGTAGGAATAAAATTAGCATATATGATCATTTTAACCATCTATTAATCCATAGTTTATTGCATATTAATGGATATAATCATAAAAAAAATTTAGAATTTAAAAAAATGAAAAGAGAGGAGATAAAAATTTTAGGATTATTTGGAATTAACAATCCTTACACAATTTAATGAACACAAATAACGCTGATAAATCATCGAGCTGGAAAAATTGGATAATTAAAAAATTATTATCCAATGATTCAACAAAAGAAGATATTTTAAATTTTATAGCTAATGATGAAGATAATAAAAATATTGACGATCTAAATGATAATAATGAGAAAAATCTAATTAAAAACATCGTAAATTTGAATGAAAAAAGTGTTGAAGATTTAATGATACCTAGAAGTGAAATAGTAGCCTTAGACCATGATAAATCTTACAACGAAATTTTAGAAGTTATTAAGGAAGAGGGACATTCGAGAATTCCAGTATTTAAAAAAAATATTGATAATGTAATTGGTTTTTTTCACATAAAAGATTTTATTAAATCTTCACAGGATACATTTCAGATGAGTGAAATAATAAGAGATGTATTATATGTTGCTCCCAAATCTCCGATTTTAGATTTACTGAAAACCATGAGATCATCTAGGATTCATATAGGGCTAGTTGTTGATGGAGTTGGAGGTGTTGATGGATTGGTAACGATAGAAGACTTAGTTGAAGAAATTGTTGGTGAGATTGAAGATGAACATGACGCAGAAGATGATGAAGAATTAGTTTATAAAAAATCAGATAATTCAATAACTGTGGATGCTAGTTATAGAGTAGAAGATTTGGAAGAATTTTTTTTCAATTAATATTCCAAGAAATGAAGATGATGAAACCTCTTCTGTAGGTGGGCTTGTATATGAAAAAATAAATAGGATACCAAACAATAATGAAGTAATTGATTTTAATAATGATCTTAGGATCAAGATTATTAAATCAAACAATAGAAAAATTGAAATAGTTGAAGTAAATAAAAATAATTGAGTATTTTAATTTACTTTATCTTAGGACTTTTAACCTCACTTTTATTTCCTCCATATTTTTTTTTACCACTAGGTTTCATTATATTTCCATGTCTTTGTTTCTTATTAGATTCAAATAGAGAAAATTATAGTGATAAAAACATTTTTATTAAATTATCAATATTTGGGTTTGGTTTTTTTATTAGTTATTTATTTTGGATCAAAAATCCTTTTTTTGTTTTTGAAGAAACTAAAAAATTTTTTCTGGTTTTTTTACTACTGATAATATTCTTATCTGTAATTTTAGGTTTAATCTTTACAATAATTTTTAAATTAGGAAAAAAAATTCCAATAATCATTCTTATTCCACTTATGTTCACATCTAGTGAATATATAATATCCATATTTTTTTATGGATTTCCTTGGTTTACATTTTCATTATTACTCTCTAGTAATGAATATTTACTATTTTCAATAAAATCATTTGGAACATTATTTTCAAGTTATTTAGTTATTCAGATATTTTGCATCCCTTTTATTTTTTTAACTAAAGAAAACTTTAAACAAGAATTGAAATATCTAGGACTGTTTATTTCTCTGCCAATAATTAGTTTATTAATTGCAAATTTTAGCCTAGAAAAAAATAATTCTAAAATTAAAACAATTAATATGGAAATTTTCCAATTAAATTTTAAAAATAATGACCAATTTTTGACACCAGAAAAAAAACTTCAAAGAATAATTAAACATATAGATGAAAGTACTGCAGAATTGCTTATTTTTGGTGAAAATAACTTTCCTTATCTTTTAGATGATCTTGAACTTAAAATCATAAAAGATTCTTTAAAAGAAAATCAAACATTAATTATTGGAGCTACAAGATATGAAAATAGTAAATATTATAATAGTTTAATAAATATTAATTTAGTAAATGTAACTTACTTTGATAAAAAAATACTTGTTCCCTTTGGAGAGTTTCTTCCATTAAGAGATTCACTAACTTTTTTAGAAAGTATTGTGGGTCAAAATGATTATTCAAAAGGTAAAGTTGAAAGAATAATCAATCTATCTGATAATATGAGTTTTATTCCTGTCATTTGTTATGAAATTGTTTTTTACTGGAAGCTATTAAATAAATTGAATAATGAAAGTAATTTTATTGTAAATATTACGAATGATTTTTGGTTTGGTGATTATCTAGGTCCTTATCAACATTTCTATCTCACCAAAATTAGAGCTGCAGAATTTAATAAGCCAATTATTCGTGTTTCTAATAATGGAATATCTGCAGTGATAGACAATAATGGCGCTGTACTAATTAGAACCCAATTTAATAAAACTGAAAATTTTAATTATAAATTATCATTTAAAAAAAATAATAATTTCATTAATTTTCATTCAATATTAAAAATATATTTTTTCATTATTTTTATATTTAGTATTTTCTATTATTTAAGAAAAAATGCTTAGTAAGAATTATGGAAATCGTTTATTTGGAAGAACAAGAGGTAGAAGCAAGAAAAAAATTAATTTAAAAAAATATCATCAAACAGTAGCTAAATATCAGTTTCAAAATTGCGATGAAAAAATAAATTATATTTTAGATATTGGTACTGGTTATGGTGAAACTAGTATATTTCTTGCAAATAAATTTTTAGATAAAGTTGTTATATCTTGTGAAAAATACATTGATGGAAATATAATTTTACTTAAAAACATTGAAAAGAATAAAATAAAAAATATTCGATTACATAACGGAAATGTATATGATATTTTAGAATCTATACATAGAAAATGTTTTGACCTTGTATGGATATTTTTTCCTGACCCATGGCCAAAAAATAGACATGCTAAGAGAAGATTGATAACAAGTAAATTTTTAATAAAACTTCATAAAGTTTTAAAACAGAGTTCTGAAATACACATAGCTACAGATTCAACAATATATGTAAGATTTATTTTAAATTCAATTTACAATTGTAAGGATTATTTTTTATGGCTAAATCAATCAGAAATGAATTTACACATAAAAGACTATTTTGATATTGAGACAAAATATTATAAAAAAGCAATTAATTCTCAAAGAAAACCATCTTTATTCATTTTGAGAAAATTATAAGCTTGAAATTTTGTAAAATATTAATATACGCAGTATTATTAAGGTGGGTTATCCCACCTTTTTTTTATAACTATGGCTAAAAAAAAATATAACGTAATTAGAGAAGAAATGCTTCAGGTGGCTTCTAATGTAGCGCTAGAAAAAAACATTGAACAAGACTCAGTTTTTTCAGCGATGGAACAAGCATTAGAAAAAGCTGCAAGAGTTAAATATGGGCAAGAAATTGATATCAGAGTTTCAATTGACAGATCTACAGGTGATATTTCATTAAAATCATATTTAGAGGTTGTTCAAGTACTGGATGAAGTTTTTCAATCAAGACAAATTCTTTTAGATGAAGCAAAAGAGATTAATCCAAATATTAATCTTGGGGAGTTTATTATAAAAGATTTACCTCCTATCGAACTTGGAAGAGTTGCTGCACAAAACGCCAAAGGCGTTATCATTCAAAAAGTTAGAGAAGCAGATAAATCAAAACAATACGAAGAGTATAAAGACAAAGTTGGGGAAATTGCAGTTGGAATTGTTAAACGAATTGAATTTGGAAATTTAATTTTAGACCTAGGCAAAAGCGAAGCAATAATCAAAAGAGAGGAATTAATTCCTAGAGAGACTTTTAAAAATGGCGATAGAGTTAGAGCATATATATACGAAGTAAAAAATGATTTGAAAGGTTATCAAGTTTTTTTATCAAGAACACATCCTCAATTTTTATCAAAATTGTTTTTTCAGGAAGTCCCTGAAATTTATGAAGGTATAATTATTGTCAAAAGTGTTGCTAGAGACCCTGGTTCTAGAGCAAAAATCAGTGTTTATACAGAAGATTCAACTATAGACCCTGTAGGAGCCTGTGTTGGTATGAGGGGGTCAAGAGTACAGGCAGTTGTAAACGAGTTACAAGGAGAAAAAATTGATATTGTTACTTGGTCAGAAAATCAAGCGACTTTTCTTGCTAATGCCTTGGCTCCAGCTGAGGTTACCAAAATTTTTCTATTTGAAGAAAAAAGTAAAGTTGAAGTTGTCATACCAGATGATCAACTAAGTCTCGCAATAGGAAGAAAAGGTCAAAATGTAAAGTTGGCTTCTAACTTAACAAACCTTGAAATAGATATTCTAACGGAAGAGGAAGAATCTGAGAGAAGACAGCAAGAATTTAAAGAGAAAAGTTCATTAATTTCAGAGTTATTGGATGTTGAGGATGTTATTGCTCAACTTTTAGTTACAGACGGTTATACAACAATTGATTCAATTGCATTTGAAACAATAGAAAACATAGAAAAAATTGAAGGTTTTGACTCTGCTTTAGCAGGCGAAATCCTGGAAAGAGCAAAAAATTATTTAAAAGAATTGGATGAAGAAAATAACAAAATTATAAATGAAAAAATCAAAGATGAAGAATTAAAAAAATTAGATGGTATGACTTCAGCAATATTAGCACAACTTGCTAGATCAAATATTTTAACCAAAGATGACTTTGCAGATCTAGCTACATTTGAACTAGTTGATAAAGACGAAGGTATTTTAAAAAATATCGATATAGACGAGGAAGCAGTTAATAAAATGATTATGAAAGCTAGAGAGAGCTGGTTTACTGAAAATACTAAGGATTAAAATTGGAAAAAAATAAAGGAAATAAAAAAAAACCACTAAAATTATCCTCATCTGGAAGATTACAGATAAGAAAAAATCTTGGTCCCGCAGGTGATAAAGCAAGATCTAGTGGTAGTAAAAAAACAATACAAATTGTTTTTAAAAATAAAAACAATCAGCAGAAGAGTTCATCTACAGCCCAATCTAACTTTAGAGGATCGTCTAGTCTAAGAACACCAAGGCCAGGAATAAATTCATCACCACAACCAAATTTTTCCTCCCCAAATAAAACTAGAAATTTTGAAAATAAAAACAAGAAAAGTGTAGATAAAAAAACCCAACAAAAAAAATCAACTCTAAGACCACTTGAAGATGATTTTAGTAAATCTGATGCAAAGAAAATATTAGAACAAGAAGAACAAGAATTTGATAAATTTCCAAGTTTAGCCAAAATTAAAAGAGCTAGAGAAAAAGAAAAACTAAAATCTGCAAACGAATCAGAGGAAAGCAAAATTTCTAGAGAAATTTCCATTCCTGATTTCATTACTGTCCAAGATTTAGCCAACAGAATGGCAGAAAAAACTGCTGATGTAGTTAAAGTCTTAATGAAAATGGGTGTTATGGCAAATGCTACTCAATCTTTAGAGTCTGATACAGCTCAATTAGTTGCAGAAGAATTAGGTCATAAAGTGACTGTAGTTAAAGATGAAGATGTATTGAATGATATTAATGATTTTGAAGACCATGAAGATAGTCTTATAAAAAGAGCTCCTGTAGTAACAATTATGGGCCATGTTGATCATGGAAAAACTTCTCTACTTGATGCTTTTAGAGAAAGTAATGTAGTATCTGGTGAAGCAGGCGGTATTACACAGCATATTGGCGCTTACCAAATTAATAATAATAATAAAAAGATTACATTTATTGATACTCCTGGCCATGCTGCTTTCTCAAACATGAGAGCTAGAGGATCTAAAACAACTGATATAGTTATACTTGTTGTAGCTGCAGATGACGGAATTAAACCTCAGACTATTGAATCTATAGCTCATGCAAAATCTGCGGAAGTACCAATAATAGTTGCTATCAACAAAATAGATCTTCCGGGAGCTGACCCTGATAAGGTTAGGAATGAATTACTTAGTCATGAGATAATTGTTGAAAAACTAAGTGGTGAAGTTTTAGATATTGAAGTATCCGCAACTAAAGGAACGAATTTAGATAAACTAGAAGAGGCTATCCATTTACAAGCCGATTTACTTAACCTTAAAGCAAATCCTGATAGAAAAGCTAGAGGCTCTGTTATTGAATCAAAGCTAGAAAAAGGCCGAGGTTCAGTTGCAACAGTATTAGTTCAAAAAGGAACATTAAAAGTTAGTGATATTTTCGTATCGGGGTCTGAGTGGGGAAAAGTAAAAGCTTTAATAGATGATAAAGGTAAAAATATTAAGCAAGCTGAACCATCAGTACCGGTTGAAGTTTTAGGATTTGATTCTAATCCATTAGCTGGGGACGATTTTATTGTCGTTGAAAATGAGGGTATTGCTAGAAAAATTGCAGAATTTAGATCAAGTAAAATTCAAATTCAAAAAAATACAGTTGCTAAATCTAATGTTGAGGAAATGTTTGCTCAAATTAATAAAGGCGAAGCAACAACTCTACCTGTAGTAATCAAAACTGATGTTCAGGGTTCTGCAGAAGCAATTGAAAATTCAATAACCAAACTATCAACTGATGAAGTAAGGGTAAATGTCATTTACAAAGGTGTAGGTGCTATTACTGAGAGTGATGTTACGTTAGCTGGTTCAGGAAAAGGTTTTATTGTTGGTTTTAATGTTAGAGCACTACCTCATGCTAGAGATATAGCTAAAAGGGATGGTGTAGATATTAAATATTATTCAATTATTTATGAACTTATTGATGATGTAAAAAATCTTTTAACTGGTCTATTGAAACCAGATATTTCTGAAAATATTACAGGTAACGTAGAGATTAGAGAAGTATTCAATATATCTAAAGTTGGAAATATTGCTGGGTGCATGGTTAAAGATGGTCATATTTCAAGAAAATCACAGATTAGAATTTTAAGAGATAATATTGTAATACATAAAGGTCAAATTAGCAGCCTTAAAAGATTTAAAGAAGAAGTATCTGAAGTTAAGTCAGGTTTTGAGTGCGGTGTAATGTTAGATAATTATAGTGATATAAAAGTCGGTGATATTATTGAAACATTTGAAGAAGTTTCTACAAGCAGAAAGTTATAATGTTTTTTTACGATGGATACACAAAGGCAAATTAGATTTGGTGAATTGATAAGGTCATTACTAAGTGATTGTTTATTAAAAGAAGATTTTTTTGACGAAAATCTTAATTCTGCATCTATTACAATATCATTTGTTAGAATGTCTAAGGATTTAAAAATTGCAAACGTCTATTTTATGCCTCTAGGTGGTAAGAACAAAATCCAAATTTTAGAAGTTTTAAAAGAAAGAAAATATATTTTTCAAAAATTTCTATCAAAAGCAAAAATCAATTCAAAATTTACACCAAAACTTGCTTTTTATTTAGATGATACATTTGATGAAGCAGAAAAAATTGAAAACCTTTTATTAAATAAAAATGTCCTTAGAGATATTAAGTAATGATTTCAAAACAGGGTTGGATCAATTTATATAAACCTAAAAATATTACATCTTTTAAAGCCATAAACTCTATTAAAAAAAAATTTTCAATTAACAAAATTGGTCATGCAGGCACTCTAGACCCTATGGCTGAGGGAGTATTACCTATTGCTATAGGAAAAGCAACTAAGTTGATTCCATATATTAGTATTATGAAAAAAGAATATGAGTTCACAATAACTTGGGGCAGTCAAACAACAACAGATGATTCAGGTGGTAAAATTCTATTTGAATCAAATTATTTCCCAACAAAAAATGAAATAGAGAACAAAATAATTAATTACTTAGGTTATATTACCCAGACACCGCCAAAAGTTTCTGCAGTTAAAATCAATGGTGAAAGAGCTTATAAATTATTTAGAGAAAACGAAACATTTACAATTGAGCCCAAAAAAGTTTTTGTTGAAAACTTAAGTATCACTAAACACAGTACAGACAAAACATTATTTAAAATTTTATGCGGAAAAGGTTTTTATGTTAGAAGTTTTGCTCGTGATTTTGCTTTAGACCTAAAAACATATGGTCATATTTCTTCACTGAAAAGGTCAAAAGTAGGTAAATTTAGAGAAAAAACTTCGATTTTACTGGACGATCTGCTTAAAATAGGACAAATGCACGAAGGAATTAATTTTATCTCTCCTACAATTTCTATGCTGGACGACATCTTGGCTTATGAAATTGAAGAAAAAATGGATATTAAAAATTTATCTTTTGGGAGATCTATTAAAATTGATGAAGAAAAAATCATAAATTCTTCGTCAATAAACTTAGATAAAAAAAATATTTTTTTATTTAAGAAAGGAGACATTGTCTCAATAGGCAAATTAGATGGTAATTTGTTTAAACCAAATAAAATACTAATATAGGAGAACTGATGTCGATTACTAAAGAAAATAAAAAAAATCTCATTAATGAATTTTCTAAAAATGATAAAGATACTGGATCAACAGGTGTTCAAATAGCAGTTTTAACAGAAAGAATAAAAAATTTAACTGAACATTTTAAATCTCATAACAAAGATAACCACTCAAAAAGAGGGTTAGTATCATTGGTAAATAAAAGAAAAAAATTATTAAATTATTTATCTAGAAAAAATAAATCTGAATATTCAGATTTAATAAAAAAATTAAATATCAGAGGTTAAAAAAAAGAGGAAAAATAATAATTATGTTTGATGTAAAGAATGTAGAAATTGAATGGGCTGGGAAAAAACTTAAATTAGAGACTGGAAAAATAGCAAGACAGGCTGACTCAACAGTTATAGCCACTTATGGTGGAACAACAGTTATGTGTAATGTAGTTGCTGCAAAAGAAGCAAATCCAGATATGGATTTTTTTCCTTTAACAGTAAATTATCAAGAAAAATATTATTCTGTAGGAAAAATACCAGGTGGTTTTTTTAAAAGAGAGGCTAGACCAACTGAAAAAGAAACATTAGTTTCACGATTGATTGATAGACCAGTTAGACCATTATTTCATAAAGATTTTAAAAATGAAACTCAAGTTACTTGTACTGTATTATCACATGATCAAGAAAATGACTCAGACATTGTAGCAATGGTAGCAGCAAGTGCTGCATTAACTTTATCCGGATTACCATTTTTAGGCCCACTTGGAGCAATTAAGATTGGTTTTATAGATGACGAGTTTGTTGTTAACCCCAGCAAGAGTCAATTATCAAATTCTAAACTAGAATTAGTATTGGCAGGGACTAAGGAAGGTGTACTAATGATCGAGTCTGAAGCTCATGAGCTTTCAGAAAAACAAATGTTAGATGCAGTAGTTCTCGGTCAAGAAAATTATAAATCAGTGATCGAAGCAATAATCTCCTTAGCTAAAAAAGCTGCAAAAGAACCTTGGGACCTTAAAGAAAAAGATGAAGAAATTAAAAGTTTACCATCCAAGATTGATAAAGAATTTGGTAAAGAGTTTATAGATGCATATAAAATTACTGAAAAACAAAAAAGATCAGAAAAACTATCTTCATTAAGAAATGAAATTTCTGAAAAATTTGTAAGTGAAACACTCTCACCAGTACTAGTTTCTGATGCAATAAAAAATGTAGAAAAAGATATAGTTAGAGGAGAATTAATTAATACTGGGAATAGAATTGATGGAAGAGATACAAAAACAGTACGTCCAATTGTGTGTGAAACGGGAGTTTTAGAAAGAACTCATGGATCAGCATTATTTACAAGAGGAGAAACACAAGCTCTTGTAGTTTCAACTTTAGGAACTGGACAAGACGAGCAAAGAATAGATGCAATAGATGGCGAATATACAGAGAATTTTATGTTGCACTACAATTTTCCACCTTACTCAGTTGGAGAAGTTGGAAGAATAGGTTCAACCAGTAGAAGAGAAATAGGACATGGAAAATTAGCCTGGAGAGCTATTCACCCAATGTTACCTTCTAAAGAAAAATTTCCTTATACTTATAGAGTTGTATCTGAAATTACAGAATCTAATGGCTCTAGCTCTATGGCAACTGTTTGTGGTACCTCAATGTCTTTAATGGATGCAGGAGTGCCTTTAGAAAGACCAGTAGCTGGTATTGCGATGGGATTAATAAAAGAAAATGATAAATATGTAATATTATCAGACATACTTGGTGATGAAGATCATCTTGGTGATATGGATTTTAAAGTTGCTGGAACTTCTGAAGGAATAACTTCATTACAAATGGATATTAAAATAACTAGTATTACAGCTGAAATTATGGAAGAAGCATTAGCACAAGCTAAAGATGGACGATTCCACATACTTGGCGAAATGGCTAAAGCAATAGACAAGCCTAACCAATCAATTTCGAAATACGCACCAACAATAACTAATCTTCAAATTAATAAAGATAAAATTAGAGAAGTTATTGGTAAAGGAGGAGCAGTTATCAGAGAAATATCTGAAACAACTGGAGCTAAAATCGAAATTAATGATGAAGGTTTAGTGAGTATTGCTGCTGTAGATCAAAAATCTGGAAATGATGCATTAGAATGGATCAAAGGTATTGTCGAAGAACCAGAGATTGGGAAAATTTATGATGGTAAAGTTATAAAGATAATGGACTTCGGTGCTTTTGTTAATTTCATGGGATCTACAGATGGCCTTGTCCATATTAGTCAATTAAAAAATGAAAGAGTTGAGAAAGTTGAAGATGTTATTAGCGAAGGAGATATGGTTAAAGTAAAAGTACTGGATATCGATTCAAGAGGAAAAATAAAACTTTCTATGAAAGCAGTTGACGCAGAAGAAAACGCTTAAATTACCTAAATTAATTGGACACAGAGGTGTAAAAGATCTGTGTCCAGAAAACACTTTAGAATCTATTGCTAGGGCATTCGAAATAGGGTTAAATTTTGTTGAGATAGATGTTAAGATTTCTAGAGACAAAGTACCAATTTTATTACATGACGACACTTTAGATAGAACTACTGATGGAAGTGGACTTGCAATTGATTATGATTATGAGAGCATAAAAAAACTTGATGCGGGAAGATTTTTTTATAAAAAAAATACAAATATTTTTGTTCCTAAGCTAGAAGATATTCTAACTCTGTGTAATAATAAAAATGGTAATTTAAATATTGAATTAAAACCCAATAAAAATTTTGAAAAAGAAAATACTTATCAAATTTATAAACTCACAAAAAATATCAACAAAGTAGAAATTTTTTTCTCGTCATTTGATATGACTTCTATTTTAGAAATATCAAAAATTTACCCTCAGTCTTTCCGAAGCTTTTTATTAGATGATTTTAAAGAATATAATATTGATGATTTAATTAATATCTCAATTAATAATGATTTAAAAATTTGTGGATTAAATATAGATCTTATTACAGCTGATATTATAAAAAAAATTAAAAAATCAAATATTTCAATTACTGTTTATTCAGATAAAAATATAAATTTATCTAGTGCTAATGATATTTTCTCAATAGGTGTAGATAGTATATTTGTTGATAATCCAATAGATTTATTGGGAAAATTTTAGAACTTATTGGGCATCCCAATAATATTGTAACCACAGTCAACATAATGTACTTCACCAGTAACTGCAGAAGATAAATCACTAACAAAGTATAAAGCAGATTTACCAATTTCATCTAGTTGTGCATTTCGTTTCAATGCTGAATGTTCTTCTGTAAATTTAAACACCTCTCTAGCATTGTTTATTGCTGCACCAGCAATTGTTCTCATAGGTCCTGCTGATATTGCATTAACACGAATATTTTTTTTGCCTAAATCTACACTCAAGTATTTTACACTTGTTTCTAAAGCAGCTTTTGCAATTCCCATTAAATTATAATTTGGTATAACTTTATTTGAGCCATAAAAAGTAAGGGTAAGAATACTTCCTCCATCATTCATTATAGTTTCAAAACTTCTTGCAAGACTAGTTAATGAAAAACATGATATTTCCAAACAATTAATAAAATTATCCTTTGTGGTATCAACATATCTGCCATTTAATTCTGATTTATCTGCGAATGCAACAGCGTGAATTATAAAATCAATTGTTCCCCATTCTTTTTTTATAATTTCTACAGATTTATTTATAGAGTCATCATTATTAAAATCACATTCTATTAATATTTTTGAATTAATTTCTTCAGAAAGTGGTTTCACCCTCTTCAATAATATTTCGTTTTGATAACCAATGGCTATTTCAGCACCATTTTCAGCTAGTTGTTTTGCAATTCCCCATGCAATTGAATGATTATTTGCAATACCAAATACTAAACCTCTTTTATTTCTAAGCATAATATTTTGAAAATACTAATGTTGCATTCGTACCACCAAAACCAAAACTATTCGACATAACATGCTCAATTTCAACATCATTTTCTGTTTTTAAAAGAATATTGCAATCTTTGGCATTATCATCGAGTTTATCAATATTTGCAGAACCACTAATAAAACTATTTTTCATCATCAATAAACTATAAATTGCTTCATGCACACCAGTTGCCCCTAAAGAATGACCAGTTAAAGATTTTGTTGAGCTCATTTTAGGAATATTCGAGCCAAAAACATTTTTGATTGCTTCCAATTCTTTTACATCACCTATTGGAGTACTTGTCCCATGTGTGTTTATATAATCAATTTTACCATCAATATTTTTTAATGCTTGTTTCATGCATCTTTCTGCTCCTTCTCCAGAAGGCTGCACCATATCGTAGCCATCTGAGGTTGCTCCATATCCTGTGATTTCACCATATATTTTAGCACCTCTAGCTTTTGCATGCTCTAATTCTTCAAGTACTAAAGTTCCACCTCCTCCGGCAATTACAAAACCATCTCTATCTGCATCATATGCCCTTGAAGACTTTTTAGGAGTAGAATTATATTTTGATGACAAAGCACCCATTGCATCAAATAAAATTGATAAAGTCCAATGGAGCTCTTCACCCCCTCCAGCAAAAACAATATTTTGTTTTCCCATCTGAATTAGTTCATACGCATTACCAATGCAATGTGAACTTGTAGAACATGCTGAAGTAATTGAATAGTTAACTCCTTTAATTTTAAAAGGAGTCGCAAGAGTTGCAGAATTTGTACTAGACATTGCTCTTGGTACCATGAATGGTCCAATTTTTTTTGAACCCGAACTCTTTCCAATTTCAGAAGACTTAAATAAATTTTGTGTAGATGGACCGCCAGAACCAACAATTATACCAGTCATTTCATTTGAAACATCACTATCCTCTAACCCTGAGTCGTCTATAGCATCTTTCATCGCAATATAGTTGTAGGCAGCTCCATCTCCCATAAACCTTAATAATCTTCTGTCAATTTCGTTACTAATATCTATATTTGGTTTACCATGCACAAGACTTCTAAAAGAAAACTCCTCATACTCTTCAGCACTTATTATTCCAGATTTCAAATTTTTAAGACTGTCTATAACATCCGATTGATTATTACCAATACATGATACTATACCCAAACCTGTTACCACTACTCTATTCATTACTTATTTCTCAGGTGAAAATAGCCCGACTTTCATATCTTTTGCTTCATAGATTGTTTCACCGTCAGCTTTTAAAACACCATCTCCAACTCCTAAAATTAATTTTCTTAATATAAGTCTTTTAAGAGATATATGGTAAGTCACTTTTTTGACTTTTTGTAATACCTGACCGGTAAACTTAACTTCACCAACACCTAAGGCTCTACCCTTTCCTGGTTGACCAAGCCATCCTAAATAAAAACCAAGTAATTGCCACATAGCATCTAAACCTAAACAACCTGGCATTACTGGGTCATCTTTAAAATGACATTCAAAAAACCATAAGTCTTCTTTAATATCTAATTCTGCAACAACTTCGCCTTTAGAAAATATTCCACCAGTCTCATTTATTGAAGTGATTCTATCGAACATTAGCATAGGAGGCATTGGAAGTTGTGCATTTCCCTTTCCAAAAAGTACACCTTTTGCACAATCAATTAATTGATCATAGGTAAAAGAATTTTGTTTCATAATTTTAATTAAACTTTTTTTATGTATTTATCAATTAACTTAAACTGAATTTAAATAACAATTATGTTTACTTTTGATAATAATATTATCAATGCTTAATTTTTTTCCATCAGAAATTGTCATTATATTAGTTTCATCGTTTAAATTTAAGTAGAAATTAATTATTTTCTGAGCAGCAATCAAACCCGCTAATCCTGCAGAAATACCGGAAATACCAACTACACTACATCTAGGAAGATCAACATCATCTTTGTTAGGAAATATACAATTTAAACATAGATGATTATTTTTATTTGAATTATTGAAAAGAATTATCTGTAAATCATGTCTTAACGCTGAAGAATATAAAAAATTGATTGAGTTTTTAATACAATATTCATTTAATAATTTAGAACTTAACCAATCATCAGTTGCATCAATAATTATTGAACATTCATTTAAAGAATTTAAATTTAAAGAGTTAATATTTTCATCAATAGTATTAATTTTACATTCAGTATTGATTAATTTTAATTTGCTTTTTGCAACATCAACCTTTTTTTTTCCAATATCATTTAAATTAAATAAAATTTGTCTATTAAGATTACTTTTTTCAACAACGTCTCCATCTATTATTAATAATTCTTTAATTCCAGAACTTACTAAATAATGACTTAAAGGGCATCCTATACCTCCCATACCAACAATGCCAATTTTTATTTTTGATAATTTTTTCATATTTTCTTCAGAAAATTCGTTTAAAATAAATAATCTACTAAAAATTTTATATTCTTCTTCAGAGTAATTATTCATAATTTTATATGGTATTATAAATTTGTTTTATAATTTGCTTTGCACAATTTACCTTTGTCATTTTTTTAAATTTTTTTATCTGATTTTTTGTAATTATTGATATTCGATTATAATCTGAGTCGAAAACCTTATTTTTATTATCGATTTTATTATAAATAATCATATCACATTTTTTATTTACTAATTTTTTTTTGGCATTATTAATACCTCCTGTTTCTGCTGCAAAGCCTACTAAAAATTTTGGTCGTTGAGTTTTACTTTTTCCAATTTTTTCTAAAATATCTATATTTTTAGAAAGACTAATACTTAAGTTTTTATTTTTTTTAATCTTGGATTTATTAATTTTTTTATTTTTGAAATCAGATACTGCAGCAGTAAAAATTCCTATATCAATTTTAGTAATTTTTTTAATCTTCTGATACATTTCATTTGCAGATTTTATTTGAATAAATTTTAAATTGGGTGGAGGGTCTAAATTTGTTGGCCCAGATATCAAGATCACTTTTGCTCCATACAAAACAAGTTGTGAAGCAATTTCATATCCTTGTTTTCCAGAAGATTGATTCGAAATAAATCTAACTGGATCAATCATTTCAATTGTTGGCCCTGCAGTTACTAGGCATTTTTTATCTTTTAATAAATTAATATTTTCTAACCTGCTTAAAATTCTATTTACTATATTTTTTGAGTTATCAATTCTACCTAAACCAAATTCTCCACATTTTAGATTTCCAACTTTTGGGCCAATAAACTCATGACCACTATCTTTTAATAATCTTACATTTTTTTGATTAATTTTATTATGCCACATAAAGCTATTCATTGCGGGGACAAACAGAATTTTTTTATTTGAAGCAAGTAACGTATTAGAAGCTAAATTATCTCCATATCCATTAGCAAACTTTGCAATGGAATTGGCTGTAGCTGGGCACACAACTATTATATCATTATCTCTTGATAAATTAATATGAAGCATCTTATTTTTTTTCTCATCTTCATCAGTAAATATTCTATTTTTGAGTAATTTTTTTATATCTGATATTTTTACATATTTCTTTGCCTCTTTAGTTAGAATGCAGCTAATTTTAACTTTATTAATATTCAACAAAGTAATAACTTCTTTACATCGAGATGCAGCAATAGAGCCAGTTATTATAAATAAAATTTTACTCATTACAGTTTATAACCAGTATGTATTGCTACAATTCCATTAAATAGATTAATAGTCTCGACTTTAGTAAAACCGCAATCACGTAGATTTTTGCTAAGCTCTTCTTGTGATGGAAACAAATCAATACTTTCACTCAAATAGTTATATGCATTCTTATCTTTAGCAACTATTTCTCCTAATAGAGGTAAGATCTGTCCTTTGTAAATTTTATATGAACTTGATATCAAAGATGATTTAGGTGTACTAAATTCTAAGCAACAATATTTCCCACCAGGTTTAAGAACTCTGTAAGCCTCTTTTATAGATAATAAATATTCGGTCACATTTCTTAAGCAGAAAGAAATAGTATACTTATCAAAAAAATTATTTTTAAAATTTAACTTTTCAGCATTACCAATAAAATATTTTATATTTTTTTCTTTTTTTAATCTTTTTCTTCCTTCTAATAACATTTCTTCATTTAGATCTAAAAGATAAAGACTGGTTGGTAAATTTTCCTTTAAAATTTCGATGGCAATATCACCAGACCCAGAACCAACATCCAAGATAATTTCATTTTCCTTTAGATCCACAGTTTCTACAAATCTTTTTTTCCATAATCGATGCATACCTAAACTCATTAAATCATTCATTATGTCGTAGTTTGGAGCTACGCT
The DNA here is from genome assembly GCA_902518705.1 of uncultured Alphaproteobacteria bacterium. Taxonomy (GTDB): domain Bacteria; phylum Pseudomonadota; class Alphaproteobacteria; order HIMB59; genus CACPNW01. Next base: position 45,661 of record CABYHW010000001.1, on the reverse strand, counting down.
TGAAAATACATTCTGAACAAGTTTAGTCTTTTGTTTTGAATTTACTTTTGTATAACCAAAATTATAATCTTTTTTCATTATGCCAGAATTACCTGAAGTTGAAACTACAGTTAAAGGACTTAGTGTAATATTTAATCAAAAAATATCTTGTGTCAAAATTCATACATCAAAACTTCGTTATAAAATTCCAAATAATATAATTAATATACTACGTAACTCGAAGATATCCAACCTAAGACGTATAGCAAAGTTTATAATTATAGATTTAGATATAGATTATTCTCTAGTAATACATCTAGGAATGTCAGGAAGATTAAAAACCGTTGATAAAAGCTACAAAAGAATAAAACATGATCATTTTGTATTGTTTTTTTCAAGTGGAATTATACTTGTTTATCATGACCCTAGAAAATTTGGGTTTATAGATATGGTACAAACAAAAGATCTACAAAAACAAAAGTATATATTGACCTTGGGTGTAGATGCACTGAACCCAGATCTTACTGCACAAATGATATTTAAAAAAATTTCAAAATCTGAGGTTCCAATAAAGCAGATTTTGCTTAATCAAAAATTAATTGCAGGCATAGGTAATATCTATGCATCGGAAATTCTATTTGATTCTAAAATTTCACCACTTACTTTGGGTAAGGATTTAGAAATTAGTCTCATTATGAAACTAATAAAATCTATTAGAAAAATTTTAAAAAAAGCAATAAAATTTGGGGGATCAAGTATACGAGATTATAGGTCTACAGACGGCACATTAGGAAATTTTCAGTCTAATTTTAAGGTATACAACCAGGAAGGAAAAAAAATAGGTAATGATAAGGTTAAAAAGATCGTTCAATATGGAAGATCTACTTTTTATTGTCCTAAAATTCAAAATAATAAGTGATTGAACATTAAATACTAATTGACTTAATTTATTTTGAATTTATAGCACTCATATGGCTAACCATGCTTCTGCAAAAAAAAGATCAAGACAGAATAAAACTAGAAATACTGTTAATTCTCAATACTTGTCTAAGTTTAGAAACGCTCTAAACAAATATAAATCTTCAGTAGAAGCAAAAAATGACGAGGAAATCCAAAAATCATTCAGCAATGTCAACTCAATAATGGCCAGAGCATCAAAAAAAGGTATTTTTAAAAAAGAATACATATCCAGAAAGTTATCCTCTTTATCAAAACAAATTTCAAAAAAATAATTTTTTTTTAATTTTTTTCACTTTTCTTCTTGCTAAAAATACTTAAAGGGTGTTCATTAAGTAAATTATTTTGGTGAATTAGTTTTACGACTTTTGGTTTTTTGCGTGAAATTATTATAATTCAAAAATCGTCTATTAGGGGGAAGATGGACAATAATACAACCGGGTTTAATGATAACAACTGGATCTCCCTAAAAAAAGATTTAAAAAAATCAGTAGGTGACACAGCTTATAATAACTGGATAAAACACTTAAGCTATGTATCAGTTGAAAATGATACAATTACTTTTTCTGTTCCAACAAAATTCTTAAGGGACTGGATTGTAAATAATTATTCTGATAAAATAAAAAACGAAGCTAAAAAATACTTGTCATCGATTGATATTATAAAATTCGTAGTTAAACCAAATGGAGGAAGAATTGTCCCTGGTACAACTAGAACTGTAAAGAGTTCTGATAACCATTGGAAATCCTCATTAGATGTCAGAACTAACCAATCGTCAAATTATCCAAACGAGTTTGGGGCACCATTAGATCCAAGGTTTACATTTGATAACTTTGTTGTTGGTAAACCGAACGAACTTGCTTTTGCAGCATCTCAAAGAGTTTCTGAAGCGGATAAAATTACTTTTAACCCATTATTCTTGTGTGGCGGAGTAGGTTTAGGAAAGACTCATCTTATGCATGCTATAGGATGGAAAATTAAAGAAAAGCAACCAGATCGAAAAGTTATATATTTATCAGCTGAGAAATTTATGTATCAGTTTGTTAGAGCTTTACGTTATAAAGATACATCTGCTTTTAAAGAACAATTTAGATCAATAGATGTACTAATGATCGATGATGTACAGTTTATAAGTGGCAAAGATAATACCCAAGAAGAATTCTTTCATACATTTAATGCTTTAATTGAACAAAATAAACAGATAGTGATATCAGCAGATAAAACACCAACGGATTTAGATGGAGTACAAGAAAGACTTAAATCAAGACTGGGTTGTGGTTTAGTTGCCGATATCCATCCTACAACATATGAGTTGAGACTTGGTATACTAATAGAAAAAGCTCATAAGAGAGGAGTTGAAATACCCCCGAAAGTGTTAGAGTTTTTATCACACCGAATTATTTCTAATGTTAGAGAAATGGAAGGAGCACTAAACCGACTTGTGGCGCATGCTACTCTAGTAGGAACAGCTATTACAATTGAAACTGCTCAATTAGTATTGCAAGATTTGTTGAAATCATCTAACAAAAAAATTACTATTGAAGAAATTCAAAAAAAAGTAGCTGAACATTTTAACATAAGAATAACAGATATGCATTCTCCAAGAAGATCTAGATCAGTTGCCAGACCAAGACAAATTGCGATGTATCTTGCTAAATCAATTACATCTAGATCATTACCAGAAATAGGAAGAAAATTTGGTGGCAGGGATCATACTACCGTAATGCATGCAGTAAAAAAAATAGAAGAATTGAAATTATCAGATACTAATTTTAACGAGGATTTAGAATTATTAAAAAGACTTATAGATTCCTAAGAAGATATAAATTATATTCAAATTATGAAGTTTGAAGTTACTAAAGATAATATTTTTAGAACATTATCTCATATTCAAGGAATAGTTGATAAAAAAAATAACTTACCCATACTTTCTAATATTTTGATAGAGGCAAAAAACAACAGCATCACCCTCACATCTACTGATATGGATATTTCTATAATAGAAGAGTTACAATGTAATGTTATTGAGGAAGGCTCAACAACAATTAACTCACAAATATTCTATGATATCGTTAGAAAAATAGAAGGAGATAGTAATATAGAAATTATTTCAAATAATGGAAAATTATTAACACTTAGAGCCAATGGCTCTCGTTTTTCTTTAGCATGTCTACCTAAAGAAGAATTTCCTATAATTGACTTTAAACGTGAGGAATCAACTATAAAGATAAATTCAAATATAATATTTAAATTAATTGATAAAACAAAGTTCGCAGTATCAAATGAAGAAACTAGATATTTTTTAAATGGTATTTATTTCAATCTTCACGATGAAGGAAACAATTCTTTGGTTACATTTGTTGCAACCGACGGGCATAGACTAGCAAAATTTAGTCACAAACTCGATCAAAAAATTAATCCTATTTCGGGTGTTATTTTGCCAAAGAAAACTATTAATGAGTTAAGTAAATTATTAGCTGATGTAAATATAGATATAGATATATATCTTAGTTCATCAAAAATTATTTTTTATATTAACAATACAATACTTATATCAAAACTCATTGATGGTACTTTTCCAGACTACAATAGAGTAATTCCAAATAACAATGATAACAAGTTAATAATTAATAGAGAACGATTACTATCAGCAGTTGACAGAGTAAGCACTATAGCAAATGAAAAATCACCAGTTGTAAAATTTAAACTATTAGAAAATGTAATAAATTTAAATACTATTAATAATGAAAATAGTACTGCAACTGAAGATATCAAAATCAATTACAGCGGTGATAAATTTGAAATAGGATTTAATTCAAAATATATAATGGATATTGTAAATAATTTACAAGATGATGAAATTATTCTTAATTTTAGAGATAATTCATCACCAATAACTGCTCAAGAAAATTCTAGTCCAAACTTAATTTATGTCCTAATGCCAATGAGAGTTTAAAATTTGGCAAAAATAAAAAATATTGAATTTTATAATTTTCGAAATTTTAAGAATTTTAAAACTTCATTCGATAATAAATTAAATATTTTATTTGGAAATAATGGTTGTGGTAAAACAAATATCTTAGAGGGTATTTCTTTAATTGCTAAAGGTAAAGGAATAAGAAATTCAAATATTATAAATTTAATAAAAAAAAAAGAAGATAATTTCTTAATAAAAAATAATTTAGAAATTCAAAAAAATGAATTCAATATAGAAATATTTACTGAACAAAAAAATGAAAAATTTAAAAAAATAATTAAAATAAATAATGATTCATCAAAAGACTCCATAAATTTTCTAAATCAATCCATTTCATTCCTAGTATTTTTACCAGAGATGGAAAGATTATTTCAATCATCGCCTTCTTATAGAAGAAATTTTTTAGACAGACTAATTTTTTCTAGCAGAAATGACTACAATAGATTGATTAACAAATATAAAAAATCTTTACTTGAAAGAAATAAAATACTTCAATCTTATAATATTGATGATGATTGGTTAAATCATATTGAAAGTGAAATATGTTTATTAGGTTTAGAAATATATAAGTTAAGGAACTTACAATTAAATACTTTAAATATAGAGTTAAATAATATGAAAAAAGACCATAACTTTCAATTCGATGTAAAATTAAAAATAAAAGATGATTTTGCAAACCTAGAAATTAATTTTGAAGAATATTTGTCAAATCTAATAAATTCACGTGCATATGATAAGCAATTTGGAGGAACTAAAATTGGGCCTCAAAAATCTGATATTATCTCAATTGTGAACAACGAATTTGATGCTTCTTTATTGTCTACAGGGCAACAGAAAACAATTGTTTTGATGGTTCTATTAGCTCAATGCAATCATTTAGTAAATAATAAAAAAATAAACCCAATATTTTTGTTTGATGAAATTGGCTCACATTTAGATAATAATAACCGTCAAATTTTATTAGACATGATTAACAGATTTGAAATACAATTTTTTTTGACTGGTACTGATAAAAATTTGTTTTCTTTTGTGTCAACAAATGCAAAATTTTATAATATAACTGATTTATGAATTCTGAATACTCTTCCGATTCGATTAAAGTACTAAAAGGTCTTGAAGCTGTTAGAAAAAGACCTGGTATGTATATTGGCGATACTGATGATGGATCAGGTTTACACCAAATGATATATGAGGTGTTAGATAATTCTATAGACGAAGCATTGGCTGGCTACTGCGATAAAATTGAAGTAATATTAAACACTGATGGAACAGCTACAATAACAGATAATGGTAGAGGGATACCTGTAGATTTACACAAAACAGAAAAAATACCTGCAGCTCAGCTAATTATGACTGAGCTACATGCCGGAGGAAAATTTGATCAAAATAGTTATAAAGTATCTGGTGGTTTACATGGTGTTGGAGTTTCAGTTGTTAATGCATTATCTGAATATCTAAATTTGGAAATAAATAGAGATGGTAAAGTACACAATATTGAATTTGAAAATGGAATAGTAAGCAAAGAATTAAATGTAATTGGTGACTCAGAAAAAATTAATAACCAGTTTTTTACGGGTACTAGCATTACTTTTCTTCCGACTACAAAAATTTTTAAAGATATTAATTTTAATTTTAAAACAATAGAGAAAAGACTTAGAGAGCTAGCATTCTTAAATACTGGTATAAGTATTTTTTTATCTGATAAGAGACAATCTGAAGAAAAGAATATAAACTTTAAATATGAGGGTGGCATCAAAGAATACGTTAAATATTTAAATGAAGGTAAGAATCTCATTAATCCCAATCCAATATATTTTCATGGAGCAAAAAACGAGATTTCAATTGAATGTTCATTACAATGGACCGATAGCTATCACGAAAATACAATTTGTTTTACAAACAATATAATTCAAAGGGATGGTGGCACACATCTAGCTGGTTTTAGAGGTGCTCTTACTAGGTCAATTGTAAATTACATAAATAAGAACGTAAAAAATTCCGGTAATATTACAGGAGAAGATGCTCGTGAAGGATTAACATGTATAATATCTGTAAAATTACCAGATCCTAAATTTTCAAGTCAAACTAAAGATAAACTTGTATCATCTGAGGTTAGGCCAGTTATTGAATCCACTAGTCTAAATAAATTAGAGCAATGGATAGAAGAAAATCCATCTGAAATTAAAAAAGTAATTGATAAGATTATAGAAGCTTCAAATGCCAGAGAAGCTGCAAGAAAAGCAAGAGAATTAACTAGAAGAAAAACAGGTCTGGAAAATACCTCTCTTCCAGGTAAACTTGCAGACTGCCAAGAGAAAAATCCAGAATTATCAGAATTGTTTATAGTAGAGGGAGACTCAGCAGGTGGATCAGCCAAGCAAGGTAGAGATAGAAAAAATCAAGCCATTCTACCATTAAGAGGTAAAATACTTAATGTTGAAAGAGCAAATGATAAGCAAGTTTTAACAAGTAATGAAATTGGAGCATTAATAACAGCTATTGGTGCAGGAGTTGGTAATCCAACTGATGATAGTGATCAAAATAAAATTGAGGGTAAGTTTGATGTTTCTAAAATGCGATATCATAAAATAATTATTATGACTGATGCAGATGTTGATGGTAGTCATATTAGAACTCTGCTGTTAACTTTTTTTTACAGACATATGAAACCAATTATAGACACAGGTAGACTATATATTGCACAACCGCCTTTATATAGACTTAAAAAAGGAAACTCTACTGTATATAAAAAAGATGATAGTGATTTAGAAGATTATTTAATTCAGGAAGGTTTAAAAAATACTATTTTTGAAAATACTCAAGGAACTAAAGTTGCCGGAGAAGAATTAAAACAAATTATTTATCTCTCAAAAAAAACAAAAAATTTAGTTATACCATTGTTAAGAAGAGTTGATAATAGTGATATAATTGAGCATGCAGCAATTGTTAGAGCCTTAGATGTTAGGAATATAACAGATAAAAATATTGGTCAAGAAATAGCAAAATATCTTCAACAAAGATTAAACTTAATCTCAAATATTTCTCAAAAAAATTGGATAGTAATTCATAAAAATAATTCAATTTTATTTGAAAGAACAATAAGAGGATTTACTGAAAAATATATTATAGATGAAAATTTTGTAATTACACCAGAAGCGAAAGCATTGAATGAACTTAAAGATCAACTAATGGAGAACTTTTATCGCCTTAAAGAAACAGGAAGTGGGGTTCTAAGTCACAAAAATGAAGAGTTCAAAATCTTTGGACCTTTAGACTTAATAGATAAAATATTAGATATCGGTAAATCAGGTCTTCAAATTAATAGATACAAAGGCTTAGGAGAAATGAATCCAGATCAATTATGGGAAACAACATTGGATCAAAATGAAAGAGTGCTTTTATCAGTAAAGATAAATGAAGTTGATGCCGCAAATAAAGCATTTGAAGATCTAATGGGTGGCGAGACTGATGCAAGAAAAAAATTTATAGCTGAAAATTCATTAAAAGTTGCGAATCTTGATATTTAATTTTTAATGAATACAATATTACTTGGGAATCTAATTAAAATTAGATGGATAGCAATATTTGGTCAAGTTTTAGCAGTTATATTTGTATCTTTTGTTTTAAAAATCCAAATTCCTTATTTTGAAATTCTTTCAATAATTTTATTATCAGTTGCAGTAAATTTTTATTCTTATTATGAAGAAAGAAAAAATAAAACAATAAGTAATTTAAAAGCATTTTCTTATTTACTTTATGATACATTACAATTAGGTTTTTTACTTTTTCTTACTGGCGGAATTATAAATCCATTTTCTATACTAATATTAGCACCAGTTATTACATCAGCTTCATATCTACCCGCATTAATGACAGTTATTCTATCAACCATATCTATTCTAATTATCATATTATTAAATTTTTATTTTATTCCACTTGATTTAGGTCCTAAGTTTTACTTACCAGAGATTTATAGTTTTGGATTAATTTCAGCTTTAATTATAACAGTAATTTTTATTGCTATTTATGCCTATTTATTTGCAAGTTCTTCAAGAAAAATCTCTAATGCGTTATCGATTTCCAAACTACAAATTTTGAATCAAAAAAAAATGACAGAGGTAGGCTCTCTAAGTGCAGCTGCTGCTCATGAATTAGGCACACCTCTTAATACAATCTTTTTAGTTTTAAATGACTTGCTTAAAGAAAAAAAATTAATCGAAGATCAAAATATTGTAAAAGATATTATTTTATTAAAATCTCAAGCAGAAAGATGTAAAGAAATATTAAAAAGATTTTCTAAAAACCCCTTAAATTTAAAGGATAAATTTTTAGACAAAGTAAAAATATCTGATTTAATTAAAATAAACTTTGATAAATTTAATAAAAATAAAAAACTAATATTAGAAATTATACCTTCAGTTTCGGAGCCTGAAATAATTTACAAAGATGAAATAATGTATGCTCTGGGAAATATTATTCAAAACGCAATATTTTATTCTGTTACTACAACAAAAGTAGAATTAAATTATCAAAAATCAAATGTTAATATTATCATATCTGATGATGGTAGTGGATTTTCTAAAGATATTATTGATAAATTAGGAGAACCATATATTTCGAAAAATAAAAATGGCATGGGACTAGGCATATTTATAGCAAAAAACCTGATAGAAAATATGGGTGGTAATCTTAAATTTTATAATTCTAAAGATAATAATGCTAATGTTGAAATTATTTTTGATAACTCTATCTTAAATATATGAACATAAAATTGCTAATTGTAGATGATGACCTACCTTTTAGGGAAAGATTAACAAGATCTATGGAAAAAAAGGGGTTTGAAGTAATTTCTTCCCCAGGCTTCAAAGACTCTCTGGCAAAAGTAAATGAGACAGACTTTGATTATGCAGTTGTTGATATGAGATTGGAAGATGGATCGGGATTAGAATTAATAAAAGAATTTCAAAAAATAAGTCCAAAAACTAAATCTTTACTTTTGACGGGTTATGGTAACATTGCTACAGCTGTGGCAGCAATAAAATCTGGAGCAATAGACTACTTACCTAAGCCTGCTGAAATTGATCAAATTTATGATGCTTTAACCAATTCTAAAGAAGTTCTTCCTCCACCACCTGAAAACCCAATGACAGCTGATAGGATAAGATGGGAACATATTCAAAGAGTTTTTATACAATGTAATAGAAATGTTTCTGAGACTGCTAGAAGATTAAGGATGCATAGACGTACCTTACAAAGAATTTTAAATAAACACGCTCCCAGAGAATAATTAGTAAATTTCTAAAACTTTATTTATCTTTAATTACCTTTAAGAAAACATCCTCCAAATCTCCCTCGGATGTATTAATTTCTCTGAAATCAATTTGATTTTTAATAAGTATATCAATAATATTTTTAATATTAGTTTTGTTTTTATCATAGCTTAATTTTAAAATATTATTAGTAAGAATAGGTTTAAATTCATTTAACTGATTGGGAACTAATATATTTCTTTCTAGAACAAATGAAACCGTTTTAGTAGATATAATATTTAGTAAATCTTTTTTGGATCCCTCAATAATTTTTTTTCCGTGATTAATTATTGAAATATTGTCACATAAATTTTCTGCTTCTTCTAAATAATGTGTGGTTAAGCATACAGTTTTACCCTGATTACTTATTCTTTTTATATAATCCCAAACAGAAGCTCTAATATCAATATCTACACCAGCTGTTGGTTCATCTAAAATGATGATTTCAGGATCGTGAACTAATGCCTTACCAATTAATAATCTTCTTCTCATACCCCCTGACAAGGTTCTAGCATATGAATTTCTTTGATCTGATAATTTTAAATTTTCTAAAATTTCATCAGTTTTTCTTTTCCTTTTTGGCACACCATATAAACCTGCTTGTAGCTCTAATAACTCTGCAGGAGAAAAGAAGGGATCTATATTAAGTTCTTGGGGAACTATACCAATTTTAAATTTACTTAATTTAATATTTTTATCTATATCAATTCCACAAATATTGACTTTACCTGAGTTTTTTTTTACTAAACCTCCCAGCACATTAATAAATGTTGATTTTCCGGCACCATTTGGGCCTAATAAACCGTGAATTGTACCTCTTTCAATAGTAATATTAAAATCTATCAAGGCTTTAACTTTCTGATTTTTTTTTAAGAAAGTTTTATTTACATTTTTAGCTTCTATTGAATATTTATAATCTGACATTTTATTAAAATCTTATATATTTAAATTTACAATGAATACAAAGAGTAGATTAATATTAGTTGATGGTTCTGCCTATATATTTAGAGCTTATTATGGATTACCACCTATGAATCGTGCAGATGGTACTCCAATCAACGCTGTTTTTGGTTTTACTAATATGCTTGTTAAGCTCATAGAGGATTACAGTAATGATAAAATGATAGTTATTTTTGATGCTGCGAGAGAAAATTTTAGAAATCAAATCTATCCAGAATATAAAGCAAATAGAGGAGAGGCTCCTGATGATTTAATACCACAATTCCCTTTAATAAGAGAGTGTGTAAAGAGTTTTAATATACCGCAATTAGAAATAGAAGGATTTGAAGCTGATGATTTAATAGCTACTTATGTAAGCTTAGCAGAAAAAGATAAAATTGAAACTATCATAGTTTCATCAGATAAAGATTTAATGCAGCTAGTTAGTAAAAATGTAACAATGCTTGATCCAATGAAAAATAAAAAAATAGAAATTAAAGATGTTGAAGAAAAATTTGGAGTCAAGCCTGATAAGGTTATCTTTATTCAAGCGCTAACAGGAGACAAAGTAGATAATATTCCAGGTGCACCTGGTATTGGGCCTAAAACAGCAGCTCAGTTAATAAATGAATTTGATAATATTGAAGGTTTACTAAAAAATATCGATAAAATTAAACAAGAAAAAAGAAGAAATATTTTAACAGATGCAGAAAAGGATATCAGATTAAGTTTAGAACTTGTAACACTAAAGAATGATGTCAAAATAGATGAAAGTATCAAAAAAATAAAAACATACAACGAACTAAAAAATGAAAATAATAATATTTTTAAGTTCCTTAAAGAACAGGGTTTTAGATCAACATCTGATAGATTAAAATCTAATTCTTTTATATCTAGTGATAATGATAATATTATTCAAAAAAAAGAAATAGAACCAAAATATCAATTAATTAATTCAAAGAACGATTTTGAAGATGTTTTAAGCGAAATTGAAAAAAAAGGCATATTCGCTATTGATACTGAAACTAATTCACTCAATATAGAAAAGGCTAAGTTAGTTGGGATATCAATTTGTTGTAGCGAAATCATTTCTTATTATATTCCTATAAATCATACTACTTTAGATGGGTCAAAAAAAATTGATAATCAACTAGAGGAACAATATGTAATTAATCATATTAAAAAAATTTGCAAAAATGAATCAATCTTAAAAATTGGTCAGAACATAAAGTATGATATTAGAATTTTAAAAAAGTATGGAGTAACTTTTAATTCAATTGCAGATACAATGTTAATTTCCTACTCAATTGATAATGGTATTTTTAAACACAATTTAGATGATCTTTCATTTAATCATTTAAATCATACAACAATCAAATATAAAGAAGTCGTTGGCACAGGGAAGAATGAAATTACTTTTGATAAAGTAACTATTGATAACGCAATTAATTATGCAGCTGAAGATTCTTTGTTAACGTTTAGGCTTTTTCAAAATCTTTACCCTCGTTTAATAAAAGAAAAAGCTAATTTTGTTTATAAAAATATTGATTTACCACTTGTAGAGGTATTATCTTCAATTGAAGCTAATGGTATTGAGGTCAATAAAAACTTTTTAACAAGTCTAAGTAATGAATTTGAAAATGAAAGTAAAAAACTTGAAAAAAATATTTATAAACTTTCAAAAGAAGAATTCAATATTGGATCACCTAAACAGTTAGGAGAAATATTATTTATTAATCTTAAAATACCGGGTGGTAAAAAAACAAAATCAGGCACCTATTCTACTGATTCTTCAACTTTAAATAATTTAGCCTCAGATGGACATGAAATTGCTCAACTTGTGCTTGATTGGAGAGAATTAACTAAACTTAAATCAACTTATACAGATGCTTTATTTAGATTAACAGATGGCAAAAGTAGAGTTCATACATCATTTGGTTTAGCTAATACATTAACAGGTCGATTAAGCTCTACAGATCCAAATCTTCAAAATATCCCAATTAGAACAGAAAATGGAAAAAAAATAAGAACAGCTTTTGTTAGTGGAAAAGGAAAAAAATTAGTCAGTTTTGATTATTCTCAAATAGAGCTTAGATTAGCCGCAGAAATTTCTAGTGATAAAAATTTTATTAAAGCTTTTAAAAACAATGAGGATATTCATGCATCAACTGCTAAAGAAATATTTAATTTAAACGATAGTCAAATAAACAACGATTATAGAAGAAAAGCAAAAGCAATTAATTTTGGTATTTTATATGGAATCAGTCCATATGGTTTAGCTAAACAACTTGATATTTCCAATACAGAAGCAAAAGATTACATAAATGAGTATTTTATTAAATATCCAAAAATTAAAAAATATATGGAGCATCAAATTGATTTCGCAAAAACAAATCAATACGTTGAAACAATTTTTAAAAGGAAAATTAATATTAAGGGAATTGCCGATAAGAATTTTGCTGTTAGAGGTTTTGCAGAAAGACAAGCTATTAATGCACCAATCCAAGGTAGTGCAGCAGACATTATTAAGTTAGCTATGATTGAAATTCATAAGGAAATAAAACTTAAAAATATTGAGGCTGAAATGCTTTTACAAGTACATGATGAACTAATCTTTGAAGTCGAAACTAAAAAATATAAAAATTTAGTAAGTAATGTAAAAAAGATTATGGAGTCTGTACATTTAAAATACAAAGATTTTTCAGTTCCACTCACTGTTGATTTTGGTACTGGTGATCATTGGGGACAGGCACATTAGATTACATTATATGGAAATAAAAAAAAAAATTAAGAAAAGAAATCCCTTTGCTCAAGATTTAAAACTACCTAAGTACAAACAAAGAATTGTTAGAAATAAAAAAACTTACTCAAGAAAAGGAAAAAAAAAGGTTATTTAGAATTCTTCGTCAAAGGTATTCATTTCAAACCATTTTTCAAGTTCATGATAACCTCCAATTTTTTCACCATTTAAAATTATTTGGGGAAAGGTTTTAGCGTTCGGAAACTTTTCAAAAAAATCTTCTCTCGTATAATCTGTATCAAGCATATAAATTTTTGGATTAAATTTAGCTAATCGTAGTTTAGCTCTATCACAGTATCCACAATTAGTTTTAGAGTATATCTCTGCTTCCATCAAAATGCTTCATCAAAACTTAAAGCTCTATCTGTAGGTCGTTGATATTCAGATACCCTTTTTTCAAAAAAGTTAGTAACATTTTGTACATCTAAAGCTCTCATAAAATCAAAAGGATTTTCTGTTTTAAAGACTCTGTCAAATTCAAATAGGTCAGCAATTCTGTCTGCAACAGCTTCAATATATTGACACATTAAGTCTTGATTCATACCAATTAAATCTACTGGTAAAGCATCTCTTACAAATTCTTTTTCAAATGCTACTGCTTCTCTAACAATTTCTTCAAATTGTGATTGAGGCACATCTGAGGGTATCAAAGATAAATCACTAATATCTGCATCAGTTAATGTTTTATTATTAAATTTATCTCTTAAAGTTCTAAACATTAGAGATGAGAAACTAAAATGCATTCCCTCGTCTCTTGCAATCCAGTCGTTAGATAAGGCTAAACCAGGTAATAAACCTCTTTTTCTGAAATAATATATTGCACAGAAAGAGCCTGCAAAAAATAAACCTTCAACTAATCCAAATCCTATTAGTCTTGTTAATAAATTTTGACTACCGTTGAGCCATTTTGATACCCATTGTGCTTTATGGTTAATACATGGTACGTTTTGTATTGCATCAAAAAGCATGTCTTTTTCTTTTGCATCTTTTACATAAGCTTCAATTTGTAGACCATACATCTCTGCATGAATTGACTCATTCAACATTTGTATAGATATAAAACATCTTGCTTCAGGAATTAAAATTTCTTTGTAGAACCTACTTGCTAAGTTTTCATTAATCATTGCTTCGGAGTTAGCAAAATATGCAAGTACGTGCTTTATAAAATGCTTTTCACCATCATTTAAAGTTTCAAGATCTCTTAAATCATCTTGCAAAGATACTTCTTCAGTTGTCCAAAAGGCTTGAATATGTTGTTTGTACCTATCCCAAATTTCTTGGTTTTTTATTGGAAATATTGATTTAACGCCTTTTGATATCATTCTTTACTCCTTCTTTATGCACTGCAAGTTTCGCAATCTTCTGGTTCATTGTTTTGTTTAATAGCAGTATTTATATAAGCATCTTTTGCTGCTTTTTCTGATGAAACTGTAACTTTTACAGCATCAACTGCTGATCTACTTCTTAGATAATACATTCCTGTTTTAAGACCTTTTTTCCAAGCATACATATGCATTGAATTAACTTTCCCAAATGTAGGCGTTGAAAGCCAAAGATTCATTGATTGGGTTTGATCAATAAATGGTGCTCTATCTGCTGACATATCTATGACAGTTTTTTGTGATACTTCCCAAACTGTTTTATAGATTTCTTTTAGCTCAGTAGGAATTTCATTTATGTTTTCAACCGATCCATTTTCTAAAATTATTTTGTCTCTCATATCTTTATTCCACAGTCCTCTTTGAGAAAGTTCATTCACCAAATATCTATTTACAAGAAGGAACTCACCTGAGAGTGTTTGTCTTTTATATATATTAGAGGTTTGTATTTGGAATGTTTCAGTGTTACCTAATATAATGCCTGTTGACGCAGTTGGCATACAAGCTGTGGTTAAAGAGTTTCTTACACCGTGCTCTTTAATTTTAGCTCTTAGCGCATCCCAATCCCATTTTGAAGACGGGTTAACATTCCACAGATCAAATTGAAATTTACCTTCCGAAATTGGTGAATTTTTAAATGTTTCGTATGCTCCCTTTTCTTTTGCTAATTCACATGAAGCTTCTAAAGCTCCAAAGTAAATTGTTTCAAAAATTAATTTATTTATTTCTTTAGCCTCTTCAGACTCATAAGCTATTCCTAACTTGAAGTAGACATCTGCAAGACCCTGTATTCCTAAACCTATTGGTCTGTGTTTATTATTAGATCTTTCCGTTTTATCAGTTGGATAAAAATTAATATCAATTACTTCATCTAAGTTTTTTGTAGCCAATTTTGCTGTTTCATAAAGAGCATCATAGTCATATATTAATTTTTTATCTGATTTTTTTACAAATTTTGGCAGAGCTATAGAAGCCAAGTTACATACAGATGTCTCGTTCTTATCAGAGTATTCAACTATCTCTGCACACAGGTTTGAAGATTTAATAACACCAATATTTTTTTGGTTGGACTTGTTATTGATTGAGTCTTTATAGAGCATATAAGGCTGTCCTGTTTCTATCTGCGCTTCTATAATTTTAGACATTAGATCTCTTGCTTTAATTTTTTCTAAATGCTTCATTTCATTTTCATACTTAGTGTAAAGTTTTTCAAACTCATCACCATACACATCTGAAAGACCTGGGCATTCATGTTCACTCATAAGGGTCCATTCTTCATCGTTTTCTACTCTTTTCATGAATAAATCTGGTATCCATAAAGCGTAGAACAGGTCTCTAGCTCTAAATTCTTCAGCACCTGTATTTTTCCTAAGTTCTAGAAACTTCTCAATATCGGCATGCCAAGGTTCTAAGTAAACCGCAAAAGAACCTTTTCTTTTACCACCGCCTTGATCAACTGATTTAGCAGTCTCATTAAAAATTTTCAAAAATGGAATAAGGCCATTAGATTTGCCATTTGTAGATTTTATTCTACTTCCACTACCTCTAATGTTGTGTGCGTGCATGCCAATACCACCTGCAGTTTTAGATATTAGTGCACAATCTTTTATAGTATTAAAAATACCTTCTATCGAGTCATCCTCCATACCTATTAAAAAACATGAAGATAATTGCTGCATTTTTAATCCACTATTAAACAATGTTGGAGTGGCATGTGTATACGTACCAGTTGATAAATTTTTATAAGTTTCTTTTATTTTATCTAAATTAAACTCATTACCGGTAACTGTTAAAGTTACTCTCATCCATAGGTCTTGAGGTCTTTCAATTGTTTTATTATCAAACTTTAATAAATATGCCCTGATTAGTGTAGTAAGAGCAAAATAATCAAAGGTATAATCTTTGTCATAATCAATCACTGATTCTATTGCATCTGAATTTTCCATCACTTTTTTATAATAATCTTCTCTCAATAAACCATCATCGTATAAGTTCTTTGTAGCTATTATGAAGCCTGGAGTTTCTTTATGAAGAGAATTAACTTTTATTCTTGCTGCTAGGTAAGAATAATCAGGATGTTCAACTGTTAAAGCTGCTGCTGTTTCAGCAAGATAAGTGTCAATTTCAGCAGAACTAATATCACTATACAATCCTGGAACTGCTTTTTGAACAACAACAATTGGATCAATATTTAAACCAGTAGATAGAACAGAGACTCTATTTGTTATTTTATCGAGTGAAATTGGCTCTTTACTTCCATCTCTTTTAGTTACCATCATTGAAGAAGCTTTTTCTCCAACTTGTTCTTTTAGTTTTTTAGTGTGATATCTTGAGGCTGCTCTTTGTTCTCTATATAAAACATATGCTCTAGCAACCTTATGATGCTCATCCCTCATAAGAGCTAATTCCACTTGATCTTGTATATCTTCTATGTGAATCATGTCTCCATCAGCAATCCTTCTGGTTAGTGCTGAGACAACTTTATGTGTTAGAGCTTCGACAGTTTTATGAATTCCATCTTGTTGTTCTTTTTCCTTATTTTTATCATTTCTAATTTTTGTTTGTGCTAAGAATGCTTTTTTAATAGCATTCGAAATTTTCTCCGATTTAAAAGGAGTGATAGCTCCGTCACGACGTACAACACTTAATGTTAAAATATTTACACTTTTTTCTTCTGAGATTTTTGCTGATACCTGTAGATTGTCTGCCATTTAAATTCTATCCATTTTTAAAAAATTATTGTCGAAAAACACAATATGTAGTGCCGCCGAAAAGGGACAATACAACATTTGCTCAATATCGCAATAAGAACAAAATAAGAACATAAATATTTTTTTTATCATGTCAATCCCTTACTTAATTCATATTTTTATGAGGCAAACAAGTTATTGAAATATTTACATTTACTTATCA
This sequence comes from uncultured Alphaproteobacteria bacterium, assembly GCA_902518705.1. Taxonomy (GTDB): domain Bacteria; phylum Pseudomonadota; class Alphaproteobacteria; order HIMB59; genus CACPNW01. Next base: position 28,408 of record CABYHW010000001.1, on the reverse strand, counting down.
ACTTAAGTCACATTTTGTTAACTGAGACTTTTTTTCTTTGAACTTAAATCTGCCATAAATTATTAATAAAAATCAATATGGTGAAGATAGCATTAGTAGACGACGAGCAGTCGATTCTCACATCAGTATCTCTTTCTTTGGAAAGTGAGGGATTTACAGTAGATACATTTCTTAACGGAGTTGAAGCCTTTGAAGCTCTTAAAAGCAAATCTTACGATTTGGGATTATTTGATATTAAAATGCCTAAAATGGATGGAAATGAACTTCTCTCAAAAGTACGTTCGAGTAAGATTGAAAAACTTAAAGATCTTCCAATCATTTTTTTAACATCAAAAGATCATGAGCAAGATGAAATTATTGGATTAAGAATGGGTGCTTCAGATTATATAAAAAAACCTTTTTCACAAAAATTATTAAATGAACGCGTAAGAACAGTACTAAGAATTCATAACAATAGAACCGAAGAACAAAAAGATAATAATATTCAAAAACAAAATTTTGTAAGAGGTGATTTAATACTAGATGAAGATAAGCAGTTATGTTTTTGGAAGGGTATAGAAATTGAACTTACTGTTGCAGAGTTTAATTTAATTAAGTCACTTTCTCAGTATCCAGGAGTAGTAAAAGATAGAAATCAATTAATGGACACTATGTACGGTGATTCAATATATGTTGATGATAGGACTATTGATAGTCATATAAAAAGATTAAGAAAAAAATTCAGATCTTATGATAATTCTTTTGATCAAATAAGAACAAGATATGGTTCTGGATATTCTTGGCGTGATTAAAAGATTATTTAGCTTATCAAGTTATAATTTAACATTTCAATTAGTTATACTTAACTTAATAATTTTATTTTTGGGTTTAGTTTTTTTATCTTATTTTAATTTTTATTTAATTCAAAATAACAAATTTTTAGAAGATAGAGATAAATCAATAAGATTAAATTTATTAAATATAACAAAATATTTAGAAAATACTTCAATACTAAGAGTTCCAATTTTTCAGTATGATTTTCGTTGTAGATATCTTCAAGACATTGATACATATAAAGAGAGTTGTAATTTATCTGAAAATATTAACCCTATTGAATTGTCAGAACCTGAATTAGAAAAGTTTACAACTGAACAATTTATATTACAAAACTTTGGAGATAAAGATTTTAATACCATTATTTACAATGAAAATTGGATCAAAATTGCGGACTCATCAAATTTATTTTTGAGCACAGAAGTAGAGGAGATAAATTTATCAGAAATAAGTGAAAATATATATAATTTTACTAATTTTTTTGAAAATATTTATATTAATAATTTTAATCGTATTAATAATTACATTATTGCAAGTAAATTTAATAAAAATTTAGATAAAAATGTTCATGAGATTATTTTAATTATTGATACCATTAAAGATAAGAAGCAACTTGTTAAAACATTCGAAGACAAAAATAATGACATAATTAGAATTTTAACATCACCTATAATCCAAGATAATAAGGTCTATGGAGTTGTTTTAATAAAGTATAAATTATTTATAAGTAATAATGATTTAGCCAGACAATCTTTAAATTTGTTTAATTTTTTTCTTTTATTTATTTTAGTAACAATTTTATTATCATTTATTTTTTTAAGAGGTCTCATAACACCTCTAAAGCAGCTAACTAAAATTACTGTTTTAGAGAGAGATAAAACAAATAAGAAAAAATTAATATACCCTCAAAGATTAGATGAAATTGGTATATTATCTGATCAAATACAACTTATGTCAAATGAATTGAAGTCACAAATCAATCAGTTAGAAAAATTTAGCTCTGATGTTGCTCATGAACTAAAAAATCCACTTACTGCAATAAAATCTTCTATCGAATTATTAACTAGTAAAAATATAAATAAAGAGAATAGATTAAAATTAATGAATAATTTTAATAAAGATATTGATAGAATGAATAAATTAATTTCTGACATCTCTCATTTTTCAAAAACTATTGCAGAAATTGAAATAGAAAATTTTGAACTAATTAATATAAACAAATTTCTAAAAGAATATTTTGGTGAAAAATCAAATAATAAAAAAAATATTAAAATTTTACTTCAAACTGATAATTATAAAAATTTAGTACTTCTTAACAAAGATAAATTTTTGCAGGTAATCCTAAATTTAATAGATAATAGTATTTCGATCGCCAAAAATAACTCAAATATTTTAATTACATCAAACAAAAAAAATAAAAAGTGTGTTGAAATTAAAATTTATGATCAAGGAAAAGGTATAGATATAAGAGAAAAAAACAAAATTTTTGATAGATTTTACACTGATAGGATGGTGGATAGAGACCAACACTCTGGTCTTGGTCTTTCTATATCATATGAAATAATCAATTCATTTAATGGTTCAATTGAATTAACAGAAAGTGACAAATTAGACTTTAGAGGTGCTTGTTTTCTTATTAAATTACCATTAAAAAGTCTAAATAATCATAAAGGAATACAATCATGAGTGAAGATTTTAAGGTTAAAGACATAAGTTTAGCTGATTTTGGTGATAAAGAAATTGCAATAGCTGAAACAGAAATGCCTGGTTTAATGGCATTAAGAGAAGAGTATGGTGATTCTAAACCTCTAGATGGTGCAAGAATTGTAGGTTGTTTGCATATGACAATACAAACTGCTGTCTTGATTGAAACTCTAGTATTTTTAGGCGCTACTGTAAGATGGAGTTCATGTAATATTTTTTCCACTCAAGATCACGCTGCTGCAGCAATAGCTGCCAAAGGCATTCCAGTATTTGCATGGAAAGGAATGACAGAAGAAGAATTTTGGTGGTGTATTGAGAAAACATTAGAAGGCCCAGATGGTTGGAAGCCAAATATGATTTTAGATGATGGTGGAGATGCTACAAAAATAATTCATGAAAAGTATCCAAAAATGTTGGAAGAAATTTTGGGTTTATCTGAAGAAACAACCACAGGTGTCCACCGTTTAAAAGAAATGGAAAAAAATGGAACATTAAAGGTCCCAGCAATAAATGTTAATGACTCAGTTACTAAGTCTAAATTTGACAACTTATATGGTTGTAAGGAAAGTTTAGTAGATGGAATAAGAAGAGGTACTGATGTAATGATGGCTGGTAAAATAGCCGTTGTAGCTGGATATGGAGATGTTGGTAAAGGTTCAGCAGCTAGCTTAAGAGGTGCAGGTGCGCGTGTTTGTGTGACTGAAATAGATCCAATTAATGCACTTCAAGCGGCAATGGAAGGTTACGAAGTTGTCACAATGGATGATGCTTGTAAATATGGTGATATATTTGTTACTGCTACTGGTAATCTTGATGTGATTACGCAAGATCATATGCGACAAATGAGAGATCGTGCTATCGTTTGTAATATTGGACATTTTGATAACGAAATACAAACAGAAGCTCTTCAAAATTATAAGTCCGATGAGATTAAACCACAAGTAAGAGAAGTAGAGTTTCCAGATGGGAAGAAAATATTATTACTATCAGAAGGAAGACTTGTTAACTTAGGAAATGCGACTGGCCATCCAAGTTTTGTTATGAGTGCATCATTTACTAATCAAGTATTGGCGCAACTTGAACTTTGGAAAAATTCTAAAAATTATGAAAATAAAGTTTATGTTTTACCAAAACATTTAGATGAAAAAGTTGCATCATTACACTTAAAGAAAGTTGGAGCAAAACTTACAGAATTAACTGATAAACAAGCAGAATATATTGGTGTTAGTAAGCAGGGTCCATTTAAAGATAATACTTACAGATATTAGGAGTTAATATGAAAAGATCTTATTTATTTACAAGTGAATCAGTTTCTGAAGGCCATCCAGATAAAGTTTGTGATAGAATTTCAGATATGGTTGTTGATACTTATTTATCTTCTGGTGATCCACAAACGCGCGTAGCTTGTGAGACTTTGACTACCACCAATAAAGTAGTTTTAGCTGGAGAAGTTAGGGGACCATCAGTTTCTAAAGATCAGATTATATCTCAAGTTAGAGATTGTATTAAAGATATTGGTTATGAACAAGATGGCTTTCATTGGCAGAATTGTGATATTGAAAGTTTTCTTCATGAGCAGTCAGCAGATATTGCCATGGGTGTTGATTCTGGTAGCAATAAAGATGAGGGCGCAGGCGATCAAGGAATCATGTTTGGTTTTGCGTGTAAAGACACTGAATCATTAATGCCAGCACCGATACATTATTCTCATCAAATATTATATAAAATGGCACAAGCCCGTAAAGATGGATCTGCATCTGGTTTAGAACCTGATTCAAAAAGCCAAGTTACAATGCTTTACGAAAACGGAAAACCAAGCAAGGTTACTTCTTTAGTTATTTCTTCACAACACAAAGAAGGTTTATCTCCTCAGGACGTAAAAGAAATTGTTAAACCTTACGTATATGAGTGCATACCTAATAACTTGTTAGATGGTCTTAAAGATGAAGAATTCTATGTTAACCCTACAGGAAATTTTGTTATCGGAGGCCCTGATGGCGACTCTGGTCTAACTGGCCGTAAAATAATAGTTGATACATATGGTGGTGCAGCGCCTCATGGTGGAGGAGCATTTTCAGGAAAGGATCCATCTAAGGTTGATAGATCTGCAGCATATGCAGCTAGGTACTTAGCAAAAAATGTTGTTGCAGCGGATCTAGCTGATGAGTGTACTATACAGCTATCTTATGCAATAGGAGTATCAAAACCTTTATCAGTATATGTTAATACTAATGGAACAAATAAAGTTGATGAACAGAAAATTGAAAAATCTGTACAAGATTTATTTGATCTAAGCCCAAGAGGAATAAGAGAACATTTAAAACTTACAAATGCAATTTATGCTCCAACTTCTGCTTATGGCCATTTTGGTAGAGAACCAAGTGACAAGGGACATTTTACTTGGGAAAAAACTGATTTAGTTGAAGCTCTAAAAGCTATTGCATAATAAAATTTGCAAAAATTAAGTAATCAAATTTTAGATCTTCGTAAACTGGAAAAACTCTCCACTAATTTATGTAAAGACATATCTGTTGGAGATATCTACTTATTTCAAGGAGAGCTAGGTGCTGGTAAAACAACATTTATACGATTATTAATTAATAATCTTTTTGTATTAAATAATTTACCAAAACCATCTTCCATTACTAGTCCAACATTCCCTATTTTGATAACCTATGAATTGAATTCATCACAAATCTATCATTATGATCTTTATAGAGTAAAGAGCCTAAAGGAGTTAGAGGAATTAGATTTCTTTGAAAATTTAAATAACAATATTACATTTATAGAGTGGCCTGAAATGTTAACTAGTTTACCGCTAAACAAAAATCATTATTTAATAAATTTAGATATGATTTCGGAAACTAAAAGAAAAATTAATATTTGTTTTAAACAATAGTCTAATGAATTCTGATCACAATGATTTAGAAAAAATTGAAGACGGATTATCTAACAAATTAATTTATAGAATTACTGAAAAAGAGAATACCAAAATAATAATTGATTTTTCTAGAGATAAACAAGAGTTTAAAAATTTCCTTACTGTTTATGAAATATTACAAAAGATTAATATATCAATTCCAAAAATATATGAAGTTAATCAAAAGCAATATAAAATATACATGCAAGATTTTGGAAAAAATAGATTTAATAAAATATACAATAAAGACAATCTTTATAAACTTTTAAAACTAGCTGTAGAAAATATAATTGTTATCCAAAATCAATCACATTTAAATAATTTAAAAAATTTAAAAGAATACACCTTTGAAGATTTAAAAAATGAACTTAAAGAGTTTGTTGCTTATTATATTCCTAACAACAAAAATTCAAATTTTCCAACTTCAAAATTTTATGAATCATGGAAAAGTATATTTTATTCTCAAAATTATAATATGAAAAATTTTGTTCACAAAGACTTTGAATTTGTTAATTTATTTTTTTTAGAAAATTGTGAATCACATTTAAAATGTGGAATTATTGATTTTCAAAGTGCTTTTAAGGGATTTATAGGATGGGACCTAATATCACTATTAGAAAATCCAAGAATTAATTTTAGACGAGATTACAATGAAAAATTAATTGAATATTTTTATGATAACACTTCAATTATTGAAAATTTTAATACTTTTCTGGAGCAATATTATGTTTTAAGTTTAGCTCGACAGACTCGATTACTTGGTAGATGGAGAAAATTAATTAGCACAAATAATGATAATAAATACTTAAAATATTTAAAAATAACTAAATCTAGAACAATAGTGACATTGAATAATATTAAAAATTATGAACTAAGATCATTGTATGAAAAGTATTTATAATTCATGAAGAATTTTACATTAATGATTTTATGCGCAGGTTTTGGATCAAGAATGCTGAATTTGACACGCAGTACACCAAAACCTCTTTTAAAATATAAAAATAAAGTATTATTAAAGAACACAGTTGATTTCTTTACTAATATTGGATGTGATGAAATCTTAATAAATACACATTATTTACATAATAAAATTAAAAAGTATTTGGACAAAAATTTTAAAAAATATCCCATTCAGATTATCTATGAAAAAAAAATACTTGGTACAGGGGGAGGAGTAAAAAATATTTTCAATTATACAAATAGAAAAAAAATATGTGTTGTTAATTCTGATATTTTTTGGACTAAAAATAATAAATCACATATCAAATATTTTCTTGGTAACTATCAAGATGTATCTCACTGTAAAATGTTGTTATCTAAAGATATTAATTTTTTAGGTTTAAAGAAAGAAAATGGAGACTTTAATCTAAAAAGAAATGTAGTCACAAATTGGAATAATAAAAATGAGAAATTGTATTATTCTGGCCTTCAAATCGTATCTAAAAATATCTTTAATAAAAGAAAAAAAATATTCCCAATGAATGAAATTTGGAAAAAATTAATAAAAAAAAATCAAATCAAAGGTTATGTAATTCCTTCTAAAATTAGACATATTGGGGATAAAAAATCAATTTTAGAAAATTAGATTTAATTTAGCTTGATAATAGATAAATATTTCTTACATATTATTTATGTCTACTCTTAAAACAAACGATCAAACTTTTGATAAAGATATATCTAATAATGACGTTCCAGTGGTAGTTGATTTTGGTGCAGAATGGTGCGGTCCATGTAAAGTACTTGACCCAATTTTAGAAGAAATTGCTGTTGAGAATAAAGATAAAGTTAAAATATATAAAATGAACATTGATGAGAACCCTATGACACCACAAAAATACGGTATTAGGGGAATTCCTACAATAATGATTTTTAAAAATGGTGATTTAATCGACACTAAGGTTGGCAGTCTTCCTAAAACAGCATTAGAAAATTGGATACAATCCAATTTATAATAGTTTTTCTCTAATTTTCCCTATCAAATATAAAGAACCAGTAATTAAATATATTTTTTGTTGATTAGATCTAAAATATTTTAAAGCATCATTTATATTATTTATTTGCTCACATTTAATAGAATGAAAATTACAAATCTCATCTATTTGTTTAGTTTTAAATGAATTTTTTTCATTTGGAATTTCTATAGCTAAAACTTTTGATACTCTTTTTTTTATTTTATTCAAAAATAAATTTGCTTTCTTATTATTTAACATTCCAAACAAGACTATGGGTTTTATTCTTTCAGCTTTTAAAAATTCATTTAGTTTTTCAGCCCCATCAATGTTGTGTGACCCATCAAGGATTATCTTTTTATTTTTATAATTAATAACTTCCAATCTTCCTGGCCATACAGTTTTTTTTATCGCTGCATTAATCTTTTTTGTATTTAATTCATACCCCATATTTTTTATAACTTTTGCAAAATATATAGATATTGATGCGTTTTCTTCTTGATGTTTTCCATTCAATGAAGGTTGAGTATAGAAATATTTTTTTCCATCTATTTTTATCTCAAATTTATTTTTTAATGATTTTGTTACTCGATATTCTTTTCCATAAAAATATTTATTTTCAAATTTATTTAGTTTTTTTTGGATGTGATCTTTCAATTCTTTTTTTTGTTTACCAACTAACACAAACTTACAATTCTTCACTATACCCAATTTTTCATTTGCAATTTTCTTAAGTGTTTTTCCAAGAAATTCCTCATGATCAAAACTAATTGGAGTTAAAATACTACATAACTTTTTTGGTATTATATTAGTTGCATCTAATCGACCTCCTAATCCTGTCTCTAAAATAAGAAAGTCAGATTTTGATTGTTTAAACAATATGAATGCTGCGGCTGTTGTTATTTCAAAGAAAGTTATTGGTCTGTTATTATTTATTGTTTTTACAAATTTTAGAGTTTCGAACAGTTTCTTGGTACTTACTTCTTTATCATTTAAAATTATTCTTTCGTTAAACCTAGATAAATGTGGCGAAATATATGCATCACATTTATACCCATTCTTCAACAAAATACTTCTTATAAAACTTTGTACAGAGCCTTTTCCATTTGTTCCAGCAATATGGATAGTTTTAGGTAGATGATTTTCAGGATTACCTAATTTTTTTAATAATAATTTTAATCTGTCTAATGAAAGATCAATGTATTTGGGGTGCAGTTTGACCAGTTCATCTAACAACTTTTCTGTTTTAGATTTCACTTATTAACTTATATGATCTAATACTTTGTATAAAGTTTCTTTAAGATCTTTTCTATGAGAAACAATATCTACCATCCCATGATCTTTTAGATATTCAGCTTTTTGAAAATCTATAGGTAATTCTTCTCTGATGGTGTCTTGTATAACTCTTTTACCTGCGAAACCAATTGTAGCGCCTTTTTCTGCTATTGTTATATCGCCTAACATAGCGAAAGAAGCTGTTACTCCACCAGTAGTAGGTTCAGTAAGAACAACTATGTAAGGTATATTGTTTTCATTTAACAGATCAACAGCAGCAATTGTTCTAGGCATTTGCATTAAGCTTACAATTCCTTCCTGCATTCTTGCTCCACCAGAAGAAGTAACAATTACATAAGGCAATTTGTTTTCTATAGCAATTTTAGCACCTTTAACTATTGCTCCACCAACTGCTCTACCCATAGAACCTCCCATGAATTCAAAATTCATTAGTCCCGAGATAATTTCTTTGTCTTTAATTTTTCCTTTTATAAGAATAAAAGCGTCATCCCTATTTGTTTTTTTTCTGTATTCTTTTAATCTATCTTTATATTTTTTTTTATCTGTGAATTTCAGTGGATCATCTGAGATTTTATCTGGGGTAATTTCGCTATAATCACCATCTTTGAAAAACAATTTTATCCTATCTTCTGCAGACATTCTAAAATGATAATTGCAATTTACACAAACATATAAATTTTCTTTTAAATCTTTGTGATGAATCATATTTCCACATGAAACGCAGTTATTCCATAACTTTTCTGGAACATTTCTTCTTTTTACAAGTGAAGATAATTTGGGTTTTACAAAATTTGTTAGCCAATTCATACTCTAGTTCCATTTTTCAGATCTTTTGAAAACTTATCAATTTTCGATAACATTTCTTCTTTATTAGTTAAATTTTCTTCAATAATTTTAACTATACTTGAGCCAACAACTGCACCATCAGCTATTTTACATATATTATTTACATCGGTTGAGTTTTTAATACCAAATCCAGGGACAACTGGTAAGCTTGTATGTTTTTTGATAAAAGCCACTGATTTTTCAAGATCATTTAAATCAGCAGATTTTTGTCCAGTAATTCCCATAACACTAACATAATATAAAAAACCACTAGCATTGTTTAATATCAATTTTAGTCTTTCCTCATCAGTTGTAGGAGTAATCAATCTAATAAGATCAATTTGGTTGTTTCTTAGTTCATTGATCAAATCCTCATCTTCTTCAGGTTGTAGATCAACAATAATTAAACCATCAACACCATTTTCTTTACATCTTTTTACAAACTTCTCAATTCCAAAATATAAAATCAAGTTGTAGTAACCCATTAAAATAATAGGCAGATCAACTTTAATTTTCTTTGCCTCGGCGGCTAAAGAGAAAATATTTTCTAAATTAATTCCTTTACTAATTGCTCTATTACTTGAAAGCTGAATTGTTGGGCCATCAGCCATTGGATCAGAAAAAGGCATTCCAATTTCCATAATATCAGCTCCATTTTTAATTATTGTCTTAATAATTTCTAAACTGGTATCAAAATCAGGATCACCTCCAGTAACAAATGTTACTAGTTTTTTTTCTTTATTTTTAAATGCCTGACTAATTAAATCAGTCATTTAAATCTTTATATTTAATTCATCAGCAATTGTAAAAATATCTTTATCACCTCGTCCACACATGTTCATGACAACAATTTTATCTTTACTATAGTTTTTTGCTATTTTCTTCAATACAGCTAATGCATGAGCTGGTTCTAAAGCTGGAATTATACCTTCTATTCTACAACAATACTGAAATGCTTCTAGTGCTTCTCTATCGGTTGCTGACATATATGTCACTCTTTTTTCTTCAAATAAAAATGAATGTTCTGGACCAATACCTGGATAATCTAAACCAGCAGAAATGGAATGAGCCTCTTGAATTTGCCCAGTGTTTGATTGTAGCAAATAGGTTTTATTACCATGCAATACACCTGGTTTTCCACCAGTTAAACTAGCCGCATGCTTATCAGTATTGATACCATGACCAGCTGCTTCAACAGCAATCATTTCAACATTAGAATCATCTAAAAATTCATGAAACAACCCTAAGGCATTTGAACCTCCACCGATACAAGCCATTAATAAATCTGGTGATCTTCCTTCAGCATCTTCAAGCTGCTCACGTACTTCTTTTCCAATAACAGATTGAAAATCTCTCACCATAGCTGGATATGGATGAGGTCCTGCCGCTGTACCTATTATATAAAAAGTGTCTTTAACATTTGTAACCCAATCCCTAAGTGCTTCATTCATAGCATCTTTGAGTGATTTTGAACCAGTATTAACAGATCGTATTTCTGCACCTAACAATTTCATCCTAAAGACATTTGGTGATTGTCTTTCAATATCTTTTTCTCCCATATAAACTATACAAGGTAATCCAAATAAAGCACACACTGTTGCTGTTGCGACACCGTGTTGACCTGCTCCTGTTTCTGCTATGATTCTAGTCTTACCCATTTTTTTTGCTAGTAAGATTTGACCCATGCAATTATTAATTTTATGAGCACCTGTATGGTTTAATTCGTCCCTTTTAAAATAAATTTTTGGACCACCAAGATCATTAGTAATTCTTTCAGCTAAAAATAATGGGCTTGGTCTTCCAACATATGTTTTTAAATAATGATTAAACTCATTAACAAAATTTCTGTCATTTTTTATTTTTTCATATTCTTTTTCTACTTCAAGAATTAAAGGCATTAAAGTTTCGGAAACATACCTTCCACCAAACTGACCAAAATACCCTTTTTCATTTGGATAACTTTTGAATGTATTTTTAAGCATTATTCAACTTCTCGATAAAATTATTTATAATGCCATTATCTTTAATGCCAAGCTCTTTTTCAACGCCTGAAGATAAATCTACACCATGCGGATTAATATCACTAATAATACGCTGAATATTGTTTGAATCTATACCACCAGACAAAAACCATGGTTTGTCAGTTTTAAGATCCTTTAATATATTCCAATCAAAACTCTTGGCATTTCCTCCTGGCAACTCATCTTTTGAAGGCTTGTAATCAAACAAATAATAATCGACATTTTTATAATCATTAATTTTATTTAAGTCATCTTTACGTCTTATTGAAATAGCTTTGATTATTTTAACTCCAATATTTTTAAAATGGTTTATATAAGTTTCATCTTCGTCTCCATGTAATTGTAAAAATTTTAAATTTAAATTTAATATTATTTCTTCTAGTTTATTAATATTTTCATTCACAAAAACTCCAATACCATTTATGTTTAGATTTTCTGAAATTTTTAGTAGCCTTTTTGCATTTTCTACTGATATAAATCTTGGGCTTTTTGTATAAAAAATCATCCCAAAATAATTAACTTTATTTCTTTCACAACAAAGTAATGTATCTATATCCTTTATTCCACATATTTTGATTATCATTTTATGATAGTGATTCATTTATTTCTTTTAAAACTTTCAAAGGATTCTTTGAATCAGTTATAGGTCTGCCTATAACTAAATAATTTGCTCCCATTTCTATGGCTTTTTTTGGAGTTTCGACTCTTTTTTGATCATCGTTTTTTATTTTTTTGTCAATTCTTATACCAGGAGTTACTATTATAAAATTTTTTCCAATTTCTTTTCTAATATATTTGATTTCTTTAGGGCTACATACCACACCATCTAATTTATTTTTTTTAGCAGCATTAGCAAATTTTTTTACTAATGAGGTTATATTTTTCTCGTTATAATATCTCTTTGTTTGTATACTATCCATACTTGTTAAAATTGAAACACCCAAAATTTTAGTGTTTTTCTTTTTATTGCTTGAAACTTTCATCATATCATCACCACCTGATATATGTATTGTTGTTAAAATAGGTTTAATTTTTTGTAAGGCCTCTAGTCCTTTTTCAACTGTATTTGGTATGTCATGTAATTTTAAGTCAAGAAAAATTTTTGGACATATAGAATAGATTTTTTTATAACCTGTTAAGCCAAAATTAAAAAAAAATTCATAACCAATTTTGAAAGCATAGACATCAAATTTTAATTCACTTACAATTTTTGTTAATTTTTTTAGGTTATTACCATCTAGAGCTACTATTACTCTCTTACGTCTCATTATCAGTTTTAGGATTTAAACGTCTGTGAAGTAATTTGCCAATTTTAAAGTGTAATTTATATGTTTGTTTTTTAAAAATTACTTTATTAGTTTTTGGATTTCTAACATATTTTTCTTTATTAATTTTTTTACTAATTGTACCAAATCCTCTAATTTCTATTTTTCTACCTTCATCTAAAGATTCAGTAATTTTTCTTTTAAAGATTTCAAAAATATTATCAATATCCTCTTCATTTAGATGTTTGTATTTTTTGTAAAGTATTTCTAAAATATTAGATTGTAGCATCAGTTCTATTTTTTTAGAACAGATCCTAAAATATCACCAAGAGAGGCTCCGGATTCACTTGAACCATATTTTGAAAGAACTTCTTTTTCATCTTGTATCTCAAGCTCTTTAATAGAAAGGTTGATCATTCTTGATTTAGATTCAATAGATATAATAATCGTTTCTACACTCTCTCCTACACCAAACCTATCAGTCTTTTGTTCAGCTTTGTCTTTAGAAAGGTTAATTTTTTTAATATATCCAAAAATCTTATTACTAGTATCTAGCTCAACTTTAATACCTTTTTCATCAATTTCAGTAACTTTACCCGATATTTTTGATTTCAATGGATGTTTTTCAATGAAGTCTTGAATTGGATCACTTGAAAGATGTTTGATTCCAAGACTAATTCTTTCTTTTTCTACATTAATATCTAAAATTTTAACTTTTAACTTTTCACCTTTTTTAAATTCACTTAACATTTTTAAGCATTCTTTCTCATCCCAACTTAAATCAGATACATGTACCATTCCATCAATTTCATCTTGTACTTTTACAAAGATACCAAAATCAACTATGTTAACTACTTCTGTTTCAAATGAATCATTAATATTATAATTATCCTTAAGTTTTTTCCATGGGTTATCTTTCATTTGTTTAAGACTACATACTATCCTCTTTTTTTCATCATCAATTTCTAGGATTTTTACTTTAATTTTATCATCCAAATTAATAATTTTAGATGGATGAGGAGGTTTTTTGAGCCAAGTTAGTTCATTAAGAAGAATTATTCCATCAAAGTTATTTTCTATTTTTAAAAAAATTTGATTGTCAGATATTGTTGATACTTCTGTTTCAATGATTTCGTTTACTTTAAATTTGTCGTTAACTTTGTCCCAAGGATCTTCTGTTAATTGTTTGATACCAAGACTTAGTCTAGATAATTCCTCATCGAACTTTAAAACTTTAACATTTATTTTTTGATTTAATTTTAAAACTTCAGCAGGATTGTTAATTTTTGTCCATGATATATCTGTTACGTGCACAAGCCCATCAAGACCTCCAAGGTCAACAAAAGCACCATAATCAGTAAGGTTTTTAACTTTTCCTTCGATTACAGAACCTTCTTCAATTGATTCAAGTAGTTCCTTTCTTTGTTCCTTTAGTTCATTTTCTGTTATTGCTTTTCTTGATACGACAATATTTCCTCTGTATTTATCCATCTTAAGAATTATTAGCTCTAAGGGTTTGTTAAGCAGTTCTTTTGTATCTTTAATAATTTGTCTTGTATCAATTTGACTTCCAGGAAGAAAAGCTGTTACTCCACTTAAGTCCACACTCATTCCACCTTTAACTCTGTTGAAAGGGATACCTGTAACAATTTTATTGTTTGCAAAACTATCTTGTAATTCATGCCAGGCTTTTTGTTTAACTGCTTTTTCTCTTGAAAGAACAGTCTCACCGTTAGCATTGTCTACATTTTCTATAAAAACTTCAATAATATCTCCTGCCTTAATTTCAGAGTCCTGACCTGGTCTTGTAAATTCATTTAATGGAACCCTTCCTTCACTTTTTAGTCCAACATCGATGGTTACAATATCATTATCAATTGATATGATTTTACCATCAATAATTGTTTTTTCTTTTATTTTAATGCCTTTTAATGAATTAGATATTAACTCATCATACTCAGAATTAGATATTTTATTATTATTTTGATAATCCATCTAAAATACTTCTTATTAAATAATTAATTTGTTTTTTTGTATCATTGAAGCTACCATTATTTTCAATTAAGTGGGATCCCTTCGGAATAACCAGCGGCGAGTGTTTTCTATTTTTATCTTGTCTATCTCTCAATTTAATTTCCTTCAAAATTTTTTGGTATATAGACTTTTCACCACTATCAATCAACTGTTTATATCTTCTTTTTGCTCTATTTTTTTCGCTAACATATACAAATAATTTTAAATCTGCTTTTTTAAACACAACTGAGCCAATATCTCTACCATCTATTACAAAACCTCTTTGATTAGAATTAATTTTAACAATTTGTCTCTGTTTTCGATTAATATACTCTCTAATAAATTTATAAACTGCAATGCTTGATGTTAGAGCACTTACCTCTTGCGATCTAATTTTCTTTGTTTTTCTAAGGCTTAACTTGGGTTTAGACTTTATAATTTTTCTTAATTCAAATAGGTTGTCATACTTTATTTTTTTCTTTAAAATAATTAGTGCCAATTGCCTATATAAAATTCCACTATCTAAATGTTTTAATTTCCATTTTTTTGCAATATATTTAGCAATCTTTTCTTTTCCAGATGCAGCTGGACCATCAATTGTAATAATAATTTTTTTCAACTAATGTTTCCACCAATTTTGTTAAATTCATTAATAAATGATGGAAAACTTGTATTTATTGAATCAGCATCTCTTATATTTAAAGGTCCAATTTTTGATCCCATGATTGCAAAAGACATTGCAATTCTATGATCATAATTTGTTATTATCTCAGAATGTTTAATTGTATAATTTTTTTTAGGATTTATAAATAAATTATCCTCTTCTATTTTGCACTCAACCCCACAATTTACCAAATTTTTATGTATCAATTCCAACCTGTCACTTTCTTTTACTCTAAGCTCTTTTAAACCTTTAAAAACGCTAGGAGAATTAGCAAAAGATGCAGCAACAGATAAAATTGGATATTCATCAATCATTAACTCAGCGAAACTTTCATCAAGATGGCACCCATTAAGTTCAGAACTTTTTATTTCAATATCACATATGGGCTCTTTATTTAGTGTTCTGTGATTTTTATAAATAATTTTTGCCCCCATTTTTTCAAGAGCTTTTAAAATGCCATTTCTTGTAGGGTTATTATTAATATTTTCTAATTTAATTAAGGAATTTTTATTTATTAAAGCTGCTACAATAAAAAATGCACTACTTGATAAATCTGATGGGACAATAATATTATTTGGCTTAAGTTCTTTTTTTCCCTCGATATGAATTATTTTCTTATTTGATTCATTTTTAATTTCAATATGAGCACCAAATGAATCTAACATTATTTCTGTATGATCTCTTGTAATACTATTTTCAGTTATTTTAGAAATTCCCTCTGTATTCAATGCTGCTAGAAGTAAACCTGACTTAATTTGAGCAGAAGGTATCTTAATATCAATATCAGTAGCTTTTAAATCAACTCCATTAATATTTATTGGTAATGAACCATTTTTACTTTCAAATTTTGCACCCATTCGTTCTAAAGGGATTGTAATTCTTTTCATTGGCCTTGAAGATAATGAATTATCGCCAATTAATTTTGAAGAAAATTTTTGCCAGGATAATAATCCCAACAAAAGCCTTGCACTAGTACCAGAGTTTCCTAAATAAATCTCATTTGAAGGTTTTTTCAGAGAGTTAAGACCTTTTCCATAAATTCTAATAATATTATTTTTTTTTTCTATTTTTACACCCATTAATTTAAATGCATCAATTGTTTTATTAACATCATCAGAGTTTAAAATATTTTCTATTTCACATTCACCATCAGCAATTGAGGGTATTATAATTGACCTATGCGAAATTGATTTATCACCTGGAATTGATGGAGCACCATTCAAACCTCCACTTATTATGCCACTAATCATAATTATAATTTAAAATCTGAACCTAAGTAAAATTTTTTTATTTTTTCATTATTAACCGCATCTTCTGGCGCACCTTCAAAGAAAACAGCACCTTCATTAACAATATAAACTTTATCAACAATATTTAAAGTTTCTCTAACATTATGATCTGTAATTAAGATACCAATATTTTTTTTCTTTAGCTTTTTAATAATTAACTTAATTTCATCAATTGAAACTGGATCAATTCCAGTTAAAGGTTCATCTAATAACAAATATTTAGGGTTTGAAGCCAAAGTTCTCGCAATCTCCAGCCTTCTTCTTTCTCCTCCAGATAATACAATTGATTTTGATTTTCTAACATGATTAATATCAAATTCATTTAATAAATTTTCAAGAATGATATTTGATTTGTTTTTATCTTTTTCAACTACTTCAATGATTGATAATAAGTTATCTTCAACATTCATCCCTCTAAATATTGAAGCTTCTTGGGGCAAGTAGCTTATTCCCATTTTTCCTCTACTATAAATAGGCATATTAGATATATCAATTTTATCTAAATAAATATTACCTCTATCAGGCTTTGCTAAACCAACAATCATATAAAAGCTTGTTGTTTTACCTGCTCCATTTGGGCCTAACAACCCTACTATTTCACCTCTTCTTATTGAAATACTAAGATCTCTTATAATTTCTTTATTTCCATAAGTTTTAGATATTTTTTCAATTATCAATCCATTATCTAGAACCTTAAATTTATTCATTATTATTCGTTATTACAACTTTTACTTTGTTTGTATCTTTAGATCTTACCTTATACGAATTTTTTTTGGTATCAAGAATTCCATAATCTCCAATAATAGTTTCACTTTTGCTTTTTATTTTTACATTATTTTCTAATTCAATTATTGAAGATTGATCGTCATATTTAATTATATTTGCAAACATTTCAATTTCATTATTTTTGATATAAGCAATATTGTCATCATTTACATAAAGTTCTTTGATTGAATTTTTGTTGCTTAACTTATTCATTTTTCCATTTATAAGATTGCCTTTTATAAATATTTCTTTGGATTCAAGTGATGATTTTTTCCCCAATATTTCAAATTTTCCACTGCTATTTTCAATAATTATTTTTCCATTTGACTTTATAATTATATCTTCGTTTGAAAATATTGAATTGTTTCCAAGAATATTTAATTTTTCATCATCAAGGTAGAATAATAATTCATCACCTTCAGCTTTTATAAGGTTTGTTTCAGAAATTAAAATAACATTACCAAAGGCATTTATTATTTTTATATCATACAAATCATCTCTAAAGAATATTTTTACTTCGTCTGCATTTAATGTAAAATCATCAGATACAATTTTAACGTTTTGTTTAATTAAATAATATTTTTCATCTTGAAATACTTCTACACCATTTTCAGCTGTAATTTCAGTTTGCCCTATTTCACGTGAGTAGAGACTATTATTTAAGCTTAAAACTAAAAATATAAATATTAATTTTGATTTCATTTAATAGTTATTTTAGATTTACCATAAAACTCTATTTTTAAACCACCCTGATGTATATTGAATCCATCTGATACTATTATTGTTTTTTTTGATTTAAACAATGATTTGTAATTACTGATTGCAGATTGTTCTTTTCTATTAATGATTACACTCTGAGCTTGAATACTAAAATTACTTGAATCAAATATCACTTCTTTGTTTAGAAGTACTTTATCTTCACCAATAAAATTTCCTTCTTTTGCAGTAATATTAATATTTTCATCTCTTCCACTTATAGTAAATCTTGGTTCCGCAATATCTATTCCTGAAAATTTCAATGAATTTTCATTTATATTTTCATCATAATTTTCAATAAATTTATACATAAAAAAGATTAAAATAAAAAATGATACCAACAAAAAAAATAAATAAACATATCTTTTATTAAGTGAAAGCAAATAATTCAATTTAGCTCGTCAATCTTAGCAAATCATGAATATGAACAATACCAATAGGTTTCTTCTTTTCACAAATAAATAAACTGGTAATTTTTTTTGTATTCATTATATTTAATGCTTCACTAACCAACATATCTTTACCAACTAGTTTTGGGTTTTTCGTCATAATTTCCGATGCTTTTTTTTCAAAAAAACTAGAATTTAATTTCCTTCTTAGGTCACCATCGGTAATGACCCCAACAATTTGATTTTTTTTATTGACTATGCCTACACATCCAAAACTTTTTTGAGTCATTATCAGTAAAGCTTTAGACATTTTATCTTCTAATTTTGAAAGAGGAATCGAATTTTTAACATGCATAACATCTTCTAAGTTTTTTAAATCTTTCCCTAAATTTCCACCAGGATGCAAATTTTTAAATTCCTTACTCTTAAAACCTCTTAGTTCTAATAAAGCGATTGCTAAACAATCTCCAATTATCATTGACATAGAAGTTGAAGATGTAGGTGCTAAATTTAACGGGCAAGCTTCTATTGGTTTTTTATATAATATTCCCACTGTAGCGTTTTTATGTAATAAGCTCTTTGGGTTACTGGTTATAGTTATTAGTTTTATATTAAATCTTTTAGTAAAATTAATTATGTTATTTAGTTCAGAAGTTTCACCTGAATTTGATATGGCGATGACACAGTCACCCTTTTTAATAATCCCAAGGTCTCCATGACTTGCTTCAGTTGCATGTACAAAATAAGAAGGAGTACCTGTTGATGTCAAAGTTGCTGAAATTTTATTTCCAATATGTGCACTTTTACCAACTCCTGTAACAATAACATTCCCTTTTATATTGTATATCAAATCAACAGCTTTACAAAAACTTATATTAAAAGATGAATTAATTGTTTTTATACTTCCTATTTCTTTTGAAAGTGTTTTTTTTGCACTTTGAATAATTTTTTTAAAATCTTTCATCAATGTCTAAAAATATCTTGATCTGACCAGCCATGTATATCTAAATCAGCTCTATGTTCAACAAAATCAAAGCATGCTTTGGCAAGACTATTTCTTTTTTCTCTTAATAACATTTTTTCAAGCTTATCTTTTAATTTATGTAAATACAGAACATCAGTAGCAGCATACTTTTGCTGAGCCTTAGATAGTTCTCCACCCCAATCAGATGATTGTTCAATCTTGGAAATAGTTTTTCCTAATAGTTCTTTGCAGATATCTTTATACCCATGTTTGTCAGTGTAAGTTCTCACAAGTTTTGAAGCAATTTTTGTACAATAAATATTTTTAATATTTATTTTAAAATTTTGTTTAAACACAGCTACATCAAATCTAGCATAATGGAAAATTTTTTGAATTTTATTATTTTTAAGAATTTTTATTAAATTTTTAGGTTTTTGTAATGATAAATTAATTTTAATCAAATTACATATTCCATCTCCATTAGATATTTGAACTAAACATAATTTATCTCTTTTTGGATTAAGACCCATTGTTTCACTATCTAATGCAATTATATCTGAAGGTTTGTAACTGTTAGGCAGATCACCTTTGTAAAGATTTATTTTCATTTTAATTTAAATACCTGTATTAATATTGTTTTTTCATTTTATATCATTTATTTAATTAAAGGTCATGAAATCAATAGTAATTTTTGGAGGAGCGGGTTTTGTAGGTAAGCATTTAATAAGACGTCTTTCTAAAAAAGACCATAAAATCATTGTTCCATATCAAAGATCTGTACAAGAAGCCAAAATCCGACTTTTAGGTGTGACAGGACAAGTAATTCCATTTCGTTATTCTTCATTAGAAGATAAAAGGCTAAAGTCTGTTTTAAATAATGCCGAAGTATGTATTAATTTGAAAACTACATATGATCAAAAGAAAGGTAATTTTAACAATACAATATTTAAGTTTAATCAGAAACTTATTAGAATTTTAAAATCTAGTAAGGAATTAAAACAATTCATTCTTTTTTCTGGTCTTGGTGTAGATGTTGATAAAAATTCAGCAAGAAGCACTGCAGTGCATAAATCTGAAAAGGAAGCTTTTAAACAACTAGATAATGTAGTTATTATTAGGCCTGGTGTTATTATAGGTGGTGGTGATATTTTTATGAAAAGACTTTTGCCAATATTTAAAGCTTCTTTTTTTGTCCCACTTTTTGGAGATGGTTCAACAAAATTTCAACCCGTATTTATTGACGATGTATC
Organism: uncultured Alphaproteobacteria bacterium; assembly: GCA_902518705.1. Lineage (GTDB taxonomy): Bacteria > Pseudomonadota > Alphaproteobacteria > HIMB59 > CACPNW01. The sequence goes on along the minus strand of CABYHW010000001.1, from coordinate 7,525 downwards.
TCTAGCCGTTGATGAAATAATTAATTCCAAGATTAAAGGGAAAAATATTTACGAACTTGCTGGTCCTAGGATTTATACTTACAAAGAATTTTTTAATCATATTTCTAATTTTTTAAACAAAACTCGAGTTTTAGTTCCTGTTCCTATGGCATTTATGAAACCTATGATAAATATTGTTGAAAAAACTCCAATTTCTCCTCTTACTTCAGAACAGTTAACATTATTTGAAAAGGATAATCTTGCAGTAAATGTCGATAAATCATTTCAAAATCTTGATATTAATCCACAGGATACACTTCAAATACTTAAAAATATTGTTGTAAATTAAGGGTTTTTTCTACTTTAGTACATAAGTGGTACTATTATTACAAAATTTTTGTTTTCTTTTTAATCTTGAATGTGTATTTGGATCAATCTAGATTAAATAGTAAACAAATGATAACTAAATGTTGAAATTTACAAAAATAAATAAGGAAAATCCTAGTAAAATATCTGCCAAAGAGAGGGTTAAATCATTTGATGAAATTTACGCTAAATATGCCTCACAAAAGGCAGAAGAACAAGCTTCCAGATGTTCTCAATGCGGTGTTCCTTTCTGCCAAGTTCATTGTCCTTTACACAATAATATTCCAGATTGGTTAAAACTAACTGCTGAGGATAGAATGCAGGAGGCATTTGAAATTTCCAGCTCTACAAATAACATGCCTGAAATTTGTGGTCGTATATGTCCCCAAGATCGTTTGTGTGAGGGTAACTGTGTAATTGAACAATCTGGGCACGGTACTGTTACTATAGGATCAATAGAAAAATATATTACGGATAAAGCTTGGGAAGAAGGTTGGGTTAAAAATATAGAACCAGTTGAAGAAAGAAGTCAAAGTGTTGGAATTATCGGTTCCGGTCCTGCTGGATTAGCTGCAGCAGAAGAACTTCGTAAAAAAGGATTTCAAGTTACAATATATGATCGCTACGACAGACCAGGAGGTCTTTTAATTTATGGTATTCCAAATTTTAAACTAGAAAAAGATATTGTTATTAGAAGAACAAATCGACTTAAAGAAAGTGGAATTAAGTTTGAATTAAACTGCGATATTGGCAAAGACATTACTTTTGAAGATATTAAAATTAAGCATGATGCTGTTCTTATAGCAACTGGTGTTTACAAATTTAGAGAAATTAATCTAAATACATCTAATTTTAATAATGTTGTACCAGCTTTAGATTTCCTAATAGCGAGTAACAAGACTGGTTTAAAAGATAAAGTTGAAGATTTCACAAATGGAAGATTAAACGCAAATGGAAAAAATGTAGTCGTAATTGGTGGTGGTGATACCGCTATGGATTGCGTTAGAACGGCTGTAAGACAAGGAGCAAAATCTGTTAAGTGTCTTTACAGACGTGATAAGAAAAACATGCCTGGTTCGCAAAGAGAAGTTCAAAATGCAATAGAAGAGGGTGTCGATTTTCAATGGTTGACTTTACCAACTGAATATTCGGGAAACGGGTCATTGAAAAATGTCAGAACCGTTTTAATGCAACTTGGAGAACCAGATGAGTCAGGTAGAAGGAAGCCAGAGCCAAAAGAAGGTACGGAAAAAGACCTAGATGTTGATTTAGCTATAGAAGCTCTAGGTTTTGAACCTGAAAATTTACCTAAGCTTTTTGATTATAATGACCTTACAGTTACAAGATGGGGTACACTAAAAATTAATTATAAAAATATGATGACATCAATTGATGGAGTATTTGCTGCTGGAGATATTGTTCGCGGTGCAAGTTTAGTTGTTTGGGGAATTAAAGATGGTCGTGATGCAGCAAAAAATATTAATGAATATTTAGAAAACAATTTTTCTGATCAAAATAATATTAATAAGAAAGCAGTAAATGCCTAATCCCTTTATTGAAAAGTATAAAAAGGATAAAAAATTCTTAGAAGAAAATCATATTTATAATGAACAAGATGAACATTCATCATGTGGTGTTGGATTAATAGCATCTTTAGATGGATATGAGACAAGAGAAATAGTTGAGTTAGGAGTTCAAGCTTTAAGAGTTTTGTATCACCGGGGAGCAGTTGATGCCGATGGTAAAACAGGTGATGGTGCAGGAATACAGTTATCCATACCAAAGAATTTCTTTACTCAACAAATAGAAAGAACTGGCCACACTCCTAATGATTTACCTTTTGGGGTTGGCATGATTTTTTTACCACGTACAGATTTTGCCGCTCAAGAAAACGCTCGTACAATTGTTGAATCTGAAATAATTAAAGAAGGTTTGAAAATATATGGTTGGAGACACGTTCCAATTAATTCATCGATTATTGGTGATAAAGCAAAATCAACAAGGCCTGAAATAGAACAAATACTAATTTGTAATGAAGAACTAGAAGATGAAAAACAATTTGATAATAAACTTTATATAATTAGAAAAAGAATAGAAAAAGAAATTAGAAATCAAAATATTTCAGACTTTTATATTTGCTCACTATCTTGTCAGTCCATTGTTTATAAAGGTATGTTTTTAGCAGAACAGCTTTCCAATTTTTATCCAGACATCCAAAATGAGAATTTTATTTCTAGATATGCAGTTTATCACCAGCGCTATTCAACCAATACATTTCCCACTTGGTCTTTAGCACAGCCTTTTAGAGTGATTGCGCATAATGGTGAAATAAATACACTAAAAGGTAATAAAAATTGGATGGCTGCGCATGAGCCAAGAATGGAACATAAAAATTTTGGCAATAATGTAGATGATTTAAAACCCATAATTGATGCTAAAGCGTCTGACTCTGCTGCATTAGATTCAACAATAGAGTTATTAGTTAAAGCTAATCGTTCTTTACCTATGGCTAAAATAATAACAATTCCAGAAGCTTGGTCCCACAGAAGAGATTTTCCAAAAAAAATAAAAGATTTATACGCTTATGGTGGAGCAGTTATGGAGCCATGGGATGGTCCAGCAGCAATATGTGGCGCGTACGGTGATTGGGCTATTGCTGGAATGGATAGAAATGGTCTTAGACCTATAAGATATACACTAACAAAAAATCTTCTTATTGCAGGTTCTGAAACCGGAATGGTTGATATTAAAGAAAATGAAATAGTAGAAAAAGGTAGGGTAGGACCAGGTCAATTAATAGCAGTCAACTTTAAAGAGAAAAAATTTTTTAAAGATCATGAAATAAAAAAGTATTTAGCAGAAACTAAACCATTTGGTGATTGGACTAAAAAAATCACGTATATTGATAAACTTGTTCAATCTGTTGATGAAGAATTTAGAGATTTAGACTCCGGAGATCTACGAAAAAGAATGGCATGCTTTGCCTGGTCAGTAGAAGACATCGAATTAATACTTCATCCAATGATTGCCGAAAAAAAAGAAGCAACAGGATCGATGGGAGATGACACTCCACTAGCTGTGCTCTCAAATAAATATAGAGGACTTCATCACTTTTTTAGACAAAATTTTAGTCAAGTTACAAATCCACCAATTGATTCATTAAGAGAAAGAGTTGTTATGAGTCTTCGAACTAGAATTGGAAACTTAAGTAATATTCTTGATGAAGATGAAGATCAATGCGATCATTTACAATTGAACTCTCCTGTTCTTTCAATTGAGCAATTCAAATCTATGCGAAGATATATGAAAGATAGTGTGAAGATCATTGACACAACAATGGATAAAACAAATCCTGAAAATAATTTTGAGATAGAAATTTCAAGAATAAACCAAGAAGCAGAACAAGCTGTTAGAGAGGGGTATGTTCATATAATTTTAAGTGACAAAGAAATGTCTAAAACAAGAATAGCTCTTCCTATGATATTAGTTACAAGTTCTGTTCATCATCATTTAATTAAACAAAATCTTCGAACTTTTATTTCCTTAAATGTTCAATCTGCAGAATGTTTAGATGTACAATATTTTGCAGTGCTTATCGGAGTTGGAGCAACAAGTGTGAATGCATATATGGCACAACAAGCTATAGCGGAAAGACATAAAAAAGGATTATTTAAAAATCTCTCATATGAAGAATGTGTAGAGAGATTTATTAATTCTATAAATAATGGTTTGCTTAAGACTATGAGTAAGATGGGAATATCAGTGATTAATTCATATCGAGGTGGTTGTAATTTTGAAGCGATTGGACTCAGTAGAAATTTAATGAGCAAATATTTCCCTTCTATGAGTTCTAAAATATCCGGTATCGGTATCAGCGGTATTGAAAAAAGATCAAGATTAGCTCATGATAATGCTTATGAAGAGAGTGTTATTACACTGCCGATTGGAGGAAACTATCGCTATAGATTTGGCGGTGAAAAACATGCTTTTGAAGCAAGATCAATTCACATGCTTCAAACTGCAGTAACTTCTAATAATTATTCTTTATTTAAAAAATATTCTTCGATGATAGATGAAATGGATCCTATAAATATTCGTGATCTTTTAGACTTCAAAAAGAATAACGATAACAATAATTCAAAAATGGTAGAACCTTCTCAAGAAATTAGAAAAAGACTAGTTGCACCAGGAATATCACTTGGAGCCCTGAGTCCAGAAGCGCATGAAACTCTTTCTGTAGCAATGAATAGGATAGGAGCTAAATCTGATTCAGGTGAAGGTGGTGAAGATCCGATTAGATTTAAACCTAAGCCAAATGGGGATAACGCATCATCAAAAATTAAACAAATTGCAAGTGGACGATTTGGTGTAACAGCAGAATATTTAAATAATTGTGAAGAAATTGAAATTAAAGTTGCACAAGGTGCAAAACCTGGTGAGGGTGGACAATTGCCAGGAGGAAAAGTTACAGAATTAATTGCTAAACTAAGACATTCAACCGAAGGTGTGACGCTTATTAGTCCTCCTCCTCATCATGATATTTATTCTATCGAAGATTTAGCTCAGCTTATTTACGATTTGAAACAAATTAATCCAAGAGCTAAAGTATGCGTAAAGTTAGTTGCTCAGTCGGGGATTGGAACAGTCGCAGCTGGTGTTGCAAAAGCAAAAGCTGATACGATACTCATATCAGGTCACAATGGTGGAACTGGAGCAAGCCCACAAACAAGTATAAAGTATGCAGGACTTCCTTGGGAACTTGGATTAAGTGAAGTACATCAAGTTCTTTCTCTAAATAACTTAAGGGATAAAGTTGTTCTTAGAACTGACGGAGGTTTGAAAACAGGAAAAGATATTGTTATTGCGGCTATGCTTGGGGCAGAAGAATATGGAATTGGGACAGCAAGTTTAGTTGCTATGGGTTGTATCATGGTTAGACAATGTCATTCAAATACTTGCCCCGTTGGAGTTTGCTCTCAGGATGAAAAACTTAGAGAAAAATTTACCGGTACACCAGAAAAAGTTATTAACCTTTTTAGTTTTATTGCTGATGAAGTAAGAGAAATTTTAGGATTACTAGGCTTTTCTTCTCTTGATGAAGTAGTTGGAAGATCTGATCTTTTATATCAAGTCAGTAGAGGAAGTTCTGATCTTGATGATTTAGATTTAAATCCAATTATTCAAACCATTGATTCATCAGTTGGAGAATTTGACATAAAGAAAAATACAATTAATAAAGTTAGTGATAGCCTTGATATTAAAATCATAGGGGACGCTAAGTCTTTCTTTGAAACAGATCAAAAAATTGAACTAAACTATAATATCAAAAATACTGATAGAGCTATTGGTACAAGACTTGCATCAGAAATTACTACTACAAAAGGAATGAGTTCTCTTCCAGAGGATTTCTTTACAGTTAATTTTCATGGTTCTGCTGGGCAATCTTTTGGATCATGGAGTGTGCAAGGAACTACTCTTAAAGTCTTTGGTGATGCTAATGATTATGTTGCAAAAGGATTATCAGGGGGTAAAATTGTTATACAACCAAGCTCATCATCACAACTAAAAACAAACAAAAATGTTATCATTGGGAATACTGTCCTATATGGAGCAACGCGTGGTAAACTTTTTGCAGCTGGAACTGCTGGTGATAGATTTGCTGTTAGAAACTCTGGCGCACATGCTGTTATTGAAGGATGTGGTGATAATGGATGTGAATATATGACTGGAGGAAGTGCAGTTATTCTTGGCGAAGTAGGAAATAATTTTGGAGCTGGAATGACTGGAGGCATGGCATTTGTGTACGATAAAGAAGGAACTCTACCACTTCGAATTAATCTTGAGGATATTTTCTATCAACAACAAATGACAAATTATTGGGAAAAAGTTTTATATCAAAAAATTGAAGAACATATCAAGGAAACAAATTCAATGTACGCAAAAAATTTACTCGAAAATTGGGAAAATGAGAAATTACTCTTCTGGCAGATTGTTCCAAAAGAAATGATCAATAAATTTGATCAACCTGTATTAATTCAAGAAGAAAAATCTGCTTAGTTTATTATTGATTGAATAGAATCAATCATTATTTTTAAATCAAATGGATCGGATAATCTATGATCACTATTTTTTAATAATTTTATTTGGATTTGATTTCCTTTAATTTTTTTTACTATTTTTTCTGGAACATCTGGAGTGACAACATTATCTTTTAGTCCTTGTATTAAAATTAAGGGCTTATTCCATTTGAATTCTTTATTTAAAATTTTATTTTTTCTACCTTCAATAATGTATTTCTTTTTTATAAGATAACTAAACCCGTAGGAGGAATATTTAATAATTCCTTTTTTCTTCATTTCTTGTTTTTTCTTTAAAGGGAGTTTTTTGTAAAACCCATCGATATAGTCAGGTGCTGCCGCTAGGCCAATTAATCCAAGAATTCTTTTTGGTCTTGCTTTGGCTGCTAAAAACATTAACCATCCACCCATACTGCTACCAACCAGAATTTGCGGTCCTTTTGCAATATTATCAATGATATCAATTAAGTCTTTCTTCCAATCTGAAATTGTAAAATCTTCGAATTTTCCATCAGATTTACCATGACCACGGCATTCAAAACGGATAAACCGCAATTTATTTTTTCGCGCAAATCTTTCTAAAGACAAAGCTTTTTGACCACTCATATCTGAGTTAAGGCCATGGATAAAGATGATACCAGGCCCCTTACCCTTTATAGATTTATAGCGAATTCTTTCTTTTTTCTTATTAATAAAGTAAGGCATCTTTGATACAAATACTTATATTTTAATAAAATGTCATCATTTAATGTCGCTCAAATTCTTCCCTCTTTAGATTCTGGTGGTGTCGAAAGAGGCACTATTGAAGTTGCAAATTATTTATCTGAATTAAATTTAAAAAATAATATTATTTCAAATGGAGGGCGTTTAATTAAGGAAATTGATAAAAATTATACTGATCATTTTCAATTACCAGTTAACTCAAAAAATTTTTTTATTTATCCATTAATTGCTAATCAATTAAAAAAATTAATTTTTAATCAAAATATTAATGTTGTTCATGTAAGATCAAGAGCACCAGCATGGATTTTAAGTTTTATAAAAAATAGAAACTTCAAAACAATATCTACATTTCATAATGTCTATAGTGGTAATTCTTATTT